>NC_021487.1:2191324-2814592 GCF_000427095.1 Chthonomonas calidirosea T49
CTCAACACCAATGTAACGGCGCTTGGCGCCCTTTACAACCTGAACCAGGTTTCCGATGCCGTCGCTAGCAGCATCCAAAAGCTCTCTAGCGGTCTGCGCATCAACTCCGCTGCCGATGACCCCGCAGGGCTCATCATCTCCGAAAACCTGCGCGCGCAAATCACCGGCCTCAATCAGGCTATCGCCAATGGACAAGACGCCACCAACCTCATCAAAACCGCCGACGGCGCCCTCTCCGAGGTCAGCAACCTCCTCAACAACATCCGACAACTCGCTGTGCATGCCGCCAACACCGGCGTCAACGACATCACCGCCGTCGAAGCCGACCAAACCCAAATCAACTCCGCCGTCCAGTCCATCGAGCGTATCGCCGAACAGACCCAGTTTGGCGACAAGCACCTCCTCGACGGAACCGCCGGGGTCTCTGCCTCCGTCACCAATACCGCGGTGCTCTCCGGCATCAATATCGGAGGGGTGTTTGACAACCTCTCTACTGTGGGAGGACCTGTCACCATTCAAGTGACCCAGCAAGCAGCCCGTGCGGGTCTTCACCGGCAGCACCGTTCTTTGCCAACGGGAGCCCAACTCCACCAATCGGGGCTGGGCCACCCGGGTGGGGAAGGGATGATACGGTGGTCATCAATGGTCAGACCTTCACTTTCAGCGCTTCGGAGACGGTTCAACAGGCCATCAATCAGATCAATGCCGCCTCCAACCTCACGGGGGTCAATGCCAACTTCAATACCGCTTCCAACAATATCGTGTTAACGCAGACCACCTATGGGCATAACTACTCGATTAGTGAGCAGGACAGCCTAGGGGCTGCTGGAGTGTTTGGCACCTCTGCGGCGGTTCAAGGCACCGATGCGGTGGTAGCGGTGACAGCTCAGGTGTTGCAGAACAACGTGACCACGGCGGTGACAGTCAACTTCACGGGAGGGACGGCCAGCACCGACAGCGGTCTGTTGGTGAAGGACCTCTATGGCAACTCGATGTTGTTGACGGAGAATGGGAACGCATCGGCGACGACCCCGACAGCAGTGGCTCAGGTATCGGCCAACATGTTGCAGTTCCAGGTAGGGGGGAACGCGGGTCAGGTGGTGCAGGCGAGCTTAGGCAACATTCGTGTGGTGAACTTAGGCAACACGGTGGTAGCGGGCTATAACCTGTCCAACATTGATGTGACGACGAGTCAAGGGGCAGAGAACGCGATCCAGATAGTGGATGAGGCGATCTCTCAGGTCTCGCAGTTACGTGCGAACTTGGGGGCGTTGCAGTCTCAGACGTTACAGGCGACGGCGAACTATCTGGGGATAGGGGTTCAGAACCTATCGGCATCGGAGAGCCAGATACGCGACACGAATGTGGCTCAGGAGGTAGTGAACCTCACGAAGAACCAGATCATCGAGCAGTCGGCGACGGCGATGTTGGCACAGGCGAATGCCGCACCTCAGCTTCTGCTGAAACTGCTTGGATAGATAACACTTCTCTTTATGATGAGAGCGCATCGGCAACGATGCGCTCTTTTTTATGCACAAGCCATCTCTTTACAGCCTATAGCGAAGTGGGTATGCTAATCAGAACCAGAATGCAACATGGGTGTGAATTTACCTTAATAAGGCAGGCATAAAGGAATGGAGTTTCCAATTACTGTGGTTGGCAGCGCAAATGTGGATATGATCATGCAGGTGGAGCGATTTCCGGCGCCAGGGGAGACGGTGAGTGACGGCCAGTTTTCGCAGGCTTTCGGAGGCAAAGGGGCCAACCAAGCCGTCGCTGCAGCGCGTGCTGGAGGGAGGGTTGCTTTTTTAGGATGTGTTGGGGCCGATGCCTTTGGCGAGGCCATTCTGGAAAACCTCCGGAGAGATGGCATTTTTACCGAACCAGTTGTTAAGAGTGTTTCGGAACCAACCGGCATTGCGATGATCCTGATCAACAAGCAAGGCGAGAACTGCATTGCAGCTGCTCCAGGCGCCAACAACGCCTTAACCTCCGCGCATATCGAGAGTTATGCGGCTTTCCTGAAGCGCAGCCGCATGGTGGTAATACAGGCAGAGATTCCACGCATCGCTGTGGAAAAAACCTTCGAGGTGTTGGCCGACTCTGAAACGGCCATCCTGTTTAACTTCGCCCCCATTCGTAAAGAGGCTCCCAAACTTTCCCCACGGATCACCTACCTCGTAGTCAATGAAACCGAAGCGGCCTACCTTAGCGGCGTGCAGGTCGGCACTTTCCGCGAGGCGGAGCAGGCCGCCCGGATTCTACGAAGACAAGGGCCCCAAAATGTGCTCCTCACGTTAGGGGCCAACGGTGTGTGGGTCGAAACGCCTCAAGGCGGCTTTCATGCCCCAGCGCTCCCTGTGCAGGCGATAGATACTACTGCCGCCGGCGATGTGTTCTGCGGTGCATTCGCCACGGCGACTACACAGGGACAGCCCATCCACGAGGCCGTGCACTTTGCCTGTGCAGCTGCAGCTCTCTGCGTTACCCGTTTGGGTGCCCAGCCCTCTATTCCGTATCGTGAGGAGGTAGAGACCTTACTTAAGCAGCAAAGCCCCTGTTCTTAGAAGCTTCTTTTACCGTTCCATCAGACTCACTCATTCCTGCTCAAACAGGAACGAAGCTGACTTCCTGCTTCACAGAGGCCGGTTTCACCCGGCGCTTGCGCGTCGGGTCAGAGCCTTCCTCTCCACAGGCTGACACCGTGGAACTCACGGCCATGTTCTTCAGGTTGATCGCCGCATTCACGTCGCGGTCGTGGAGCACGCCACACTCCGGGCACGTCCATTCACGCACCGACAGCGGTAGCGTCTCCAGCTTGTGCCCACACACCGAACATGTTTTGCTGCCGGCATAGAAGCGGTCAGCCACCACCACTTGCCCACCCCGCATCGCCGCCTTGTATTCCAACTGCCGCCGCAACTCGAAGAAGCCCATGTCAGCGATCGACCGGGCCAGATGCCGGTTCTTCAACATGCCGCAGACGTTCAGGTTCTCCATCGCGATGGGGTGGAAGCGCCGCGTGAGGCTAGTGGTGAGCTTGTGAAGCGCATCCTGCCGGATCGCGGCGATGCGGGCGTGTAGCTTTGCCTGTTTGGCCTTGGCTTTTGCCCGGTTGACCGATCCCTTTGGCTTGCGTGAGAGGCTCCGCGAGAGCCTGCGCAAGCGGCCCATCAGCGCTCTGTGAGGCTTGGGGCCGGGGATCACCTCTCCCGTCGAGAGCGTTGCCAGTGCCGAAACGCCCAGTTCCACACCCACCGCGCCTTGGCTCTCGGCTTTGGGCAGGTGAGGATGGTCAGGCGTGTCCACGGTAATGCTGACGAACCACTTGTCGGCCACACGGGAGATCGTGGCCGACATGATCCTCCCAGCAAAGCGCAACGACTCGCGCATGCGCACCCAGCCAAGATGGGGGATGCGAATGCGGCAGCCGTCGAGACTGAACGGGGCCTTGGTGAGGGTGAAGCGGTCATCACGACCTTTCTTGCGAAACTGCGGATAGCGTGCACGGCCCGCAAAGAAGTTTTGAAACGCCTGCCCCAACTGGATGATGGCCATCTGAGGGGCGCACTTGGTGACTTCGAGCATCCAGGGGAACTGCTCGCGCTTGATGGCGTTCAACTGACGGCGCAGCGCCACCTGGTTCGGTTTAGGCAGTGCTGGATTGGCCTTGTGGGCCTCGTACTGCTTTTGCCACTGTTCCAGCGCCCAGTTGTAAGCCTTGCGGGCAGTCCCAGCAGCCTTGGCGAAGTAGGTCGCCTGCACGTTGTTTGGGTCGAGAGCAATGCGGTGGGCGATCAGCATTGGGCGGCCTCCACAGCGGCTTTCACGCCATCGAGAAGCTTCTGGTTTTTGCGCGAACGGGCACCGTAGAGCCGGGCGCTGAACACCGTAATGATCTCCAGCACATCTTTCGCCAAGTCTTCTGCGAAGGTCGTGTCCTCGCCTTGGTTGAAGATCACGACTTCAACGTTCTTCGCTTCACAGATGGCGAACACGAGTTCCGCGCCGAAACGCAGCAGCCGATCCTTGTGGGTGATGACCAGACGCCCGACCTCGCCTCGCAAGATGGCAGCGAGCAGGCGTTTGAGGCCCTTCTTGGGGTAGTTCATGCCGCTGCCCAAATCGGCGATGACCTCGAACGTCCAGCCCTGCCGGGCGCAGTAGAGTTCGAGCCCCTGCTTTTGCCGCTCCAGATCGTCTACCTGGTCGGGGCTGGAGACGCGAGCGTAGGCGATGGTACGACGCGCTACTTCAGGCGCATGCAACTGTGCGGGCCGCAGCCGCGCAAGGTCGTCACGCCGACGCCCGCCCGGTGTGCGCTCATCAGGCAAGAGCTTGCCTTCACGCTCCCAGCGTCGCAGCGTCTGAGCCGAGACACTCAAGAACTCGGCGGCTTCGTGGATGCTAACCATCTTGCGTGACATGTTTGAATTGTACATGAACACCCAAGAAAAAGCCTTTAGTCATTCAACTGCTCGAACCCTTTGTGAAAAGATAGGTCTATGCTCAGCAACGGTAAAAGCGATTCAAAAAATAAGTACCGTCGCTGCATTTGATCTAGGACGGATTTTTGTGGCTCTCTGCTGTGATCTCGACGACCGCCTCAAACCCCTCTTCCGAAGCCGCTGCTTGTGCGTTCGCCCCCACCGGTTGAGGCAACGCTGCGTAGCCGATAGGCAAGGAGTTGGATACCGCATAGCCACTGCAGGAAGCGACCAATACGATCTGCTGTTTGCTGTTCTGCGCCTGGGGGCCTGTGGTCAGCGAAAACGGAATATTTGTAGAGGGTTGTCCACTGAAGGTGTACGACTGAGGCGTGTTGGTCGCGAGCACGTTCGGGTCGGGCTTGACAAGAGATCCTGTGCCGGGATCGTACTGATAGGGGGTTAGGACAACCGTCGTTGCAGGCGCCGTGGTGCCATTAAAGTAACCAAGCTGCACATATACGTAGAACTGCTGCCGATTCGCATTGATGGGCGTTGCCGGTAGGCCGATGCCAATAGGCACATAGACGATACCGAGGGTAGGTTTTATGCTCATAAAAAGCTCCTTTTACAAATAGATGGCTATAGTCTAGCATTTATCTGATGCTAATTGCAAGTAACTATCAATATGTTCCATTCCATAGGCAAGAGCCTCCGATGGCGTTAAGGCCTCTCCCTGAGCGTACAGCTCTGTAAATCGCTTTGTGCTTATTTGCGCCTTCAGGGCCTCGACGAGCTCCTGTACGTGGCGAGATTGGGGCGTAAGTAGCCCTACGGCTTCTGTATCTTGCACAAAAACCTGTGCCATACCGAGAAGGAGTGCGGCCGTCTCTGCACTCTTATAGGCAGAGTAGGCGATGTGCGCCAGCGAATCGAAGATTCGGCTTTGCAGGGCGGGAATCGGATGGTTTTGGAGGAGCACTAAGCTCTCTTTATAGCATCGCATAGCATAGGTATAGGCCTGTTGTTGAAAATGTAGCTCACCCAAATTATAGAGCGCTGTGAGGAGGGTGATCTTGTCGCCAACGGCTTCGAGCCTTTGAATGGCCTCCTCAAAATAGCTTTTGGCCTGAACCAGGTCCCCCATTTCCGTGCTTATTCCACCCAAATTTACCAGCACCTGTGCCGCAGCACGTGGATTCGTTTCCCAAAAAATCTGCAGGCTTTGTTCAAGGTAGTAGCGTGTCTGAGGGAAGTCCGACTGTTTTTGCGCGGTAAGGGCTAATCCATTGAAGGCTTTTGCCTCTCCTTCTTTATCTCCAATTTCTCGACACAGCTTAAGGCTTTCGGTGTGGAAATGATATGCAGCGGCACAATCGCCCTGTGCCCAAGCGAGAATACCGGCACAGTTAAGAGCATCGGCGCGAAGTTTTAGTGGGATTTTAGGGCTCCTTAGCAAAGCCCCTTCTAGCCAGCTTCGGCCCTCTGTGAAACGGCTCCGTAGATACCAGTACTGATAGAGGGGCACGGCAAGCCCTAAACGGGTCTCAGGGTCGAGAGCATAGTGGAGAGCTGTCCGCAAGTTGTCGTACTCCGCATCGAGGCGCGCGAGCCACATGGCCTGTTCAGACCCGCGCAGCCCCTGCGCTGCATCCTGTGCCAAGCGGCTATAGAAGTGGAGATACCGCTCGTGAACCTGCGCTATTCTATCGCTCTCCGCCAAACGCTCGGCCGCAAAGAGCCGTATGACCTCCAGAAGGCGATAACGCGACTGCCCAGAGGTATTCTCGAAGTTGACGAGAGACTTCTCCACGAGGTTGAGCAAACAGTCCAACGCGTCTCCATTTTGGAAGGCGACGGCCTCGGCAGCCTCTAAAGTGAATCCGCAGGAAAACACCGACAAGGCCTGAAGCATCTCCTGCTCTTCCGCGGAGAGCAGAGTGTAGCTCCATCGAATCGCGTTTTCCATGGTATCGTGGCGCGTCTTACGTGCGCCGCTGGTGGTAAGAAAGCGAAGGTTTTGGCGCAGATCAAGGGCGATTCTTTCCAAAGATAGGCTGCCTATGCGAGCAGCCGCTAGTTCAATGGCCAATGGAATTCCGTCGAGGCTCCGGCATATCTTTCCAATAAGAGAGGCGTTCTCCTTGGTAAGCGCGAAGGAAGGGTCCGTTAACTTGGCGCGATCGACCCAAAGCTGAACGGACTCGTAAGCCGCCATAGCTGAAAGGCTGCTTGTTGGCCGTGTGGGAACGCTCAACGGGCGCACCGGCCATACCGTCTCACCTGCAATGCGCAGGACTGCTCGGCTTGTAGCCACGATGGCGATGTTGTGGCAGGTATGGAGCAGACGCTCTACAGTTTGAGCCACATCGTCGAGAAGGTGTTCGCAATTATCTAAGATGAGCATCGTTTGCAATGTGCGGAGCTCTTGCTGCAAATAATCGAGCGTAGAGGAGGTCCCATCGGTTTCACGAAGGCCAAGCGTCGCTAAAATCTTAGAAACGATGAGTTGAGGTGATGAGATAGAAGCGAGATCGATCCACCAGATACCGTCCCCAAAATGGGGAGTCAGCATGATCGCCAGCTCTTGAGCAAGACGCGTTTTGCCGCAACCGCCCGGCCCGAGCAGGGTAAGAAGCCTTTTGGGCTGCGCGTTAACGAAAAACGCTTTCAACTGTTCCAGCTCACCAGGCCGTTCGATGAAGCTCGTAAACCGGGCGGGTATGTTCGTTGTGACGACTCCGCCAAAGCCTTCAGAAGGGAAATGGGATGGGATTTCTGGGTGGCTTAGTTGAAACACGTGTTCCGGACGTTGCAAGCCTCGTAGGGATAGAATACCGAGGTCCTTAAGTGAGGCACCCTCCGGCAGAGAATCTTTGACGAGCGTGGCAACAGCCTGCGTCAGCAGGATTTGGCCTCCGTGCGCAAGAGCGCACAGACGCGCGATTCGGGCCAGAGCGATTCCGAAATACTCACCATCTCGCAGAACCACCTCGCCGTAATGAAGCGCGATGCGGACGTTGAACGCGGAAAAGGGCCTCCAATCGGTAGTGTGGAGACGTTTTTGTATCTCAATAGCGGCTTGAACGGCTGCCGCGGCCTGATTGAACACGGCGCAAAAACCATCGCCGAGAGCCTTAAAAACAGTTCCATCCTGTTCTTCTATGGCTCTACGCACAAGAGCATCGTGATGGGCCAGCAGGCGCATCATGACCTCAGGCTCCTGCTCCATCATGCGGGTGCTGCCTTCAATATCGGTGAAGAGCAGAGTTACCATGCCAGATGGAAGTTCCATCTATTTACCTCCTGTCTTTCAGGGAGGGCTAAACTGCAGCACCTCTTCCCACCGAGCGCACGAGTCGTGGACCGTGCTCTGTCTCCCAGCACCGTTTCGAGGTAGGCAGAACCTTGCCAGGGTTGCAGAGCGCGTTCCGATTGAATACCGACTTTATTTTTTGCATCAGATCGAGATCGGCCTCACTAAACAGCAGCGTCATGGCCTCCATCTTCTCTACGCCGATCCCATGTTCTCCTGTAAGCGATCCGCCAACATCCACACAGAGTTTGAGTATCTCCTCACCGGCTTGCATGACGCGCTCTACCTGCTCGGGATCGCGCTCATCGAACATGAGGTTAGGATGGAGATTACCATCGCCGGCATGGAAGACGTTTCCCACCAACAGGTTGTATTTTTGGGCGATGGCGCGCACCTCACGAAGCACTTGCGGAAGCTTGGTGCGCGGTATAACGCCGTCGTGGGTCACCATGGAAAGCCCAAGGCGCCCCAGCGCGCCGAAGGCCTGTTTGCGGGCTTTCCATAATAGGGCGCGCTCCAGCTCCGTTTTAGCCTGGCGCACCTCCCGTGCCCCGTTCTTGAACGCGATCTGGCGCACCTGATCGGCCTCTTCATCGAGCCCTACTTCTAGACCGTCTACCTCGATGATCAAAACTGCCTCAGCATCCGAAGGAAAGCCGAGATGGAACGCCTCCTCACAGGCCTTAATAATGAACGTGTCAATCATTTCGAGTGCGGCCGGCAAAACCCCCGCCGCAATGATGTCTGAAACAGTTTGAGTGGCCTGGTCAATGGTCTCAAAAACAGCCAAAAGGGTTCGCACCGCTTGGGGTAGTGGGGTTAACCGCACAGTGACCTCTGTAACGATTCCCATGGTGCCTTCGGCGCCAACAACAAGTCCAACGAGGTCATAGCCCGGCGTCTCCTCCTCGAACCCACCCAGCGCCACGATTTCACCGTCGGGCAGTACTAAGGTGAGGCCAGTGACGTGGTTGGTGGTGACCCCATATTTCAGGGTATGAGGGCCGCCGGCGTTTTCAGCCACGTTGCCCCCCACCGTACAGGCGCCCTGGCTCGAGGGATCGGGCGCGTAATGTAGGTGATGTGCCCTTACCGCTTTGGTGAGATAGGTGTTCACGACACCGGCCTGCGCCACCAGCCGCCGATTGGGCACATCTATGTGGAGGATCTTGTTAAGGCGCGTGGTGGCGATCACCACACCGCCCTCAATGGCCGTGGCACCTCCAGAAAGTCCGGTGCCCGCCCCTCGTGGGGTAAACGGTACCCCAAGCCGGTTGCAGAGCTTTATAATGGCGCTTACCTGCTCCGTATCCTGTGGTAAGGCTACCGCATCGGGAAAGTGTTTTGCTGGCGAATAGGCATCGCAGTCGTAGGCGCGTAAGGCCACCGGATCGGTAAGTACCCCCTCCGGGCCTAGCAGTGCCTCTAACTCCTGTTTGAGCGTATGCGATAGCTTCTGCGTGGTATTCATCGGCGTCTCCTCTGAAGGTGAGGTTTGGGCACAGCGCCTTCCTGCGGTTTCATGGAGTTTGCAGGGATCGCCGCTCCTTGTTCCCTATTCGTTGCAGCTAACGGCGCCGGTTCCCCCGCAGGAGGGGACACTTGTAGCCAAACCGAAATAGCAGCGACCAAAGCGAGAAGTGCTACTTGCGTGATCTCCAGGGCATGCTGCTGGGCCACTGTTGGGTGGCTGCCACTGTGCTCTAACTCTTCTACGAAAAGGGCGGCCAGCACGAGCGTTTGACGCAGCGAATCGCCCAGCGCTTTGGGGCGTTGGAGGCGATAGCGCCGGCGTAGCAGCCATTCACTGCCCAACATGACAAGCCCACAAAGAAAAAATGGGGCTCGATTTGCCGCGGGGAAGGGCACAGAGAGGACAAGTAACAACACCACCCCCCCAAACCAGACTCCGAAGGCCCATAGATGGAGGGTTTCTAAGAGAAACACAAGCGCCTGTTTTGCTTTCATTTCATCTGCACTCTCGTGAGCACAATCCAAAGCTTCTTAAGGAGCTCACGCTTCAAAAACCATCGCCTCTTTCAATCCTCAGGGCTTTGGCGCACGGCGTTCCCACCCCAAAAAAGCAGCCTCAAGACGCTGTGGAAGCCGATAGGTGGAGGATACGCGAGACGGTAGCGCAGCACCTTTTCACTCGGCACGTGTGCAAAGAGGTGGACATTGTAAAAGGTTCCTTATTTGTCGTGGGCTAGCCGGAAGATCGGTTGGCCGGAAGGGTCTCGATAGTGAAGCGATCGTTGGTGTAGACGCAGATCTCGGAGGCAATGCGCATGGCCGCCTCTACGATCTCGCGGGCGCTGAGCGATGTATGACGCAGCAGTGCGCGGGCTGCCGCCGCCGCATAAGGCCCGCCGGAGCCGATGGCTGCCACCCCATCGTCGGGTTCCACCACGTTGCCATCGCCGGAGAGAATAAAAAGCTTGTCGCCATCGCTTACGATCATCATGGCTTCGAGACGGCGGAGAATGCGGTCGGTGCGCCACTCTTTGGCGAACTCGATGGCAGCACGAGTGAGGTTACCGGCGCTCGACTCGAGCTTGCTTTCGAACTTATCGGCTAGGGATTGAGCGTCGGCCACCGAGCCGGCAAAGCCTGCGAGCACACGCCCCTGATAGAGACGACGAACTTTGCGTGCGCCGTGTTTCAACACCGTATCGCCCATCGTCACTTGGCCATCGCCGGCTAAAGCCACTTCGGCCTCCCGCTTCACGGCCACGATGGTGGTGGCTTTAATGGGGTTCTGTGGGCGCAACCTATTAGACCTCCAATTGGGAACGAATGAGCTGCAGTGGGTCATGCCACTTACCGATACTGCGATAGCGCTCATAGCGTTCCTGTAGAAGCACGTCCAGCGGCTTCTTGTCGAGCGCTTCGAGATGGCGTGCGATGGCCTCTTGAAGCGTTTTGGCGGTCTGCTGCAGATCCCGATGGGCCCCACCAAGAGGTTCCGGTAGCACCTCATCCACCACACCGAAAGCGTGCGCATGCTTTGCCGTCAGTTTTAAAGCATCGGCAGCTTCAGGGGCGCGACTGCGATCACGTCCGAACTCTTTGAGGATAGCGGCGCACGACTCGGGCGGGATGACGGAGTAGATGGCGTGTTCAAGCATGACAACGCGGTCGCCCATCGCGATACCGAGTGCACCTCCGCTGCCGCCCTCACCGATAATGGCCGTAATAATAGGGGTTTTTAGCTGTGCCATCTCCAAGAGGTTCACGGCGATGGCACGGCTAATACCCTCCTCCTCGGCCATGAGGTTAGCTTCGGCAGCTGGGGTATCTACAAAAGTGATGAGCGGTTTATGAAACTTCTCGGCCAGTTTCATAAGGCGTAGAGCTTTGCGAAAGCCGGCGGGGCGAGCGCTTCCGAAGTTACGAAGCTGACGCTCCTTTAGGTCGCGTCCTTTCTGATGGCCGATAACCACCACGGAGCGGCCGTTAAACCGTGCCAACCCGCCGATGATCGCTGGGTCGTCCGCATTGATACGGTCGCCGTGAAGCTCCATAAAATCCTCAAAAATAAGCCGAACGTAGTCCAGCGTATAGGGTCGTTGGGGGTGACGTGCCATTTGAACTTCATTCCACGGGGTGAGATTGGCGAATATTTGGCGCATCACCTCCTCGCGACGCCGTTCGATGCGCGCGATCTCCTCGTCAATGTCAATGCCACGGTCAAGGGCATCTTTGCGTAAAACGGGGTCGGCGGCGATACGCTTGAGTTCGGCGATATTGGCGTCGAGCTCAGAGATGGGTTTTTCAAAATCGAGTGGGCTTACAGACATGCCGTAGGCTCCTCACAAAGTAAAGAGAGTACGGAGGCGAGAGCGGAGCGCATCTCACGTCTCGGCACGATACGATCGATCATACCACACCGAAACTGAAATTCAGAAGTTTGAAAATCGTCGGGCAGGCGTGTGCCCATATCCTGATTCCCGACACGGCGCCCGGCGAAACCGATAAGCGCTCCCGGTTCCGCGAAGGTGATGTCGCCCAAGGAGGCATAGGAGGCGTAGACGCCGGCCATCGTGGGGTCGGTTAACACGACGATGAAGGGCAGGCCAGCCTCCCCAAGGCGCGCCACAGCAGCGCTTGTTTTGGCCATCTGCATTAAAGAGAGGAGTCCCTCAAACATGCGCGCACCGCCTCCGTTCGCGGTGAAGACCACTACCGGGAGACGCTCTTGGATGGCCCGTTCAATGGCGCGCACGATCTTCTCTCCAACCACACTGCCCATGGAGCCGCCTAGAAAAGAGAAGTCGGCTACGCTAAGGACCACTCTATGCCCTCCAATGCGGGCATAGCCGCAAACCACCGCATCGGTAAGACCGGTATCTTTTCGAGCTTGCTCCAACTTTTCACGATAGCCAGGGAAATCGAGAGGATCGGTAGAGAGGAGATGCTCATCGAACTCCTCAAAACTGCCTTCATCCACCGTTATTTCAATGCGCTTGCGCGCAGGAAGACGATGATGATAGTTACAATGAGGGCATACGGAAAGATTGCGTTCCACATCGCGGGCAAAGAGTATCTCGTTGCACTTTGGGCACTTCAACCATAGGCCGCTAGGCACCTCCTTGCCCGTCAGGCCGTTGCGTGATGGACGTTTGAACCAGCTACCACGTGCCATTGGTATAATATAACCTCCTGTATAGATGCAGGAAACAGCGTATCGTCTGTAAGAGCGTTTGCGACAAACCGTTTAACGAGGTGAAACCCAACGATGAGCTTACCGGAATGGCGCAAAGAGATTGACCAGATTGACGAACAGATTTTGCACCTACTGAATCGCCGTGCAGAGCTTGCCCGTCAGATCGGACATGCCAAATCACGAACGCGATCACACTATTTTACCCCAGAAAGGGAGCATACCGTTTTTCGGCGACTAGTTCAGATGAACCCTGGCCCGCTGGAGGCGCAGGCGGTGCGGGCTATCTACCGAGAGATCATCTCCGCTTGCCGCGCACTTGAAAAGCCGCTCACGGTGGCCTTCTTAGGCCCTGAAGGCACCTTCAGCCATTTGGCCGGTATAGCGCGCTTCGGCTCCTCTTCGGAATTTGTACCTGTGGAGCGCATTGCGGACGTGTTTGCCCAAGTGGAGCGTGGCCTGTGTGATTACGGCGTGGTGCCTGTGGAAAACTCGTGGGCCGGCGCCGTTCCGGAAACGCTCGACTCGTTTCTAAACTCCAATCTTCGGGTGGTATGGGAGATATATCAGCCTATCTACCACAACCTTTTGTCGCGCTGCACCTCTTTGGAAGAGATAAAAAGGCTCTACTCGCACTTTCAGCCGCTCGCTCAGTGTCGCCAGTGGCTGCGCAACCATCTGCCTCATGTCGAGGAGATAGAGGCATCAAGCACGGCAAAGGCTGCTGAGCTCGCCTCCCGCGACCCAGAGAGCGCGGCCATTGCCACCTACCTTGCGGCAGAAAAATACGATCTCCCCATCCTGTGCGAACATATCGAAGACGATCCTACCAATCGAACCCGCTTTTTGGTATTAGGCTACAACGAGCCAGAACCCACCGGCAAAGACAAAACCTCTCTCATCTTTACTGTGCCCAATCGAGCCGGCGAGTTAGCCCATGCGCTTAACGCTTTCGAGAAGTACGACGTGAATCTTACAATGATTGAAACACGTCCTACACGCAGTGCACCTTGGCAGTACTTTTTCTACGTAGACCTTCAGGGGCATGTGAAGGACACCGCTGTTTCCAAAGCTCTCAATCTTTTGAAGGAGCATTCGCTTTTTGTGCGCGTGCTTGGCTCCTATCCGGAGGCGAGCTAGGCGCGCTGCGCCGACTAGCAATTCCCTTGAACAGCTCCTACAAAAAGAGAGGACAATGGGACGAGAGGTATAATCGTGCCGTATGAAAGCTGCCCTGAACGAGCCGGTTACAAGCGATCTGCGCGAGCGCATTGTCACTAAACTGCTAGAATGGTACCTGCAGAACAAGCGTGATCTGCCGTGGCGTGGAGCCTCAGCCTATGGCGTTTGGGTCTCTGAGATTATGCTACAACAGACGCAGGTTGCCACCGTCATTCCTTACTATCTTCGCTTTATGGAGCGTTTTCCCACGGTGAGGGCTTTGGCGGAGGCCTCGCAGGAAGAGGTTCTTCGCTATTGGGCAGGGCTAGGCTACTATGCACGTGCACGCAATCTGCACCAAGCCGCTAAAATCCTTGTTGAACGCTACGGCGGCGAGCTGCCGACAGAGCCTGGCGCCATCGAAAGCCTGCCCGGAGTGGGGCGCTATACGGCGGGCGCCATTCGCTCTATTGCCTTCCATCAACCCTATCCGCTGGTAGATGCCAACGTAGCCCGCGTGCTGTCGCGCCTGTTCGGTGTAAGCGGCAACTTGCGCAGCACCTCTACCCAAGCGCGTCTTTGGAACCTCGCACAGCAGCTTGTGCCCGAAAACGAACCCGGCACCTTTAACCAAGCGCTTATGGAACTCGGTTCCCTCGTCTGCATTCCATCCGACCCGCGCTGTGAGCAGTGTCCTCTCCTTGCAGACTGCGTGGCCGGAAACGCTCCTGACCCAACCGCCTGGCCGGAAGCTTCCTCTAATAAGCGCTCGCTCCCTGTCGTCCACAGCAGCGCCCTCATCTGCAACGAGGAGGGAGCTCTGCTCATTGTACAGCGCCCACCGCACGGCCTGTGGGGAGGCCTATGGGAGTTTCCGCGGGTGGTTTGTAGCGCAGGAGAAACACCTCTTGAAGGCGCCCATAGAGCGGCTCTGGAGGTAGCCGGATGGGAGGTGACGGCCATGGAGCCTAAAACGCTTAGAGCCGTTCAAGGACAGGTCGCACCGATTACCCGGATCAAACATGGTGTGATGCACTATCGCATAACCCTCTATGGCTACCTCATGCGCCCCAAAGCCCCGGTAGCCCCAAAGGAAGAGAGGCCGAAAGAGTGGGTAACCCCGGAGGCGCTTTCCCGCTACCCTATGCCGGCCCCGCAAGCTCAACTGCGTGAGGCGGTCTTAAACCGTCTGCACGCTCCCCTACCGAATATCCAACCCTGTTTCGTCTTCGAGGAGACAAACTCCCCTGACTATGCAAAAGAGTCCTAATAACACGATACCCAAACGGCGAATTACCCCGCGCGCCCTGCTCGAAATCAAACGACTGAGTTGTCCTCAGGTGCATCCAGATGGACAACGTGTTGCCTTTGTGCTTGAGGAGGCAGACTTTGAAGAGAGCCGATGGAACTGCCATATCTGGCTAGCCGATCGACGTCAGCCTGCAGAGAGTGAGGAGGAGTCGGACGAAAACGTTCGTCAACTCACCTTTGCAAAGGAGGGCGAACGAGAACCTAGGTGGTCTCCGGATGGGCGCTATCTCGCCTTTCTTTCCGAACGCCCAGCGAGCGGACAGGAAGAAGACAGTGAAGAGGAAGATGGTACCACTCAAATTTGGATTTTGCCTTTGGAAGGAGGAGAGGCCTTTCGCCTTACCCAGGCAAAGCAGGGCGTCGAAAGCTACGCATGGTTTCCAGATGCCGAAACCCTTCTCTTTCTCACAACCGAGCCGAAGCCGGAACCCGTCGCAAACGTTAAATGCGACTATCAGAAGCAACATATAGACCCGACGGATGAAACGGAGCCACGTCCACGTAAGCAGTTTTGGCGCGTTCATCTAAAAGAACGCAAACCTCAGCTCCTCTTCACTGCCGATCCCGGAGTTGAATCGTTTGCGCTATCGCCAGATGGAACTCGCCTCGCTTATCTAACCAACCGCACTGGCGACCCTGACGATGCGCACATCGCCGATCTCTATCTGCTAACGCTTCCGGAGGAGGGAGAGCCTACCCTCCACCTTCTTAGCGATCGGGAGGGCGGCAAATACCATCTTCGTTGGTCGCCAGATGGGCACGTGCTTACTTTTCTGGGATGGCTCGATCCAAAGCTCTCTTATTCGCGTAACAGCCTTTTTGGGATGCGCATTCCGGCGCCGCTCTTGCCGCCCACAGCCCACTCCACACAGCCACCGCCATGGCTTAACAAACTGCCCGAGGCGCCCAACGATGCCTTGCTAACGGAGTACGACTTCGACCTATCCTGCTACGAGTGGTCTTCCGAAGAGATGGCGATTTACGCTTTAGCTACTGTACGAACCGGTAGCCAACTGCTTCGCATTGACGACGTTACGACCCCCTTGCCGCTCTCTTCAGACGTGCCAAGGTACGACTTGGCGCTACAGCCTGAGGGCGCTGTAATGGCGTGGATCGAGGAGAGCGCCCAAGCTCCACCTGAAATCTATATCCACGAGGCACCTAGCCAGGTTCAGCCCCTTACCAAGCTTAACGTAGCGTTCACCGAAGAGTATCTCTTGCCAAAGCAGGAGGTGGTACGCTGGAAGAGCTTCGACGGGCAGGAAATTGAGGGGGTGCTTACCTACCCTTTGGACTACAAGAAGGGCAAGCGCTATCCTCTTCTGCTTCTCATTCATGGGGGGCCGAAGGGCTGCTCTCAAAACTCGTTACGAAGCTATGAGATGCATCCGGTTTGGGCTTCCGAAGGCTACTTGGTGCTGCGCCCAAACTACAGGGGGAGCGAAGGCTATGGCAACGCCTTCGCCATCTCCAATCGGCGCGACCTCGGCGGCGGCGACTACAAAGATATCATGGCCGGGGTCGAGTGGTGCATTGCAGAAGGTTTGGCCGACCCCGAACGTATGGGGGTGATGGGCGGCTCGTATGGTGGCTACATGACCAACTGGATTATCGCTCACACCAACCGTTTCAAAGCCGCCATCTCCCTTTTCGGCATCTTTCACCTTCAAACCGATTATAGCAACTCCTCCTATTCACGCTGGGACTACGAATATCTCGGCGCTTACTATTGGGAGGACCCCGAAATCTATCGTCGCCTCTCTCCAGGCACCTATGTGGATCGCATCCAGACCCCTACGCTTATCATCCACGGCGAGGAGGACGATAACACCTTTATTAGCAACTCCAAAGAGATGTACCAGGCGCTGAAGCATCGCAAGGTGCCGGTTCAGTTTGTCCATTATCCACGAGAGAAGCACGGGTTAGAGGAGCCCAATCATCGGCTCGATGAGATGCGACGCTGTTTGGCCTGGATGGCAAAGTATATTGAGGGCCAGCCCTCCTTCTACCGTGTAGGTGATACGGTGAAGGTGCAGGACACGGAGCTGTGTGTTACCAGGGCAGAGCGCACTCGTTTCAACGGACTTCCTAAAAACACGAACAGCCCATCGGAAAGCCCAACGCTTCTCGTAGTCAGCTTCACACTTCATAGCGACACAAAGGCATCTCAACCTTTTCGGCTATCCTTCAACGATATACGGCTCAAAAGCCGCACGACGGAAGAGACCTGGAAGCCCTGTGGGGTACCGCTAGAGGTCCATGGAGTGCACGTGCTTGTAGAAGGGGAGAAACTACGGCTCGAACAACACCCCGATCCGCTGACCGGCCAGCTCGCTTTTGCGGCGGCTTTGGCATTCGACGTGCCGGCAAGCGGTGGCGAGGCGTTGCTGTATATCGCCGACATGCCCCCCGTGCTTGTGGAGTGGCCATCTGAAGAACATGAGGAGGCGGAGCCGTAACCTCCGCCTCCCTGTTAGAGCCTCCGGTCGGATTCGAACCGACAACCGACGGTTTACAAAACCGTTGCGCTACCGTTGCGCCACAGAGGCAAAATTGGCTATGGGTGAGTGGGCCCAGTAGGACTCGAACCTACAACCAACCAGTTATGAGCCGGGCGCTCTGCCATTGAGCTATGGGCCCGTTTGCTCCCAATCAAAGATTTTGGCAGTTTGATGACCACGCGGTTATTATGATACCTTTAAAGACGCCTTCTGTCAAGCGGAGGGTATACTGTAGGAGTCATGTTATGGAGAAGCTTCCTCTGCTATTTGGTTGCGATGGCATGTCTTCTGCCGGCCGCTTGTGCAGAAGCGATGGTTGTGACCCAGCGCTGCATTAATCAGTGGGCAGCTGCCGCCGACGATGTACGCCATGCGATCGTGGTAGACACAGGCTTACGGCTGCCTGGCGAACAGCTCGATGCCTATTTACGCCGTATCGCGCTGCCACTGCCAAACGAAACGCCTCAAGCCTACCAAAAACGGATAACAGCCTATTTTACGGCTTTTCAAAAGGCGAACGCTCATCTTTCCCAAATTCGTGAGCTGCCTACCCTTCAAGCCCGCACCTCTACCAATCTGCGGATATGGCAGCAGATCGTGCTTGATGCCCATAGTGCTCCCCGCCAGCTGCACTTTTTGCAGATAGATTGGACGCGCCGGAACAGGGCTCAGGGAAGGTTGCATTTCGCTCTGCAGTTCGATGCCACCACGAATCTCTACATTGCTCTCTACAATCTCTTAAGAGATGCTCTGCCTTAGTCGCTATGTGTGTGAACCTCTAAACCGTTTCTTCCGACAAAAGAGTTGGTGGACAACTTTAGGCTGCGTTTGCTCCTTGCTAGGAGCCTGTCGCGCCCAAGCGACCCTCCCAGAGGAGATAGCACTCCAGGCGCTGCAGGCCTGGAATAGAGGCACGGTAAAGCAGGCGGTCCAGAGACTAAAAGTGGCCTTCGCGCAAAACCCGGGCGATCCGGAGTTACTCGATATCTACGGCGCCATGGTGCTCTGTGCCAACCGGTTCGAAGAGGCAAAAGCCCTCTTCGGAGCCGCATTACAGAAAGATCCACAGGACCCTGTGGCCCTCTACGGCAGCGGACTGCTGCACCTCGCAAGGGGCGAAAGCGCTAGGGCGCTGCAGGATTTCTCTCTTGCTGAGGCGGCAGGTGGCGACCGAACGGTTCTAGAGACCGCTAAGCTCTATGCCCAGTGGCCAAAAGACACCTCGCGTCAGCCCGCAATGCCCACAGAGGAGGAGCAGAACGCGATTTTGGCAATGAAGGGTATGGCAGATTACCGTTTGGGGGCCGTAAAAGAGGCGCAGGCCGAGTTGAAAGCGCTCATGAAACGACTACCGGAGCAGGGGCTCGTGAACCCACCGGCACCTTTGATGACGTTTCACCCGAATCATCCGTTAAACGGCGAGGTTGAGCTGCCGATTGCGTTCCATACGCCCGCGATGCAAAACGAAAAGGGGGTGCGCGGTGTGGTTACGTTGCGGCCCGAAGTCGTCGCTCCGAATGTGGCCTATGTCGGTTACGATATTGACGGTAAGCCTCTGGCACTCGTTGGCGACCCTCCTTATAGTTTTTCTTGGGACACGCGCACGGTTCCCAATGGCCTGCATCGGGTGGCCCTGTCGCTCTACGATGCGAACAGCAACCTCCTGGATCGAGGAGAGCGAATCGTGCACGTGATCAACGGCTTTTCGTGTCATACCGGCCCGGCACAAGAGAGATTACGTGCAGCCTTTTGGGGTACCTTCGGCCTACAACCTGACGCAAGCGCCTGCGCTGAGGCGCTTGGAATGCTGGCGCAAAGTGCGGGGGAGCGCGCTGAGGCTCGCCTTTGGTTCACTTGGGCTGCAGCGACACAACCAAGCGCGGGGATTCGGGCGAAGCTGGCAGCCTATGAAGCGCTCGACCCCAAAGTGCCCATCTGCTGGGCTGTTCAGACCTCGCAGAAAGTTATTGCCCTGACTTTCGATGATGGCCCTAAGCCGGGCGTAACCGAGGCGCTTCTCGACACGCTAAAACGGCTTGGGGTAAAGGCAACGTTTTTCGTTATAGGTCAACATGTTATGCAATATCCCGACCTAACGCGCCAAATAGCGAAGGCGGGCATGGAGTTAGCGAATCATAGCTTTACACATCCTAATCTCAAAACGCTCTCTCCGCAGGCCATAGCTCAGCAGCTTATGGCCACACAGGCCGCTGTAGAATGGGCCACCGGGCAGGTGCCGCGTTTCCTGCGCCCTCCTGGAGGGGATGAAAACGAAAAGGTGGAAAAGATCGCCCATGCGTGGGGATTGACCTTGTGCATGTGGACGATAGATGCCTACGATGCCGAACTTGTCGGCTCTATGGAGGCAGCCGAGCATGTAGCACGCGCCGTTCGCCCAGGAGCGATCGTCCTTATGCACAATGGTAAAATGAGTACGGTACAGGCGTTACCCTCCCTGGTGAGAACGCTGCAACGACGCGGCTACACCTTCGTAACCTTATCGCAGCTGCTTCAAATGGGTAGGAGCCAAACAACACCTATCCATTTACAAAGAGGCGAGTAAAAGACTTTTTCATGGTGTAAGCAGGGTAACCGATAGAAAACGTAGAATCTAATGGGAACTGCGGCGACCCTTGGCATAACGAAGGGTATGTCGGTATGCTAGTAGGGCAAAGGGTTCCCAAGGAGGAATAGTATGATAGTGCTCCAAAGTATTGGGGATAGTTGGAAAAAAGTTTTTGTAGGGGCTGTTTTATGTACGTTGGCTCCGTGGGCTGTTGGCGCGCCTCCCACACCGCGGCCGGAGCGCTCTTTGTTGGGCGTGCCGTTGTTGGCGCCCTACACGGTGGTGCTGCGCAGGTTAGGCCAACCGAGCGAAGTCCAAGTTGGAATCCCCTACCTAAGCGCCCAAGCGTTCCCACCATCCCAGCAAAGCGGCAATAATGCAGGTCCTTCTGGCTACTCAGGAGCGCCTACTTTGCCTGGACTGCCCGGCACGAGCGGCCCTACAAGCTCCCCTTATAGCCCAGCCGGAGGCCGGCCACCCTATGGCATGCCGGGTTCTCCCTACGGTATGCCAGGGTCTCCCTATGGAATGCCAGGGTCCTCTTCCTCGCCCTACGGTATGCCCGGCATGCCACCTGGTGTCCCCACAGAGGGCAGTGTACCTTATGGCGGCATTCCTGCTGCCGAAGGGAAGCGAGGCAGTCGTCCGAACTTTGCTGGTGGTAGCAGCTTTCCCGGTGCGGTGCCCTATGGCTCCAGCATGCCCGGCTATCCGGGGATGTCTGGCGCTACTCTACCCGGAACCCCAAATCAGACGGTACAGGAGGAGGGCCTAACCACATGGTGGTATCACTTCCCCGAACTCGGGCTTCACTACTCTTTCCTGTTCAATAAGCAAGGACGTGTGATCCAAATTCAAGCCTACGGCTACAAGCCCTCCCCTAAAGTGCCAGAGCCGATCTCCGCCGAAGGGATTACGCTGGGCAGCCCTCTTAGCGCCATCATTCGTCACTACGGCTGGAGCAGCGATGGCGAAAGCAGCGGAGACTACATCGTCCTGCGCTATGGTGGACGTGATCAGATCGCTTTTCAGTTGCGCCATAACCATGTAGTGGGCATTGTGCTCGGGCTGGCCAAACCATAATGCGAAAGGAGACTATAGCTGCGATGCAACGTATTACAAAATTCGGAATATCTCTTGGGCTCATCGGCATCCTTTGGGCAGGTTGGGGACAGCCCGTCTATGCTAAAAAGCGCGCCTCTCAGATGGAAACCTCCTTGTTGGGCATTCATCTGCTTGCTACCTATCACCAGGTGTTTGCTCGCTATGGGGCCCCTTATCGCGTTATCCCAGCTGGCGTTATGCTAAACGTTATTCCGGCAGTAAATAACCGAGGCGAGATCACCGGGGGTGTCCTGGCCGTCTTCGGCTCCAACGAGACACCTTCTTCCATAAACCGCCCCAACGCAGGCAATGGCATGCCGACTGCCGCCTACCCCGGAGGGGGCATGCCCGGCTACCCAGGTATGCCAGGCAGTTCGCCCTACGGACCCTATGGCCCTCCCACAGGTATGCCGGGTTCTGAAGGGCCGCCCATAGGTGGGCCTTCCTATGGACCGTCCATGCCTTATGGGGGATCCTCTTCTCCTTATGGCATGCCATCGTCACCTTACGGCAGCTCATCTCCCTACGGGGTACCACCCGGAGCGCCAGGTTCCTCCTCACCTTATGGCATCCCCGGCTTGCCCGGAGTGAACCAACCCGCTCAACAGGGCAACCCGACCTTTGCCGAGCTGGGAGGCTATAAATGGGTCTATTTCTATCCGGAAAAAGAGCTGCTCTACATGTTCGGTTTTACCCCTTCAGGACGCGTGATCCATATTCTCGAAGTCGGACGAACCGGTGGACAGCCGACAAGCCGCGGACTTCGCTTGGGCGACTCACTTAAAAAAGTCTACGAACTCTATGGTTGGCCCGATTCTACCGAACAACAGGGCGAATCTATCGCCTTGATTTACAATATCAAACACCATTTGCAGGTAAACGTCTACCACAATCGCGTTATCGCCATTTTCGTGATGCTTTTGGAACAAGATCATTTCGACATGAGCTCTTTCTTTGGTGCTGCCCCGAACAATCCAGGGGGAACAGGACGCACGGCTGGCTATCCTGGCATACCCGGAATGCCTCCTGGAATGCCCGGCGCTCCAAGTGGCTATCCTGGCTTCCCCGGTGCTCCAGGAAGGCCGGCAGGTCGCCCACCCCTTGCGCGTCCAAGTCTACCTAGCCCAGCCGGTGGAGGCGGTTCCATGCCTGGTGGCGCCGACTAAGCGGTGAAAGAAAACGGGAAGTAGACGGGCAAGGAGTCCCTCCTTGCCCGTTTTCATATCTTCTCCCCACGTAGTAGCCCCAGCTCTTTACCTTCTGGGGTAACACGGAAACGTCCAAAACGAATGCGTTCCACCGCACTAGGTACTTTTACAGGGCTAAGAATGCCAAGCTCTCCACGCCGAAAATCAATGGCCTCCAGCAAGCCCATGCCCAGTAGCTGCCCTTCAGCCTCCTCTAGTCCGATCAGAAGATGCTTTAGACGAGGCGCCCTTGTCATGACAACCCCGCTAACCCGCAGTTGGCGCTGAATAACGGAAATGCCAGGTGAATGCGGTGGCAACACCTTATCTGTCATAAGACAAAGACGTCCCGCGAAGGTCTCGGCATAGAAAACACGGGTTTCTGTCTCCAAGGTAGAGCGTACAAAGCGCAAGAGATGCGCTGGTAGCGGGGTACCGCAGCCTAACCACGTGCCAAGCAAGGGCACCTTGCGGAAAGAGTAGGTCTGAAGTGTGGCCTCATAAAAATAGGCAGCAAAGCGTAGAGAGCGGCGCTGCGCACGGAAGAAAGGTGTTTTTCGTCCGATCTCCTCCGGCACGCCCGGAGTGTGTACTTCCCAATGTGCCCCTCGCAGGAGGCGAAGAATAGGCTCCAATTCGCCCGCACGTTGCAGCCCAACAATATGAGCTGGCTGCAATAAGACGGCCAGCGCAACCGCAAGGCGCTGGGCCCCAGCACCTTGAATAAACCCTCCGGTGTCCACAACTTGGGGGTGACCTTGTGCACGCTCCGCAAGCCGTTTCACACCGGTGACGATCTCCAACAAATTGCCCATCGGCATGGTGGTTCCTACAAAAGCAAGCCCCTCCGGCACAAGAGCGGCAAACGTTTCGAGTGGCTTAGTGACATAGGCCATACCGATAGTCCCCGGCGGCCCCACTTCTGACTGCCCGATGTCGGCATCGAGGAAGGCTGACGTTCGGCCCATCACTGCCCAACGATTCAAAAGAAGGCGCGCGAAAGTTGTCTTACCTGTATCGCTTGCCCCCAATAGCAAAACCGTACCGTCGCTTCGACTGAGGTACTCAAGAGTCTCTTGCCATAGGGCGTAGGAAGTGGATGGAACGGCCATGGCTCTCAATTACTGTAGACGACGCCTTGGGAGGCCTCTTGTACACGACGATTAACGGCATCGGCCATTTTACCCACATCAGCATCTCCTTCTAAAAAGAGCTGGCCGGATTGAGTATGTAAAGAGGTAAGACGAATGGGGAACGGTAGGTTTGAAAAGGTTATCGCGCTCTCAAACCTACTTTTAATAAAGCCAAATAGCAGATCGGGCACGTGAATGCCCACTAAGGTAAGACGATCTGGATCTAGCTCAATGCGATCGGGGCCCATAAGGCGTATGGGGCCGGAGATGCTAAAAGGCACTCCGACACCAAGCACGGTTCGCTCACCGGCGATTTGCAGGATGTTATTGGGAAGAATATGGACTTGAAGGTCTCGGAGGTTCAACTCCTCCGTCTCCTGCCCAATGAGATAGAGCGTCAAGGCGTTTTCATCCACGACGGCCTGAAAATGAGCCGAGTCGATATGGCGCAGTTGCTTATGTTGTGTGTCAAAATCTACCCCTTTCAAGTCGAGGTGGAGGTGTTGGAGGAGAAGGCCGTTCGGCAATTGGAGGTCGTCGGCATCAATGAGGACATGAGCGAGTCGGCCACTAAGGGTATTGAGAGGGCTGCTTTCCACATGGACGCGATACGCTTTTGCCGGCCCCAGCAAGCTTGGGAGCGCCTCACGAATGCGGCGCTCCGCCGTACGGTTTATCGGTCGCGTGCAGCCATTCACAAAGAGTAGAGCCACCAGTAGTGTCCCTAGACCTATCCAACGAAGAACCTTTCGATGCGCCACTTTCATCTCCTCATGTGCGCAAATTGCCTTGCTATTCTAGCCTTATCTAGGCAAAATGTGCAATACGGATAGAGGTGCTTAGTTGTATCGCATCTCCGAGTTTCGCGTTCTTAAGAGGATACGGTATAGATTTTCGACAGACAATGGTATACTAAAAATCGAGGATGAGGAGGTAACAGATGGCAAAAACGTTGCGTGAGGGCGACCGCGTGCGAATAGTGGACAGAGAGGTGACCCCTGAGGATGTCAAATCGGGGCTTTTCTACAACCACTTTCGCGGGCTGGTGGGCACTATACAGAAAATCTACGACGAGAAAGAGGCTGCAGTCGTCATCGAAGTGGAGAGCATGCCGGAAAACATTGCTAAACGCCATATCGAGACGGAAGAGCGCATGCGCAGCAAGTGGTTCGATAGCTTGTCCGAGGAGGCACGAAACCGCCTTACACCTCAAGAGCGCATCTTTACCCTGCGTTATGTTGTGCTTGTAGCGCTGAAGGATCTGATTCCCTACTCGGAAACAAAGGCGTCGTCACAAGGCCCTAAAAGCTCAACAACCAAGCAAGTCGAAGTGGCGCCTGTGGAAACGCCGCCGCGCAAGACAAGCGAACAGTTAGATGCCGCTGAAGAGGCTGAATTAGCGAGACGTCGCCGCAACTGAACAGAGAAAGGAAGAGGTCGCATGGAGAAAGAGAGGCAGAACCAAGAGAACGCTGGCAAGGCGCCTGTACTTGATGCCGCTTTGGCCGATGTGCTCCACGGGTTTCTGCAGTATTTGCGGCTTGCAAAAAACGCTGCAGCACACACCGTCCGTGCCTACCGCGCCGACATCGAACAGTTTTTAGGCTATGTGAGCACCCACCCAGAACTTGGTACCCTGCACCTCGTAGAAAGAAACCATGTGCGCGCCTTTCTCGCCGATCTGCAGCAGGGCGAGTACAAACGCTCTTCTTTAGCCCGCAAATTGGCCTCTCTGCGTGCCTTCTGTCGTTGGGCGCTTCGCCAAGGCTATTTGCAGGCAGACCCAACCATCGGAGTGCTGCCTATTAAACAGGAGGAGCGTCTACCGCGCTTTCTACGCGTACGCGAGGTAGAGGCTTTGCTGAATGCGCCCGATGTCTCTACCCCTGAAGGCCAACGCGATAAGGCCCTGATGGAGTTGCTCTACGCCTCCGGCATTCGTGCCGGAGAAGCGCACTCTCTCGACATAGATGATCTCGACCTGGTCAACGAGCAGATCCGTATAAGGCAGGGCAAGGGTGGTAAAGACCGCATGGCGTTTCTTGGTCGTGCCGCCGTTGAGGCGCTTCAACTCTACCTTGCGGATGGCCGCCTGCGTCTCGCTGCCGCCAATACCGGCTCGCCCGACCCCGCCGTGTTCTTGAATCGCTTCGGAAAGCGACTTTCGGATAGAGGCATCCGGCGTATCTTCGATCGCTACTGCCTTGCCGCCTCCCAGCGCCTAAAAGTCACTCCACACACCCTACGACACAGCTTTGCGACTCACCTGCTTGAAAATGGCGCCGACCTCCGTGCCGTACAGGAGCTTTTAGGCCATGCGCATCTCATTACCACCCAGGTTTATACCCACGTAACAACGGAACAGATAAAAGCTGTCTATGAGCGCACGCATCCTCGCGCGGAAGAGGACTGAAACCAGGCAGAGGCGTCTTCTCTCTCGCTTTGGTTTTTTTAAGCCCCCTATCGCTATAAAGCTTCTATTGGAAAGTCGTGTGGAAAGGCCACAGCATAGCGGGAGAAGTTCTCCCGAAAGCGCTGCACGAGTGCGCGCGCCATCTCCTCATAGTTTTTCCTGGAGGGCCAATTGCGCTGAGGGAGCAGCAATCCGGCTGGAACCTTCGGCGCCTGTAAGGGAACGGACAAGCCGAAGAAAGGTTCCGTCTGATACCCCACATTCTCCAACGCGCCACTCAAAGCCGCCTCAATGAGCGCCTGAGTGCACTCCAGTGGGATACGTCTGCCTACTCCATAAGGCCCTTCAATCCATCCGGTATTCACCAGCCAGACGGTAGCTGCATGGCGCGCCAACTTCTCTCGAAACATTGCCAGGTAACGTAGCGGGGAGAGCGGAAGAAACGGCTCTGCAAAGCAAGTGCTAAACACCGCCTGCGGCTCCCTACCTAAACCTCGTTCGGTTCCGGCCACCTTAGCAGTGTATCCATTGAGGAAGTGATAACACGCCTGCCCTAAGCTTAACCGGCTAATGGGCGGTAGAACCCCGAAGGCGTCGGCAGTGAGGAAACAGAGGTTTTTAGGGTGGTCGCCCTTACCGCTAACCACAGCTTGTGGGATGAACTCTATAGGGTAGGCGGCTCGTGTGTTCTCTGTATAGCGATCGCTGTCAAAGTCAGGGCGGCGTGTGTCTTTTTCCAGCTCCACGTTCTCTAGCACGGTGCCGAAGCGAATGGCATCCCAAATATGAGGTTCGCTGTCGCGGCTAAGGTGAATACACTTGGCATAGCAGCCACCTTCTATATTGAAAACGCCATCGTCCGACCAGCCGTGCTCATCATCGCCAATAAGTGGCCGATCACCCAAAGCCGACAGCGTCGTTTTGCCGGTGCCGCTTAGCCCAAAGAACAGGGCTGAATCACCTTTTCCAGCATTGGCCGCACAGTGCATAGGAAACACTCCCTTTTGAGGGAGCAGATAGTTCATGATCGTGAAGACCGCCTTCTTGATCTCTCCTGCGTAGGCTGTTCCGCCAATGAGAACGAGGCGTTGGCCGAAGTGGATTGCGATGAAAGTTTCACTTCGTGTGCCGTCCTCTTCAGGCACCGCAAAACAATCGGGCGCGCAAAGCACGGTGAAGGGATCTTCCCGCTGCATTAGAGGAGGCTGCTCGGAGCGCAGCAGAAGCTGGCGAATGAAGAGGCTCTGCCAGGCGTGAGTTGTCACCACGAAAAGCGGCAGAGTATAATGCGCATCCGCGCCCGCCCAGAGGTTTTGGGAATAGACCGTTTGCGAGCGCAGATGCGCTATCATGCGATTCAGCAACCGATGGAAGCTCTCTTCGGAGAGGGGATGATTAACCGCTCCCCACTCGATCTCCGATGCAACAGAAGGCTCATAAACGATGTACTTATCTTGTGGAGAGCGGCCGGTGAAACGGCCGGTGTGGACGACCAAAGCACCATTATCGGCAAGGAAACCCTCCTGATGCCGAATGGCCTCTTCTACCAGCGCAGCGGCCGGCAAGTTATGAACGGTATGCAGGCCAGATAGAACTTCTAGGCCCTGAGTCGTTGGCATTTGAAGACGTCCTCCATTGCACGTCTGCGTGCCCTTATGGCATAAAAGGGTGAGCGCCGTTGCTCTTTAGATTATCGTTTGTACAACCTCTCTTTTATACGTTTAAAATGCCATAAAAGCCCCCTCGTGCGCGAACTTCTTCGCCCCTTTTTCACAGCAGCCCGTATGCAGCATAGAGAGAATAGAGGCGACTATTCCGCTTCGACCTCTTCTAGATCTGCAGCCCCGATCACAGGGACGGCGGAGGCGGTGGCACGAATCTTATTTTCAATCTCATCCAGTATCTCTTCGTGCTCTTCAAGGAACGTGCGTGCGTTCTCGCGCCCCTGCCCCAAGCGAACATCGCCATAGGAGAAGTAGGAGCCGCTTTTTTGCACCAACCCCAGTTCCACTCCCATATCGAGCACACCGCCGGCGCGGCTAATGCCACGTCCGAAGAGAATATCGAACTCGGCCTGTCGGAACGGCGGTGCTACCTTGTTTTTGACGACCTTCACCTTAACGCGCGCCCCAACCGGGTCAGCCCCATTTTTTACCGTCTCGGTGCGCCGCACTTCAAGCCGCACGGAGGCGTAGTATTTGAGGGCTAGTCCGCCGCTCGTCGTTTCGGGGTTACCAAACATAACCCCTATCTTCTGGCGTATTTGGTTGATAAAAATGGCCGCCGTGTTGGTGCGACTGATGGTGCCCGCTACCTTACGCAACGCCTGGGACATAAGGCGTGCATGCACGCCCACATGCGATTCGCCCATATCTCCCTCCAACTCCGCTTTGGGCACAAGGGCTGCCACCGAGTCGAGCACACAGACATCTATGGCACTGGAGCGAATGAGCGCGTCCATAATATCGAGCGCTTCCTCTCCTGTTGTCGGCTGGGAGATAAAGAGGTTATCCACATCCACGCCGATTTTACGGGCATACTCAGGGTCAATGGCATGTTCTACATCAATGTAGGCGCAGATGCCCCCTTTCTTCTGTGCCTGGGCAATACATTGGAGAGCGATCGTCGTTTTTCCAGACGATTCGGTTCCATAGATTTCGGTGATGCGGCCTCTCGGAATGCCGCCCACTCCCAACGCGAGATCGAGGGCGATAGAGCCGGTGGGGATCGCGTCCACGTTCAGGCGTGACGCCTGTCCTAAACGTACAACACTCCCTTTTCCGAACTGCTTTTCGATACCTGCCAGCGCCGACTCTAGCGCTTTGAGCTTTCGTGGGTCTACCTTTTCAAAGGCCTCTTCAGTTGACACGGTCTTCTCCTCATAGTTTCTCTGCGGAGTGCTGCAGAAGGCACTCGGCAAGAGGGGTGTAGATGGGTCCGTCAGGACGTAGTTCACTACGCACAAGTGTACATGATTCTACCATAAAAGAGGGAATCTGATCGAGCCGCTGCCACG
Organism: Chthonomonas calidirosea T49; assembly: GCF_000427095.1. Taxonomy (NCBI): domain Bacteria; kingdom Bacillati; phylum Armatimonadota; class Chthonomonadia; order Chthonomonadales; family Chthonomonadaceae; genus Chthonomonas; species Chthonomonas calidirosea. The sequence continues at coordinate 2,220,123 of NC_021487.1, forward strand.
AACGTTGCAGGAGAGGCAACACGGCCTCGGCCGCACGCGGGTTTTTCATACGTGCCAGGGTAAGGTGGGCACGGAAGGGGCGATTTTCTGGTGCAATGCCGAGATCGAGTCCACGGAAGGCCTTGTCGAGTGCCCGTGCCAATGTGGCCATTTCAACCAACCCGATCCGAAGGCCTAATACCAACGTATGTGGGGTTCGGGAGTTAGGTAACAGCTCTAAACTGCCCAATGCGGCGGAAAATGTGGGCTGTTCCGTGCAAACACGGGTCGCGGCTTCGACCAACCTCGGCACCACCGGCTCGGCGATCTCCCCTAAAAAACGGACAGTAAAATGAAACTGCTCGTGTCGCGTCCAACGCACCCCGGGGTCAGCCACGGCGTTCTGCAACTCTTTTTGGAAGGCCCCAATAGCATTACGAATAGGGGCAGGGGGAAAGCAGGCAAAAAAGAGGCGCATAGGTTTCTTTAAGGGGTTAACTTTTCTTTAGCACGGCTCTTATAAAACAAGAGCATCTCCTGAAAGGAGAAGTGATCGGGGTCTTTCGGCTCACAAAAGAAAGGCTGAGCGCTATCTATGGCCTGTAGAGGCTCTGCAATAGGTTCCACTCGATAACAAAAGTGCCCTTCACGCGCCTCCAGTTCCGCAAGGGCGGAGTAGAGCAGACCAAGCAAACATCGGTAGATGAGGATCGCATGTTGATTCGATTGATCGTTTCTGTCCATCTGGTAATCGTAGTACACCCGCAGCAGCAGATGCGCAAGCGGCGCATAGTTTTTCCACACCTCGATACGTTCTAGAGGGTGGATATCGAGCAGCTTATAGAGATAGTCTTCCGGCAGAAGCTGCATGATCAGCGGCCACTGCTGTTCCGGCTGCAGACCCTCAGCCTCTATGAGGGCTTCCGACAGAGGCTGTATGTACTCCTCGTAATATTTTTGCTCTGTTGAAGTTGGCGGACGTTGGGGTGGCATGTTCTACTCACTCCTGCCGACAGGCGATTCCATGGGCTGGTCGCTGCTCTCTACCTGCCGCAACGACTGCAAGAACTCTTCAAAGACGGCAGCGACGCGCCCAGCCTCCACATCTCCCGAATGGGCATACACACGATAGCGCAGGCGCAAGGGGCGGCGAGGCGCAATGACAATGGGCTCCTCCTGAAAAAGTCCAAAGTTCGGCGAAACCGGGCCGTAGTCGCGTGTAAACCAGGGGGTAGGGTAGGCAGGGTTGTCGGGATGATCGAACAGCGCAATGCCACACTGTAGGCGTCCGATTCTGCCGGAAGCATCGATCCAAGGAGAGCGTTGGCCATAGGTTCCTTTTTCGTTGCGCTGGCCAGAGGCGTTTACAAGGGTTCCCCCTGACTTCACCGTAAGCCCATCCGCCAGGCGCACATAGGGAATGCCGGCCTCATTGGTCGGCTCCAGGCTAACCGGTGCGTTGTTGGGCGCTCGCAGCACGATCTCAAAATCGAATAGGCGCGCGTCGGGCGGGGTATCATGAAAGGCAAACGTACGAGTATCTGTCAGCACAACATCCCCCGTGGGACTTATCCAGTCGCATTTTTCGGTGAAGCTGCCCAGCTCACCTCCGCTAACAACCTTTTCGAAGTTACGATGGACGATGCGCCCGCTATTATGGCGCTCCTGCCAAAAGTCGTGTCCGTTTACTCGACTGTGCCCTACCCAGAACCCGTGATGATGGCGATGATCCACAGGAGCGTCGGCTACTAAGGAGAGACCGTTGGCAGCTCGCACGGGGTAAAGGTAGGGCTTCCACAAATTACTTCCGAAGTTGTAACGTGCAAACTCCTGCTCACCAATGCGGATAACGAGCTGCGTTCCCTCCTCGATAATCTCTACCATAACCTATTTCACTCCAAAGTCTGCCTACTGCAGTTTATTGTACCACACATGCCCAGAGCGGGCAGGGTGTGTGCAGCGATACTAAGCGAGGGGCTCGTGCTTCAACGAATTCGCCGACAGCTCTCTTTCGACCGCCTGCTAGCCCGATTGTTTGCTGTGCAGACAGAAGCCCCATGGGTCCTCAAGGGCGGCTATGCTCTGGAACTACGCTTTCGTTCAGCGCGTTCCACCAAAGACAATGATCTTACCCTCAGATCAGGTTTGCTTCCGACAGATGCATCAGGGACTCAGCGCGACAGATTAAGGAGGCGTCTGCAGCAATCCGCTTCAATTGACCTGGCGGACTTCTTCGAGTTTTTCGTTCAACCCGCAACTCTCGACCTCGAAGGCGCGCCAGTGGGTGGTCTTCGCTATCCCGTAGAAGCCGTAATGGATGGGCGCATCTTCGCCAAATTCCATGTCGATATCGGAATCGGAGACGAAGTTGCCGATTCACAGGAAGTAATCGAGGGCGGAGATTGGCTTGCGTTTTCAGGAATACCGCGGCCGCAATTCCTCTCGATTCCGTGCGAACAACAGTGGGCGGAAAAGTTTCACGCCTATACACGCCCCCGATTGGACAGGATGAACAGCCGGGCAAAAGATCTCATAGATCTTGCTGCGACCCAACCAGCACAGTAAGTCCGTTCGCGACCGGTTACTTTGCGACTTGAAATCCGACTCCCTGATTAGCACCCGTTGCCAGTGCGACTGAACCCAAGAAGCGCGCGCTTCGAAGAGGAGTAGACGCTGTATTGAGAACGGTCATGAACGCCGTCCCTGAATTGATGTTCACGATGCTTTCTCCGCCTTGCGCGCGCCTCGGCGGGATCACAGCCTGCATGGCTACGATCGGCACCAGCACATTCAGGTGGGAGATTTCGTCAAACAGGGCGGGATCTATCTCCTCGATCGAAGCTGTATAGCCGCGCCCGCATTGTTGATAAGACCGTCGATGCGGCCATAGGGCTTGTGCACAGCCCGAACAACTTCTCGTACGCGATCAAATTGCGTCATGTCGACGGTCACAGGCAAACTGCCCGGAAGCTTCCGCACCAATTCGTCCGGCGCACCTGTGCTTCGAGCGAGCAGCATGACTCTCGCACCCCGGTCGGAGAGAGCGGCCGCCGTGGACAAACCAAGTCACGATGCAGCGCCGTGACAATGAAAAAGCCACCCTTGATTTGCCTTGATTGATGTTCCGGGTTCAAAACCTAGGTGCGTCGTGCAGCAGAAGCGCCGGCCATATCGGTTTAGTAATAGCGCATATGATGAAGATCGGTGATCAATCCGGGCCCAGTCGGCTGCCAGCCCAATCTCTCGCGGGTCTTGGCGCTTGAGGCCTGAAGGTCGAGAGTTGCGAACTGGGCGAGCCAACCAAAGTGAGACTCTGCTTCATCCGGCGATACCGATTGCACCGGAATTTGCAATCCTCGTCCAATGGCCTCGGCAATGTCACGCAGCGTCACGCCTTCTTCGGCGACCGCGTGATATTTCGCACCGGCTTCGTTCTTGTCCAGCACCAGCCTGTAGAGGCGGGCGACATCTGCGACAGCCGCTGCAGCCCACCGATTACCTCCGTCGCCGACATAGGCCGATACGCCCTTCTCGCGTGCCAGTGCGATCAAATACGTCACGAGCCCCTGCTTGGCCGTGTCGTGAACCTGAGGGAGGCGCACCACCGCAGCATTCACACCCTTCAACGAGAAAGCCGTTTGTTCCGAAATGCGGGGAAACGGAAAATCCATTGGCACGTCCATGTCCTCAGTCGCAAGCTCACCCGGCTTTGCCAGTCCTGCGAGCCCAGAGGTGACGATCAACGGTCTGTTCGAGCCCGCGAGTACAGACCCGATGGCCTCGATCGCACGTCGGTCAATCTCGCAATTTTCCTGAAATTTTGAGAAATCGTGAATGAAGGCTAGGTGAATGACACCGTCAGACTGTTCCGCTCCTTTGCGAAGGCTTTCAAGGTCGGTCAGTTCGCCGCGATGCACCTCCGCCCCCACGGCCTTAAGCGCTGTTGCACCAGCTTCGGACCGCGCGAGCCCTAGCACCTGATGTCCCGCTTCAATCAGCTCCGGCACAACCGCAGAACCGATAAACCCGGTCGCTCCGGTGACAAAAATGCGCATATTTATATTTATGTCTCCTTGACTTGTCGTTCCCAAAATTGTTACAAACGGAGGAGCCCTCCGCATAGCGCCATAGTACCTCAAGGGCGCCTCCGGTTACAATAACTTTTTGAAAAATATGACAAGGTCCGAAAGTACAGACCGCAAGCGACGTGCCGACGCGCTGCGCAATCGCGAGCGTATTCTTGACTTGGTGAAGCGCGAGTTCACCCGAGCAGGTGCAAACGCCAGTCTGGAAGAGATCGCGAAGAAAGCAGGGGTTGGGCCCGGAACCTTGTACCGTCACTTTCAGACGCGCGAGGATCTGCTCATAGCGGTCTATCGGTCCGAAATGGAAACGTTGGCGGTAGCGGAGCGGAACCTTGCGACAACCAAATCTCCTCCTGAAGCATTGCGGGCTTGGTTACTGCTATGGATTGACGCTTTGGAGACGAAGCATATCATCGCCCCGGTGCTAAATACTCTCGCTGGTGATCCAAAGAAGGTGTTCGAGACCTCTTACGCTCAGGTTTATGAAGCGCTTCGAGCGCTAGTGAAACGCGCCGTCGAAAGCGGCGACATCCGTGAGGACCTCGACCCCATCGATTTCCTTCGGGCTATTGTCGGCATCGCCAATGTCTCAGCGGGCCCTGACTGGCCGAAAAGCGCGCGTCGACTGGTCGACATCCTGATTGCCGGGGCACGGCCACTGAAATGAAATAGGTCCGGGCTGGGACAAGGGCCCGCTGTATTACCTTTGGCGCATGGCAGAACGGCCAAGCCCTGTCTTTCAGACACTTGAAAAATTGGTGCCACTAATCGGCCAGATTGCTATCTACGACTCGCAGATGGAAGCCTCTCAGCCAGGCGCTCGAGGCCCGACTCCAGGAAAGGGCACGACTAAGGGGTCAACAGAATGTCTGACGTTTCAATTGAAACGCCAGACATGGCATAAAAGCACTCGTCTTCTTAAAACAGGCCGAGGCTTTTACGTCGGCGGATCGTTCGCAATGCCTCTAGGGTTGAATCTGTGTGCCGAGCAGTTTAAGGAAAGCCGCGATGAATTCGGGGTGTCCTGGCCATGCAGGAGAAGAGACAAGGTTGCCGTCTACAAGCGCTTTATCGGCCGGGATGTCTTGATAGTCGCCTCCAGAGTTACGCACCTCCGGCCCTACAGCAGGGTAGGCCGTGCAACGTCGCCCCTTTAACACCCCCGCTGCAGCCAGAATCTGTAGCCCATGACAGATAGCCGCAATGGGTTTGTTCGTCTCGGCAAAATGGCGCACGATGCTGAGTACCCGAGGATTGAGCCGCAAATATTCCGGTGCACGCCCACCGGGAACGAGCAGCGCGTCGTAGTCGGCGGGGTTTACCTCGTCGAATGTGGCGTTCAGCGTGAAATTGTGCCCCCGCTTTTCACTGTAGGTTTGATCGCCTTCAAAATCGTGCACGGCGGTGCGTACGGTCTCTCCCGCGCGTTTACCTGGGCAAACGGCATGAACCTGATGGCCTACCGCCAGCAGCGCCTGAAACGGCACCATTGCCTCATAGTCTTCCACATAGTCGCCTACCAGCATAAGAATCTTTTTCGATGCCATGGCAAAACTCCTTTCTCACAGCAAAAGCCTCCTTACGAGCCTTTGGAGGAAACGGTTTCCAAAGGAATATCCACACGAATACGATCGCGGAAGTTTTGGGGTGGTGGAGGCGGCGTATAGCCTTCCGGTGGGTCTACCCAACGCCCATCGGCTTTGATGAGCGCGATCAGCTCTTCGACCCCCTTTTCCTGAGGAATGCCGCTTTTGACCTCTTCGCGCCCTCGATAGAGCGATATTTTTCCTCCCGCTTTCCCCACGTAGCCGTAGTCGGCATCGGCCATTTCGCCCGGCCCGTTGACGATGCACCCCATGACGGCAATGTTTAGACCAGCGAGATGGCCCGTTGCCGCCTTTACTTGTGCAAGAACGGTGGGCAGATCGAACTTCGTGCGCCCGCACGAGGGACAAGCGATGAACTCAGTTTTTGTGCGACGTAGCCCTAGAGCTTGTAAAATCTCATAGCATACCGGCAGCTCGTTGATGGGGTCTTCGGCGAGAGAGACGCGGATGGTATCGCCGATGCCTTCGGCCAGCAGGGTGGCGATGCCTGCAGTGCTCTTAATGCGTGCATATTGTCCGTCGCCCGCCTCCGTCACACCGAGATGTAGAGGATAGTCCATGCCCTCCTCGGCCATGCGGCGCACCATGAGACGATTGGCTTGCACCATCACCTGCACACGCGAGGCTTTCAGTGAAACCACGATGTCACGAAAATCGTGCCGCTCGCAGATGCGGATGTACTCTAGGGCCGACTCCACCATCCCCTCCGGCGTGTCGCCATACATCACCATAAGGCGTTCTGAAAGCGACCCGTGGTTGACCCCAATTCGCATGGCAACACCCCGCTCCTTGCAGGCTCGGATCACCGGTAGAAGCGCCTTTTCGATGGCCTCGAGCTCCTCCTCGATCTCCGATTGGGAGTACTCTTCCGTGCGCTGAACCCGCTTGCGAAACACGAACAGCCCGGGATTGATGCGCACCTTATCTACATATTTGGCCACCTCCACGGCGATGTCGGTGCCTTGATGATGCACGTCTGCCACCAATGGCACATCCTGATAACGTCGTTTCAACTCGGCTTTGATCTCGGCTAGACATTTGGCTTCGGCAAGGTTAGGGGTCGTCACCCGCACGATCTCGGCGCCGGCCTTGTGCATGGCGATGATCTGGGCCACGGCCGCCGGCACATTGTGCGTCTCCTCCGTAATCATGGACTGCACAACGATGGGATGATCGCCGCCAATATAGACATTGCCCACGCGAACGGCGCGTGTTTTACGACGTGGATAACTTACTTCCGGCAGGTTCATGATGATCTCGTCTCTCCTAGAAAGGGACATACCCCGCAATGGGGTGTCGCAGCTGTGCTATCATAATTATACTGCCTAGCGTAGCGAGTTGGTTCTTTCAAGGGCATTGTAACAACTTTTAAGGACTAGCGCAGGCCAGAGTCGCTAGAGCGAAAAGTTTTTAAAATTTTTTTCTTTAAACTCAGCGAGATTCGTGCAATTTGGCACGCAAATTGCAGTATATAAAGGTAGAGGGCCTTTGATAACAAATATGAGTGCCGTGCTGCTAGAGAGAGCGGTGCAAAACGCGAAGGTTCCGGACTTCGCGTGCTCCCTCTGGCCTATCGGCAACTGCCCGAACACAAAACAGCCGGATGCAGTGTTTGCTCCGGCTGTTTTTGTTGCCATATTACTCTTTTGGGCTTTGCAAACAACCGCTTCGCATGGCACGTATGAATACCGAAGAATACGAAACCGTACGAAGAAAGAACAAAGGAGATGCAAGCTAGTCACGGTTTTGAGCTAATTAGAGAACAAAACATTCCAGAGATCAACAGCCTCGCACGGCTCTATCGGCACGAAAAGACGGGTGCTCTCTTTCTCTCTCTCATCAACGACGATGAGAACAAAAGCTTCGGTATTAACTTCCGTACCCCCGTTTCCGATTCGACCGGCGTTGCCCATATTTTGGAGCATTCGGTGCTCTGCGGCTCCAGAAAGTACCCTGTGAAAGAGCCTTTCATTGAGCTTGCCAAAAGCTCTTTAAATACATTTTTGAATGCCTTTACCTATCCGGACAAAACCTGCTATCCGGTGGCGAGTCAAAATTTGCAGGACTTTTACAATCTCATTGATGTCTATCTCGATACAGTATTTCATCCTCGTCTGCTCCGCCAAACCTTCGAACAGGAAGGATGGCATTACGAACTGGAATCGAAAGAAGGGGAGCTGGTTTATCGTGGAGTGGTCTTCAACGAGATGAAGGGAGCTTATGCGTCGCCTGAAAACGCTCTTGCGGATGCGGTGCAGGCCTCTCTATTTCCCGATACGATCTACCGATTCGATTCCGGCGGAAACCCCGAACACATCCCTGATCTCACCTACGAGCAGCTACGTGCCTTTCATGCACGTTACTACCACCCCTCCAATAGTCTTACGGTGATGTATGGGGATGATCCTCCAGAAGAACGACTGCGCCTGCTGAACGCCTACTTTTCCGAGTTTGAGCGCCAAGAACCGGCACCAGAAGTCCCTCTTCAGCCTCGCTTCTCAGCGCCAAGGCGTGTGGTGCAACGTTATGCCGTTGGTCCAGAAACGGCGGATGAGCCGAACCGATCTATGCTTACGGTCAACTGGCTCCTCACCGAAACCACCGATATACCTACCATGTTTGCGCTCATGATGCTGGATGAGGTTTTGCTTGGCACCACTGCCTCACCACTTTACAAGGCATTAACCGACTCGGGGCTTGGCGAAGAGGTGATCAGCTGGATGGACCGCAATTTACGACAAGCGACTTTCTCGGTTGGTCTCAAGGGCATACGTTCGGAAGATGCCGATAAGGTAGAACAACTCGTTCTTTGTACCTTGGAAAAGCTCTCCGATGAGGGCCTAGACCCAGGAACCGTAGAAGCCGCCTTTAACACGGTGGAGTTTGGACTCCGAGAAAACAACACCGGCTCGTTTCCACGCGGTCTGGCCATGATGCTGCGCGCGCTCACCGTGTGGCTCTACGGAGGCGACCCCATTGCGGCTCTTGCTTTCGAGCAACCACTCGCCGAGCTACGTGAAAAGGTGGCTCAAGGCGGTTTCTTCGAGGGGCTTATCCAACAGTATCTCCTCTCCAACCCGCACCGCACCACCGTGCTGCTGGAGCCCGACCCAGATCTTGATAAGAAACGCGCAGAGAAGGAGCGCGCTCGTCTTCGCCACACATTAGCCCAGATGAGCGATGCCGAAAAGGAGCAGGTCATTGCGAATACGCAGCGGCTAAAAGAGTTTCAAACAACCCCTGATCCGCCTGAGGCGCTGGCTACTATTCCAACCCTTCATCTCGAGGACATCGAACGCCAAACTAAGGCAGTTCCCATCGAGGTGCTTGAGAGCCGTGGCGTTCCCGTGTTCTATCATGACCTCTTCACTAACGGCGTGCTTTATCTTGACATTGGCTTCGACCTACACACGTTGCCACAGGAGCTGCTTCCTTACCTCGGTCTCTTTGGGCGCGCCCTCCTCGAAACAGGCACCGAGAAGGAAGATTTTGTACGTCTCACACAACGCATTGGGCAAAAGACAGGAGGCATCTATCAGACGCTGCTGCTCTCTTCCCGCCGAAATGAAAAACGCAGTGCGGCTTGGTTCATTTTGCGCGGTAAGGCCACGCCGGCCAACGCAACGGAGCTGCTAGCCATTCTGAACGATGTGCTGCTTACCGCACGTCTGGATGATAAGGAACGCATCCTGCAGCTGGCGCTTGAAGAGAAAGCGCAGCTTGAATCGCGATTAGCCCCTTCCGGATCGGGGTTTGTTGTGCGCCGCCTGCGCGCCCAGTTTTCTGAAGCCGACATGGTTTCAGAGCTTGTTGGTGGTATTAGCTATCTCTTCTTCTTGCGTTGGTTCCTCTCCGCCATGGAGACGGAGTGGCAGACGATCCGTGAAAACTTCGAGCGCATGCGATCGCTACTTCTTCAACGTAATACCATGATAGCTAACGTTACTGTAGATGAAACCCATTGGCTACAGTTCCAACCCCACCTCGAAGCGTTTTTGTCCGAGCTGCCTGAAGGAAGCCCAGAGAGGGCGATGTGGAAGCCTGTTTTTACCCCTCACAACGAGGGATTTACCATACCTGGACAGGTTAACCACGTTGGCATGGCCTTCGATCTGTATGCCGTTGGGTATGAAGAGCACGGTTCCGTTCTGCCTATCCAAAACTATCTCAACACAACCTATCTATGGGAGCGCGTTCGTATGGAGGGCGGCGCCTATGGAGCCGGATGTGGTTTAGATAGGTTATCAGGCATCTTTGCCTTCTCATCCTATCGCGATCCGAACCTAATACAAACCCTCAATAATTTTGAGGGGGCCATTCGTTTCCTTAGAGAGGTCGAGATAAGCGATATGGAGCGGGAGCGCGCTATTATCGGGGCTATTGGCGATCTGGATGCCTATCAGTTGCCCGATGCAAAAGGTTACTCCTCCATGGTACGCCAGCTAGTGGGGATTACCGAAGAGGATCGGCAACGTTTTCGGGAAGAGGTTCTCTCGACAACCCCTGCAGACTTCCGTCGGCTCGGTGAGGCCCTCTATGAGGCCAGCCGGAACTCCGTTGTTGGCGTTGTTGGCCCTAGGGAGCGTATTGAAGCGGCCAACGCGGAAAGGCCAGGGCTCTTCGAGATCGTGCCCGTGCTTTGACGATAAAAGAAAAGCTCCCTCAGAGTTCTTGACAAAAATCCTCTGGGGGAGCTATGCCAAATGAAGGAAAACGGTGCCTGCAAATCGAATTTAGGCTAGGATAGGCAGGGGGCGTAAGTAAAGCTCTTTACTACGATTCTGTGCGTCGTCTCTTAGCAGCTTTCAAGCCCCCAAGGCGACCTATCGCCGCCATGTGAGCGCGATCTTGGGCGACTCGTTTTCCGCCTCTACGCCCTATCTCGGCCATATGGGCACGGTTCTCGGCTATCTTCTGGCCTCCCTTTTGGCCAGCTTTAGCATGACCTTCGGGATCGCCGAACCACCCGCGCCCGCGCGATTTCGAGGTAGAGGATGGAACCTCGCCGATGGTGTTCGGCGTGGCGATTTCGCTCATTGTGTCGGTGATCATGGTACTGCTCCTGCTTCAGGTAGATGGATAAGTGAGAGATGGTAATCGCCTATGGGGTCTCTGCCGACGCCCTAGCTCCCTCACTCAATAGAAATGACGTCTCCACAGAAGCATTCTGTTCGGCTCCTTGATTAAGGTACGATTAAGAAGAGAAGCCGAAAGAGGACAAAACAACAATGAAACGCTTATGGGTTATTGCACCGGTGGCGTTACTGCTCGTAGTGTGGCTAGGAATTCGCTGTCTCAATGCCCGTTGGGCCCCCGCTACGGATGAACTGCCTGACCTCAGCCAGTGGCCACCAGATGCGCAAACGGTAGCGCATCGTTTGGCTTCGGAGAAAGAGATGGCGAAGAAGCGCGCCCTTTTTGCCAGCTTGCTTACGTCACGATTTCGTGATAGGCCTGATGCCATTGCCATTCGCGTCTCTTGGGATAATCCCAATACCATTAAACTCTGTTGTCCGGCGCGCATGGAGCCCTGGAATATGAGCCGTATTGCCCTGATGGTGTGGCGTGAGGCCCGCAACGACCTCGGCGAAAACTGCTCTATTGTCATATTTCATACCTACATTAGCCCCGGACTCATCAAGGTAGGAGAGCTACGGCCTATGCCCCAAAACCCAAATCGTGCCGAGGTAAAGTATAATTTTCATATGACCGAAAACCAACTCTGGTGAGATGCCGTGGAAACGGATACTCGGCAGACGTGTGAACCGCTTGGTGAGGTGGTAGAGACCAGTACCACAGCCTTCACCGCCCAATGTCATCCGCCTCGCCTGCATGCTCCGCCGGAGGTAGGAACATTTGTGCGCATTTTACCCCCCGGTGCTTCGCCCTCTGCCAACGGTGATTTCATAGAGGACCCCTTTCTCGAGCCGGAAGAGAGAGCTGCGCAGGTTGCAGCTCCGCCAGAGACGCTGTATGCGGTGGTAGTAGAGGCCTACACCACAGGTACCGATCCGGGCCGCAAGGCGATGGCTTACGGCCTGGATGAAGAGAGCCTACGGGCAGAGCAGCCGCAGATTTTTCATCTGCTAACCACCGAGTTTCGTGCCGTCCATTTGGCGGTGCAAGGCCCCAATCAAAAGCTACGTGGTGGCCTTCCTGCCGTTCCTCCACGCTTACATGCCTTTGTCTATCCCTGTACCCAAGCTGAGTTTTATGCGCTCACCGAACTGCCCGATCTGCCGCGACGCCTGCTCTTCTTACCGGAAATAGCTCTGCCAGATCCTCTGATCGTGGCCTGCCTCCGAAAGGCTTATGCGCAGCGTGGCAACGACTTCGACTTTCTGGTGCGCATGGGCAAACAGTTCGCTGTTCTCCTAAGAAGCGAGGCCGATCGGCTTAACGCCCTTCTACGCGATCTAGAACCTTAAAACTCCGCGGAGCCGGGGGTTCGTGGAAACGGAATAACGTCTCGAATGTTCTTCATGCCGGTTAGATAGAGCATAAGCCGTTCAAAGCCAAGACCAAAACCGGCATGCGGCGCGCTGCCGTACTTCCTCAGGTCCAAATACCACCAGTAGTTCTCTTCCGACAACCCACACTCTCGAATGCGCTGAAGCAGGACGTCATAGCGCTCCTCACGTTGACTTCCTCCAATGATCTCTCCAATGCGAGGGGCCAAAACATCCATGGCACGTACTGTGCGGCCATCCTCATTTACCCGCATGTAAAACGCTTTGATCTCTTTGGGGTAGTCGGTTACGATCACCGGTCGCCGAAACACCTCCTCTGTAAGATAGCGTTCGTGCTCACTTTGGAGGTCGGCTCCCCAATGCACCGGAAACTCCCAGTTTCGTCCGCTCTTTTGCAGAATCTCTATCGCTTCCGTGTAGCTCACATGCGCGAATGAGCTTTTGACAACATGCTCTAGCGTCTCTAAAACCTGTGGGTCGAAGCGTTTATTAAAAAATTCGAGGTCGGGCAAGCATTCGTCCATTACTTTTGCGATAATTGCTTTAAGAAACTCCTCTGCAAGAGCTATGTCATCTTGCAGATCGCAGAAAGCCATCTCCGGTTCCACCATCCAAAACTCGGCCAGGTGGCGAGGAGTGTTAGAGTTCTCAGCACGAAACGTAGGGCCGAAGGTATAGACGTTGGTGAAAGCGAGCGCAAAGATTTCGGCCTCCAGCTGCCCGCTTACCGTGAGGTAGGCCGGTTTTCCGAAGAAGTCCTGGCTGAAGTCTATTTCACCGATTCGCGGGCCCTCCCCATAGCGGGGAAGGTTCATGAGGTCTAAAGTCGTAACGCCAAACATGGCGCCAGCCCCTTCGCAATCCGACGTCGTAATGATAGGGGTATGCACATAGAGGAAGCCACGCTCCTGAAAGAAGTCATGAATAGCTTTGGCGAGGGCATTGCGCACCCGAAAGACGGCACCAAAGGTGTTGGAGCGGGGACGGAGGTGGGCGATCTCCCGCAGAAACTCCATAGTGTGTCCCTTTTTCTGGAGCGGGTAGCTGGCCGGATCTGCAGTGCCATACACAAAAATCGCCTTTGCCTTTAGCTCCACCGGTTGCCCTGATGCAGGAGACGGCACAAGTTCACCCTCCACGCGAACGCTTGCACCGGTGGTAACCTGTTTTAGAACGCTCTCCTCAATAGCACCATTTTCGATAACCACCTGCAGATCGGCAAAGCAAGAACCGTCGTTAATCTGCACAAAATGAATCCCTTTGCTATCCCTGCGCGTTTTTACCCATCCGTGCGCCACCACCGGCCGTCCAACATCGCCGGCAAGAATATCGCGGATATATTCCCCCTTCCGAATCATCTTCGCAGGCTCCTCCCTTCACACTTTTTTAGGTTCATGTTACCCCATTCTCACAACCTCGGTCGGCCGGATATGCGGCATTTGCAAAATATCCCATTTTTGGGATAAGGTATCTTTTAGGCTAAGACTTGGAAAGAGAGGATAAGATGCAAGCCGAAAAGGTAACCACGGTAGAGATAGAGGAAGTGCGTATTGGGGCGCCTGCCCAACCGCTCGCGCTGATCGGAGGCCCTTGCGTGGTGGAAAGCCTGGAGTTGTGCTTGGAGGTCGCCCGAACTGCCAGGCAGATAACTCAGGCATTGGGAATGGGCTATATTTTCAAGGCGAGCTTCGACAAAGCAAACCGCACTTCCAAAAACTCGTTTCGAGGACATGGCCTAGAGAAGGGCCTTGAAATTTTGGCGGCGGTAAGGCAGGAGGTGGGCGTTCCCGTGCTGACGGACGTTCATGAAACGTGGCAATGCGCTCCGGTGGCGGAGGTATGCGATGTGTTGCAGATTCCGGCCTTCCTTTGCAGACAAACCGATTTGGTGCTTGCTGCCGCCAACACCGGCAGGGCCATTAATGTGAAAAAAGGGCAGTTTTTGGCTCCATGGGATATGAAAAACGTGGTGGAGAAGGTTCTCTCTACGGGGAACAAGCGGCTCTTGCTGACGGAACGTGGAGTCTCTTTCGGCTACAACACACTCGTCGTTGACATGACAGGGCTACCGCAGATGCGGTCTTTGGGCTTTCCAGTAGTGTTCGACGGCACCCATAGTGTGCAGCGTCCGGGAGCTGCTGCAGGGGGAACGGCAACAGGCGGCCTTCGCGAATATATCCCTCATCTCTCGCGTGCTGCCGCCGCTGTAGGTATTGATGCGCTCTTTCTTGAAATCCATCCAGAGCCGGAAAAAGGCCTGTCCGATGCGGCTACGATGCTTCCCTTAGCCCAGCTAGAACCGCTTTTGCGGCAGGTGCTCGCTATTCATCAGATTGCTCACGGCATCTGTTGAGCGACCCTGTCGGCGTCCGCTTCACTGCGAGTTTAGGACAATAGGTGGTTGAGTCACGCCCTTTTTGAGGTCTCGTCTTCTAAAAGTGTGTAGTGAAAACTGCCAAAACATTGCGAAAGGAGGCGAGATGCCATGAGATATGCGAAACAAGGTTTGGCAGGTATGCTGGCGCTTGCCAGTATGATGGGGGCATTGACGCTCCCCTCTAAAGCGCTGGCCAGCGAGGAAGGGCGACGCAACACCACCTATGCGCTTGGCGCTGCTGCCGCCGCCCTATTGCTAACACAACATGATAAGACGGCGGGCATCCTCACCGGCCTCGCTGCGGCCTATGCTTACAAACGGTGGAACGACTCCATCACGGCTCGTCACCGCTGGGAGAGCTACTGGGGTCACCACTACAGGTACCAACCGCGATACTACCACCCGCCCTATCGTCCAGAGCGCTGGGACTCCGACCGCGATGGCGATAACGACCGTTACCGCCCGATAGCCTGGCATCACGATAACGGAAAACACCTTGGTTGGTACAAGCATGGGCGCATTCCACCCGGACATGAGCGGCGGGATCGCGACCACGATCGAGACGATCGCTAACTCCGAACCCGTAGCGAGGCTGCCCGCTAGCTCTTGCGCGGGATAATGCGGAGGCCTAGCTCTATGAGCTGGGCCTCCTCGACTTCTGAGGGGGCTTCCATCATCGGATCGTAACCAAGTCCCATTTTTGGAAAAGCAATGACCTCTCGAATGTTGGGCTCATCCAAAAGATTCATGATGAGCCGATCGATCCCAGCAGCAAAACCCCCGTGCGGCGGAGCCCCATAGGAAAAGGCCTCCAATAGATGCCCAAAACGCTCCTGCTGTTGCTCTCTGCCAATACCTAGAAGGTCAAAAACCTTCTGCTGGATGTCTGCCCGATGGATTCGAATGCTGCCCGACGCCGACTCCTGGCCGTTGCAAACGAGATCATAGCATTGAGCGCGTATACGGGCGGGATCGGTATCGAAATAGGGCAGATGCTCCTCGTAGGGCATTGTGAAGGGATGATGCTCGGCTTCCCAACGCTGCTCCTCCGCATTCCACTGCACGAGAGGAAAATCGGTTACAAAGCAGAACGCCAGCACATCAGGGTTACGCAGCCCACATCGCTTCCCGATCTCCAACCGCAGTCGAGACAGCGACTCTGCCACGATTTTTGGGTTGGCGTCGGCCACAATACAGAGCAGATCGCCGGCTTCCGCCTCGCAAAGCTGCAGCAAACGCTGCATCTGGTCGGCAGAAAAGAACTTAGCGATGTTGGATTTTACCCCCTGTGGAGTCGGTTCAAGGACGGCGATCGTGGCCAACCCTTTGGCCCCGAACTCCTTTACCAACTCGCCCAAGGCCTCTTGCTCTTTTCGCGAGAGCTGCGCCCCTTGGGGGTAACGCACGGCCTTTACCTGCCCGCCGGCCTCTATGGCCGCTCGAAAAACTCCGAACTCCGTCTCTTGCGCAAGCGCTGTGAGATCGCAGAGCGTGAGGCCGAACCGGAGGTCGGGCTTATCTGTTCCGTAGAGTCGGAGCGCCTCATCGTAGGTAAGGCGAGGGAATGGGGTAGATAGAAGTCGTTTTTCGCTAAGCTGTTGCACCACCGCCGTCATCACCTTCTCGATAATCTGTAGGACGTCTTCTTGGGTAACAAACGACATCTCCACATCGAGTTGGGTGAACTCGGGCTGACGATCGGCGCGTTGAGCTTCATCACGAAAGCAACGTGCAATCTGGAAATAGCGCTCACAGCCGGCAACCATCAACAGCTGCTTATACTGTTGCGGCGACTGCGGCAGTGCGTAAAAAAGGCCTGGTTGCAACCGATAAGGCACAAGATAGTCCCTTGCCCCCTCAGGTGTGGATTTTGTGAGAATGGGCGTTTCGATCTCTAAAAAGCCTTCGGCATCCAACAGATCGCGGATCAACTTCACCACGCGATGACGAAGCTCCAAAATGCGCATCATTTTTGGACGTCGCAGATCGAGGTACCGATGCTTTACTCGCAGCGTCTCATCCACAGTGCGCATCTGATCTTCATCGTTCAGAGGAAAGGGAAGAGTTTTAGCCGTGTTGAGTATCTCGATCTGTTGTGCGGCGATCTCAACGTTGCCGGTAGCAAGCTTAGGGTTCTCCGTGCCAGGCTTGCGCAGACGCACTAGCCCGCGAAGGCTTAGCACATACTCGGTTCGAAGAGCATTTGCCGTCTCAATGAGATGAGGTACGTCTGAACGATCAACGACCACCTGCACCAGGCCGGTGCGATCTCTCAAGTCAATGAAAACAAGATCGCCAAAGGTGCGCACACGGTGCACCCAACCGTTCAAAACAACCTCTTGTCCCACATGCTCTTCCCGCAAAGCTCCACATGCTATGGTGCGCTGCCAATAAGCCACGAATACCCTCCTTTAATCTCCTCTTGTTTTTTGCAAAGAACGCCGTCCTGTTGGTGCAAGCGTTATACCTAGAAAGGATTGTGGTTCATTTTACCCCTTGTCTCTATACGTCGCACCAGCGTTACGCTACCGCCAGCCGGTTGTACGGTGGTTTATAATGGGTTACTACGTCTGAACAGATAGAACGCAGGTACAGCCATTGGGTGTGACGGATCGTGCCATACATGAATAAGACGATAGTGACCCTCCAAACGCTCTGCAAACGGAAGCGTCCGCTCGTATCGGACAAGCATCTGGTACTCTCCGGCGCGTAGTAGCACGAAATCCGGCAGAAAATGGCTCCAAAGTGCGTGCAGTGGTGATGGGTAACGCTTTGCATAGAAAGGCAAAACTTGTGGTGAGACCAGCCCGACGGTATCTAGCACGCGCAGGCCGCTAAAGTAACCGATGTAGCCTATTGGCTCCAGCATAAGGGTCTGATAAGGATGTGCGTGTGTGTGAAGCCAAACTCCTATAGGTAAGCGCAGTCTCTGCTCGGCCATCTGCGCCCGCTTCAAGGTGCGATAGGCATAAGGAACGGTGACGGTAGCTAGCAACAGGCTGGCCAGAGCTGTAGCAACCAGCGGCGAAAGGCGAAATCGGTTGGGCAAGAGACGCGCGCCGAGCGCAAACCAGCCAAGCATGCCCCAGAAGTAGAAGAGGGGAGAGGGTGGTACAAAGTACCAGCCGAAAAGGAAAACAGGGGAGAAAGCCATTGCGGCATAGTAGGTTAGCATCCAAAGCAGAGAGGCCAACAAGTTGGTGTTTTGCGACTGGAGAGTGGTCTCTTTGTGAACGAAGCCCCAAACTGCCTGCAAAATTGCGAGGATGCAACCTACACTCATACATCCTTCGAAAGGGTGCATCAACATATGACTCAAGAAGGGCTTAAGCTGCGGCAAAGGTCTGGCATATTCACGAGAGTACACGATCAGCTTCGCCGGGACAGATGTGGGGATGAACGAGCCAAAATAGATGGTTGCGAAAACAAGCCAGGGAAGAACGATTAAGCAGAATAGAAGCAACCCTTTCCATGGAAAACGGTGCAGTCGTAAGAGCGAATCGCCTAAAAGGAAGAGGGCAAGCACCCCTCCATCAACGCGCAATAGCAGCAGAAGAGCAGCGCAAAACCATGTTACAAGCTCTTTTTCCAGTATCTGCCCGAGAAAGCTGCCCATAATGGCTGCGGCTACAGGCCCTACCTCCATTCCTCTGGCGGCCCAGGTAAGGTTGAGCGGAAAAAGGGCCACAGCCCATGCTGCCCCTAAACCCACCCCCGGCCTGCCCACTGCTCTTCCTAACCGATAGGCTCCAAGAGCCGTCAATAGATCGCATGCAATTCCTAAGAGCTTCCCTCCCAGCAAGGCATTGAGATGGAGGCGAAATAACAGCGCGAGCCAGAGAGTGTACAAAGGCGTTGTTGTCCCTAAAACATGTTCACCGGGATTATAGACAAACCCTACACCCTGTGCAATGTTGGCCGCATAGCGCAGAGTAATATAGACATCTTCTTCAGTGGCACCGGTAAGCAAGAGGGGGATTCGTGCTATCAGTGCGACGGTGAGCAGCAAAAGCAACGCCACTGTGTAAGGGTCATGCCAAACCTCTCTGAGGCGATCACGTAACGCCATAAGCGACCTTAGCTATTCGCCTTATCGCTAGGAGTGGGAAGTGAGGTTAGGGAGAAAGGAGCCGTAGCGACCTGAGGGGATGATGGGGTAACGAACGGCCAGGAGAACTGCACAGCAGCACGTACGATAAGCCGCCCTGGCTCACAGCGAATATCCTGGAGTACCACGGGAAAGGGAAGTTGGTGCAGGCTCAAAAGAGGCAGTTCGTTGATCAGACGCTCTATATGCTGCACCGCCATCTCCGGCAGTGCAAAACCGGTACGTACCGACTTCAGCTCCACACGAATCTGGGTTGTGCTGGCGATCGCGGGCACAACCTCAGCAGTGAACGGCACGAGGAGATTCGATAAAAAGGGAAGGTAGAGATTTTTTTGAGCGGGAAGGAACTTGCCATCAACGATCGTCTTGCCCGAAAGCAGCCGTATCCGCAGCTCGCGTACCGGCGCGCTTGGTGGCGTAAAATCGCGAAGGAGGGAGTTGAGAGTAACCTCTGATAGGACTAGAACAACGGAGATGAGGTCTGCGGACAGTTGTGGTTTTAAACCTCCTGCTTGATCAAGCTCAAAGCGAGCGGAGGCAAGCTCGATTGTCACCTCATCCACGTGCAGTATTCCGGGGAGTTGGGGTAGCTGCAGGGCAACGTGATGCAGACGCACTTGGCCGTCCGTGCACTCGAAACTTATCACCTCACTCACATTCCTTATGCCAATGCATTGAGGCTATTTTAGCACATGAAACAGCCCGATACCGCATCTCTTACTCTGACCATTTAAACGCCAATAAGCCATGTTCCCTTTAGATTTTGCGTTGCGCCCGGCCTCGACTTTTGATATCATTCCCGACGCTTAGACGTCTGTCCCCTCTATCGGATGAAAGCGTGTGCGAACCCAAAGGATCGCCGAGCCAAGCCCTCCAACCGCTACAATGGCGATGGCTAAAACTCCTATAAGTGACAGACCGAAGATACCTAGCAAGAGATTTGCAACCATCAAGAACGTGATGCCAGCGGCCGCTTTACGCGGCCAGTTGGTGAGATAGGCAGCATACTTTGGAAAGCGCTCTATGAGCTTATCCATCAAGGCTGCCGATCCACAAAGCCACCCTACTCCTAGCCCACAAAACATCAGCAGCACCCAGGCTATGGCGAGAGGAGCTATGTAGAGTTTGTAGCTGGTTGCACATAGACTCCCCAAGGCCACTCCGGTGCAGAGCAAGATAAGTAAGCTACCTATCCCGTGCCCTACCGCCTCGCGCGGCCGGTCCAAGAGGGTAAGGCTGACATTTTGTGCCCACCGTGGGGCTAAGCCCGCAAGAATGACTGTTCCCAAAAGACCATAAAGCCACAATCCCAGCAGTGTGAGAGGTCGCGAAGGTGGCGCCGACTCGGTATCGGCAGGTGCGTGATAAGTTGCGATTGTGTTAGTAAGCGTGGGAGATCCTATCGGCAGGTAAGTGCTCGCATCGCCATCCGTCATCATATTAACCGTGGTTGCGGACGAACTCCCTAGCGAATCGGATCGCTCATTTAATATGTACCCTCGGTTGGGAGTTGACTTAAAAAAGCAGGTGACCCTCAGATTTGGTGTTGGGTGAATAGTTTTCAGCGGTTTGGTCTTGCGAGCCGATTCAAAAAGCGCAACCTCATGCACAATGGCTTTGGGAGATATTTCCAGGGTGGTGGGGCCTTGAAAGAGTTTGATCGCTCCATCGATTCGGGCGCCTGGGGCGACGATAACGCGCGGGCACTGATAGGCATAGACATCTTTCAGAACATGGCCTTCTATGAACAGAGCTTGATGGAGCGCTTTAAGTTGTTCCTCTTTGGCATTGGCAGGTACACGAAGCAGAGCGGAATGAAGGTTCTGTGAATCCTGCCCCCAGCAGGGTAGAACCAAGAGAAGATTCATCAGGATGGACAAAGAGAAAAGGGCTCTTGCACGCATCGCTACATTCCTCCTCGCCAGAGTGGACGACGCCGATAGCGCATGAATGCTGCCAACACCGCCAACAGGGCAATATCAAAAAGAACCCCTGCCAGCTCCGCACTTCCTCCTTCCTGCCAGATGTGAAGGAGAGTATCGAGAGAAGCCGCCAACGACTGCAGCACATTAGCAACCAGCCAGCCTAATAGGGGAACAGAGCGCATGGAAGCAGCAAATTCGCGCAGTATCTGAACCCCTATCTCCAGATTAGCCCCTAGCACGAGTCGCCCCCAAGCGCTTGCTATGAGGAAAAGGAAAACCCCCATAAAAAGCGTCGCAGCCAATAGGCCATATCGGCCTAAAGTCTCTTTGGGAGTCTGCAGGTGGCTCTGGAGTTGACTCGCCGATTCCTCAGAGAACTCATCGCGCATGCGTTCAGGAGAGATAACAGGAGGTGCGAGAAACTGCAGACGCCTTAGCACTTGATCGGAAAAATCCGATGGAGGGTCAAGCATCGGAAGCTCTTCAAGGCACATCACCACCTGCTGCATTAGCGCAAACTCCTGTGCGCACTTGGTGCAGACGGCCAGATGGACGTTGAGCGCTACGGCCTGATCAGGGCGCAGCGAGCCGTCGTTCTCAAGCAGTTCCGGCAGATATCGGCGAACTTCTAGGCAAAGCTCTTCACTGGCCGCTTCTGCGGAGTGAGTAAGATAGAGCGGCTTTTGACCGTGTTGTTCTTGCTGCTCATGAAATTGATGTTCCATCATTTTATCTCTAATGCCGTGGCTAACCGTTCACGAAGCATCTCGCGCGCACGAAAGAGGTGGGTTTTTACCGTGCCGGCAGGTATATCCAGTGTCTGCGCGATCTCTTCCACACTCATGCCTTGGAGATGGCGCAGAATGACAACCGCTCGATAGCGAGCCGGTAACGTGTTGATGGCATTTTGTACCATCTCCTGCGTGGCATGGCGTATCGCCATGATTTCAGGGTCTGAAGTGCGAGCCTCCGCGGCGGGTTCACGGCCCTCTTCCAATTCGGAATCAAGAGAGAGCGCTCCCTTTGACTTTCTTGATCGCAGGAGGTCAATGGACAAGTTGGAGGCGATCTTAAAAAGCCACGTTAGAAAGCTTGCATCTTTTCGAAAGGAGTGTAGCGACTGAAAGGCGCGCAGGAACGTCTCTTGACTAATGTCTTGAGCATCCTCTGCATTGCCCATCATTCGGTAGGCGAAATTATAGATTTGGCGCTGGTAACGCTTTACGAGTTGATCATAAGCGGACCAGTCCCCACACAGCGTACGCTGCACGAGGTCGGAATCCTTTTCTTCCACGAGTGTGATCGTCCCCATTGGTCTCACGGAGCGCTCTCTTTCTTGAAGAGACTACGCAGCCGTGAAGTATTCGGTTTCAAGAGTTTTCCTAACTTCATTCTCCACAAAGGTGATTAGCTCTATTTCTAGGGATGCGAGGTTATTTAGGACGACTTTGCTCTAGCTCATGTGCGATTTCGAGGAAACTTCGATAGCGTCTGGCAGAAAGGTGGCCCTGTTCCACCGCCATTTTAATGTTACATCCGGGCTCGGTTTCATGTCGACAGTCCCGAAACCGACAGGGGGTAGCCAGAAACGGTCTAAAATCAACAAAGCATTCCGCTAACTCCTGTCGCGAGAGGGCAGGCAGCTCCAACTGCCGTAGACCAGGAGTATCGGCTACCCATCCGCCTCCTTCCAGAGGAAAAAGCTCGCGCACCGTTGTGGTATGTCGTCCTCGATGGGTAACATCGCCCACAGCGCCAACCTTCAGATGCAGGCCCGGTTGCAGAACGTTTAGAAGGCTCGACTTGCCGACCCCGGAGGGGCCAGTGAAGGCCGAAATTCGTCCTCGCAACACGTGCCGAAGCGGTTCAATACCGGTCTCCTTCAAGGCGCTTGTTGGCAAGACTTTATAGCCAAGAGCCGCGAACTCACCGAAACTCCTCTGAAACTGCGTCTCATCCACTAGGTCGCGCTTGTTGGCTACCAATACGGCTTCCAAACCAAATGCCTCGGCTGCCACCAGCCAACGGTCTATGCGCCATGGATCGGGGTTCGGCTCGGCACAGGCGAAGACCACAACCAGCTGGTCTAGATTGGTTACCAGCGTTTGCTCTTTGCCACGAAAAGCTGCCCTTGCAAAGCGTGTCCGGCGAGGTAGTACCTCCTCAATGACACCGGTATGGTCAGGTAAAATGGAAAAGAGCACCCGATCGCCAACCGCCACGACGTCGGTCTGTGGCGGCATTTTTGCCTTGACGACCCGGCGAGGGAGCGCAGCGCTCTCTGTGTAGGTAAGCTGTTTACGAAGCGTTCCCCTTAAGATGCAGGTATAGCGGGGCGGATCGCTGCTCTTATCCGCCTCAGCCTGCACAATGTAGGTGCCGCTTAGGACCTTCAACACGATGCCTTCCTGCAAATCCCCGCAGGCCATTTCGCCTTTTTCGTTCTGAGCTTTAGATGCCTCCGACGTCATTCTGCCTCCTCTGTTCCCCTGCTCACGAAGGATGCATAGGAACTACCTCAAGGATGGGAAGTCCATTCACCACGATGCTATCGCACCGCAGCTCCCGTCCAATGACAAAACAGTCGTTTGCTACCAGCGGTGGTCTCTTTACGAAGAATTCCTTTTATGAAGGATGCCGTTAAAGCTGCAAGGAGTATATTTTCAACAAGTCCGTTTAAAGCGAGTTACATTAGGAACGAGCTGCAGCCCGTAATCGTATCCTCGTCTATTATACCGCGAATAGAGCTAGCAACGCCTATTCACTCCACCCTTTGAAGTCCGTTGCACCTTCCATAGCCTTTGTCAGGTTTGCCAGCACTTCGGCAAGGTCATCTATCCTCTTTTCTCTTAGATAGGCTTCATTGGCATCACTACTTACTCCGCTATGAGCTATGGCCATTACGCGGGCTCTTAGTCCTCCCACCAGAGATCGTATCTGCGGTTCTTGCGGAGCATCGTTCACGCCTAGCAGAGGAAACAGCAAAGAAGCCCAACTCTCTGAGGAGGACGATAGATCGTTGAGGCATCCCGAAAGCAGAAGATGCTCCTTTGCACGGGTAAGAGCGACATAGAGCAACCGCATGGCCTCCTCTTGATCGCGCTTTAACCGCATTGCCTCGATGACGCTGTAGGCGAGATCGGGTTTCCCCATAATTCGAGAGCCGATGGCCATGGTTTTTCCATGGCAGATAAACAGCTCCTGAGAAGGCAATTGAAACGGATGAGAAAGATCGGCCAAGCAGACCAGTGGAAACTCCAACCCCTTAGCCCGATGGATGGTCAGCATTCGCACCACATCCGCCTCCTCCTCTTCCGTTGGCGCATCGCCTTCGCGCGGAGAGAGTTTTTCTATCTCCTTAAGTTGCTGAATAAAGGCGGAGACACCGAAAACCGGCTCTGTGCTTGCCATTTGTAGAAGCTTGCGCATATTTGCCAGTCTCCTTCGCCCATTAGGCCGACTTAGGAGACAGATGTCGTAGTTCGTGTGCAAAATGAGCCTCTCTAAAATCTGACCGACGGGGAGCCTATCTGCTTGTGCTCGGAGCGTCTCCACGATCTGCAAAAAGCAATGGAGCCTTTCTTTTTCTCTTTCGGTTAAAACCCGTGAGCTTAGGAGAGAACCTAGGTAAAGATGAAGCGGCTCAGAGCTTCTTTCTCTCCGAAGGCGATGCAGTTCCACCAACGAATCGATCCTTAGCCCTACAAACGGCGAGCGTAATACTGCAGTCAACGCTATATCATCGAAGGGAGTATCGAGATAAAGTAGAGCATTCAAAAGATCGCGCACCTCTTGCCTCGCATAGTAGCCACGCCCTCCACCCACTACGAAACAAGGTACTCCTTGACTTGCAAAAGCCTCTTCATAAAGGGCGATCTTCGTTAGGCTACGAAAAAGCACGGCGATATCGCGCCAGCGTATCGGCTCGCCACATCTCGGATCGGAGCGAGCCGTGATACGTAGCTGCCCCTTCTCCACAATCTCACGAATGCGAAAGGCTAAAGCCTCGGCTTCTCTAAGAAGGTAAGCATCTCTACGCATATTTTTCGCAAGCAGAATCTCTATGGAGGGCGCTTCCTTTGGCAAGAAGTCTGCTCCAGGCGTTAGCGGCTCAAAGCTTTCTAGTGCGAAGGCTCTTTGTCGAAATACCTGATCGACCAGTCGAAGCACCTCAGGTCGAGAACGAAAATTGTCGGCAAGACGCACGTGGATAGCCTCTCTTTTATTTTCCGCGTCTCGAACGGCCTCACGAAACAGCAGAGGCTCCGCTCCACGAAAGCCGTAGATAGACTGTTGGATGTCACCGACCAGAAATTTTCTGTTACAAATTTGCCCGTCTTCCTTATGCAGCAGTTCGACGAGGCGTACTTGCAGAAGATTTGTATCCTGAAACTCATCTACTAGCAGGTGACGGAAGTGTTTTTGATAGCGATGGCGCACTGCCGGAAAATTTTCCAACAGTTGTATCGCCTTGCTCTGAAGATCCTCCATATCCAGGCAGCCGAGTTGGCGCTTACTCTTCTCATACGCCCGCCATACCTGCAGCAGAAGCACCACAAAACTATGACAGAAGCGGATCGCTTGTTCCTCTAGCTCGCGGCTCGTTTTATGCACTTTCAGCGCTTGGGCAACCGCCTCTTTTATGCGATAGAGAAGAGGCAAGAGATCATGTTCGCTGGGGCCACTTGCGTAAACGATGCGTCTATTTACAAGAGGCTTTATTTTTTCAAACCATCCCAATAGCAAGTTGGGATCGCCACTGTTTAGAGGACATGCAGTGATTTGGTTGTCTAACTTGCTAACGATCGCACGCATCTCGCTTCTCAGGTTTCCAAGAAGCGGCATAAGCGCTTCACGACAAGCCAGTATCTCAGCGACGAGAGGTTCAAAAAAGCCACGTACAGCCACTAGGTTTCTTCTGGCGATCCCATCGAGCGCCTCGGCAGCGAGAGCTTCAACATCTTCTCGTTGCCATCCAGCATTTCTTAGGGTCATGAGTACCTGTTCCACCGCCTCTGCCAACAATCCAGATGCATCATATCCACTTTGCAATTCATGCTGTTTATTTTGTATTGCTATAAGGAGTTCCTGTATCCATCTGTCGTTCTTCTCCACAAGGCGATCTAACTCTATCTCGCAACAGCGACGTAGAAGCTGAGCGGCTCTCACCTCGTCAAGCGCTTGAAACTGGGGATCTATCTGGGCTTCAAAAGGGTTTTCCAACAGTAGGCGCGCACAAAACCCATGTATGGTGCTAATGTAGGCATTTTCAATCTGATGGAGCTCCTCTATCAGATTCCGCTGTCGAAAGGCCTCAATGATCCGGTTTTTCATTTCGCGCGTGGCCTTATCGGTGAAAGTTATCACAAGGATCTGTTCGGGCGTAGCCCGAAGCTCTTCCGCAAGGCGCCCACACTTGCTCCCGACAACTATCCGAATGAAGCGCTCCACCAACACTTTGGTTTTTCCCGACCCTGCGCCTGCAGACACACAGACGTTCCTATCCAAAGTCTCGATAGCCTTACGCTGCGATCGGGTGAAAGTAGCACTCAACATCCATCTCCTCACGTATCTACCTACTTCTTGGAGTATACTCTTTTCAACATGTGTTGGCGTCCCTCGGATACGATATGACCACAGTATACGCAATTGTCAATCAAAAAGGCGGGGTTGGAAAAACCACAACAGCCATCAACATCGCCGCCTACACCGCGTTGGCAGGCGCTAGAACGCTGCTTATTGACCTTGACCCACAGGGCAATGCAACAAGCGGCCTTGGCATCAACAGAAAATCCTTGGAGTACTCGACTTACGAGGTGCTAGTGGAAGGTCATCCTCTCCTCGAGTCGCTTGTAGAAACTCCTATCACGGGCCTTTCACTGCTTCCAGCCACCATCGATCTTGCGGGCGCCGAGTTAGAGTTAATGCCTAAAATCGGGCGAGATAGCTATCTACGTGAGGCCATCGAGCCGGCTACAGACCACTTCGATCTGATCTTCATAGATGCGCCTCCCTCTTTGGGCATTCTCACGGTAAATGCTCTGGTAGCCGCGGAAGGCCTTATCATACCCCTTCAGGCCGAGTTCTATGCTTTGGAGGGGATCTCACAGCTTTTGCGCACCATCGAGCTCGTACGCCAGCGATTGAACCCTAAATTGGAGATCGCCAAGGTGATTTTGACGATGGTCGACTCCCGTACCCGTCTCTCACAACAAGTCGCTGATGAGGTACGCCAATTTTTAGGGGACAAAGTCTCTGCGATTGAGGTACCTCGCAATGTGCGATTATCCGAGGCACCCAGTCATGGACTTCCTATCGCTCTCTACGATCCCCGCTCCCGCGGGGCGCTTGCCTACAAGAAAATTGCGGAGGAGATATATGGCCAAACGCGGACTCGGTCGCGGCCTCGCCATGCTACTTCCTGAGGCCGCTGATATCCCTCAGGGTCAGGTACGCGAGATAGATATTTCTGAGGTTCTTCCAAATCCTTATCAACCACGAACCCTCTTCGACCCGGTGGCACTTGAAGAGTTAGTGCAATCTATTCGCGAGCATGGGGTGCTTCAGCCCATACTCGTGAGGGAGACCGAATCGGGCAAATTTGAGGTTGTGGCCGGTGAACGTCGCCTTCGTGCCGCCCAACGAGCTGGGCTCACTCGTATCCCTGCTATGGTACGTTCCTGTTCCGATCGGGAAATGCTCGAGGTGGCCATCGTCGAGAACCTTCAACGTGAGGATATCACCCCCATCGAAGCCGCCAAAGCCTATCTTCGAATGATGCGCGAATTCGGCCTAACCCAAGAGCAGGTTGCTCAACGTGTTGGGAAGACCCGCACCGCGATCGCCAATGCGCTCCGCCTTCTACAGCTACCAGAGGAGGTTCAGGAGAGCATTGAACGTGGAGAGATCACCGAAGGGCATGGCCGTGCCCTTATGATGGCAGAGCGTCCCGAGGTGATCTTACGTCTCTGGACTGTTGTTAAATCGCGTGGGCTATCCGTAAGGGAAACAGAGCGTCTGGCCAAAGCCTCCCGCCATTCTGCCGCTCCGCCTTCCGTTTCTGCTTCTTTTTCTCCCGACCCGCAGATCCAATACATTCAAGAACGTCTTCAGGGCGCCCTTAAGACACGTGTAAGCCTCCACTATGCTTCGAGCGGCGCAGGTTGCATCGAAATTTTCTTCTACTCTCTCGATGAACTAGAACGTCTTCTCGATCTCCTTGTGCCTCAGGAAGGTTAAACGCCCAATGAACAAAGAACGTTTCTACTTCCACGATCCGCTGGCTCCCTCACCCAATGTACCGCTCTCCCCTGGTGTCTCCGCCGTTCTCATGGACTCCATCGGCCGCATTTTATTCCTTAAGCGTCATCTGAGCGACTACTGGTCATTACCTGGGGGGCGTATTGACCTCCTTGAATCCGCTGCGGAATGTTGTATCCGCGAGGTTTTGGAAGAGACAGGTCTCTTGACCCGTGTTGTCCGCCTCATCTCGATCAACACCGACCCGACGAGCATCGTCGCCTATCCCGATGGAAATGTGCATCGCAGTTTCGTTCTGTGCTTTTTGGTGGAGCATGTTGAGGGCAAGCTGCGACTTGGAGAGGAAGCCACAGATTTTCGTTGGTGTACTCCCTCAGACTTGGAATCTCTGCTCGTTATTCCAGACAGTCGTCAGAACGCGCTTGATGCTTGGGCAAACCGGCTTACGACCTTTATTCGCTGAATGTCAAACGTTTGACAGTATCCACTCCACTCCAATTTACCCAAAGAGCATCTCCATGCTTCAACGGGGTTCTAAGAGAGCTTCCGAGGGACTAGGGAAACTTAAAAGGGGCAGGAAAACTCCTGCCCCTTTTGTTGCCTGGAGTCAACAGTGATCACAGTGCCGTGTTGTCGGCAAGGGTGCGTCGGATCATGAGGTCTGCAACATCTTCTCCACTCACGTGGTACTGACCACTCTCTACAAGAGCCTTTAACTGCATCACACGGTCCATTCGAACATCAGGAACCTGCTCGATAGCCTGTTTGACCTTTTGGATATCCTGCGCCTTGGCGGATATCTCAACGGATACAGCCTCCGAACTAATCGAGGACGAATCACTGTTTTGAGAACGCGCGATGCGACTTTTGGCGCTCCCACCACGTATGGGTGTTGTGGCCAACAGACGATTCACTTCCTCAGTAGATATCTGCATTGTTTTGCCTCCTCTCCTGACTATTAGGACGCGAACATCGCGCCAGACTGAGTCGAGGACGGCAACCTGGCAACCATGGGGGACAACCCCCTACAGGCCCATGGCTTTGCGCCCCCACATTTCTATGGGTTTGCCTTTTCTACGTCTCCCGATTCCTAATTATTGGAACTTTGCTGTAATATCTTTAGGGACATCGGCTAACAACAGAATATTCTATGGGGGATAGCGATGTCAAGGGGCACTTAGGTACCCAACTTCCAAGAGGAGAGATACTCTTTTTGCTCGGGTGTAAGTGCATCAATCTGATACCCCATACTTTCAAGTTTTAGACGAGCGATCTGGGCATCAATGTCTGATGGTACGGCGTGAACGGCTTTGCCTAACTCATGGCCGTGTCGCACCATATATTCGGCACAAAGCGCCTGGTTCGCAAAGGACATATCCATAACGGCCGCAGGGTGACCTTCCGCTGCTGCGAGGTTGATGAGGCGCCCTTCACCGAGGAGAAAAAGACGTCGCCCATCTGGCATGGTGAACTCCTCGACGAAATCACGAACCGTACGACGGGAAACCGCCATCTCTTCGAGTGCCGGAATGTCAATCTCCACATTAAAATGACCCGAGTTCGCCAAAATCGCCCCGTCTTTCATGACTTCAAAATGCTCACGGCGCAAGACGTGAGTATCACCAGTGAGCGTACAGAAGATGTCGCCGACCTTTGCCGCTTCCAACATGGGCATGACGGAATAACCGTCCATAACGGCCTCGAGAGCACGCACAGGATCCACCTCTGTAACGATGACCTGAGCCCCAGCACCACGAGCGCGCATGGCAACACCACGGCCACACCAGCCATAGCCTGCTACGACAAAACGAGTACCGGCCAAAAGGCGATTGGTGGCACGAATGATGCCGTCTATCGTGGATTGACCGGTTCCGTAGCGGTTATCAAAGAGGTGCTTGGTTGCCGCATCGTTAACAGCAATGATGGGGTAGGCGAGCACTCCCTCAGCCGCCATTGCGCGCAGACGAATGACTCCCGTCGTCGTCTCCTCGGTACCACCAATGATGTTAGGTATAAGCTCAGTTCGCTCGCTATGGATAACTCCAACCGTATCGGCTCCATCATCCATCGTGATCGTTGGACGCGCGTCAAGCACTGAGTGAATATGCCGGTAATAGGTGGAGTGATCTTCCCCTTTGATGGCAAAAGTGGGAATGCCATATTCTGCCACGAGAGCTGCGGCCACATCGTCCTGGGTGGACAGCGGGTTCGATGCGCAGAGATAGACCTCGGCACCAGCAGCTTTCAGCGTGATGGCAAGATTGGCTGTCTCCGTGGTAACATGGAGGCAGGCTGCAATAGTTACACCACGCAAGGGTTTTTCGCGCTCGAAACGAGAGCGAATGCTTCGTAGAACGGGCATGTCCATCTCAGCCCATTCGATGCGGCGCTTACCTTGAGCGGCCAGGGACAAATCCCGTACATCGTGCGGAATGGAAACAGTGTTGTTTTGCATATTGGTCGAATTCGTCAATCCTTCTCTCCCATTTCATATTTTGTTGCTTCTATACAGCACTTTTGTGTAGAAATTCTAATAAGAACGATTCATCATGATTGACCGTTTTCATGGCGTTGTGGGTTCACGATGATACCATCAAAAATGGCTGCGTTCGTCTTTACTCGACAGTTGCGCCCAACAACACAGCGCTCGAGATGTGTGTTGCGCATGACCACAGAACCATCCCATAAAATGCTCTCCTGAACCGTCGCGCCCTCCTCAACGGCACAGTTGTTTCCGATGACGGTATGTTCGAGGACGCGCGCTCCGGCTAGTATCTGCACATTGTTGCCAATTGCAACCGGATAGCCTATTTCAGCAGTCGGGTCGATCTCCACATTTTCGCCCATCCACACAAATTTACGAACTTCCTGCAAGGCAATACGCGCTTTAACCCTACCTTCTAGCATGTCGCGATGCGTCTGCTGGTACACCTTAAGGTTACCTACATCGCGCCAATAGGCCGCGGTAAGGTGACCGAAGAGGGGCAGTTTTTGTTCGAGCAGCATCGGGAAAACTTGCTTCCCAAAGAGGTAAAAAACATCGTGAGGTATCAGCTCAAAGATGGCCGGCTCGAAAACGTAAACGCCCGTGTTGGCGGTGTTAGAGAAGATCACCTCGCCTTTGGGTTTCTCTAAAAACCGTGTAATGCGCCCTTCCTCGTTCATAAGAACGATCCCATATTCGCTGGGATCATCTACAATAGAAAGGGCGATGGTGGCGAGAGCTTTCTTCTCCCGATGAGTCTTGAGCAGTCGAGAGAGATCCATATCGGTTAAGTCGTCTCCACCGATCACCAAGAACGTCTCGTCTTTGAAAAAATCTTCGGCACGCTTTAGACTGCCCGCATCTCCCCAAAGCTGATCTTCATAGGCCCAGTGTATGCGGGCCCCCCAACGCGATCCATCCCCAAAGTAGGCGGCTATTTGGTCGCCGAGATAGTGCAGATTCACCATAATTTCGGTGAACCCATGACGAACCAAAAGCTCGATAAGATACTCCATCACGGGACGATTGACGATGGGAACGAGCGGTTTGGGAACATTACGGGTAAGGGGATCGAGGCGTGATCCAACCCCAGCTGCCAAAATCATCGCTCTCATATTCGTTGTTTCAGCTCCTTAGCAAGGAAGTTCCAAATGTAGAGGCAGTTATCGCCTCCTCATTTTTAGACTATTTTCGGCATCCTAAAGGTGCGTTCTTGAACATAACCTGCGCAATGTTAGGCACTATCAAGGAAGTTACATATGCACTCGGCCACATACTCAACCTGCTCCGTAGTAAGTTCCGGCACAACAGGAATGGAAAGCACTTCACGTGTAGCCCGTTCTGCACAGGGAAAGTCACCTAAATGATAGCCGAGGCTCGCATAAGGAGGCTGAATATGAAGCGGTTGTGGGTAGAACACCTTGCTGTCTACCCCATGCTGCTGAAGATATGCTTGCAGTGCATCGCGCTGTGGATGGCGGATAGTGTATTGATGGTAAACATGGTAGTTTCCAGGTTCGATGCCGGGCAACGTTACACTTGTGCCCGCAAGAAACGTCTGATAGAGAGCGGCATGCTGCCTCCTTGCTTCGTTCCACTCCTCTAGCATAGGGAGCTTTGCTAGCAGCACTGCAGCCTGCAGAGTATCTAGTCGGCTGGTATAACCGATGACCTCGTAGTGGCCATAACCGCTTTGACCATGTACGCGCAGCATACGGACGGTGCTCGCAATCTCGGCATCGTTCGTAAGCACCATGCCACCATCCCCAAAAGCGCCGAGATTTTTTGTGGGGTAGAAGGAGAGAATCGTTGCATCTCCCGTCTCCGCAACTCGAATGCCGCGCTGCTTTGCTCCGATGGCTTGAGCCGCATCTATAATAAGTTTAAGATTATATCGCTTGCATAGCTCCTGAAGTTGTCCTCGATCGACCATTTGGCCAAAAAGATCTACAGGAAGAAGCGCACGCGTACGAGGTGTAATCGCCTGCTCAATGCGGGCAACGTCTATGTTAAAGGTACAGAGATCGATGTCCACGAACACGGGGCGAGCTCCAACGAGCATAATCGCCTCACTTGTCGCCCCAAAGGTAAAAGGTGTGGTTATGACCTCATCTCCAGGCCCAATACCGCAGGCGCGTAAGGCTAAAACGAGGGCGTCGGTGCCTGAGGCTACACCGATACCAAAACGAGCACCGCTTAACGCGGCAATCTCCGATTCGAGCTTATGAACAGCATCTCCATCAATAAAACAAGCGGTCTCACAAACGTGAGCTATAGCAGCATCAATCGTTTCTTTCAAACTTAGATACTGCGCGCGTAAGTCCACAAGCGGTACTCTCAAAACACTCCTCCCCAGCGGGTTTCGAATATGGCTTCAGAGGCCCTCGCTGTTTATTTGCCAACTACTATACCCGAATCTGAAAAACGTGTTAATTCTTTGGCGGCCACTCGACGTATCTGCGCTCCGTACTCCGGATCATTCATCGCCGAGCGCACCGTCTCCATGAGAAAACTGCCCCAGCTCCCGATATCCCGCCTCGCTTCACCCTCTAACAGAGGAACCGCAACGGCACGTGGTTGAGAACCTAGCAGATGATGAAGCGCATCCGGGATATTCCACTCGCCACGAGGGTCGGGAGAGCTTCGGCGAATGGCCTCGAAAATGGTGGGTTTGAGTATCCAGCGTGCGGCCACTACAAAGGAGCTTGGAGCCGCATCTACCCCAGGCTTCTCTATAATATCGTGAATGAGAAATGGGGTCGCCTGTGATACCGTTTCTACTGGAGCTACTACCCCATAACGGGAGAGACGCTCCCTCTCCACCTCCTCCACCAAAACAGCCGCTTCGACCTGGTGCTGTTCGAAGGCCTGTATAAGACGTTTCAGTGGAGCACCTACAGGCGATGAATCGAGAATGCAGTCTCCAAAGGCCACTACGAAAGGCTGCGCACCAACCCACTCCGCAGCATATAGCAGCGCATCCCCCGAACCTTTTGGCTCCTCCTGAACAGCAAAGGCAAAATGCAAACCAGTGCTAGCTCCCACAATCTCCTCGAGATAGGTACGTATTTGCGGCTTGCGCGGGGAGATAACAAACAGGGCCTCGCGAATACCCGCTGCATGCAGCTCCTCCATCACATAATCTAACACGAGTTTGCGACCTACCGGCAGCAGCTCTTTAGGTAGTAGATGGGTTAGGGGGCGCAGACGGCTGCCTTGGCCAGCGACCGGCACAACCGCGCGGGTTATACTCGATGACACTGCTTCTGAAGTTTCAGTTGGAGCGATCATGAAGCGCCTCCTCTAAAACCCGCAGAGCGCATACTCCATCCTCACCACGTACTTCTAACCTCCGTAGGCCGAATACGGCTTCAGAAAAGTGGGAAAGAGCATGCTCTAACCGGTCGCGCCCTTCTTCATGACGGCTATACCAAAGCGGATGATCAGCGGTTGTGAAATGGAGTACCCCCTCTTCATAATC
Source organism: Chthonomonas calidirosea T49 (assembly GCF_000427095.1). Classification (NCBI taxonomy): domain Bacteria; kingdom Bacillati; phylum Armatimonadota; class Chthonomonadia; order Chthonomonadales; family Chthonomonadaceae; genus Chthonomonas; species Chthonomonas calidirosea. The sequence continues at coordinate 2,253,900 of NC_021487.1, forward strand.
GAGCACTGCAGCCCCCGCAGAACCGTAGACCTCGAACGCACTTTTGCCAGCAGGCGGTGCAACCATAATCTCAACAGTACCTAAAGCTAACTCCGATTCCAACAGGAGCACAAGTATCGCATAAGGGCTACCGGGTTTGTCGCGCCATCGGCCAACCCCTCTTCTTATCTCTCCACAGAACGTGCGAAAAAGATCGATGGCGTGTAGGGCCGCATTGACATAGGAAGCACACCCATCATTGGGCGATCCAACGACACCGAGTTCAGATAGTTCTCCCATGGAGCTGCCAAATCGGCATCGAAACATCAAGGGACGACCAAGATCGTCATTCTCGATCAAATCTTGCAGAAAAAGACAGGGTGGATGAAAACGCTGTGTAAAGAGGGGCATGAGAAGGCGTTCTTGCAATTCAGCCATACGGATGAGCTCGGTCGCCTGTGCTACGCTAGCGGTGAATGGAACTTCGCATACAACGTGCGCGCGCGCCTTTAAGGCCGCCAAAACCGCCTCGAACTGGGCAGGTGCCGGCAGGCAAACATCCACAATATCGTAGGTGGCGTCTCGCAACGTATCGTCTAGGCTTGTGAAGGCCGCACAGTTCGGAATTTGCTCTGCCAACGGAGCGACTTTGGCAACATCTCTGTCGCATAAAGCCACCACCTCCACACCGGCGAGGGCTAGCCAGCGCTCCAGATGCGCTTTCCCAGCGGCACCACACCCCAGAATCGCCACCCTCTGGGCCTGCATAAACCTCTAGTCCCCCGGTAAAGCCAATTGAAGTGCCTTAGTATGCTGCAAGCATTGGTGTTGAACAAAGATGCGCAAATCCTCCTGGATCTGCGTTTCGGCAGGCACCACCATCTGCTCAATGGCCTGATGAGCGTCAATAACACCACGCTCTAGATCGCGTAGAATCCGCACCAACTCCTCATCGGAGACAGCCGTGCGATAGCCATTGCGATTCAAGAAAGTTAGGGTGGCAATGAGGGCCGTACGACGGTTCCCTTTGGCGAAAGGCGGAGAAAAGAGCAGCCGACGTAGAAAGGTAGCCGCCTGAGCCAGCACTTCCTGACTATTACCGTAGCGGTACTGGCCGGCCATTGCCGATTCAAGGGCGATATAGTTGAACGGCTGCATCTCACCGGTGACTACCGTGTTGATCCAAGCTATGTCATGTGTTGTTAGATACTCCATAAGGCTAACCTTTCATCGCTCTTTAGGGAGCGTACTCTATTGTTACGCCTCTGCCGCCGAAAACCTGCCGTAGTCTTTCGGTCAGTCGCTTTAGCCCTGGTGCTACGGCAGGCAGAAAGCCGATGTCTACAAGTAGAGGAGGGGGTACCCCTATCCAGTCGCTGGGCGAAGTTCCGCCAGCGATATAAACTTCTACCTCCTGCTCTCGAGCAGCACCGAGAAGATCACTATGAACGCCGGTTCCTACCCCGATGGCCACATGTCTTACCTCGGCATTAGCTATCTGTGGATCAGGAGGAGTGTATCTTAAGCGGTATGCCGTCCCTAAATCCAAAGCGTGTTCGAGGGTAGAAAGAAGCTCATCGAATGCCACCGGCTTCTCCAGGTGAACCTTGCGCCCTCGTCCACAGGGCACTCCGCAATGGTATAGCGGGTAGACATCGTAGGCAACCTCCTCATAGGGATGGACTGCTTTAACGGCCTCTACCACCGCAAATAGTGCATGCTGCGGCACGACCATCTCCAAACGCACCTCTTCGACCTCTTCGAGGTTTCCCCTCTGGCCAATGGCCGGGTTCGCCCGTTCTGAAGGGAGAAAGGTGCCCTTGCCAAGCAGCTGGAAAGAGCAGTAGGTGTACTCTCCGATGGTTCCAGCTCCGGCCTCGGACGCCGCCTGATGCACCTTACATACGGCCTGTGGTGGCACAAAAACGACTAATTTGCACTGCTGTTCTGTACCCGCTCTACATAGAGGCTGCGACTCAGGAAATCCAACCGCCTCTGCCAAACACACATCGTAACCTTCTGACGCAGCAGCGTAGCTTAAGGGTAATACGTAGAGAGCGATCCGCCTCTCAAGAAGCTTTAGCAGCAGCCGATTAGCCGGTGTCCTCCAATTGAACACAATAGGAGGCGTCTCAAAAAGCGGTGTCGCAGAGATGAGGAGAACCCTTTTGTCTGAAGGAAGCGTGGCGAGAAGAGAATCCGAGGGTTGAGGCACCACATATATCTGATCCACAAGGTCTGCGGGTGTCCCAACCTGTAAGTTCGAGATAGATCTCAAGAGTGCAGCAGAAGGGTCGAGAGAGGGACACAGGCTTTCCAAAAACGAGACAATCTCTTGTATGGACGGAGCCACAACGCTATGGCGCACTGGTCGAGTCATCGTTCTTTCAATGGAAGTTTGTGTCGTTCCCTACCCCTCTTCCTTGCTCTCCTCCTGAGGCGGTTGTGATGCCTGAGTCTCCTCCGGTGTTGAAGAGGTCACTTCCGTGCTCGCCTGAGCCTCTTGTGCGACCGAAGCCATCTCCTTTGGCTTTTCCGATGCTTTTTTCCGGGGTCGTGAGGCCCGAGCGGTGGATGCCTTTTCTGTCGGGGTTTCCGCAACCGCCGAAGAGGGCGTTGCTACGGCCGCCTCAGAGGCCTTAGGTCGCTCACGCTCGCGTCGCTCTGGAGCTGTCGGTCGAGGTCTCGGCCGTGCCGTGGTGGTTGGGGCAGCAGTAGCGGTTCGTCCTGATGTTCGTGCAGAGGACTTACTGCTGGCCGCTTTCGCCGCCTTTATACGCGCCTTTATCCGTTCTTCCTGGCGCTTCCGCATGCGGCGAATCTCTTTTGCTCGAATACGCACTCCTTCCTCCTAAAACAGGTATTAGCCCAATAGAGGGCAAAAACCGTAGAAGCAAATTTTAAACAAACAGCTGTTGAAACCGGCTTGAAAGTATACCGCCTTTTGGAATACGCTGTCAAAATCTCGTTAGTTTGCCACCCCTCTGTAGGGAGGTTAGACTCCCCCCTCTCCGAAAGGGCGATATGGCCGTCTAATGCTAGTCCACATCCTTGCCAGCAACGCCATCGTGGGTGAGGTTGATGTCGGGGCAATCGTCGGCTGAAGGATGTATCTGGCGCGACTTCAAAAACTTCACGTGTCCGTCGGCCATAGCAAAGATACGACCGCCATCCCAGCAGTCAGGCCCTGGAAAGGGATAACTGCCCCACAGCCCTACTGGTGCACCAGTATGATCGTGGCTGTTGTACCACTCGGTTATCAACACTTTCTGTGCAGGATAGACGACGGCCGCTTCCGTTTGCGTCACACACGTAAGCCAAGAAGGATTGTTGAGCAGATCGCTAAAGTGCATCTGGTTAATCTGGTCTGGAGTATGGTAGAAGCTGGCGGAATAGTCGTAAGAGGTGCCGTTAAACTGACTTAACGAGAGCGTGTCGGAAGGGCACAACAAGATAGATGGGGAACCGTTAGCAGCATTGAAGCTTCCGCTCTGTTGCTTCTGGCCGATGCCGAGATAGGGCATAATAGGCCATCGCCAGTGCCGTCCCGCGAAAAGATAGGGATCGGCCGTGTTCGGGTAGCCTTCGTCGTAATCTTGGGTGTAAAGCTTAAAGGCTAGAGCGATCTGTCGCTGATTGGAAGCACAGGTGGCTTTGCGAGCCATCTCGCGGGCTTGAGCGAACACAGGAAACAGAATAGCTGCAAGAATAGCTATAATGGCAATAACAACTAGTAATTCGATAAGAGTAAAAGCTCGTTTCAAAATCTACCTCCTTGAGGATGAAATATGGATGATTTCTTCGTACAAGGGTCGAACATACGCGGAGGGATTGTACCCTACTTCTAGCTGAATGCGCAAGCTCGCACAACCGCCCATTTCATCTCTTCTCTTAGAAAACTCTAAGTTGCTTTTTAGGCCTCTTTAAGGATAGGAGTACTATACTGTTGGCATCTGAAGAGATGAGGAGCTTCAACATCACGCTCTAACCGTCCTTGAGGAGGGTCTCTTGCGAGTCTATCTACGAACCGCCGTCTTTCTTTTAGTAGAATGCTGCTTGTTGCCCTGCCTTAGCTGGGCGCAAGAACCAATGCGTCTCTCCTTGCAGGAGGCTATTCAGCAGGCACTCACACATAATCCCCAAGCACTGGCTGCCACAGCCCGTGTCGCGAAAGCCCGCGCCACCCTCTCCGGGGTTACCTCTTTTGACGACCCTATGCTGAGCCTTGTGCATCATGAAGGCAGGAATACAGGAGGGCTCGATGAGGACGTGCTGCTGACACAGACGATTCCACTAGGGGATAAACGACGCCAAGCGATTCATGTGGCGCGCAGTGAGCTTGAGGCAGCACTTGCCGACCAGGCAGCCGTTCGCCGAGACCTCATCTATAACGTAACGACGGCCTACTATCAAGCGCTTCGCGCCGATGCCGACAGCAATATCGCTGCCGAAGGGCTTCAATTAGCGCAGGAGTTCCTTAAAACCGCACAAACCCAGTTCCAGGCTGGCGATGTCGCCCACAGCAACGTGATTCGAAGCCAGATCGCCCTGGCAAGTGCCCAACAAACGCTCTCCGTGGCGCAAACCGAGAAGGCGAACGCCTATGCGGCTCTGGCTAACGTGATTGGCCTTCCGGCCAATACCCCTCTATTGCTGACCGATAAACTGGTGGCGCCCGCTCCTATTCAGGCTCGCCTAGCGGATCTGGAAACAATGGCTTTACAAAACCGACCGGAGATTCGTTCGGCTCAGGCGCTCCTGCAGGCCCGGCTTGCCGCACTGCATGGGGCACGTATAGAAACCCAGCCCGATCTCTTCGTGGAGTTTCGGCACAACCCGCTCGGTGGCCCCGACCCAGAAGGCGACTCGGTGCGCGTTGGCGTCACCTTTCCCCTAGTGGATTGGGGCAAAAACCGGGCCGATCGTCAAAGCGCTTTAGCGGCCTATAATGAACAGGCAGCGCTGCTGGCCGATGAAGAGCGTGGCGTGCGGCTGGAAGTCGAAACGGCCTACCGAAATCTGCAAGAGGCTTTTACCGTGCTGGCCTCGTTTCAAACAGGCCGTCTACAGCGGGCGCAGGAGCTTTTAGACATGGAACGTACGGGATATGCCAATCGAGCCGTCTCTTACCTCGAGCTTTTAGATGCGCAGCAAACCTACCTTACAGAGGAAGAGAACTTCGCACACGCTTTGGCCGACTGTAATTTGGCCGTTGCCGCTTTACAACACGCCGTAGGAGGCGATATAAGATGAAGATCCGCGACTTTGCTTTCCTAGGCATGGCACTCCTCATCGGCTTGGCCGGCTGCTCGCACAACAGCACGGACGAGAGCGACTCAAGCCCTCCACTTGAAGCCGTTGCTGTTCAAACCACCTTGGCGACCATCCATCCTATGGCCTCTGTCGTTCATGCCCACGGACGGCTTGAGCCGGCTCCAGGGGCCGACGCGAAAATAGCCTCTCCTATCGCCGGAAGACTGCGAGCCGTGCTTGTTCGCGAGGGCGACTTGGTGCAAGCCGGGGAGGTCGTTGCTATCGTAGATGAGCGGCCCCAACAAGCCCAATCGCTCAGCGCCGCCGCTGCACTGCGTGCGGCAGAAGCTCAGGCCCAGCAGGCCAATTTCGCCCTGAAAGCTGCAGAGGCCGATCAGGCCAACGCTGTTCAGCTAGCGCAACTCGCCCTTAAATCCGCTGAACTCGATAGAGAGAACGCAGTGCAGCAAGCAAAGATTGACCTAGAAACCGCGCAAACAGAGTTGAAGAAGCTGCTAGCCGGCGCCCGTCCACAAGAGATCGCCCAAGCCGATCAGGCCGTTGTTCAGGCGAAAGCCACTCGCGATCGAGATGCCGCAGAGCTAGAACGGGTTCGCTTCCTCTATGAGCACGGCATCGACTCCAAGCGCGACCTCGACGATGCACAAACTGCGCTGCAAGTGGCTGAGGCCAATTTAGAGAGCGCTCAGCAGCAGGATAGCCTCATCCGCGCAGGAGCACGGCCAGAGGACATCCAGGCCGCGCGTTTGCGCGTTCAGCAAGCGCAACAGGCTTTGCAGCGCGCCCAAGCGGATGGAGATGCGAAAGTTCAAGAGGCCAAGACCGCCCTACGTCAAGCGGAACAAGGGGCACTTCAGGTGCTTGCGAAAAAACAGGAAGCCCTCGCCATGCAGCGAACCGTTCAACAGAAACAGGCCGACCTTCTAGCCGCCGAGGCCACAGCGGACTATGCCGTGCTTCGCGCTCCACTCAGCGGAGTAGTAACCGCTCGAAATCTCAATCCCGGCGATATGGCCGATCCGAGCACGCCTGTATTGGAGATAACCGACCCTAATCGCCTTATCTTAGTGGCCCAACTGCCAGCGGAAGATGGGGCGCGTGTGCGTAAGGGTATGGAGGCTAAAGTCACTTCCGAAGTGTTATCTGCACGCACGCTTGCCGGTCGAGTGATCAGCGTGGGACAGGTGAATCCACAAACCAACCTTCAAGAGGTACAGATCGCTGTATCTAACCCGAAAGGGCTTCTGAAGGTGGGGGATTTTGCCTCTGCCGACATCATTCTTGCTGTTACCCCACACGCTGTGGTGGTTCCCAAGCAGGCCGTTCTTACTCAAGAGAACAAGTCCGTGGTCTTTGTGGTAGGCAACGATGGGGAAGCACATCAGCGAGATGTTCTTCTGGGCTCAGAACAGGGCAACCTCGTAGAGGTGCGTCGGGGGATAGCTCCTGGCGATCAGGTGATCTTGCTCGGCCAGTATGAGCTTTCTGATGGACAAAAGGTGAAGGTGATCTCACAAGGGCAAGACGAATCGGGAGGGAACAACTCGTGAACCTTAGTCGCTTTGTCTCACAGAACCTCAAAGCCATTCTTTTCGTTACCATAGCGCTCTGCGTTATCGGGGTGGGCGTTGTGGGGTCGTTTCCCGTTGCCATTCTGCCCGAAGTCACCTTTCCGCGCCTCGTTGTGATCGCCCATGCAGGAGAACGCCCCATTCGCATGACCGAGGTCGCCCTGACACGCCCTATCGAACAGGCCATCGCTACCGTTCCAGGGGTCATTCGTATTCGTTCCAAAACACAACGTGGAGACACAGAGATATCGGTGGATTTTGCTTGGGGTACCGATATGCTCACCGCTCTTGAACTCGTTAATACTCAAATCAACCAGATTCGCTCCTCTTTGCCGCCGGAAACCGATGTCGAGGTCGAGCGCATGAACCCCACGGTTTTTCCCATCCTCGGCCTCTCCCTCCAATCCAAGAACCTCTCCCAAGCCCAGCTCTGGACTCTGGCGACCTATACGCTGCGCCCCGCCCTCAGTCGTGTGCCAGGTGTTGCCTTGGTAGAGGTACAGGGGGGACGGATTCCGGAGATCGCCGTGGACATCTCTCCGCAGCGTCTTATGGCCTATCATCTCTCCTTACCAGAGGTTGAGCAGGCCATTGCTAACACAAACGTCTTCAAATCGGTTGGCCTACTCAACCGTCAGTTTCAGCAGTATCAGGCCATCGTCTCCGCCGAAGCCACCGATACCGACCAACTTGGCCGCGTGGTGGTGGCTCAAAGGCAAGGAGTGCCCATTCTGCTGCGGCAGATAGCCCACATCTATCCCTCTGTTCAAGATCGCACGACCATTGTAACCGCCAACGGAGCTGAATCGGTGCTTATCAACATTGTACGTCAGCCGGGCGCCAACACGGTGACGGTGGTGAACGACGTAGAACAGGCCATTCAGCAGCTAAAACCCACACTGCCGCCAGGTACTCAACTTCATGTGTTTTATGATCAGTCCCAGCTGATTAAAGAGGCCGTAGGCAGCGTGCGTGACGCGGTGATCATTGGCTCCATTCTCGCCGTGGTTGTGCTTATGCTCTTTCTAGGCAATCTACGGGCCACGCTCGTTACGGCAGTTATCATCCCGGCCACCGTACTCATCACGTTCCTGCTTATGCGCCTTTCAGGCCTCACGCTCAACCTAATGACTTTGGGCGCTCTCGCGGTTGGCATCGGTCTAGTGATAGACGATGCGATTGTCGTTGTAGAAAATGTGTTTCGACACCTTACAGAGGGAGCGACTCGTTTCGATTCGATCCGGCTAGCCTCCTCTGAGATCGCGCTTCCCATGATCTCGTCTACACTCACGACCGTCGTTGTGTTTTTACCCCTTGTGTTGCTACAGGGCGTGGCCGGGGCTTTCTTTACCGCTCTGGCCGTCACGCTTACCATCGCGCTGATGGTCTCTCTAGCGCTGGCGCTTTTCGTAAGCCCAAGTCTCTGCGCCGCCTTTCTCAAAGTGCGTCCGGGCACTCCAGAGCACGGCCGGTTGTTTGAGAAACTCATCGAAGGCTATAAAAAAGGCCTTCAGTTCTGCGTAAGACATCCGCGTTGGTTAGCTGTGGCCGCCGGCTTGCTGGTTGTGGCTACCATCTTCTTTGCGACCCATCTCGGCTCCGATTTTATGCCCTCTATAGACGAGGGCGCCTTCGTCCTCGACTATCGCACACCTCCTGGCACCTCTTTGGAAGAGACCAACCGCTTACTGATGCAGATCGAACATATCTTAGAAACAACACCGGAGGTGAAGTCTTTCTCGCGACGTACAGGAACCGAGCTAGGTTTTGCCATTACCGAGCCAAACCGCGGTGATTTCGCCGTCATGCTGCATTCGCATCGCCATCGCAGCATTGACGAGGTGATCGCCGATGTACGTGATCGGATAGAACGCCAAGTTCCCGGCGTGAATATCGACTTTTCCCAAGTGTTACAAGACCTTATCGGCGATCTGTCGGGTGCACCGGCTCCTATTGAAGTGAAGCTGTTTGGTGAAGACCAAAATCAGTTGGACAGTGTTGCGCGTTCGGTGGCCGACAAGCTTGCCAAGATTCCGGGCGTGGTGGATGTTCAAAACGGCGTGATCGAATTGGGGCCGGAGCTCACCGTGCGGGTAGACCCGGTAAAGGCCGGCGTCGTGGGGCTGACACCCGAAGATGTGGCCAACCAGGTGAATGCCGCCATGTTCGGAGACGTTGCTACTCAGATACTGCAGGGTGAACGCCAAATTGGGGTGAGGGTGCGCCTTCCAGAGGCCTATCGCTCCGACAAAAGCGCCATCGAGATGTTGCCCATCCATACCCCAGATGGTTACAATGTGCCTCTGGCTACTTTGGGGACTATTCAAAGGGTAGCGGGCACTGTGGAGATAACCCATGAGAACCAGCGACGCATGGTCTCCATTGAAGCGCGTCTTTCCGGAAGAGACCTCGGCAGCGTTATGAAGGATGTACAAGCGCTTATGCGACGTACGCCGCTGCCGGCCGGAATTACCTATGAACTTGGGGGGCAATATCAGAGCCAACAACAATCGTTCCGCAATCTTCTTGAAGTGCTCGTGCTTGCTGTGGTGCTGGTCTATGCCGTCATGCTGTTCCAATTCGGGTCGTTTACCTCACCCACCGTGCTTCTACTTATCATGCCGCTTGCACTCTTCGGGGTAAGCTTTGGGCTTTGGGCCACGGGCACCACGCTCAACGTCTCTTCGTTCATGGGCGCCATTATGTTGGTGGGCATTGTGGTAAAAAACGGCATCCTTCTGCTCGACCAAGCGCAACGTGCTGAGCGAGAGGGCTTAACGCCAGAAGAGGCGGTGGCGCAGGCCGGCGTCATTCGTATCCGTCCCATTCTTATGACCACGCTCACCGCCTTACTTGGCCTGGTGCCGCTTGCTTTCGGCATTGGAGCTGGCGCTCAGATGCAGCAGCCCTTGGCCATCGCCGTTATCGGGGGCCTTAGCTTCTCTACCATCTTCACCCTTGTCTTTGCCCCAACGCTCTATGTCGTGTTTCGGCGTTACCAGTTGCGCTTACAAGCCAACCATGAAGCGCCTCCACCAGCAGAGCTCATCGAGCCGATCGTGGAAGGGTAGGCTCCCACTTAGGCAACCACGGTCTGCAAAAGCGCCCAAGCATGGCGTACCGACTCTAAACAGCTCTGTATGGAGGGCACGGGGTCGCTCTCATGCAGCTCATATTCGAGCGCTACAAGCCGATTATAGCGAAGCCGCAGCAGGATATCAAGAAAGCCGATGGTGTCGAGCAAGCTGTCCGGATCGCCGATATCGGCGAACTCGCGCCCCCCATTAGGCGACACCTTTGCGGCCTTGAGATGCACATCGAGCAGGCGTTTGCCATAGCGTACCTCCGCAGCAACAGGGTCTTCTTGAGCCATGATCATATGGCCGGTATCCTCACAAGCTCCTACGAGTGGGTTACGTCCCTCCACCGCCTTTAGAACCTGGTCGGGATGGCCATAAAGCGTGTCGCCAGGCCCATGATTGTGGATGGCGATGGCGATGCGGTATTCGCGGGTCAGCCGGTCGAGCAGAGGCAGGGAGTCCGGCGCCGGATAGGCAGACAAAACCGGGATTTCCATGGCCTTAGCAAACTCGAAAATGCGTCGTGCCTCCGCCTCGTTGTTGTTAAAGCCCACCACACCGTAGGCCAGCATGCGGACATTATGGGCGGCCAGTTTTTGCTTAAAGGAGGCGATCTGCTGCGAGTCGTTTGTCAGAGGGATGTGCGACATGAAGCCCTCCCAGTAGTGCAAGCCGAGCTGCTGTGTGATGTCGAGGGCCTCATCGAGGTTAAAGTGCCTCAAAGAGTACGATTGAATGCCCATCTTGAAGGGACCGTAAGGGGAGTTGGCGCTCTGCGCCGCCTCGCTTTTGGAAGCGCCCAAGGCGAGGGTCGCTGCGCCACCAAGGGCGCCTTGCAATAGAGTGCGACGTGAAACCGACATATCCGAATCTCCTCTGCGGTTTGAGATTACGGTGGAGAGTTTCCTCTTTGCCTCCTCTATTTCCTGCCAATCGCTCTCCCAAAATTTTGAGCCTTTTCAGGAACAACACAACGACAAAAGCAGTAAACTTAACTGCTATGAGTAAGGGAGTTGTAGTGGCCGCCATGAGCGGCGGAGTGGATAGTGCGGTGGCAGCAGCCCTCCTAAAGCAGGAGGGATATGAGGTCATCGGCATTACACTGCAGATATGGCAAGAGCATAGCGAGCAGGGCAAGTACGGAGGTTGTTGCTCGCTTGGCGCGGTAGAGGACGCACGTCGTGCCGCTGCCAAGATCGGCATTCCGCACTATGTCCTCAATTTTCGCGACTATTTTGCCAACAAGGTGATCGATCGCTTCATCGCGGAGTATCAGCAGGGTAGGACCCCAAACCCCTGTGTGGAGTGCAATCGGAGCGTGAAGTTTGAGGAGCTCCTGCGCCAAGCGGAGCAGCTCGGCGCCGACTATTTGGCCACCGGCCATTATGCGCGCGTCCGATTCAACGAGCGCACTGGGCGTTACGAGCTCCTACGTGCACGCGATGAGAGTAAAGACCAATCCTATGCTCTCTACACCATGCGTCAAGAGGCGTTGGCCAAAACCCTTTTGCCTTTAGGCCATATTGTAAGCAAGCAAGAGACGAGGCGTATTGCAAGAGAGCTTGGTTTGCCGCTTGCTAATAAGCCCGACTCACAGGAGATCTGTTTTGTTCCCAAAGAGGGCTACATCGCTTTTCTGAAGGAAAAGGCTCCTTCAGTTCTACGTCCCGGCCCCATCGTAGATACGTCGGGGCGCAAGATCGGCGAGCATCCCGGAGTCGCCTTTTACACCATTGGGCAGCGTAAGCGCCTGCCGGCAGGGCAAAAGGAGCCGCTTTTTGTGGTGGCGCTTGACGCCGATACCAACACCGTTATTGTTGGGCGCGATTCGGAGCTCTATGCAGAAGGCCTGCTTGTGGAAGAGTGCTGCTGGATCGCTCTGGCGGAGCCGCCACAAAAGCCTCTTGTCACTCAGGTAAAAATCCGCTATAATGGGCATGCGGTACCAGCCTCTATTGTGGCCGGTAGGGAGGAAGGAACGGTCGAAGGCTGGTTTGAGCAAGCTCAGCGCGCCGTCACACCGGGACAGTCTGCCGTGTTTTACGGCGGGGAAGGAGAGGATGCGGGTCAGGTAGTTTTGGGAGGAGGCATTATCCGATGCGCACGATATCAGAGGCCATGAACGTCGCCGGTCTTTTCTCGGAAGAGGAGCTGTCGCTTCTCGCGGCGGCACGCCAAGCGGCAAAACGCGCTCACTGTCCCTACTCGCACTTTGCTGTGGGTGCCGCCCTAGAAACCGATATCGGCATTGTGCTTGGATGCAATGTAGAGAACGCAAGCTATGGTCTCTCATGCTGTGCCGAGCGTGTGGCTCTCTTCACCGCGGTTGCTCAGGGAGCTACCCGCTTCCTACGCCTGGCCCTCTCCTGCCCAGCAACCGCTCCCGACGCTCCTGTGGAATCGCGCATGCCGTGCGGTGCCTGTCTTCAGGTGCTTTCCGAATTCCTTCCTTTAGAGACACCGCTGCTGATTGATGGAGTGGGCAAAAAGCAGCTGAAGGAGCTGCTTCCATACCCATTTCGTTAACCATTTAGAGCGATCACTTTTCCCACAGAGAAATGCACGATGACACAAGCGATACAGATAGTCGCCTTTTTGTTGCTCCTTGCTCTGCTCTTCGTGGCCTATCGTCTCTGGGACCTTCTAGGCACCCTTAAGAGGACGATTCAGGGCCTTGAGGAGACGCGACAGCAGATAACGGTGGTAGTAGAGAGGGCTAACGGCGTCGTAGATCAGGTAGATGCCATGCTGAAGGAACGCATCGAGCCCGCCTTGCACACAGCTCAGGAGGCCGTAGAGCATGTGCAATCGGCGACACGCTCGGTGGCCGAGAGCGCTGCCTCTTTACGTCTCATGGTGGCTCGGGCCGAGGCCTCGGCCAGCGTGGGGCGCCTCTTGGCCGCGGGGGGAACCCTAGCAGGTGCCCTGCTTCAGCGCAGGCGTCAGGCAGCTGAAAAAACGAAGCCTGAAGAGGAGAAAAGCCGTAAACCAAAATGGCGATGGTTCTTAGGCAAATAGAAAGCCTAAAGCACGCTTGGGTTCGGGAACCGTTTGGTTCATTAGTCCATCTCAAGTAAAATAGAGATACAGGAGGAATAGAGTGAATGGCAAACAATAGCGATGATCGCGGTGTGCTTGTGAGCGTTCTTGCCGGCATCGGCATGGGCGTGCTTATTGGCGCTGCAGTGGGGCTGCTACTCGCGCCCAAATCGGGTGAAGAGACCCGCGACGATCTCTCGCGCGCGGTGAAAGACCTTAATGACAAAATCAGCGACTTAGGACGCACCTTGAGTCAAAAAGTGGCCGCTGCCAGCGATAAACTGCGCTCCCAAATGGCGCAAAAAATTGACGAGGTCGTTAAAGAGGAAGAAGAGGCTGCCGGCTAAGTTATGAACGAGCCTGTGCCTGAGTTCCCTGAGAACGAGCCCCCTGTTCCGCCCAACCCCACTTTCCCCGCGCCGGCGGAAACAGGGGCTCTTGAGGGAGGGTCGTTTTTGCCTTCCTATGCTACCTACCCTTTTGGATGGTCAAGAAAAAGCCTGCGACGTTTTATTAGTCTGTTACTTCTTTTTGCTGTCGTCCTTGCTTTTCTGTACGCCGTGCGTGCCATTCTACCGCCCTTTCTTATTGCCTTCTTCTTGGCCGCTCTGCTTGAACCCTCTATCCGCCACCAAGAACAGCACGGACACCTCTTTCGCTCACGAACACAAATCATCCTCGCCTACTATCTGTTTGCCGCAGCGGTTTTGATCGTTCTTGCAATAAAGGTGTTTCCTTTGGCGAGCGATCAATTCACCTCTATCAGCCATAACCTAAGCCAATACTATGCCAACATTCAGAGTAGCGTTAACACGTTTCTTGTCCATCATGAGAAACTCCTCCGCTATTTCGGGGTTAAACAGACCAATCTGCAAAGCCTGCTCAACGATCGTTCTGGGCCGGCTCAAAAAGCCATTACTGCCTTTTTAAAAGGGGTTCGTGATATCATTCAGGCGCTTCTCGACAAGATCACATGGCTTATCATCATACCCGTCGCTACCTTCTTCATCATGCGTGACTATCCCAAGCTACGCGCCAAGTTCATCTGGTTTTTCCCAGAATCTCTCCAAGAACAGGTGGATCGCATCTCACGCGAGGTCGTAGATGTGTTCAGCGCCTACCTACGTGGGTTGGTCAAAATCTGCATCCTTCTCAGCATCTGCGCTACGCTTCTCTTCGCCGCTCTCGACGTGCAGTATGCTCTGTTCCTTGGCTTGCTAGCTGGGCTTTTCTATGCAGTTCCCTATATCGGCAACATTATTACGGCGCTCAGCGCTGCTGTTGTCGCTTTTCTAAGCCCTCACAACGTGCTCGGCATTCTCCACATACACGCCAATTCGTTTCCGTTCGCTCTCATCGTAGGAGGAAGCTTCGGGCTTCTTGCTGGGGTTATTTTCGATCAACTCGTCTACCCACGGGTTGTTGGAGGCTCGGTGGGGCTGCATCCTGTGCTAAGCCTGTTTGCCCTAACAGCAGGGGCAACGCTTTTTGGAATATGGGGCATGTTGCTGGCAACGCCGGTGGCCGCCTCTATCCAAATCGTTTTTAGCTACCTCTTCCCTCGCCTCGCACAGGCCCCTCCCTATCACCTCTATGAAGATATCCCCCCCAAATCTGCCGTCACAGTGCACTCGTTGCTGCCTCCTAGGCTGATGCGGGCGTTCAAAGCCGCAGTAGCACAGATGACGGGTATGTGGAAAAGTTTTCGTGAACGGAGACAGGGCGAATGAAGGCCATCGTAAAGGCAACTGCGGGGCCTGGAGCGAGTCTTGTGGAGGTGCCAGAGCCGCAGCTGACAGCTCCTAATCAGGTAAAAATTCGCGTGCTGGCCACTTCCATCTGCGGAACCGACTATCATATCTACAGTTGGGACGCCTGGTCGGCCCATCGCGTGAGACCACCACGTATTATGGGGCATGAGTTTGCCGGTGAGGTGATCGAAGTCGGGAGCGAAGTGACCGAGCTGAAGGTTGGAGACTACGTGAGCGGCGAAAGCCATCTTGTTTGCGGCAAGTGTCTACAATGCCGCCTTAACCAGCGCCATGTGTGCACCAACACACGCATCCTTGGTGTGGATGTGGATGGCTGTTTTGCCCCTTATGTGGTTGTACCAGAAGGCAATCTGTGGAAAACCGATACCTCTGTGCCGCCTCACCTCGCTTGCGTGCAAGACCCGCTTGGGAACGCCGTTCATGCTACCCTTGTAGAGGAGGTTGTCGGGCGTACCGTCGCCGTTTTAGGCTGCGGCCCCATCGGTATCTTTGCCGTGGCGGTGGCACGAGCGGCGGGTGCGGCGACCATCTACGCCACCGATACCCATGACTATCGCCTCGAACTGGCCAAAACGCTAGGCGCCGACGCGGTTATGAATGTGACGCGAACAAATGTAGAAGACTTCATAAACCGACAGACAGATGGACAGGGTGTTGACGTGGCCCTAGAGATGTCGGGAGCGCCCTCCGCTATTCAACAAGCCTTTCGCATTTGTCGTCGTGGAGGGCGTGTTTCACTAATGGGCATTCCCACCAAACCCGTGGAACTCGATCTGGCCGAAGAGATGATCTTTAAGGGCCTTACCGTTTATGGCATTGTGGGGCGGCGCCTCTACGAGACCTGGAACACTATGCAGTCGCTGCTGGCGTCGGGACGTCTTAATATTGAGCCGGCCATCACTCACCAGCTATCTATTACAGAGTTCGATAAGGGCATGGCCCTCATGCGCGAGGGGCTTTGCGGAAAGGTTGTATTCCTCATGGAATAGATTTCCTCAAGAGGAGGCTTTGTGTGCATTCTGCGCCTATGTTTGCCTCGAAATGTTCGTATTTATAGATAATGCAAAATTGACTTGAATGCGCAATAAAGGTACAGCAGACTCCAAATAGAGAAACAAGGAAGAAACTATAGTAAAGAGACTATGCCGTCAAAACTAAAGATCATCTCTCTTGGTGGCAGCGGTGAGGTCGGGAAAAACATGCTGGTTTTTCACTACACCGCAGACGAAGCCGGCCTAGAGGATGCCATCGTCGTGGTGGATTCGGGGGTGATGTTCCCCACAGAAGAGCATCCCGGCGTTGATCTCATTATCCCCGACATCACCTATCTCCTAGAGCATCGCGACCTAGTGAAGGCTATCTGCCTCACGCATGGTCATGAAGACCATATCGGTGCGCTTCCCTTCGTGCTTCGTCAGCTGCCCGTGCCCATCTACGGAACCCCGCTCACCCTTGGCATGGTACGCGAAAAACTTACCGAACACGGTCTCGCCGCAGCAACGGAGCTTCACAACTATCCCGATCGAGAGCCGGTAACCTTCGGGCCTATCTCTGTGGAGGCCATCCACGTGACCCATACCCTGCCCGACACGGTCAGCCTCGTGTTGCGCACCCCAGTCGGCACGGTGGTGCATACCGGCGATTTCAAAATTGATCAGACCCCAGTGGATAACCGCATCTGTGATCTCGCGCGCTTTTCTGAGGTGGGAGAGCAGGGCGTCACCTTGCTGATCTCCGACAGTGTAAACGCAGAACGCAAAGGCTGGTGCCCTTCGGAGCGTACGCTTCGCCCCACTTTCGAGCAGTTCATGCGTGAGGCCGAAGGCCGCTTTATCCTGGCCACCTTTGGCTCAAATCTCCATCGGGTACAGATGGTGTGCGATGTGGCCGCAAACTTGGGAAGGAAAGTGGCCATCTACGGGCGCAGCATGAAGCAAAATGTGGCCACAGCGCGCGCACTTGGCTACCTCAAAATTGAAGACTCGCTGCTGGTTCGCGTGGAAGACCTCTCGAACTACGCCCCCAATGAGATCGTCATTCTTACCACCGGAAGCCAAGGAGAGCCTTTAGCCGGGCTAACCCGTATGAGTCGCGATGAGCACTCCCCACTTCGCATTCAACCCTCCGACACCGTCATCCTCTCCTCCACCCCGATTCCCGGCAACGAGGATAGTGTGTGGCGCGTGGTCAATCGCATCTGTCGTATCGGTGCCCGTATGATCTACGACCACATTCACAACGTGCACGTCTCCGGTCATGCCTACCAAGAAGAGCTGAAGATGATGATCACGCTCACGCGCCCCGAGTTCGTGGTGCCCTATCACGGGGAGCCGCGACATTATGCCGCCTATGTTCGTTTAGCGCGTGAAATGGGCTATCCGGAGGATCAGATTCTTACCTTTGAAACCGGTCAGGCGCTAGAAATGGATGCGGAGGGGGTGCGACACTGTAAGGAGACCATTCCGCATGGCAGCGTGCTGGTAGATGGCATCTCTACAGGGGGTGTGAGCGATGTGGTGCTGCGCGACCGCAAGCACCTCTCTCAAGGTGGTACGGTTATCGTGACCCTTGGTCTAGAACGCGACACCGGTGAGATCGTCTCCGGCCCCGACCTCCTTTCGCGCGGCTTTCTGCACCCAGAAGATAGCAGCGAGCTGTTCGAGGAGGCCGCCGAGCGCGTACGCCAAGCTATCGAAGAGCTTGACGAAGACGAGTTTTTCGATCTCGATACGCTCCGTGTCACCATTCACGATACGGTCGCCCGATTCTTACGTAAGCGCACCAATCGGCATCCCGTGGTCATCCCTGTGGTGATGGAGGTCTGAGTTTACAGTGACGGGCAATTCATCTCGGTGAACAAGCCGCGGAGGTTTTGCTGGCTGGCCTACATTGGGGATGGATTGCGCACGACATTTCTCAGTGTGCCTAGGCCTTGGATGGTGACCTCCACAACATCGCCCTCCTTTAAAAAAACCGGTGGTTTTCGGAAAACCCCGACGCCCCCAGGCGTGCCCGTGGAGAGAATATCGCCAGGCTGTAAGGTAATAGTGCGCGAGAAGTAGGAGATAAGGTAAGGAATGCGAAAGATGAGATTGGATGTGTTGGAACTTTGCATGGTCTGCCCGTTAAGGGTAAGAGAAATAGGCAGGTCATGCGGGTCCGGTATCTCATCGGCAGTAACCAGATAGGGCCCGATAGGGAAAAACCCATCGGGTGTTTTGCCTCGTACCCACTGTTTGTCGCCATACTGAATATCGCGTGCCGTAACATCGTTGGCGCAGAGGTAGCCAGCTACATAGTCCATCGCAGCCGCTTCGGGGATGTTACGTCCCTGTCTTCCGATAACCACGGCTAGCTCGGCCTCATAGTCTATCTGGTTCGAAACGCCGGGAAGTAGGGGAATAATGCCTTCGGGGTCGTTAATGGCCGTGGCATATTTGCTGAAGAGAATGGGTCGTTCGGGAATAGGTTGATTCTGCTCTTCGCAATGATCTCTATAGTTCTGTCCTACGCAGAGAATCTTTGGAGGGTCGGCAATGGGGGCCAGCAGTTGCACTTCTGAAAGCGGTACGGTTTCGGGCTCAAGGGCCTGCTGCGCGTATTGCCACACGGGCGTTCCCTTTGCAAGGAAGGCTGCCATACTCGCCCCCTCCACGGAGAGCGGTATCACGGTGGCCTCATCTCGCAAGACGCCCAGCCGAACCGCATTTTGATAGCGAAAACGCACGAGTTTCATCGGTTATCTCCCACAGAAAAAGGTAAAAAATGCCCGACTAACGCCAGGGATGTAGAAGAAAAAGAACGATCAGCACGATCACCAGAAGGGCAACGATGAGAAAAAGGGTCGGTAGAGCCGACGAGCGTTGTTTTTGAGCCTTCCGAAGCGCAACGCGCTCCTCCAGGGTAAGCTTTACCGGCATCTCCTTTTGGGGTGGCGAAGCACCCTCCTCAGGAGGGTCCCCTAAAGTTTTGCCGCACTGCCAGCAGGGATCTTGAGGGGTTGCATCTTGATTGACCGCCCCGCAATGGGGACAGCGAATACGTTCCATGCATGCTCCTTTTAGACGAATTGAAAGAATCTCTTCTATTCTACCTGCACACCATCATCGTGACCGACCACAATTTAGAGAAGTTGCTCACGTGCTGCTCGCATGCGCGCTCTCATACGAAGGAAGGTCTCATGATAAGCCGCACGAGGTTCAAAAGTTCGCTCTACAGGCACCGTGGGATGAGGGAGCTGGAGCAGTTTTATCGTCTCCAAAGCCAAAAGCGCCGCTCCACGACTACTGGCCTCGGCCTCCTTCGACAGACCAATGGGACGCCCTATCGCATCCGCCATCATCTGCGCCCACAACGGCGAACGCCCAAGCGCTCCGCCAGAAGCCACGATGTGGCTTGCCTTTGGAAAGAGGGGGCTCAAGCGTTCGACCGCCTCGGCAAACTGCATGGCTACCGCTTCCATCCCAGCCGCAAGAATGTCTAAGGGAGTGGTGTCGAGCTGTAGCCCTAGCAAAGAGGCCTTAGCGGATAGGCTCCAACCAAAGCTCCGCTCTCCGGCAAGAAAGGGGAGAAACAGCAGGCCATGGTCGCCGGGTGCTCTCTCCAAAAGCAGGTTTTCTGCATTTTCGGGAAGGCGTAAGGTGCGCTGCATCCAGTCGTACACAAGCCCACCATCGCTGAAAGCCGCCCCGATAAGCGGCCTATACCTATCCACCCGATAGCGCCAGAGCCCTGCGGGCGGGTCGGGATCCAAAGCCTCCTGACGGATATCCCATAAAACACGTAACGCGCCCGAAGTGCCCAAATTGAGGGCCATACGCGTGCTATCCATGCACCCACTTCCCACATTGCTGCAGGCACCATCGCCATAGGGCAAACAGAAGGGCTTATTCGCCAACGCTGGCCACCGCGCAGCATAGGTAGACGGTAACCCTTCCAGCCGTTCGCCATCAGCGGCAATCGAGGCGAAATGCTTCACGGAAAGGCCCAACTGGTTCAACAACTCCTCATCCCAAACACAGCGTTTTTGGTTGAAGAGCCCTGTAGCCGAAGCCATCGAGATGGAGATCGGCACGTCGCCCCGGCCAAACCAACGCCGGTAAAGAAACTCTCCTGGCGAGATCCATTGAGCCACTTTCGAAAACGTATCGGGGAAGCTCTCTCGAAGCCAGGCTAGGCGCGCCGGATAGTAGGAGGGATGAAGAGGGCAGCCGGTACGCGCGTGAATGCTCTGTGCATCCAGCTGTTCACGCAGACGGTGGGCCGCGGCGGCGGCTCGCATATCGGCCCAGTTATAAAGCGGCGTTACAGGGCGTCCTCGCGCATCCACGCCCAAACAGGAGTGCCAAAAGGTAGATACGCCCACCACCGCCACCTGCTGGGCCTTCTCCCCTGCGTTGGACAGGGCGGCGTCGAGGCAGCGTTCTACATAAGTGGCAAGCTCCTCCATGTCCATCTCAACACCGCCCTCTGAGGTCATCTTCATGCGATAGGCCACCTGCGCATGGACGTTCTCAACGGCACGCCCTTGGAGGTCCCACAGCATCACACGGGCGGAGGAGGTCCCGACATCTATGGAAAGGGCCAAGGGGTCACTACCGCCAGTTGGGGGGCACATGAAACTCGGTATCTCCGTACAGCGTTTGAATGAAGTTGACCTGCCCAGCATGGTAGGCCATGTTGCGATAGCCCATAAGGATGAAACGATGCCCAGGGATGCGCGCGTTGCGACGTTCATACTCCCGTTCGAGGTCGGCATCCGACAGGCTCTCGATCGATTTTGCCAAGGCATCAGCGCTTTCTAGCAGCGCCTGGAGGGCGGGCTCCGCCTCCTGAAACACAGGGGGCTCCATATCGTGCGGCTCGCCGTGAAGATAGGATGCAAACGAGTAGTTTACAGCCACGCACTCAGCGACTAGGTCGAGCACGGAGCGTGTTGTGACGCCATCAGAAACCGGCACGCGCCAATTGAGCTTATCGGGGGCTGTGGTTCTTACAAAATGCGCAAGCGATTCGGCGATGGCACGAGTATGCTCCGCAACATAATCCTGAACACGCATGATCTTTCCACTCCTTTGACAATCTCAGCAGAACAACCCTATTTTACCGAATCGTCCTGAGCTTACCGCGCACACATTTCGGCGAGCTAGGCAGCCAATAGAGAGTAGCAAATGGAGTGGAGCTGCATGGGGACTTTCCAGCCCGCTAGTCACGGCCCACGATTCACCGGCCACTAGATGGCAAATGGAGCGCGTAAGAGAAGATGAGGTGTTACCCTAGCGGGCTGAGCACCCAAAAACGCCCTTCGGCATCGAGCCCGTCTAATTCCCTGCCTCGCAGGGGATGTTGTGGCGCCGACACACCCCCGAAAGCAGGTTCCACAGGGCTTCGAGCGCCTGCTGAGCTGCGTCTAGCGCCTCTTCAGCCATCGCTTCATCGCAAACCGTTTGCGCAAGCAGCTGTTTCTCCTGTGCTCGATGGGCTCTATCTGCCTCGACATGCACGGCAAAATAGCGCAAGGTCTCCACATCGCGAATGCCGTAGTGCTGCTTTAGACCCTCTATTTTCGTCTCGGATACCTCTGGAATCTGGCTCTCATAGGCGTAGAGCGCTGCAAGCCCACGAGTGAAATGACCACGGCCACATAGCGCCTGAAAAGTTGCCACACACGCGGCGGTCTCCCTTTGAACGGCCGTGTTGAGCACTTGGCTCTTCGTTAGGCCAAGCCCCTCAGCGAATCGAAGCCACAGTTCGGGATGGTTCGGAGAACCGCCCTCTTCTTCCATAAGGTTCTGCAAGATCGGCTTGCGCAGCTCCGGGTCGGCGATGCGAGAATGGAGGGCGGAGAGATAGGTGGGGAAGGCTGCTACATGACGATAGTATTGGCAGGCGTAATCTTGTAGCGCTTCCAACGACAGCGTTCCCTGGTTCCATGCCTGATAGAAGGGATGGGTAAGCACGTGTTTGGCGGCGATGGCCGCATCGAGACGGCGGAGGAACAACTCGGCTGTGTAGGGCCGTTGGGCACTAGACGTCATATCTGAAAGTCTCCTTTAGCAGTGAGAGGATAACGTTTGGGCGAGCATCCATGCATAGACCTCGATGCTATCGAAGGATGGCTCGCGGCACTAGAAACCGACCCTGTTGGGCGAAACAGGGTACATCGAGGGGCAAGAGGAGATGAAATGGAGCTGGGGGGATTCGAACCCCCGACCTCTTCGATGCGAACGAAGCGCTCTCCCAGCTGAGCCACAGCCCCTTGTCAACTTTATGTAGTATACACAGCGTGTAGGAAATTGTCAAGCTTCACCTGTTAGCTGCATCGGTAATGAGGGGTACAATCTCAGTGACACGCTCAGCAGGAAACACTTGCACATTGAACGAGGACACCATTTTCATCGAAGGGTTGGAGCTCTATGCCTATCACGGTGTGCCGGAGGCGGAGCGCGAAATTGGACATCGGTATCGCATAGATGCACGGCTTCGGCTCGACCTTCGCGAGGCAGGAAAAACCGATAGCATTCGAAGCACGGTGGACTATGCCTCGGTAGCACAAACGATTGTAGAGACCGCCACAAAGGAGCGCTTTTTGCTCGTAGAGGCGCTTGCCGAAACTCTTTGCAACAGACTTCTGGAAGGCTTCCCAACTGTGGAAGAGGTGACGCTGACCGTCCGAAAGGTGCTGCCGCCCTTTCCCTGCGTCGTTGCATCTGTCGGGGTGGAGATAACGCGCCGACGCACCTAGATACGCCGCATGCGTTTACTCATCGCTTTGCGACTCGATTCCACGGGAACATGTTTGGCAACGAGCTGGGCCTCCAGCAACCTAAAGAAGACCTCTCTCTCTGGGGCGCGTACAATGGCCTGCTCATGCGCCTCTGCGAGCGCCACCGGATAGCCCGATCCTTTTCGTGCCTGATCGTAGCAGAGGGCATGCACCCTCTCGAGAAGCGCCTCTTCTTCCGCCACCCAAGCCGGCAGCTCGATGCGAGCGATCTCCGCCCCTGTATGCAAGTAGAAGAAGTAAATGCGCTGTTGCTTTCCATAGAACTGCAAAACCTTCGAGCGCGAGCCGAAAAGAGCAGAGCGCTCGCCAGGACGTAACCGTGCGGCAAAGAGGTCGGCATCGGTAAGCACCTCCACGCCGGCGCAAGCTGGCTCTTCATACTGCGGGGCCGTGCGCAACCTCTTGGGGCAGAAACGGTCGCAGTCGGTTTTGGGATGAGGGCACCGAGCAACACGCAACATGTTGACAACTTCGCGGCTTTGAGGCGCGCTGATGTAGCCCACTATCGGTGCGCGCCTGGCCTGCATCCGCTCGAGTGCTTCCATGAAGCGATGTAAGGCGTTTTCTCGAAAGTGAGGAGCCTCCGACTCGATGGGCCAAAGTATGAGGCTACCGTCCGCCATCAGAAACGGCGGTTCCGTTTCCTGCTCGGCAAGGGTCGCAAGTTGCTCGATCTCGTTTAAAAACCGATAGACGGCGAAACGGCGCGGTAGAATCGCACCCTGTTCAGCACCAAGAAACGCTTCGAGTTCGTCGGTCTGCATCTCTTCATTGCCTTCGAATAAGGAGAGAGAAGGACAGGAGCGAAGCTCTACATGAGGGTTGGGGCGATAGCGAATAATGGCCGAACCGATGTTAAGCAGGTAGCAGGGTAGGATGTCATGCCGTTCGGGCAAGATCTGCGAGCCATCCACAGCGACCGCGGTATAGACAGACGGCGTAGTGGATAGAGCGAAGCTCTTGTGCGGCACATCGAGTAGAGTCGGCAACAGCCAGGAGGTTCGGCTCGACTGCAGGCGTTGATCCAATCTCTGCCACTCGGCCGCCGCACTCTCCATGCGTCGCAGAGCCTCTTCCAAAGCGGTTAGGCGTTTAGGCCGCAGTTCAGACACCTCTAGGGTGAAGTTCTGCAACTGTGCGGCCACTTGCCGAAAATCGAGCATAAGCGGGCTCCATGCCAAAACGAGCGTTCACGCTTATTCTACCGCTTTCCAGCCAAACCTGCGCTTGACTTTTACCCACACCACGCAGAGCTAGCGATGGCTTCGTTGTTTTCTCTTTCTGCAGAGACTCACCCGTCGGCAGCACAGCCCAGGCCATTGGCAAATAGCTCTCTGTGCCAGAGCGGTTAAACGCTTCAGGGTTTATCGGCCAATTCAGTTCCGGAAGATAGAGTCTGCAAAAAAGTGCCAACCTAGAGAGACCATCCCACAAGAAGGTAAAATAGAGAATGGGTACAGAATCGCTGTTTCTGCTAAGGATGGGGGGAAACCCCTAGAAGAAAGGACGAACTGGCTATGGACAGACCTGCCGCCCAGGTGCCCTCTCCACAAGATGGCTTCAATGGCAACGTTGTCAATGCGCGCTCCATTATGAAGCGGCCTGAAGAGCCTTGCAGCTTCATTATCTTCGGCGCCTCCGGAGATCTCACCCATCGCAAACTTATTCCTGCCCTCTATAACCTCGCTTGCGACAACCTGCTTCCGCCCGAATTCCAGGTCTATGGCTTCGCCATCACCCCTATGAACGACGAGTCGTTCCGGAAGGATATGGAAGAGGCCGTGCGCAACAGCAACGAGGCAAGTCCATTTGACCTAAGGGTTTGGCACGGCTTTGCCAAGAGATTGCACTATATCACCGCCGATTTCGAGGCGCCGGAGGGATATAAGCAGCTTCAAGAGAAGATAACGGCTTATGTCAAAGAGAAGAACGTCCCCGATAACCGCCTCTACTATCTCGCCACCTCGCCCTCCTTTTACGAGCTGATCGTCAGCAAACTGGGCGAGCACGGCCTTGTGACTCCAGACTATGCCAGTGGAACCCAGTGGACGCGCATTGTGGTGGAAAAACCTTTTGGACATGATCTGCATTCCGCTCAAGCGCTCAACGCCAGCATTCATAAGGTGTTCAAGGAGGAGCAGGTCTACCGCATTGACCACTACCTTGGCAAAGAGACGGTACAGAACATTTTGGCGTTTCGCTTTGCCAACTCCATCATCGAGCCGATCTGGAACCGGCGCTACATTGACCACGTGCAGATTACCGCTGCGGAGACCTTGGGCGTTGAGCATCGCGGCGCCTACTATGAAAAGGCGGGCTGCCTACGCGATATGGTGCAAAACCATCTTTTCCAACTGCTCTCCGTGATCTGCATGGAGCCGCCGGTGCGTTACGAGGGCACAAGCCTGCGCGATAGGAAGGCCGATGTGCTGCGTGCGGTAGTGCCCATCAACCCAGAGAACCTGGCCGATATCGCCGTACGAGGGCAGTATGGGCCGGGATTCATCAATGGGCAGCCGGTAGTGGGCTATCGCCAGGAGCCTAACGTAAACCCCCAATCTAACGTAGAAACCTATGTTGCCCTTAAGCTCTTCGTGGATAACTGGCGCTGGGCCGATGTGCCTTTCTACCTTCGCTCCGGAAAACGTCTCGCCGCCAAATGCACCGAAGTGGTCATTCAGTTCAAACGCGTTCCCCACCTTTTCTTCCAACTCTCTACAGAAGACCAGATAGAGCCGAATCTGCTGATCATCCGCATCGCTCCGGATGAGGGCATCGCCCTGCGTTTTGAGGCCAAAGTGCCCGGCCCTGACATGGTACTGCGCTCCGTTCAGATGAACTTTAGCTATTCCGAGACCTTCAAAGTAAGCCCGGCCACAGCTTATGAAACGCTTCTTCTAGATGCCATGATCGGCGATACCACCCTGTTCAACCGTGCCGATCAGGTGGAGCTATCCTGGGCCATCATCGAGCCCTTGCTGGAGGTCTGGTCGGCCACGCGCCCCTTCCAGCCGTTTCCCAACTACGCGGCAGGCACTTGGGGTCCGGCAGCAGCTGACGCCCTTATTGCGCGCGACGGCAGAGCCTGGCATAATGTGCCAGTCTCCACCGCCCCGCAAAAAGCGCCTCAGGTCTCGGTGGAGCTAACGGGAGAACCCATTGGAGTGCGCCGCGCACAGACGCCGCAAAAGGGGCAGAAAGAGGAGTAAAAGAGACTATGCAGCGTGAGGTCGCGCTGTTAACTCCAGAGAACATCTACGTGCGCTATCGCGTGGCAGGTCTAGCCTCTCGATTTCTTGCACGGCTCATAGATGTCCTCATTCAGTTTCTCCTTCTCGTGGTTGTCTACGGTCTTTTGTTACTTGTACAAAAACGGCTCAACGTGTTGCACCTGGGGCTTGCCGATATTTCCGACGCGATTGCCGCCCTCCTCATGTTCGCCATCGTGTTTGTCTATGCCGTTTTCTTCGAAATGCTGTGGGGCGGCCGAACTCCCGGAAAACGCCTTCTGGGGCTGCGGGTCGTGCGCGATGGAGGACGCCCTATCACGCTCTTAGCTAGCGTCATCCGTAATGCCCTGCTCTTTGTGGATCTCGGCATTCTTCCTCCCATCTACGTTGTGGGGTTTCCGGCTTTCCTTTTTCTCTTTCTTAGCCCCTCCTGCAAAAGGATCGGGGACTACGCCGCTGGCACCCTCGTGATCGTTGAAGAAGACCTTACCCTGACCGCCAACACTCAGCCTACCGTCTCGAAGGAGGTTGAACGGTTTATGGGCGTCGTTAAAAACCTAGATCGGCTTACTCCCGAAGAGTACCAGCTTATTCGCCGATTCCTCGCGCGGCGCGAAACGATGTCGCTAGCGGCGTTTGCGGGCACCGCGGATGGGCTCGCACGTCCGCTCCTCGCCAAGCTAGAGATAGATACCCCCATCTACTATCAATTGCAGTTTGCTCACCTTCTCGAAGCCATTGTGAGACGCTATGCCGACGAACGCGGACTGCTTTAACAGTTGGCCGAATTGCGTGAGAGCGAGTTGAAGTGGTACAACAAGAAGGCGCCACATAGGACACATATGGGAAGTTCTCAATAGGGCGCGAACCTATCGTCAGAAAGGAGGTGCGGTGTTCTCGCCGTCTTTTCCATGGAAATAGACCCAGCCCGTGATAAGGTGGAATCCAGCCTAGAGATCGAAGAAGCTGCCGTTGAATCAACGGCGGCCGAACCCATTGCTTCCCCCTCCTGCGATAGATTACGACTACGAGATGGGCTGCTTATACTGCTCCTGCCACTGATTGGGTTGCTCGTCGGGTTACGCACGGTCGCCGTTGCCACTCTCCCTCACATCCTTACCCCCGACCCCGGCATCAACTATCAAGAGGTCACGGATAGGCTCCCCATCCCAGCACTGCTCAACTGGAACCTCACAATCGTTCAAAACCTCCTGGATCTACGGGACATGCCGTTCCCTCTCCTCATTCTTCTCGGCGTGGTCGGTGGCATCCTCCTTCTCTGTATCGCGCTTTGCCTCTTCAACCCAATCTACCGTCCGCTTGTGCTTGAACCTGCCACCAACCCTTCTCTTGCCGGTGCAAACCATCTGTCGGGCACGCTGCGTCTTCAGCAGCCAAAAAGGTTTTGGTACGTCGCTCTGTTGTGCGGGGTTCCGTTGCTTGGATTTTGGCTTCTCATCGGAGTGCTCATGCCGCCAGCGACTCCCGTCAGTAAATATATGCTAGTGGCTGCACCTTGGTCACCCCTATGGGCACTGCGTCTTATGGCGCTTGGAATGGCGCTGTGGGTTGGTCTGCATCCAGACGGGCTTCTTTGGAACGATTCTCTCACGGAGAAGAAACGCCTATTCTCTTACCAAAAACTGCTTGTGCGTGGGGCGCTCTGGGGGATCATCACCTGGGTTTTTACGCGCCTTACCGTGCCAAGTGGTCTTGAGCCGCTGCTCACCCGTCTACAGGCATTGGGAACCTTTAACACAGCGGAATGGCGTTGGGTGGTTTCGCACTACCTCTTCTCTGTTGGTGCTGCGTGGTTTGCCGCGGGGCTGTTTTTGCTGATTCTGGGTCGGCTTGGCCTCGCAACAAAAGCTCGCTTTGGGCTAACGGCGCTGGCCGTCGTCGCTTTCTGCATCTCCTTCTGGATTCAAAGACCCTTCTCCGCCTCCGCGTTGGCCCGGCGCTTTGACCTTCAGCCCGATGTTCTCAATGCCATTTCAGTTCCCTACAGCCCTCGTCGCCCCGGCTCCGGCGTGCCGGACGGGTTGGCTGCCGCGCAGGCTTTAGCCAGACGGCTCTATCTTCCGATGGGGCAAAACTCGGCCCGGCCGATGCGAAGTGTGCTGTTGTTTCAGCCCAGCGGGAACGTTATCAACGTGACACAGATGGGCTATACGATCAACGGCCTCAGCGCCACGCGCGAATCGGCTTTAAAAGCGAGAGACTTCCTCCTGAAGAGGCGCTATCATTCGGCACTTTCGTGGATCGCCACAGAACATCTCTGCGACTGCAGCACCTTACGGTTTGATACCACCAGCGCTCTCGACGTGCTGTTGAGCGACCTCTCCAATGGGCCTCATCTCAGCCGAGTGGGGTCGGTGGTGACAACGCTCTTTTTTATCTGCGCGGCGACACCTCAGAATCACGCCCTGCTCGATAAGTGGGCAAACCCGCAGAGTTTCGCCTGCCCCGACCGTTTCAGCAAACGTCTTATTGGCGACCTCTACCGAAGGTTTGGGGACGTTAAGAACGCTTTGAAATGGTATCGTGCCGCCGACATGCCCTCCACCTTCATGGCGCGTATTCGGGCCGAACGCCCGTTGTTTCATACCGGAACGGTCTACGGCATCCTCCGGCTTAATGGGCGGCCTTTGGCGGGAGTACGGGTAGGCATCATGCCTTGGCGGCTCAACGGTCTACCGCCTCTGCAAGAGGTTTTGTTGGCCAACGCCTTCCACGAGGTACTCGCCCCCAGCGGCAATGGGCCACTGTTCCCACCTTTCCACCCCATTCCCTTTGCCTTCCGATGGATCAGCGGCTCGGATGTAACGGACAGCAACGGCGCTTTTCGCATCCAAAATCTCACGGAAGGGCAGTATCGTGTGGTTGTGGAGCTGCCCCCTTCCATCCAACTCAATCCCCCCTTCGACCCCCGCATCCGGGTGATGAACCCGCCATTGCCCTTCTCCCTACACTATGCGAACCAGACCGTGAATCTCGGGATCATAGATATCTTTTACAGAGGGCCTGTTGCTACTCCTCGCTCGGCGACTCAATCGTTACCTTCAACATCCGGTCGCCCTGGCGCAGAGCCATGACATTTTCCAAACCCTCTATCACCTCTCCAAAAATAGCATATTTCATGTCGAGATGGGAGGCCGGTGCCAACGTAATGTAGAATTGACAGGAAGCGCTATTGGGGTCCTGGGCGCGTGCCATAGCCACCATTCCCACTTTGTTGTGCTTTAACTCTGGCGTGACCTCTAAGGGGATGGTGTGTCCAGCGTCCCCCGTCCCCGTGCCAAGTGGACAACCTCCCTGAATGACGAACCCTGGCACATACCGATGAAAAGTTAGCCCGTTGTAGAAACCCTTTTCGGCCAGCTCGATAAAGTTCTTGGTCGTAATAGGCGCCAGGCTTTCGTAAAGTCGAAAGCGAATGGTGCCTTTAGTTGTCTCTAAAACCGCAATGCGATCCGGCATCTCCGTTTTCCTTCCTCTTGTTCGTAGTAACAGTGTACCTGCTTTGCAAAGAAGAGGAAGATCGTGCCACGACGCGAGTTTGTTTGTGAAGTCTATGCACCTTTAGAGCGCGTTTGGGAGTTTCACAACAAGATTGACTCCCTTCTCTTACTAACTCCACCACAACTGCGGGCGCGCATTCTAGGCGAACGTCCTCCCATGCAAGAGGGCGCACTCTACGTGATCCGCGTGCTCCTCTTCGGTTTTATCCCTGTTATCATGAAAACACGCATTGTGGTGTACGAGCCGCCCTATGGCTTTACCGATCGGCAGGAGGCAGGGCCGTTTCGCCGATGGCAGCATAGGCATCGCTTTGAGGCGCTTGACCCGAATAAAACGCGCCTAAGCGATTCCGTGGAATATGAGGTGCCTATGGGATGGCTTGGAACGATAGCGGATCGCGCTTTTGTAAGGCGCAATGTGGAGGCGTTATTTGCCTATCGGCATCGGCGCACGAAGGAGATCTTAGAGCAAACATAAAAGCAGGGCAGCAATCCCCCCAATTGCTGCCCTGCACTGCGGCTCCAGCTCCGCATTAAGAACCGGTCTCCCTTTCCGGTCTGCGGAAGCGAGGCCTCCCAGACCACACGGGCGTCCCCCCAACGCACCGTGCGGCCGATGTACAATTATATTATAACACAGGTTAGCCAGATTTGACAAGTGTTTTGGGAAACTTTTTCAAAAATTTTTTTCGCCCTGTCTAGGTAGCTCCTTTTTCGGGAACAAGGCGCACTCCAAAGAGGTTGACAGCCCTCCAATGGGCGGCATCGGCAGCGCGGACGGTAAGCTCATAATCCCCAGCGTGGGGAACGGTAAGCGTTCCTACAGGCACATCCTTGGCATCGCCCCAGCCACCGGTGGCAGGCACCTGCAGCGTAAAGCGTTTATCGGCCATCTCTAGCGTGATAGCCGAGGGCGCCACCGCCGAAACGCGCGCCTCTATGCGATAAACGCCTGCCGGCAGATGCACCTTCCAAGACACCCAATCAGTGGGATCGTTCCAATAGCCTACATCCGACTTGCCGTAGTTATCTTCCACCTGTATCTGATTTCCATGAAGTTGGGCGTGATCGGCATCGAGCATGAGGCCGTTGGCGGTAATGGGCGGCTGGGAAGCTGGCCGGAGACCGGTTATTTTCAGCGTGTAGGCGTAGTCGCAAGGCTTTTGAGGGGGAAGCTGAACTACGAGAGCATCTGGAGTCTGTTCCCAATGCAACCGAGCCGAGCTACCGAGCAGTTGCACCGAGTGGACGCTTCCTGTGGCGAAGTGTGCATTGGCGCCAAGAGAGCGAATGCGTACTTCGCCATCCTGTGGCCAAGCCATGACAATGGCATAGAGCGTGTTGCCCTTTGTTGTAAAGCGAATATCCTCTGGCGTGTAGGCACCGTGGCTGGTATCGCTAAAAGCACCTCCTTTGATCTTGGTCGGGCCTTCGCCATAGATCACCCACGGACGCGTGCCATAGATCGCCTCACCGTTTATTCGTAGCCATTTGCCCATGTCTAGCAGAACGTCCACCTCTTCCTGCGGGATGGTGCCATCTGACTTCGGCCCGATATTCAGCAGCAGGCAGCCGTTTTTGCTCACAATGTCCACGAGCTCGTGCACAACCTGCTCGGGGGTTTTGAAATTCTGCTGAGTCACATAGCCCCATGAGTTATTTGAAATAGAGGTATCGGTCTGCCAAAACTGAGGGCGAATGCCTCCCATCTCCCCTCTCTCCAGGTCGAGAACGGCGGCTTGCGAGGGGAAAGCAGCGTATTTGTAGTTGATGACCACCCCTTTATGCCACTGCGCTGCGCGGTCGTAGTAATAGGCTGCAAAGCGCTGTAGGTAAGGACGAAAAGCCGGCGTGTTGATCCACCAGTCGAACCAAACAATCTGTGGGTGATACTTATCAACCAACTCACAATCCCGTGCGAGCCAGTCGTCTAAAAAGGCTTTGGTGGGCGGCACGTTCTCCGGAGCTGCAGGGCCGTAGAAAGAGTAGTACTCAGGGTCTCTCACGTCTGAGTCGAACTGCATCCCCCCATTGTAAAACCACCAGTGCTCCTCCCGGTGTGTAGAAAGCCCAAAAACAAGCCCTTCTTTACGCACAGCCTGTGCCAACTCGCCGATGATGTCACGCTTGGGCCCCATCTTAGCGGCGCACCAGGTGGTGAGATCGGAGTTGTACATGGCGAAGCCGTCATGATGCTCTGCAACAGGAACGACATACTTGGCCCCGGCCGCCTTGAAGAGCTTTGCCCAGGCCATTGGGTCGAACTTTTCTGCTTTAAACATCGGGATGAAGTCTTTATAGCCAAACCTATTTTGTGGCCCGTAGGTTGCCACATGATGCTTAAAGGTGGCGCTGTTTTGGAGATACATCTCTCGTGGATACCACTCGCTACCAAAAGCGGGGACGGAGTAGACTCCCCAGTGAATAAAAATTCCCAGCTTGGCGTCCAAATACCATTTGGGAATCTGATAGCGGACTAGGGAGGCCCAGTTTGCTTGAAACGGGCCACGAGCAATTACCGCATCGGCCTTCTGCAGAATGGCCTCAACACGGCTGGGGTACATGCTCTTCCACTGAAGCCAATAGGGCTGCGATGGATTGATGAGTTGGTTTTGCGTGGACCCCTCTCCCTGTCCCCAGGCGAGGCAGGGCAGGAGAAGGAAGAGAGCGGCGGCGCCGATCTCGCGCCATCTCCAACGAGGAGACAAACGTCGTCTAGATGACATGATCGTTCTCCCTAGCTCATTAGCTTTTGCTTTAACAGCAGCGTTTAGTTTAACGGGCTGGTTTGAAGGGCAAAGGTGTAGCCAGCAACATCTGGGTCGTTAGAGAGCAGAACAAAATCGGCCCGCACGGCTAAATTGGAAGGAGCCGTAAGGGTCAGCGTATGGACTCCTGCCGTTAGATTGACCGTTCCTGCCAATCGTGTTTGGCCGTGGAGGCTATCGTCACCCACGACGGGCTGGCCATCTATCTGGATTTGGGCGGTGGCGAGTTGCTCTCCATGGAGGACACGATAGAACACCTTGTAGTTTCCCGGCACCTCAATGCGGAATCGCGTGCCGATGCTCTTCCCAGCAGCCACAAAGAGGCAGGTGGGGCCGGTGCCAGGGCTGCAATCAGGTGAAGAGCGCGGTTTCATGCCGTTCGGCTGCGTGAATCCCTCGCACTCGTAGAGAAGCTCCTGAGGCGGCGTGCCAAAATAGATGGCACCGATGCTATGCGGAGGAAGGTGCAGCGTCCACTCGTTTTGCTGCGGAACCATCACCTGGTCTTTCCACATAGCAAAATCCTCGGCGGGGATGACGACATGCTCTGTCTTCTCCTCATCGGTGGAGTTGTAGTAGAGAATTTTGTCGGGGAAGAGAGTCGCATAGACGCCGTCTTCAGTATCGTCTATGGGCAGAGCATCTTTTCGCCCAGGGTCGATCTGACTTAGGTGATAGATGGCAAAACAGACGACTTGAAGATAGCCCTTAAGGAGATCGCGGGTTGCAGGGAAGTAGATGGTTAGCCCCTTGCCATAGCGTCGCACCCAGCTCTGGGATGAGGTAGGTGAAGTAAGGTGACTAAGGTTAATATAGGAGCGAATGCGTCCAGGGGGTACTGGCGCTTTCTCTATGGCATCCTCTGGGCTCTCCGTCTCGGTACCCTCCAGCGCCATTACGCCCACCGATTCCACATGGATACCTAGAGGGCCTGGCCCGGCAGTACCCGCCGCACCCTTTGCTGGTAGAAAGGTCTGCGAGCGAAAGGTGAGACTGGCCAGAGCGATGCGATCCTGTAGGTTGTCGTCGAAAAGGTCGCTAGGCAGCAGAAAGCGATAGCGCACGTCGCCCACGGTGTCGAGGTCGCCTAGCTTCCGACCGTTCACGAAAAGCTCATGTTTAAGATCGGCGGCTTCTGGTGGAACGCTGGCATGAACCACCAACACATAGCGTTTCTGTACGTCGAGCGGTAGACGCACGGTGGCTGTTTCGCCTGTCCACCTTCGCACGATACCATCGGCGGTGTCCGGCTCGGCCCACTGCCCTTCTAAAAATCCGGCCATCTCCGGGTCTCCCACCGGAATGCGATAGGTACTGGGCAAATCGCCCAAGTAGCGCTCTCGCATATAGGCGGGCTGTAGGTCTTGAACATACCCAAACAGATCTTTAAACCAGGAGATATCGCCGTTGAAATCGGTCACTTTGCCGAAATCGTAGGCAATAAGTACTCCGCCGTTGTTTACCCACTCCTTGATCTTTTGGAGGGTCTGCGGCTGGCAGATCGTCCCTTCCCACAGGACAAGAATGCGGTAGTTGCTAAGGCAGCCGTCATCCACCATTCGATCATCCACGATATCGAAGTCGGCATAGTCTCTTAGCTCGGCGCAGGCCCGTGCGAAGGTCTCGTTGTAGCCCTCCTGAGGCCTTATCTCCTGAGCCCTGGCCGGATAAAACATCGCCACGTCAACGATGGGCCGGTCAATCTGCAGGAAGCGACCGTAGCGGTAGTAGACGTTTCGGTTGGCGTCGGAGAGCACGTTGCTTGCCCAGTCGAAGTAACCGGCGGCCCCTTGCGACGCGGCCTCATAGATGCGCTCCACCGTTTGATCGGGTGTAAGGCTTCCTGGCGTGGCCACCCACAGCGGGGCTCCGTAGAAGCGGCATGCGCTCCCTAAGCGCCCCAACTCCGTGGCCGCATTTTGCGCAAAGGGCTTTGCCCCGCCATGGTACGAAAGCACGGCGGCATTGTAGCGCGCCGCCAGTTTTGGGATGAGGCTGTTATCGTTTCCACCTCGTAGGTCCTCATCAGCAAAGCCGGCAGGCAGCAGCAGGAGGGTGTTAGGAAAGTTCTTTCGGGCGGCCTCTAGGTTCCATCGAATGGCTCGCCCCACGCTATCTCGATACCACTCGATAAAATCGAGATAGTGCTGGCGATCGAGAAAATCGGGTGGGTCGTAGAGGTCAGGAGGATAGGCGATGTCGTTGACGCTCTGGTAGTGGGTATGCCATGCCGCATTTAGAGCGCTCAGCGTATGGTACTTCTCCAGCATAGCCTTACGGAAGTCCGCTTGGGCGAGAGGATCGGCGCACCAAAAACCGAGGTGATCGTGGGCATTTCCGAAACGCTTTATCCAGTCTTCCCGCTGTTCCGGAACGCGCACTCTGCCGCCCGTAAGCAGGCCCGCCTGCCCATAATCGCCGTGGATGCCTACGCAGAGCACGTTGAGGGCGCCTGAGTTGGCTCCGGCTTCCTGAGGCTTGTTTGCCCCCCCAAACTCCTTAGCCAAAGCGGCATAGCCCTGCTCAATAAACGTCTTCCAAGAGGGGTCCCACGGCGAAAAGGCCTGCACGGGCAGGTGATGCTCCATGCACTCTATGCGAGTAAAAGGCACCTTCTCTCGATACCACGGGGGCGGAAAGGCTTCGTGCTCGAAGTAGCTCCAGTCCAAGCCAAGCCGATGGGCCGTTGTGCAGGCCTGTGCAGGCACCGTCCAGTTCCATTTGCCAGGCGCTTCCTCCTCTGTTGAGAGGTTATCCGAATTGGATTGGAACAGCGTGAAGCCGGCGTTGGCCACAAGCTTCATGTCGTCTACACCCGCCATGCTGGACATCATGGGCATACGCGCCCCAAGAGGACGTGGCGCCTGGTAGAGATCGGCCCCCTGAGGAAGCCCCTGCGTGAGATCCCAGATGCGCACGATGCGAGAGTAATCGAAAGAGAGCGCACCGTGCAGTGGCCCCCACACCCCTCCCC
Organism: Chthonomonas calidirosea T49; assembly: GCF_000427095.1. Classification (NCBI taxonomy): domain Bacteria; kingdom Bacillati; phylum Armatimonadota; class Chthonomonadia; order Chthonomonadales; family Chthonomonadaceae; genus Chthonomonas; species Chthonomonas calidirosea. The sequence goes on from NC_021487.1 coordinate 2,288,894, forward strand.
CCTCCGGGGCGATGACCAGAGCATGCTGCCAATTCGCGTCGTTTAACTTTAAGGAGTTCCAGGCGACCGGCGGGTGTCGGCTTACCCGCACGTTACCGTCGGAGACCAGCGTCAGCACGTTGTTGGGGCCCATCGTCACGACCAGCTTGAAAAGCAGCCCGCCCGGACCACGCTGATTTTGGCACTCTACCGCCAGCAGATTTAGTCCGGCGCGTAGGTAAGAGGTCACATCGAAGCTCCGCACGGTGGTCCAGTCATCGCCCGTGGCCACCGGCTTGCGGCTCTGATTGATGTAGGCCTCGAAGGCATCGTCCGCCGTTATGTAAAGCACCGCGGAGGAAGGTCGGCGCGGAAGACGAAAACGAAGCCGGAAAAAGAGCGTTTCCGGTGGGTGGTTGCCATCCGGACTCCATATCCAGCTCCACCCACTGGGGTTCGATTGGCCTGCAACCGGCCAGAATGTGAGAAAGAGGCCGAGCAGGAAGAGCATGGGAAAAAGGGCTCTACGAGTGCAAAACATAGCTTGGTGTTCGCCTTTCCCGCGGCAGAATCCTGCATTGAGGCGCTTTACGCCCGATCATAATCATCATCGTCCTAAAACCCAGCACTTTCGCCATAGAGATTACGGAAAAAAGCTATGGGGAGGCGCCCAAAGGCGGTTTCTAAGTATGCCTTGGGAGGGGTGAAGAGGCGTGTTCCAACGTCCGATAATAGAGTTATGGGACAGGACTCTGGGCGAACGAAAGTTTTACTCTCATTTTTAACTGAATAACAAAACTATCCACCAAAACCCAGGCAGTTTTCCACCAAAATTGGCGAGTTTTCCACCAAACTAGCAAAACTATCCACCAATAACCAGTAAACCAAAATAGGGCATAATTACCCAAAAATGAGAGAAGGATAAAAAACCGAAGTTAACAAAACGTCGTTGTACAACAAAACTATCCACCAAAACCTCAAAAAAACGTTTTCCACCAAGATTTTGAGGCCGAAGTTTTCCACCAAAAAACGGCAGTTTTCCACCAAAATCGGCAGTTTTCCACCAAGTTTTCCACCAAAAATCGGGCCTCTTGGTGGAAAACTGGGATGGAAGTGAGTTTAACTCTGTCTACATTTTTGAAGTTGAAGTAGTGTATGTTAAGATGAAATAAGTGTAAATAACGAAATTTTGAGAATACAAAGGAACAGTTTATTACAAAGTTTTCCACCAAAATGGGGCGCTATAATAATAACAATAAGATTCTTTTTATATATAATAATAGTGCCTGTTCTATAAGAGCGCGGTCGGACGATAAAAAACGGTACAAAAAAACCCTTCGCCCCAGCATTCTGCTACAATTACAGTTGCAATGCACATTCGCCGCCTGTACCTAACCGACTTTCGCAACTATGCTGAACTTGTGCTCGAGCCGACAGAGGGCATGAACATCCTCTACGGCAAGAACGCGCAAGGCAAAACCAATGTGCTCGAAGCCATCGTGCTGCTTGCCACGACGCGCTCCATGCGTGCTGGGCGCGACTCGCAGATGATACGCGCCGGCGCCGAGCGGGCCCAAATCCATGCCGAGATCGTTCGTGAGCGCGAAGGAGAGGTGGACCTGTTCCTGACCATCCTTCCAACCGACCGCAAAAGCGTTCAGATCAACCATCTCAAGCGCGAACGTGTGCTCGACCTTCTCGGTCAGTTTAACGCCGTTTTCTTTGGAGCATCGGAACTTGCCATCATTTCCGGCGAGCCCGCCGATAGGCGCCACTTTCTCAACATGGAGATATCGCAGATCAGCCCGCGCTATGTATACGATCTCGCTCACTATCGCCGGGTGTTGGAGCAGCGTAACCGTCTGCTGCGCGATCTGCGAGAGATGCGCCTGCCGCGAAAGGATTCTGGGTTGGAGGTATGGAATGAACAGCTGGTTCGCTATGGAACCTCGCTGATCCGGAGGCGGCTGTTTTACATCGAGCGCCTGACCCCCTTAGCCGCCCAGATCCACGCAGAGCTAACCGACGGCAAAGAGAAGCTCGAGCTGCGCTACCAGCCCGGAATTGACCTTACTTCCGAGGAGTTGCCGCGAACGCAAGAGTCAGGAGCCTCAACTCTAATGGCGGCTGAGGGAAAGGACGCTGGGGGTGAGGTCTCCACAGGGACGGTTTCCCCCTTTACCGTCGTGTACGATGCGGAGGAGAGCCAGCTAAGGAGCCTTTTTGAGCGCCATTTGCAGCGGGTACTCGATGAGGAGCTACGAAGAGGCACAACCCTTATCGGCCCGCAGCGCGACGATCTCGTCTTTCTGATCAACGCCGTAGATGCCCGTATCTATGCCTCGCAGGGGCAGCAGCGCACCGTGGCGCTCTCCCTAAAGCTGGCAGAGTTCTGCCTTATGGAGCGTTTCATAGGGGAGCCTCCCGTGATGCTGCTTGATGACGTGATGAGCGACCTCGACGATGTTCGGCGCCGAAGGCTCTTGAAATGGGTGCAGGGGCGATGTCAGACTTTTCTTACCTGCACCAACCTACGCAGCTTTCCAAAAGAGATTCTGCGAGAGGCCGCCGTCTTTCACGTGAGGGCGGGAACCGTCTGTTTTGAGGGATTCGGGACGCATTTCTCGAAAGAGGCGCCAGAACAACCGATACCGGAAGACGCGGCCGTCTTAAAAAAAGAGCCGCGGTAGGCAGCTTGGCACCGTTTCTAGCATAAGAAGACACTGTAGAGAAAGGAGAGGCGCGACCCCTTTGTGCGGTTAAGGCCGGTGGTTTCGCGTGAATTTTGCTATGAGGCGACCTGATAAGCCAGACGATCCGCTCATCCCTTTACTGAAAGGGGGCCCTTTGGCCGAGGCGCTTATGCAGGCCATCGCCCCTCTAGAAAGCGCGCCGCTCATTCGGCAGAGCCTCGCTTTGGTCTGTTGGCCACGCGTCGCGGGAGAGCAGGCGGCCAAAGCCTCCCGCGCAGAGATGATCCGTAACGGCGTGCTTTTTGTGCGTACGCGCAGCTCCACCTGGTCACAAGAGTTGGCTCTGCACAAACACAAGCTGCTTCAAAAGCTGGCCCGACTTCTCGGCCCTGGAGTCGTCACGGATATCGTGTTCCGCGCTCAGGGAGTAGATGGAGAAGACCCCTCCTTCCCTGAGGAAGAGGAGCCGACCGCGGAGGAGCTGCGCAAAGTCGTTTTAACCGATGAGGAACAGGAGCTTCTCAAAGCGCGCCTCGCTTCCCTAGCGAGCATCTCGAATGCGCGCGTTCGCCAGGCGATAGCGCACCGGCTCGAAATGGAAGCGCGGCTCTACCACTGGCGTTTAGAGCGCGGTTGGAAAGCCTGCAAAAAGTGCCAAGTGCTCCATAAAACGCCCTACGCGCTCTGCCCCCTTTGTAGATTGGAGGAGTCGTGAGGCCACGCCCCATCGGCTGGATTACAGTGGGCTTCGCCGCCGGAGCGGGAATAGGCCTTCTATGGCCTCTAAATGCCCTTTTCACGGCCTTTATCGCGTTTTTGGTACTTGATTGCTGCCTTTTCTTTTGGCGGCGCTCTGCGGGCGTTCTAGCGGCTTTTATGGCCCTCGCTTTCCTTCTGGGAGGTCTTCGCGCCCACATTGCCTCAAGGCAAACGCCCTCCCCTTGGCCCGATGGCGGCCTTGTAACTCTTCAAGGAACGCTCCAAACCGATCCGGAACTGCTGCTCACGGCCAGCCATTTTCGGCTTCTGCGGGCCGACATGCACGTTGAGCGATGGCTGGATGGCCCGCATAGCTCGATACCTCTCTCTCAAGATATTCGAGTCTATCTGCCGGCCCCTCCGAACATCGCCGCTTCTCCCCTTTACGGCGATCGCATCGAGGTGCACGGCAAGATCGCTCCCTCCATGCCGCTGCGCGATCCGGGCAGCCCAGCCTGTTGTTCCGATGAGGGCTCCGACTCGCGTTTGGTGCTCATCGCGCGAGGCGACTTCGCATGGAGACGGCTTCCCTCGCGCCCTCTTCAAGCGCCTTTTCAACGGGCGGCTCTCTTCCTGCAGAGGCGCGCTCTCGCTGCATTCAGGGGCTATCTGCCCGGCACTGAGGTGGGGCTGCTCAGCGCGCTACTCTTTGGAAACCGCCAAGGTCTTGCGCCGGAGCTGGCCTCATCTTTCGATCGCACAGGCGCTACCTATCTGCTGGCAACAGCGGGGTTGCACGTGGGGATGTTCACGCTGCTGCTTCTTTGGATGGCTCAAAGAGTGGTGGGGATGCCGCGCAAAATGGCGCTACTGCTCACCGTGTGCGCCCTCGGCCTGTTCGTGGTTATGGCGGGCGGACGCCCCGCGGTGCTTCGTGCCGCCACCATGCTTGGGTTGTACCTCATGGCCCCTCTCTTTGAACGGGAGCCGGACTTCACGGGAGCTCTTTGTGCTTCGGCTTTGCTGTTGCTCCTTTGGAACCCCCAGATGCTGCTCACTCCGGGTTTTCAGCTCTCCTACGCGGTGGTCATCACTATTGCGCTCCTTGCACCCGTCATCGAGTACCCTCTCAGACACCTGCTTCAGAACCGCCTACACAAAACCTCCATCGAGCGCCTCCTCATCCCCTTAGGGCGTTTCCTTTACACCACTCTCTTCCTCTCGCTCGCAGCCCAGATCGGCGCCGCTCCTCTGGTGGCCTATCACTTCCATACGCTTTCCGTTACGGCGCCCATGGCCAACTTTTGCCTGCTGCTCGTCGCGCTGCCGCTACTGTTTTTAGGGTATGCGGCCGTTTTGGTCGCTGCCGTCCACCCGCTGTTGGCTCATCCCCTTCTGCTTTGCATCTCGATCGGGCTGAAAGCCCTCATCGGGTTATCGGCGCTTTTCTCAAAACCCCTTTGGGCTGAACTCTCCGTAGGCTCACCCCCAATCGGCCTTATCGTGTTGCTCTATGGGCTTCTCTTGATAGGCCTACTTTTCCTCAGGCACACCATGCCCTTACACCAGTTGCCCATCGAGGAGGAGTTTTAAGATGCGCGCCTCCTCTAAGGTAATCATCCGCCGCTTTGCTATCTCTATCGCCATCCGAACCTACCTGCTCCTGCTGGTTCTCCTGTTGGGCATTAGCCTCATTTTGCTTGGTTGGAGCGCCCTCGCGCGGCAGGGTGAAAAGGGGCTCCGCGTCTATTTTCTGGATGTAGGGCAGGGCGATGCTGCCGTCCTCGCTACACCCAGCGGCCGAATTTTCGTCGTAGACACCGGCCGAGATAACCAGGAGACCGGTGAGGATATGGGGCGCGAGGTGGTGATCCCTTTCTTTCACGTCGAAGGGTTTACCCATATAGACGCCCTGATTCTCACGCATCCCCATGCCGACCACATCGGAGGGGCTGCCACGCTTCTCGAAAACCTTCCTTGCGATGCCCTCGTAGATAACGGGCAAAGCGAAAACTCCGTGGAAGAGGCGGCCTACCTGGCCGCTGCATACCGCCGTCATGTCCCACGCATAACGCCGCTTCCTGGGGAGCAGATAGATTGCGGCGATGGAGTAACGCTGCATTTTCTAGCGCCAACCTCTGCCGAGCGCTCCGGCCCCCCAAACAACGCCAGCGTGGTGGTGCGTGTGGACTATGGCCGGACACATTTTCTACTGATGGGCGATGCCGAGGCGCCAGAGGAGGCGACTTTGCTCTCCGAGGGGCAGAGCCTGGCCTGTGATGTGCTGAAGGTGGGACATCACGGCAGCGACACCTCCACAACTCCCCGTTTTCTACAGGCTGTGCATCCAAAGTTCGCCGTGATCTCGGTGGGAGCGCACAATCTCTACGGCCATCCTTCCCCGCTCGTAATAGAGAGATTAAGACAGACAGGCGTAAAAATCTATCGAACCGATCGGAACGGTGCCATAGAGGCCCTCTCCGATGGAAACGAAGTTCGCATGGTTTTGCTCTGCAGCCGTGCCTCACATTGACACCGGAAAGACAAAAGGGTAGAATCATCGTTTGTACTCTAGCATGTTGTCGAAGCTACCTGTTGTCGGTGCCTTCCTCTTGTTGCGTTTTCCAAAGCTCCGCTCGTACAATAAGGGGATAGGTGCACGACACGTTGTGTGAATCGTGTATACTTAGAAAAATCTGTCGGTTCTCTAAGGCGAGAGTGTCGGCTCCTAGGTTCGGGGGCCGCGAGGAATAAACACTATGTACGAGATTCTTTCTCAAATAAAAAGCCCTGATGACCTCAAAACGCTTTCGCGTGACCAACTCAAACAGGTCGCTCGCGAGTTGCGTCAGGCCATTGTAGATCATCTTTCGCAAACGGGAGGCCACTTTGCTTCCGATCTAGGCGCGGTGGAGCTTATTCTCGCGCTGCACACGGTGTACTCCGTTCCCAAAGATAAGATCATTTGGGACACAGGGCACCAGTGCTATGCCCATAAGATGCTGACGGGGCGCCTTGAACGCTTCAGCACGTTGCGCCAATACGGGGGCATTAGCGGCTTTCTCCGGCGTGAGGAGAGTGAGTACGATCTGTTCGGCGCGGGGCATGCCGGAACCAGCATCTCGGCGGCCTATGGCTTTGCAGTTGCTCGTGATTTTGCCGGAAAGAGCAACGAAGAGCATGTGCTGGCCGTTATTGGCGACGCGGCCATGACGGCAGGCCTCGCGCTAGAGGGGCTGCATAATGCGGGCCACAGTGGGCGAAACTTTGTGGTCGTGCTCAACGACAACGAGATGTCCATCGCCGAAAGCGTGGGAGCGCTGGCCAAATACCTAGCTAAACTGCGCGTGACACCGCTCTATCAGAGCCTGGAGAGCCGGACACGTGGACTGCTCAAGCGTATTGACAAAACCCCTGGGCAAGTCGTTTTCCGAGCGGCCGGTTCCGTGTTGAAGCACAACCTAACCCATCTCGTCTCCACCGAGAACTCCGGTGTTCTGTTCGAACAGCTAGGCTATCAGTACATCGGCCCGGTGGATGGTCACGACCTCGATCTGCTGATAGACCTCTTCACGGCCATTAAGAGCATCAAAGGGCCCGTGTTTGTGCATCTGCTCACCGTGAAGGGCAAGGGATACGAAAAGGCCGAAGAGGATGCCCGCAAATGGCACGCCGTAACTCCACCTATGTTTAAGGAGACGGCAGAAGGCACCGCAGCAAGCAGCAAATCGAGCGGCCAATCGTGGACGAGCTACTTTAGCAAAACGATTCTTGAGCTGGCCGCTGAAGACCCCAAGATCGTCGCGATAACCGCCGCCATGCCGGATGGCACGGGGCTAACGCCGTTCAGCAAACAGTTCCCCGATCGCTATTTCGACACGGCCATCGCGGAGCAGCATGCGGTCTGTTTTGCGGCTGGGCTGGCTGCCGAAGGCATGAAGCCTATCACGGCCATCTACTCCACCTTCCTTCAACGCGCCTACGATATGATCCTTCACGATGTCGCCATCCAGAACCTGCCCGTTCTCTTCTGCCTCGATCGCGCTGGGCTGGTGGGCGACGACGGCCCAACCCATCATGGTGTCTTCGACATCGCCTACATGCGCCCCATTCCCAACATGGCGCTCTTGGCGCCGAAAGATGGGCCGGAGCTGGTGCAGATGCTGCGGTATATGGTGCAGGAGCATGTGGTGGGGCCTCATGCGGGGCCTATCGCTGTGCGCTATCCGCGCGGGAATGCGCCCTCCGTGGAATGGCCCGTGGAAAGCGCACCCATCGAATACGGAAAGTCCGAGGTGTTGCTTGACGGCGGCGACATCGCCCTGTTTGCCTACGGCAATATGGTGGTGCCGGCCTTCGAGGCCGCAAAGACGCTGCGAGCGGAGGGAATAGACGCGGCGCTTATTAATCTACGATGGGCAAAGCCGCTGGATGCGGAGACCATCCTAACCTACGCGAAGAAGACGCGGTGCATGCTCGTGATGGAGGAAGGGGTGGTACATGGTGGCGTTGGATCGGCCATCCTGGAGCTGTTGGCGGAAGCCGGCGTAACGGATGTGAGGGTAAAGCTTTTCGGGGTACCCGATAAGTTTATTGAACACGGCGCCATACCTATCCTCCATCAGCTCTGCATGCTAACCGCCCACGACTTTGCCGCAGCTGCCCGCGATCTATTGGGCAAACCGCAGCCTGAACCTGTGGCCGTCGCTCGAGAGGCCCGCCACGAGTCGCTCACGGCCTAAAGGCTGTCTTGGCAAATTCGGGGGTAGGCGCTAGCGCCCTACCAAAAGAGGGCAAAAGAAGGGAGTGGCCCATGTCCGCAAAAGGCTTTGCGCTGAAGGAAAGCGGGCAAGGAACGAGGTGTTTGCAGGGGAGGAAGGGGCGGATTGAACAACGAGAACGCGGCCTACTATCGTTACAACCTGTTGCTTGCTGCCACCTCACCCCTTCTAACCCTCTTCTTGGCGCAGCGTTTCCTCTCCGGGAAATCGCGCCCTGGCTGGTCTGAACGTTGGGGGCACCTGCCCTCTTTCGACTCTCTCTCTCCAAACCGCATCTGGGTTCACGCGGTATCGGCCGGCGAGGTGGTGGCGAGTCTACCGATTCTGCGCGCGTTAAAATCGAGCTTTCCCGACCACGCTCTGTTTCTCAGCGTTATCACGCCGGCTGGCCATGAGGTGGCCGTAAAGCAGGCTGCGGCGTGGCTTGAAGGGCTCTTCTATGCCCCCTTCGATCTGCCCTGGGTGGTAAAACGCGTCGTCCGAACGCTGCGTCCCCAGCTCTACGTCAGCTTGGAGAGCGAGCTCTGGCCCAATCTCCTTCATATGCTAAAGCGCCACGGGGTCAACACCGCCCTCGTCAACGGCCGGATAACCCCACGAAGCTTTGAACGCGCGCGCCGCTTCGCTCCCGGCCTTTTTCGGTGGATGCTTGGCAATGTAGACCTTCTCCTCATGCAATCTCAAGCCGATGCGGAGAGGGTCGCTGTCTTGGGCGGAGCGCCGGTCGAAGGACGTATACACGTGGTGGGCAACACGAAGTTCGACCAAGAGCTGCACCCTCTGGACAGGGCGCGACGGGAACAGATGAAGGCCGAATTGCGATTACCGTTAGAGGCCCCGGTTTTGGTGGCTGGCAGCACGCGAAGCGCGAATGAAGAGAGAATCGTTGTGCAGGCTTTTCTCCAGATGAGACGGCGCCTGCCCTCCCTCTGTCTAATCGTAGCGCCACGCCAGCTGAGCCGCGTGGAGGAGACCTTGCAGATTCTCCGCCAGGCAAACCTAAACCCCGCACGACGCACATCCCCTCAAGCCTCTGTAACCGACTGTCTCGTGCTCGATACGATGGGCGAACTGGCGGATGTCTACGCGGTCGCGGATGTGACCTTCCTGGGCAACACATTTCCTCCAGTCGTTCAGGGTGGGGGGCAGAACATTTTGCAGCCGCTGGCGCACGGCAAGCCGGTTCTCCATGGGCCTCACTACGCCACTATCCGAGCCGAGGTGACATTGGCGCAAGAGGCCGGTGTGGCTTTTCCTGTGGCAAATGCTGAGGAGCTGGCCGCTAAGGCGCTGCAGCTTTTAGGAGACAAGTGTCTCCTTGAAAAGCTCGCTCACCGCGCCCAATCGCTGATCCAAGCCAATCGTGGGGCCTCCCAAAGATGTATCGAAGCCCTTGCCCCTCTGTTAAAAGCGGGAGCCTTGCGATGACAAAAGAGAAACGACCCACAGCCACAAAGTCTCTCGAAGCCTATATGCTCTCCGTTATACGGGGGCGGCGTGGGGTTGTGCCGCTTCTTTTGAGGGGCTTTCTGCTTTTGCTGGCGCTGCTCCATCGGGTAGGCCTCGAGCTGTATCTCCTTATCTACCAAGTAGGCCTGCGGCGGCGCACCCGCCTGCCACGGCCGGTGATCAGCGTCGGCAACATCACCGCGGGTGGCACGGGAAAAACGCCCACCGTCCACACGCTCTGCCGTCTGTTGAAGGAGGAGGGGCTGCAGCCCGCCGTGCTCAGCAGAGGCTATCGAGGGAGATTCGAGCACGGCAGCGCCATCGTTTCGGATGGACAAAAGATTCGTCTGAGCGTTCAAGAGGCCGGCGATGAAGCCTATCTACTCGCCCGTAATCTCCCCGGCGTGCCGGTGGTTGTGGGCAAAGATCGGCGTGTGACGGGAGCATTATCCATCGGCCAGTTTCAACCCGACGTTTTGGTGCTTGACGATGGAATGCAGTTTTGGCAGCTTCATCGTGACGTCGAAATTGTGCTGGTAAATGCGCTCAACCCCTTTGACAACGGCTGGATCTTCCCCCGCGGCCTGTTAAGGGAGCCGCCTTCTCACCTCCGCCGTGCCCACATCATTTTGCTAACCAATGCCGGGCGCCTGACGGTCGCGGCTTTGGAAGCCCTTCGAGCCCGCATCCGCCGCCTCGCGCCGGGAAAGCCCATCTTCACCGCAGACCCTGTTCCCGGCCAACTGCGTTTTCTTGCCGACCAGGTCTACGTGCCGGCGCAGTGGCTCGCTGGGCGGCGTGTGGTGGCCGTTTCCGCTATCGCCGACCCAACGCTTTTTGAAAGCATGATCGGCGAGCTTGGCGGTATACTGGCAGCTAGCTTTCGTTTTCGCGATCATCATGTGTATACTCCTAAGGAGATCGAACAGGTGATGGAGAAGGCATGTACCGTGAATGCCGAGGCCGTTATTACCACGGAGAAAGACGCGGTGAAGCTGATGCCCCTGCGCTCTGCACGGCCTTTGGCCGCTTTGCAGGTAAGCATGCACATTGATGCAGAGCACGAGTTTATGACGGAAGTCCTCAAAGCTGTGGAGGAGGCACAGGCGGATAGGCGATGGTGAACCCCGAGGCCGTTCTCTCTCCACTGCCCCTGAAGAAGCGCCTTACTCGCCTGGCAGGACGTGTGGGGTTGCCAACGGTTGTGGGCCTTTTTCGCCTGCTTCCCTTGCCGGCTGCTAGATGGGTAGGACGTAGCATAGGGCTCCTTCTCTACGGCGTTTTGAAGCGCTATCGGAACACCGCGCACAAGAACCTGGCGCTCGTCTACCCTGACCTGCCCAAACGAGAGCGGCATCGCATGGCGCGCGCCGTTTTTCTGCATTTCGGCATGGCCGTGGCCGAGTTCGTAAAGTTGCCTCAGCTTGACCGCTCCACCGTAGACCAGATGGCTGTTGTTGAGGGAGAGGAGCATCTACAACAAGCCTTGGCAAAGCAGCGCGGCGCCTTCATCATTACCGGGCACTTCGGTAATTGGGAGTTTTTAGCGCGATGGCTGGCCACCCATAACTACCCCCTCAACGTCATCGCACGGCGATCGGAAGACCCTGAAACGGAGAAGCTGCTTACCAACACACGGCTTCAAAACGGGGCACACGTGTTTCAACGCGGAGAGGCTGTACGACCGGTGTTGCAGTCGCTGCGAAAAAATGAGCTAGTGGGCATTCTTCCCGACCAGAATGCGGGCGACATTGTGGTGCCCTTTTTCGGGCTGCCCACAGGCACAACGGACGGCCCGGCCGTCCTCCACCTCCACACCAAAGCGCCTCTTGTCTTTAGCTGGTGTACGCGACGTGAAGATGGGCGTTTTCATATTCTGTTTGAGCCCCCGGTGGCCTACGAGCCAACCGGCGATCGCGCTGCCGACGTCTTGGCCATCATGACCCTAGTAAACCGGCACTTGGAAGGCCAGATCCGCAAGAACCCCACACAGTGGCTCTGGCTGCACGATCGGTGGCGTGCCTCTCCGTGGGTTTTTGAACGGCAGGAGGGAGCGCTTCAACAGGCCGATTCCACGGCTGCAGAACACCTTGCAGAGGGGAAGAGGTGATGTCGGTCTCTCCGGTGGTAGATATGCAGAGCGTGGAGCGCCTGCTGGTCATTAAAATGAGCGCCCTCGGCGACGTGGCAAGAACGGTGCCAACGGTAGATGCCATTCGCAGAGCGTACCCGCATGTGAAGATAGGTTGGGTGGTGCGCAACGGGTTGGCCGATCTCCTCATGGGCAATCCCTCCATAGATGAGCTGTTCATCGCCCCTCGCGGAATAAAGGCCATTATGGCCATGTGGCAGCCCATTAGGCGGTTTCGACCGGATGTCACCTTGGATATGCAGGGGCTCTTCATCAGCGGCTGTTTGGCGCGTCTTTCGGGGGCTCCTCGGCGATTTACTTGGGAGAGCGGGCGCGAGTTCAGCGGCCTCTTAACGGGGAACCCCATCGTTGCCGCACCCGACCACCTCAATGCGGTGGAATGCCTTTTCAACTTCGCGCGGCTTTTAGGTGTGGAGCGTCTGCCGGAAGAGCCACCGGCCTACCTCACCCGCGATCCGGCCCTTGTGGCGAGGGCGGAAGAGCTTTTGGAGGGAGCGCCCCCTCCACGAATCGGCATGCATATAGGCGCCTCGGTGCCCAATAAAACATGGCCACCCTCCCACTGGGCAAGCCTGGCCGATCGGTTTCTAGAGGCCGGCTTCAGCGTGATCCTCTTTGGAGGCAGGGCCGAAGAGGCCGCCGATAAGGAGATCCGAGGTCAGATGAAGGGGCGGCCTCTCTCTCTGGTAGGGTGCACCACACCGCGCGAACTGGCCGCCACCATCAGCCGCTGCAACCTGTTTCTCGGAGGCGATACCGGTGCCACCCATATCGCTAGCCTAGTAGGGACGCCGATCGTCGCCCTCATGGGGCCTACCGACCCAAAGCGCTTCGGGCCTTACGGCGCCCAAAATATCACTCTGCATCTAGGCCTCTCTTGTAGCCCGTGCTATCGTCACCCTACGTGTAAAGGACGCTACTACTGTATGCGCAACATGGAACCGGATTGGGTCTATCGGGTTTGTAGAGAACGTTTGAAGCTTTTTGGGTACTAGGGATAGCTATGCGCGTTCTTCATCTTATTACGCCCTCACATGTAGGGGGCGCGGAGCTGTTGGTGCTTGGCATTGCGCGCGCTCAGATGCAACAAGGGCATGTTGTTCGTGTGCTGACGAAACCTCATGCTGCTTATGAGAGCCGGGCGCGTAAAGAGGGGGTGGACTGTGCCGCCGTGCCGATTTCCGGCAAGTTCAATGTGCGTGCGTTGCAGGTTTTACGAGAGGCCATTCTGCAGTTCAAGCCGGATCTGGTGTGTACCCACCTCTCCAGTGCCACACTGTGGGGCGCTTTGGCTGCACGGTGGTGCCATATTCCCTGCGTTGCGATGGTTCATGGTTTCAACACAGCCCTATGCTACCGATTTGCCCCCTTGCTCGTCTGTGTTTCGGAGGCCGTAGCCATGCATATGGAGCGTCAAGGGCTGCCACGGGCGCGCCTACGTGTGGTGCATAACGGCATAGACCCTGTTCCTTTCGAAGAAGGGCCGGTTGCCGAGCTTGCCAATGTTCCCTCGGAGGCGTTTTGTGTTGGGGCGGCAGCGCATCTTTCCCCAAAGAAGGGCTTTGCCGAGTTGGTGGAGGTGGCCCTACGGTTGGAGGGCGCTCACTTTGTGATCGCAGGGGAGGGCCGAATGCGCCCCTGGCTTGAGGAGATGGCCCAAGGCCCTCTCAAAGGACGTCTGCATCTGCTAGGGTTTTGGGAAGACATGCCGGCCCTCATGCGGCGCTTCACGGTGTTCTGTTTGCCCTCCCTCCGCGAGCCGTTCGGGCTTGTGGTGTTGGAGGCGATGGCGGCAGGGAAGCCCGTGGTGGCCTTTCGAGCCGGCGGGGTTCCGGAGATCGTAGTAGAGGGGGAGACGGGGCTGTTGGCTCCTGCAGGCGACGTGCAAGCGATGGCCGCTTGTTTGCGCCGCCTCCAACAAGATGCGACTCTCTGCAAGCGGCTTGGCGCTGCCGGTAGGGAGCGAGTGAGGCGTTGCTTTACCATGGAACGCGCTTTTGCGAACCTCCAGCGGGTTTTTGATGAGGCAGTGGCCTGCCATAAGTCTGGGACGGCCGTATGCGAATAATGGAGATCATCTCCGGGGTGGGGGTTAACGGGGCCGTCGTTCACTGTTTGCTGCTCACGCAGGAGCTGGCCCGTCGGGGCAATGAGGTGGTGTTGGTGTGCCGGCACAACGCGTGGATCGGTCAGCAGTTGGCCCATACCGCCAACGTAACGGTCGTTGAAAGCGACATGCGCCGTTGGCCTCTCGACGAGTTGCGTCGCATGGCCGCCCTAGCGCGGGAGCGCCAGATCGAGGTCATCAACACGCACATGTCGCGGGCCCATAACTTTGGGGTTTTTTTGCAGCGCTTCAGCGGCATTCCCTGTGTCACCACGGCGCACTCTCACAAAATCCACCCACACTGGTGGTTTGCCCATCACATCATCGCCGTTTCCGAACAGACTCGCCGCTACCATCTCCGGTTCAACCGGGTTCGTGCAAGCCGCATAGATACCGTCCACGGCTTTGTGGACGTAACCCGCTTCCGTGGGCTCGACGCTCACACGCGCCTGCAGACCCGAGCCGACCTCGGTGTAGACGAAGAGACCTTTTTGGTGGGCGCCATTGGCGATTTTCTGCCGCGCAAAGGGCAGCTCTATCTTGTTCGGGCTTTGCCCCAGCTTCTAGAGAGAATACCCCGTCTGCGGTTAGCGCTTGCCGGCAGCGTTCGCACGGAGAGCTACTATCAAAAAGTGCGTCGAGAAGCGAGCCGGTTGGGGGTTCAAGAGGCGATACTATGGTTAGGCTACCGGCAGGATGTACCCCAGCTGCTGGCCTCCTTTGATGTTTACACGTTGGTATCGCTGGACGAAATGTTTCCGGTGGCCATCCTCGAGGCGATGGCCGCACAAAAGCCCATTGTGGCCACAGCGGTGGGAGGCACGCCGGAGTGCGCCGCCGAGGTGGATTCGATCTATCTCATTCCCCCGGCCGACCCTCAGGCCATTGTAAAGGCGCTGGTGGAGCTGTACGAAGATCCCCAAAAAAGGGCTCAGCTCGGTCAGCGGGCCTATGAAACGGTGTGCGCCCACTTCACCGTGGAGCAACAGGTCCCTAAAATTGAGGCCGTTTTTCGTAAAGCCATTGCAGCAGCGCGGCGCTGATCACAGGTTTTGGGCAGCCTTTAGGTAGAATGTGCATTATGGAGGCTCAGAAAAACCCTTTGACGTCTACAGAAACACGCATTCGCGAGATCGTGCGTCGTCTGGAAGCGTGCTATGGTGTGCCCGAATGGCAACCGCGGATGTCTCCGTTGGATGAACTGATCTCCTGCATCCTCTCACAACACACCTCAGATGCCAACTCGTTTCGCGCCTTTGGCCAGTTAAAGGAGCGTTTTTGTTCTTGGGAGGCAGTAGAGCAAGCGCCCACAAAAGAGCTTGCCGACACCATTCGTAGCGGCGGTTTGGCAGACAGCAAAGCGGCGCGCATACAGGCCGTTTTGCGCACCATACGGGAAAAGGTAGGCGCCTACGATCTCGACTTTTTGCGACAGATGCCCGATGACGAGGCGCGCCGGTGGCTTATGGCCCTTCCCGGCGTGGGGCCAAAGACAGCGGCCATCGTGCTCTGCTTTGCCTTAGGGCGACCCGTTATTCCTGTGGATACCCATGTGTTTCGCGTAGCTTGGCGCCTAGGGCTTATTGAAAAGCGTGTTGGCGAGTCCAAAGCCCACGATCTCCTGCAAGCGTTGGTGCCTCCTGAACTCATCTATCGTTTTCATGTGGCCCTCATCGAGCACGGGCGCCGTGTGTGTAAGGCCTTGCGCCCGCGCTGTGAGGTCTGTCCCCTCACCGATCTGTGCGTCTATTACCAAGAGAACTCCGTTTCGATGTCGAATCGAGGAGAGAAGAGGAAAGATGCTGCTTCGTGACCTGTTAGAAAACAGTGCCCAACGTCTGCCCCATCAGACAGCTCTTATTTTTCGCGATCAACCCATCACCTTTGCGCAGCTCTCCGAACAGACACGCCGATTGGCCGCCGGCTATGCCGCGCTCGGAGTGGAGGCCGGGGATAGGGTGGCCCTCCTTCTGCCCAACAGCCCCGTCTTTATTATGGGCTACTACGCCGCCGCCTATTTGGGGGCGGTATCCGTGCCCGCCAACCCGATGCTCAAACCGCCCGAGCTTGCCTACATTTGGGGCGACGCCGGAGTAAAGCTCGTGCTCACCGCGGAACCCCTGCTGCCAAATGTGCTTGAAGCCCGCAAGCAGCTTCCAGAGCTGCGCCATATCGTATGCCTTGCTGCAGGAGCGACCGCTTCAGCACCAACCTCCCCATCGCTCTCGCCACAGGCCATTCCCGGCCTGACCCTCCTCTCCGATCTGCTCACTCACGAGCCGCTATCCTCGGCAGCGCTGCCCTCCATACAGGAAGAAGATTGTGCGGTCATTCTCTACACATCGGGAACGACGGGGCATCCCAAGGGGGCCATGCTTTCGCACCGCAACCTTACCCGCAACATCGAGCAGGTGCTAGGGCGTCTACAGTTTACTCACGAGGATAGGCTCCTCACGGTGCTACCCCTGTTTCACGCCTTTGCCGGAACGGTCTGCATGAACCTGCCGATGATGGTGGGGGCGAGCAGCGTGCTTTTAGACAGCTTTTCGCCGGGAAAGGTGCTGGAGTCGGTGGCGCGTCATTGGGTTACCGTGTTGCCGGCCGTGCCGGCCATGTTCTATGCGCTGCTGCAGCTTCCCCCCGATCCCTCCCTCGATCTTTCGAGCCTGCGGTTTTTGGTTTCCGGCGGTGCACCGCTGCCGGTGGCGATGCTGGAAGCGCTTGAGAAGCGTTTTGGGGTGCCCGTTATCGAGGGCGACGGCCCCACAGAGTGTAGCCCCGTTACCAGCGCCAACCCACTGGAGGGCCCGCGCAAGCCGGGCAGCGTAGGGCCTCCGCTTCCCGGCGTGGAGATCGCCATTGTGGACGACGAAGATAGGCCCTTACCCACCGGCGAGGTGGGCGAGATCGTGGTGCGTGGCGACAATGTGATGATGGGCTATCTCAACCAACCGGAGGCCACGCGAGAGGCGATGCGCAATGGGTGGTACCACACGGGCGATCTCGGCCGCTTAGACGAGGATGGCTACCTCTATATTGTGGATAGAAAAAAGGACATGGTGATTACCGCGGGGCTAAACGTCTACCCACGCGAGGTGGAGGAGGTGCTTATAACGCATCCTGCCGTGGCGGATGTGGCCGTCATTGGGCTACCGGACGCTCTACGTGGTGAGGAGGTCGTGGCCGTGGTGGTGTGCAAAGAGGGGGTTAGCCAAGAGGGTCTCGATCGAGAGCTCATTCGTTACTGTCGGGCCCGGCTAGCCGACTACAAGGTGCCGCGCAAGGTGTTCTTCCGTGACAGCTTGCCACGCAGCAGCACCGGCAAGGTGCTGAAACGCCTTCTGAAAAAAGAGATGGAGATGCAGGTAGGAGAACAGACTTGACCCAGGACGAGCCACCCCCTCAAAACACGTTAAAGGCCGTGGCCTCTCTTGAAGGGCTCGATAATCTCGCCCATATCGGTGTGGCCGTGTTGTTCATTTTGGCGGCAGCGTCGGTGCTGCTCTACAGCTTTGGCCTCTTCCTGTTGCAAGTTGTGCACATTGCAAACGGCATTCACGCGGCGGGAACAGAGGCGCCCCATGAGAACAGCTTCCTCCAGATCAGCCTAGAGCTGCTAAGCGGGCTGCTCTTCGCGGTCATTCTATTGGAGCTGCTGCGCACCATCCTAACCTACCTTATCGCCCGTTCGATCGAGGCCACGCTGAAGGAGTTTCTCCTCGTAGGCATCATCTCGCTTGTTCGGAAGATCCTGTTAGTAGGCGCGCAGGCCTCCCTTTCCTCCGAGGGGCAACATGCCTTCCTGCAGGAGGCCTTGGGCACCTTGGTAAGCGTGCTGGCTGTGCTGCTGCTCATCGGAGGGCTTATTCTGCTAAAACGGTTCTACGAGCGCGCCTAGTGGGGGGCATCCGTCAAAAAAAGTGGCCGAAAGTCCCGAGCTATAAAGACTTTCGGCCAAACCTCTCCGATGTTTGAGAAAGGAGAGCATAAGGGGTTATCCCCTAACGAGCTGCTAGCATCTTAGACAACGAAAAGTGAAAAAAGTTTACGGTTTTTAGGGAAGATGCCCAGCTCGTGTGGGGTTCAACGCTGCTGCAAACCTCATTTGCGCGCTCTTTGCGTGGGAACCTTTCCGCTTTGCAGAAGGTATATGTATGGATGGAACAACGGGGGTGATTGGTGTCGACCTAGTCGATGCCGTCTTTGGTTGCGAGCCGAGGCGCCGCAGGCCTCGTAAAAAAGCGGCAAAAAAATAAACGCGAACACTCAAAACTACGCGCTCGCGGCTTAATTAGCCGCCCGTCCATCTTGCCCCTGCCGGCCGGGCGAGAATGGGCGTCACCATGCCGGCTTGGCGTGTGAGGGCGGAACGCCCCCTCCACGTAACCTCTTAGGCGTTCTAGCGTTCTGCTAGCCCGGCCTCCGGGGCGGGCAGACGCGAACTTAAAACGGAGGCTACGCTCGTAGACGCCAGAGGCGAATCCCTAGGGACGAGAGTTCGAGTCTCTCCACCTCCACTTAGATCAGGCGAGGGCGCGCAGAGAGAAGCTCTGCGCGCCTTTCGCTTCCTTAGAGCCTTATCGGAGCCGCGAAGATGTTTGTAGATGAAGTGGAGATCGAGGTTATCGCCGGAGATGGCGGTAACGGCATGGTGTCGTTTCGCCGAGAGAAGTATGTGCCGCACGGCGGCCCTAACGGAGGAGATGGGGGGCGAGGCGGCAGCGTCATTTTGAAAGCCGATCCCAATCTCTCTACCCTACTCGACTTTCGCTTTCAGCGCCACTATCGCGCCGAGCGCGGCGGGCACGGCGGCAGCAAACAGATGTTTGGAAAAGACGGCGCCGACCTTGTGCTGCGCGCACCGGTGGGAACCGTGGTGACCGACCTTGAGACCGGAGAGGTGGTGGCCGATCTGGTCTATCCGCATCAGACAGCGGTCTTGGCGCGTGGGGGCCGAGGAGGACGCGGAAACGCCCATTTTGCCACCTCGGTGCATCAGGCGCCCAAATTCGCCGAGAAGGGCGAGCCGGGGGAGCGTCGCCGTCTGAAACTGGAGCTAAAGCTGCTTGCCGACGTGGGGCTGCTGGGCTACCCCAATGTGGGCAAATCCACCCTTATTGCCGCCGTCTCCGCCGCTCGTCCCAAAATCGCCGACTATCCGTTCACCACGCTCGTTCCCAACCTTGGAGTGGTTCGGGTAGATATGGATAAAAGCTTTGTCATTGCCGATCTCCCCGGCCTTATCGAGGGGGCAAGCCAGGGCGCAGGCCTAGGGCACCAGTTTTTGCGCCATGTCAGTCGCTCCCGTCTGCTGCTTCACCTGCTGGACGTTAGCGGTCTGTCGGGTCGGGACCCCTTAAACGATTTTGAGGTCATCAACAGGGAGCTAGCTCTCTACGACACCAAGCTCGCCGCCCTGCCCCAGATCGTGGTGTTGAACAAGATAGATGTTCTGGCGGATCCAAGCGAGCTAGAGCCGATCGAGCAGGCCCTAACAGCGAAGGGTTACCCCGTCTTTCGCATATCGGCGGCCACCGGCACCGGTCTACGTGAACTCATTTTTGAGACCATGCGCAGGCTTGAGACGCTGCCAAAGACATTCGACGAGGCACCGCAAGGAAAAGTGGTCATTCAGGTGAAGCCGACCGATGACAACTTCTGGGAGGTTCGCCACCCAGAATCCGGTCTTTTCGAGGTTGTGGGGCGCGCTGTGGAGCGCCGTGTCGCCATGACCGATGTGGAAAACGAGGAGGCGATGGAACGTCTCCATCGCCTTTTAGAGAGAATGGGGGTGCTTCAGGCGTTACGCGAGCAGGGCATTCGCCATGGCGACACCGTGCGCATTCGCGACATCGAGTTCGAGTTTCAAGATGAAGCCGTGCTCGATTCGGAGATAGAGGCCATCGAGGCGGCTCGCAAGGAGAGACGCCGCTTAAAGCGCTCCTAAACTCTAGGGCTTTGGCGGGGTCAGCGGGAAGAAGTAGAGCCCCGACGTGTTAGGGGTGGAGAGCTCCGTAAGCACCAGAAGCCCTGGCGTTGTTGGTTCGAAGGGGCTTTCGCGAGCGACATCGTAGACCTTACCGGCCAGAGGAGGAGTGTAGTAGGCGTCGTTGGCGTTCGTCGCGTTCAGCAAGCCCACGCACCACGTTTGGCTCTTCAGCACAAACTTGTTTTGGCCCGGATGGTCGGGGTCGGGAACCGTATCAAGGTCCTGGTTTAGCTTGGGGAGGTAAAGAAAGAGCTGGTGTTGCGTGGGCAGATTCCATACCCCTATCAACCCGCCCAGGCTAAGCGCTGTAGGCATCCCTATTTTTTCCAGTAGTTTCGGGTCGCCATGCATCTCGGCCCACTGCACTTCATGGCTTTGGGGGGGCGATTGGGGGTCGGCAAGCCATGCGCTGCCGGCCTTTGAAAGGTCAACCCGATAAGCTTGAAGGTCGCCGCCGTTCATCGTCCCCAGCAGGCGTTCGGTACCATCCAGAAGCCGCACCGCTCCGATGAGCTGAAAGCCGTTAGGAGCCGGTAGAAAAGCAAACTGTTTTCCATTCCACCATCGCACTCCATCGCCGGTAACGATCAGCACGGGCTGGTCGTTGCCGGCAAAGTGCCCAACCTGCAGCATATCGGCGTTCGCCGCGATGGGGAGGGCGCTCTCTTTAACAAACGTCTTACCGTTCCAGCTCCACAGGGCAAGCTCGCTCTGATGGGCGCCGCTGGGCGAGAGGGTAATCAGCAGAGGGTGTTGATCTCCTTTCACATCGGCAACCACCACGCGTTGGGCGGCGGTGGGCAGTTTCACCGCCCATCCAAAGCGGAAGGGGCCGGTGAGTGCTCTGGGGTTAATTTGGGGCGTCTCCACATAGCCGGCGAAGGAGTGGTTGTGCGTTTCGTAGTAGAAGCCGCGTTCATTGCAGGCCACGGTGTTCACTTTGCCGGTAGTGGGGTCTAAAACGCCGGGAGCGGCGCTCACATGGCAGTAGACGCACGGTTTGTTCTCCTTACGGGCATATTCCACCGTGGCATGTGCTGGGGTTGGCAGAGTATAGGGAAGTAGTGAGAGACTAAAGAGCGATAAGGAGAGGGCCACAAGTCCAAAAAAGAGCCCATTCTTTGCCTTTTGCATACCGTTCTCCTCGAAGTGATACATTCCGTTGAGATTCTACACGAGAGGGCCGCAAAGTCGTATCGTTAAAACGCCGGTAGGGGCGACCCCCCGCGGTCGCCCAATGGAATTCCCCACGATCGTCCCGTTTTAGGCAAATTGTGGGATATAGGGGCAGGCGTGCGGTTGTGTGTAGGGGCGACCCCCTGTGGTCGCCCAATGATATCCCCCATGATCGCACCGGTTGCGGCAAATTGCGGAATATAGGGGCAGGCGTGTGGTTGGTTCTGTAGGGGCGACCCCCTGTGGTCGCCCAATGGAATCCCCATGATCGTCCCGATTGCGGTAAATTGCGGAATTCAATGGGCAGGCACGGATTTCAAAACGGGCAGGCACGGGGGCAAACGGGCAGGCACGGGGGCCTGCCCCTACAATTGGTATGTTGGTGTTTTTGTAGGGGCGACCCCCCTGTGGTCGCCCGATGGGATTTTCCACGATCGTCCCGATTGTGGCAAATTGCGGAATTCAATAGGCAAACATGGATTTCCAAACGGGCAGGCACGGGGGCCTGCCCCTACAATTGGTATGTTGATGTGTTTGTAGGGGCGACCCCCTGTGGTCGCCCAATGGGATTTCCCACGATCGTCGTGGTTTTGGGAAATTATGGGATGAAACGGGCAGGCACGGGGGCAAACGGGCAGGCACAGGGGCCTGCCCCTACAAATTGGTATGTTGGTGTTTTTGTAGGGGCGACCCCCCGCGGTCGCCCGATGAATCGCCCCGATGACGCTCACAATGGCCGGATAACCCCCTCGTCTGGTCGTCTGTACGGCAGGTGATGTCCCCCTATTTGCAGTCTAGGAACGAAGGTAGGTAGAATCTGCTTATATAGGGGAGGGAATCGTAAAAAATTTGCAGAAGGTAGGGCTGTTGTGGAACACAAGCTGCCTTGTTTATTGGGTTGCAACACTAAAGAGTTAGAACAGATCGCCATTGAGTTGGGGGAACCTGCCTATCGGGGACGGCAGATCGCTCGGTGGATCTACCGCAAACAGGTGGATTCCCTCGATGCCATGAGCGACCTGCCCGCCGCTTTTCGAGCTAGGCTGGCGGCCCACTATGTGCTCGGATGGCCCCAGGTGGTTCATCGTGAGGTGGCCGCGGATGGCACCATCAAATACCTCCTTCGCCTGGAGGATGGCCAGTCCGTGGAGAGCGTCTACCTGCCCTACCCCGATCGCGTCTCGGCTTGCCTCTCGACACAGGTGGGGTGCCCGGCCGGATGTCGGTTCTGTGCCACCGCACAGGGAGGGCTGGCCCGCAACCTGACCGCCGGCGAGATCGTCGGCCAATACTTGGTGATGCAGAGGGAGAGCCCCCGACGCATCTCCCATGTCGTCTATATGGGCATGGGAGAGCCTCTATGGAACTACGAGGCCACGGTGAAAAGCCTGCGCCTTTTAGGAGGTGAGGTAGGCCTCTCCATGCGCAATCTCACGGTCTCAACGGTAGGGGTGGTGCCGGGAATATTGGCGCTGGCGAAAGAGGATTTGCCAATTACCCTGGCCCTCTCGTTGCACGCCCCAGACGATGCCCTGCGTGCCCGCCTCATCCCCACCGCGCGCAAGTGGAAGCTCGATGAAATCCTCGCGGCCTGCGCCGAATATGCCCGCATCACAAAGCGTAACCTCACTTTCGAATATCTGCTGATAGGCGGCGTGAACGATAGCCCCGAACAGGCACGGGCGCTGGCCGCTCTTCTAGAACGATGGAAGCTGCCAGGCAACGTGAACCTCATTCCTTTTAACTATGTCGAGACGCCAGAAGGGTTTCGACGCCCAACCCGAGAGGCCATCGCTCGCTTCCGCGAGGCTTTAGTTGCGGCAGGGAGAGTGACCACACAACGCATGACGCGGGGCGACGCTATCAATGCGGCCTGCGGGCAGCTGCGCCGGCGTATGGCGCTCAGCGACAACAAGACGCTCCGTGTGGTTTCCTCTGTGCCTCGCGCGACGCTATCGTCTCTGCCTGAACCAACATGAACCGTCATTCCCTCTCTTTCGCCTTGTCTCTTTTCATCGGCCTCCTTCCAGTGTTGCTTGCCGGCTGCCATGGTGGCCGGATTGCTGCCGCAAACCACCCCCGGCAAAGCGCCACGAGACAAGGGACTTCCGCCCAGGCCGCCTCGGCCAACGAGGCTCAACAGAACCTGCGAGGACGAGTGGAGGGCACTGGTTGGCATCTGCGTTGGGAAACCCATAAAACCGCCAACCTTTACGGGCCCATGGTGCCGCTGTTGGTGGCCAACGCCCAAAAGGGCAGCATCCTCTATAAAGGAGGAGAGACGGATATGACCCTCCTGTTAAAGGGGGTTTATGCACGTCTCTATGAAGAGGGGCGCTACGTGGCCGACGTGCAGGCCGACACGGTGATCGCCAACCAACAGCAGCACACGCTTCGAGGAGAAGGGCACGTGCGCGTGCTTTCGAGGGAACGGCCACCGAACACGCTGATTACGGCCGATAGGATGACCTGGGAGAGCGATGCCGACCGCATTGTTGCGGAAGGGAACGTCCATCTTGTACAATTTCGAGGAAACTCTGCAGGCGGACGTGCGTCAACACCCTATACCACTTCGGCCCCGCGCATGGTTTACCATATCGCAACCGGGGAGATTGTAGCAACACAGTGAAATTTGGATGTCTCTATCAAGGGAGGCCCTTGGGCGCCACGCTTTTCGCCTCTTTGCTGATTGGGGGTGCTACTATGGTGCGGGCGCAGCAACCCTCCACAAGCGCGCAGCTGCCGGTGTCCATTGGCGATATTCGCATCTCTCATTTTTCCGCTTTTCGCACGAATTTGCGCCAGCTGCGTAACTTTGTAGTGAGCGGAAAAAACATCGTGGTGGCCACCACCGATCCGAATCGCCCCCTACGCTTCTATCTAATCGTGAATGGGGTGGTTGGACATGCGATTGGGCCGAAAGGGAGCGAGGTGGAGGTGGAGTTAGAAGGCCCTATTCAGTTTCGCGTGGTTCGTAAGGAGGGGCAGGAGCAGCGCACCTTGGAGGGAACGGCAGGGCATGCCCGCTACAACGAGCAGACCCAGCAGCTTCTCTTGTCCGCTGGAGTGACCGCGAAGCTGCTGGACCCAAGCCGCCTGGAGGGCCCGGCAACGATTCAAGTAGATAGCGCCGTGGTGGCGACCGATAAAAGCGGTCGCATCCAACTCAGCGGGCGCGCCAACGCCGATTCCCTTACGTTTGTGCCGAAAATGGCTGCCCCCAAGGGAGGCGCCGCGCCGCGTCATCGGTTGGGCCCGGTGCAGGTATCGGCGTTTACTCGGGCCGATGTAGACCTCCCTCGCGCCGTGCAACTGAGCGGCGCTCCCGTGCAAGTTGCCTTCGAGGATGTGGTTACCAAGGCCAAAGGCCTCCTCTCCGCCGATCTTTTGGAGGCCTACTTCGCTCAGAACCGTCTGGCAGAGATCAGGGGGCAAGGAGAGGTTCATTTTCATGGAACGGAGCCGGACACCCAAAATCGGCTTATGGTTCTGGATGGCCGTGCCGATCGAGCCCACTATGAAGCTGCCTCCTCTGAGGTCTCCCTGGAAAACGTGGTGGGAACCCTGCAGATCCCTCAGAAGCTCCAAGGCCCCGCCTCTATCCAAGCGGCGCGTTTAGTAGCTCACCTCGGCCGCACAACGAGCTATCTTTTCTATGGCGAAGCCGGCAGAGATTCGCTTACTTTCTCTCCGAAACCCTCTGCTCTGCCGGTAACACAAGGGCAACAGGCGCGTCCAATCTCTTTAGGAACGGTTGAAGTCAACGGGTTTCAACAGGGGGAGTTTGTGCCGGGCAAGCGATTTCAGGTGGAGGGGAAGGCTCTGGTTCTTCAGACATCGGAGCCTGACACCGGCTTCGAGTCGCGCATCGAGAGCGAAAAGATAGAGGGTACACTTTCCCCCACCAACGAAGTTGTACAGATGGCCACGCAGGGAGAGGTGCAATGTCGTTTTTCCCGTCCCTATCACCCTCCCAACACGGCATCGAACCCTCCGCAGCCTGGCGATGGGAAAGAGATCGTGGAGGCTAAGGCGGCCTCTTTGGTCTATACGAACACAGCTCAGACCTCGGAGGTGGTGTTGCAAGGGCCTGCGCAGATAACGGCGCAAAGCCCCGCGTTGGCAGGCCCAGTGCGCTACCTTGGGGTGCGGGGCGATACCATTAGCTGGAACCTGCGCAACGACGACTTGGTGATGAATAGCCCCAACAGCACGGCGCGCCTGGAGGCGGTGGTGCCTTCGCCAACAAGCCCAAAACAAAAGAAAGCACAGGGAAAGCGGCCATGAAGCTACGTGCGGAGAATCTGGTGAAAGTCTATCGGGGGCGTCGGGTGGTCAATGGCATTAGTTTGGAGGTGGAGCAGGGCGAGGTTGTGGGGTTGTTAGGGCCCAACGGAGCGGGAAAAACCACCACCTTCTACATGATCGTGGGGTTGGTGCGTCCCCAAAGCGGCCATGTCTACCTCGATAATCGAGAGATCACACGGTTGCCCATGTATCGGCGTGCGCGTGAAGGAATCGCCTACCTTCCCCAAGAGCCCTCGGTGTTTCGAAACCTCACGGTGGAGGAGAATTTACTCCTGGTTTTAGAGGCGCAGCCGCTGACCAAAGCCCAACGCCGCCAACGTATGGAAGAGCTGCTGGGACAGCTGAATATTGGGCATCTGCGCCGCAGCTTGGGAAGGCTGCTGTCGGGTGGCGAGCGAAGGAGGGTGGAGATCGCGCGTGCCCTGGCGGCAAAGCCCAAATTTATTCTGCTGGATGAACCGTTCACCGGCGTGGACCCTTTGGCTATCGAGGACATCGGCAATATCGTGCATGACTTGGCAAAATCCGAAAACCGAATCGGCATCCTCATTACCGACCATAATGTGGAGGCCATGTTGGATATCACAGAGCGCGCCTATATCATCGCCGACGGCGTGAAACGTGTGGAAGGCCCTGCCCATACGCTGCTACAAGACCCCGTGGCCATACGCTCTTATTTCGGCGAACGCTACACGTATAGCCGTGGGCATGGAGCCCACCAGGGCTTGCGCGCCAGGGCGGAGGCCGAGCTGCGCGAGGCCGGCATCGCCCCTTGGGAGGCCCCCGAAACCGAGACGACCCCCAAAGAGAAAGAACCCGATCATGAAGCTCATTGATAAGCTCGTTCTGTACGACCTCGTGGGGCCGTTTTTCACCGGCATGTTCATGTTTCTGGTGCTGGTGTTCACCGCCGGCTTTCTCTTTCAAGCCACCGACATGGTGGTGCAGGGCGTGCCGTTGCATCTCGTGCTGCGATTCGTGCTCTACGCCCTCCCTGGCATTCTCACACAGACGTTTCCTATGGCGATGCTGCTCGCCTCACTGATGGCGCTAGGACGCCTCTCGGCCGATAGGGAGATCGTGGCGATCTTTACGGCGGGCATCGGCTTTCCTCGCGTTGTGATGCCCGTGTTTGTGGTAGGATTGCTGGTAAGTATTGTGGCCTTTACATGGAACGAGACCGTTGTGCCGCCGGCCACACGTGCGATGTACGACCTCAAACAGGAGGCGCTGCAACATATCGCAAAGTCGGACGAGCCGATCTCCTACGATATTAAACGTCAGGATGGTCGAGGCCTTCAGGAAAGCGTCTACGTGCAAGGAGGCTACGATGCCCGCACGCAAACACTGCGCAACGTCCGCATTGTGCGTTACAGCGACGATCCGGCAATGCACGGGGCCGTGGAGCTCATCGTCAACTGCGCTCGCGCTCAAAGCACCGATCGGCGTGGCCTTGACCAAAGCGGTCTGAACTGGACGTATTACGATGGCTCTTGGGTGCTGCTGGTGCCCGACAAGGCCACAGGGTTGGTAAAGGACACGCTGGTGACCAACTTCAAAACGCTAAAAGTGCTTCCCGATAATGCAAGTATAGGCAAATCGTTCAACGAGGTGATGAACGCCCAGGTGAACGATGCCAACCGGCTTAGCTTCAACCAACTCCGTCTAGAGATCGAGCGCGATAGGGCGGAGGGACGCATTGAGGAGGCACGTGGGGAAGAGGTGGACCTCTACGGTAAGATTGCTCTGCCCTTGGCAAGCGTTATTTTTGGGGTGGTGGGCGCGGCGCTGGGGCTTAATACGCAACGAGGGGAAGCCGCACGGTGGGATTTGGTATGGCGATATTCATCGTATTTCTCTATTGGGTATTCTATCACGCCATGTTTGTTATTGGCAAAAGTGGCGGGTTGCCTCCGATGCTGGCAAGCTTCTCCGCCGACATGGTCGGTGCCGTAGTGGGAATCTGGCTAACCCTAAGGGCTTCGACCTAGGCGTCCCTTTAGGAAAGGGGAATGGGAGCACGATGATCTGGACAACATTAGCACTGCTCTTACTGGTCGTATTGGGCGGTTTCATTGCCTATTACGGCGATCTGCAGGGGAGACGATGGGGAAAGCGCCGCGTCTCCTGGTTTGGGTTGCGACCAAAGCATACAGCGATTCTCATTACCAGCTTAACCGGGGCCTTCATCTCCATGATTAGCATAGCGGCTCTCCTGCTCATTTCTCCTCCTATTCGGCAGGTGGTCCTCGAAGGCGAGCAGGCCATAGCCGAAAAGGCGCGTCTCGACCGCCAGGTGCGCATTGCCCGCCAACAGGCCGCCGAAGCCATGGCCCAAGCGAAGCGCGATCAGGAGCTGGCCCAAGAGGCCCATCAGCAGCTGCTCCTCTCGCAAAAAGCGCTGCAACGGGCCAAACAGCATGTGGTTGTGCTGCGCGCACAAAGCGAACATCTGCGAGCACAGGTGGCGCGTAAGCGCGATGAGCTGGCCCAAAAAACGCGGGAGGTAGCGCGGTTGGAGCAGCAGCGAGCTCGCCTGGAGGCGCTGAATCGGCATTTTGTCGCTCAAAATCGTGAGCTGGCCAAGCAGAACCTAGCTTTGGTACACGAAAACACCAAACTTACCCAAGAGAATAAAACCCTCATAGCCTCCAACAGTGACCTGCAGCGACAGAACGCCGATTTGGGCCGTGCCAACGAGGTGTTGGAGCGAACCAACCAACTGCAGTTGGAGGCCAATCAAAGCGAGGAGCAGAAGGCTGCGGAGATACGTAAGCAGCTGCAGGAGGTGCAAGACCAGCTGGCGGCGGCGCAAAGCCGTTATACCATGGTGAGCCAGCGTTTAGACGAGGTCTATCGCTTCCTCGCCGGTTCCACCAACGATTATCTGGTGTTGCGGCAAAGCCCCATCGCCGTACGCTACGGCGCCGAGTTGGCGCGTACCGTGATCGCAGCACATTTAGATCGTCAGACCATTCTTACCCAGCTGAAGCAGCTGCTGCAGCAAGCGAGCGCCACCGCGCTGGGCTATGGCGCTGCTATAGGAGATAACGGCAGCGCTGTGCACCTGCTGTCGCCCATGACATTAACCCTAACCGGCGGGGCTACCGGTTCGAATACAGAGGCCGCGCTGAACGATTTGGCCGCCAGGCTCGAGGGCAGCGATACGCCAACGCTGCTTATTGTGCGCAGTCTAAGCAACACCCTTAACGGAGAACAGGTGCCCGTGGAGGTGGTTAGCCGCACCGTGCAAACGGTGTTTCACTCGGGCGACGAGCTGGCCGAAGAGAAAATTGAGGGGGTGCTTTCGGTGAGAGACCTGCAACAGAAGCTCGCTCAGTTTTTACAGACGGACGTGCGTTCGGCCGCGATCAAGGCTGGCATTATTCCCGCTGTTGACCCGGTTACCGGTGCGAGCCAAGTGGGGCTTTTCGACCCGCTCACGTTGGCTCATCTCGTGCAACAGGCCCAACGAATGCGCGGCCCGCTGCTAATAAAAGCGGTGGCGGCCAGCTCAATTACATCGGCGGACCTTCTCGACCCAGAGCACTTACGCATCGAATTTCTGCGCGCTGCGGGGGGCTAGGGCGCTTCGATGGCTTTTTATAAAGCGTCCATGGTGCCCTGCAGCCTAAGGAGATCGGAACCATAGGCAAAGGTGTGGTACTGGCGGTAGACCCAGGTCGGGTTCGCTGTGGGATCGCGGTGGTGACCGACGAGGGGAAGGCGCTCTACCAGGCGATTGTCGCGCCGGATGGGCTTGTGGAGGAGGTTCGTCGGCTAAAGACGCAGTTTTCACCGCAGGTGATCCTTGTGGGCAAGGGGACGGGCAGTGCCCCTCTTATAGAAGCGTTGGAGAAAGCGGTGGAAGAGACCCCCCTTGTGATAATGGAAGAGGCCTATACGTCGGAGGCGGCACGCCGCCTTTTTGTCCAAGAGAACCCCGCACGAGGTTGGCAAAAGCTGTTGC
The DNA here is from genome assembly GCF_000427095.1 of Chthonomonas calidirosea T49. Classification (NCBI taxonomy): domain Bacteria; kingdom Bacillati; phylum Armatimonadota; class Chthonomonadia; order Chthonomonadales; family Chthonomonadaceae; genus Chthonomonas; species Chthonomonas calidirosea. Next base: position 2,318,197 of record NC_021487.1, read on the forward strand.
CACGCGCCCTCCGTACTCCAGATAGGCCCTATGACGACTACGCTGCCCGCATTTTGGCCGATCGCTGGTGGCAGCTACAGCGACGTTAATCTTGCAGAAGCAGCTCAATCTTTTTGGCGTACTTGCAGAGCAGCTCGTGGGCGTGTTCGTGGGAGCTCGATTCGGCATAGATGTGGAAGTAGGGCTCCGAGGCGTCCGGCAAGACCAACACCCAGCCATCCCTTTCAAAGAACTTGATGCCGTCTACCATCTCCACATGCTGTTTATTCGCGGTCATCAGCGAATCGGCCTCACGGGTGAGCACGCGCATAATGCGCCCTTTGGCATCCCAGGGGCAGCGTATCATGGTTCGAGTGAGGTGGGCTGGCGGTAGCTCGCGCACCAGTTCGGAGAGGCGCAGGCCAGTGGTGGCCAGCATCTCCATAAGTTTTCCAAAGGCGTACATGGCATCGAAGGTGGGTTGAAACTCGCTGAAGATGAATCCGCCTCGATCGTCGCCGGCAAAGTCCACACGGCCCTCTTTGTTGGGGCGGGCCACACAGAACTCCATGAGGTCTCTGGAGTTTGTACGCGATCGCACGATAGTACCATCGTGCAGGGCCACAATGGGTTCAAGGATGCTAGGGGCGGTGATGGGCACGGCAATGCGCGCATGGGGGTGGGTGCGCGCCACGAGGGCGATCATCAGCGCTAAAAGCTCATTGCCGCCGATAACCTGCCCCTCTTCGCTTACCAACGTCATGCGTTCCCCATCGGCTTCAAACAGCACTCCCATATCGGCCTGCAGCGTCTGCACAATTCTGGCCAGCCCAGGCAGCAGGGCCGCACGCGCTTCGGGTGTCTTGGGTGTTTTTTGGACATCGGGATAGGCGTTAAGTGCGATGAGGTCTACGCCCATGCGCCCAAGCATGGAGGGGTAGATGCTGGCGAGGCGACTGAAGGCGAAGTCGGCCACCACTTTTAGGTGAAGGTCTCGTATGGCCTCTGTGTTAAGGCGATGATAGAAGGCCTCGGCGTACTGTTCGATGCCGCGCCCGGCAAACTCCAGAATGCCCACCTGTTCCGCATCCACGCGCCGAAAGTCCTCACGATAGAAGATGGTCTCTATTTTGCGCTCGGCGCTTTGGGCGACGTAGATGCCCTGTTCGTCGAAGAACTCGAAGAGGATCATTTTGGGGTCGTCGGGGGCGATGCGCACATGGACGCCGCCACCGGCCTGCGAGCCGAGGATGCTGTGCCGTGCGATGGGCAGCGGCATGGAGCGCATATCGAGCACGTTAACCCCCACCGAGAGCAGGCCGGAGATGAGGGCGCGTTTCATCATGCGGGCAACCGGCCCCGAATCGCGGCTTGTTACCACGGTGGCGCCACGTTTAAGGTAGCCCCCAAACGAGGCGCCCAATTTGCAGGCGAAATCTGGGGTTAGCTCGATGTTCGCGATGCCCATAACGCCCTGCTTTCGAAAGAGGGAGCCAGCCCATTTCTGGCCCCAAATAAGGCTCATTGTAACGATGCTGCCAGCCTCGATGATCTTGTCCGGCCACAGCTTGATCTGGGTACGGATGGTGGTGCCGTTTTCAATGCGGCAGCGTGCACCGATCACCGCACCCTCTTGAATATTACAGTCCGACTCGATGGTGGTGTGAGAGCAGACGGTGCTGGCGTTGATCTGAGAGCCCACCCCCACATAGACGTTATCCCACAGAATGCTCCGGTGGACTTTCGCCTGCTCTTCAATAATGCAGTTGTCTCCGATGACCGAGTAGGGGCCTACGATGGCCTCCCCTTTGATTTTGCAGTTGCGCCCTATAACCACCGGAGGTAAGATCTGCGCGGAGGGATCGATCTCGCATCCGTCGCCCACCCAAACCCCGTTGGTGTGGCTCAAGACGCTGCGGGTGCCGATACGCACACGCGTATTGCCGTCTAGCACCGTATACTGGGCCTCCCGATATTGCTGAAGGTTGCCCACATCACACCAGTAGTCGTTCTCCATGATGTAGCCATAGAGCGGCTTTTTCTCCTTCAGCAGTTTGGGAAAGATGTCATGGCTCCAATCGTAGTTTTGGCCTGGTTCCATGTAGGAGAAGATGCTCGGCTCCAAAATGTACATGCCGGTGTTCACCGTGTCCGAGAACACCTCACCCCAGGAAGGCTTTTCAAGAAAGCGGCGAATACGGCCTTCGTCATCCGTAATCACCACGCCGAACTCAAGGGGGTTGGGAACGTGGGAAAGGACAAGGGTGGCGAGACTTTTCCTTTTACGATGGTACTCGATCACACGGTCAAGATTAATATCGGTGAGGGCGTCTCCACTAATGATGAGGAAAGTATCGTCTTTAAGGTAGGATTCCGCCTGTTTTACGCTTCCGGCTGTGCCTAAGGGCGTCTCTTCCACGGAGTAGATGAGGTTCACGCCCCACTCCGAGCCATCCCCAAAATAGCCCTCTATTTCATCCGCCAAATAGTGGAGGGTCACCACAATGTCTGTGATACCGTGCTCTTTCAGCAGCAGCACAATATGCTCCATAATGGGCATATTCAGTACCGGAACTAACGGCTTCGGACGTTGAGAGGTAAGAGGACGTAAACGAGTTCCCTCGCCCCCGGCCATGATCACCGCTTTCATAGGTAGGCCACCTCTGTAAAAAAATAGAACGATTTAACTTTGATTGGTCTTCTATAGGTCGAGCTGCCACCTAGAGCGGGGCGCTTTAAACAACGCTCATTGTAGGTTAAAACCTTGCCCTCGCCAAGAAACGTTTCGTCTGCCACCTATCTCTCTAACAACTCCAACGAATGTGCGAATCGGGTTGCCCTTACCGAAAAACTCGTAGCGTCCTCTGCAGTAAGGTGGGCACGGCAGCTTTTGACCACACGCTTTAGTTCTACAATACGTGCCTAGAATCCTTCTTAGGGGTCGAACGGAAAAGATTTTTTCCGAAACCGCCCAAAAACCACTTGCGTTTCTGTGAAGACTGTGCTATTATACCCGCAACTCTACGAGGTACAGCGAGGAAGCTTTCGGGCTTCCCTATGCTTAGGCCTTGTGAAGAGGGTTCGACTTTAACACTCTCACTTTAAAAGGAGGCTTGCCATGCCCTACTCCGTGAAAAGCAAAAAGACAGGCGAGACGTACTACCTGCATTGTAAAGAAACCCAGTCTCGCGGGGGGAAGCGAACGCTCTACTTCTTCGCAAAGGAGATCAAGCCGGGCGCTCTTGATGCCGTGCCGACCGGCTATGTGGTCACCGAGGCTCCGACGGGGCTGCCGCTACTGAAGAAAGCAAAATGAGCGACACGCAAGGCGATGGACCTCTTTCCAACCAAACCGCCACGGTGGAGACGGAGCCGGTGGTGATCGGCTACTGTGTGCACTGTCGAACCAAGCGCCAAATGCAAAACGCCATTCAGGTGTGCAATCGCCGTGGGCGATATGACCTTAAAGGGTACTGTGCCGTTTGTGGCAAGGCCATGTATCGCCTGGGCGGTTGGGAGGCCGTAGCCGCTGCTGCTCGAAGAAACACAGAACGGTAGGGGCTAGTAGAAAGGGCTTGCGTGGCAGAGCTTTGCGGCTCTGAGGCCCTCGCCAACAAACGTTACGCAGCCGCCGTATACAGAACTAGTATCATATCTCATTGTGAAAGACGAAGAAGAGGAGGAGTAGACGTGGGCGCATCTACAGAGAGGGGAGTGGATGCTGAGAGCTCCCTGATGGGCCGCGTCGAACGTCGCCTCGGAGTCGCGTCGCCCAAAGAACTCGCTTAAGGGTTTAAGTAGGCGCGACGGGTGCGCCCGTTATCGCGCCCAAAGCGCCCGAGCTGTCCAACAGCAGCTTGGGAAGGAAGGTGGTACCGCGTGGGTACACCAGGCCCGCGTCCTTCCTCTTCGAGAGGAAACGACGCGGGCCTATTTCAATGCTCTTGAAAGTGTGGAGGAGTTGAGGACGATGACAACCCAAAATTCCGCTTTGCCTGCGGAGCTGCCGAAAAGCTACGACCCTTCTCAGGTGGAGGAGAGATGGTACGCTCGATGGAAAGAGATGGGCTTCTTCCATGAAGAGCCCGATCCGTCGCGTCCACCCTACTGCATCACCATCCCCCCTCCCAATATCACAGGTAGTTTGCACATCGGCCATGCACTCAATAACACCATCCTCGATGTGTTTACCCGCTGGCACCGAATGCGCGGCTTTTGTACCCTCTGCCTGCCGGGAACCGACCATGCGGGCATCGCCACGCAGACCGTGGTGGAGCGGGAGCTGGAAAAAGAGGGCCTCACGCGCCAACAGCTGGGCCGAGAGCGGTTCATTGAACGATGCTGGCAATGGCGCGAGCAGTACGGCAACCGAATCTACTATCAGTTTGAGAAACTGGGCTGCTCCTACGACTGGCAGCGTGTGCGCTTTACCATGGATCCCTCCTACGTAGAGGCCATCATGGAGGTGTTTGGCTCGTGGTATGAGCGTGGCCTGATCTACCGCGGCACGCGCGTGGTGAACTGGGATGTGAAGTTGCAAACCGCCGTGTCCGACATTGAGGTTAACGTGGAGGAACGCCCTGGAAAGCTCTATCATTTTCGCTACCCGTTTGCCGATGGTAACGGCTTCATTACCATCGCCACCACGCGTCCGGAGACGATGCTCGGCGATACCGCCGTGGCCGCCCATCCCGATGACCCGCGCTATAAGCCTCACTTCGGACGCCTGTTGCGGCTGCCCCTTACCAATCGGCTTATCCCACTTATTCCCGATGACTATGCCAAACCGGAGTTCGGCTCGGGGGCGGTAAAGGTGACCCCAGCCCACGACCTAAACGACTTCGAATGCGGGCTGCGCCACAACCTTCCTCAAATCGTGGTGATTGACAAAGAGGGGCGCATGACGGAGGCCGCCGGCCCCGACTTCGCCGGCCTGGACCGCTATGAGGCTCGTGAGAAAGTGGTGGAGGCTATGAAAGCTCTGGGTCTCCTTGAAAAAATAGAGGACTACACCATTCAAACCCCCATCTCCGACCGCAGTGGAGAGGTCATCGAGCCGCTGCTTTCCGAACAGTGGTTTGTGCGGATGAAACCGCTCGCCCAACCTGCCATCGAGGTGGTGAAACAGGGCAAAATCCGCTTCATTCCCGAGCGCTACACCGAAATCTATTTGCGATGGATGGAGAACATCCGCGACTGGTGTATCAGTCGGCAGCTGTGGTGGGGGCATCGCATTCCCGTATGGTGGACCGACGAGGGAGGGGAGCGACAGCATACTTTCGCACGCAGTCGCGAAGAGGCGGTGACCAAGCTGGGCACCCAGAACGTTTGGCAAGATGAAGATGTGCTCGACACCTGGTTCTCGTCCGCTCTGTGGCCTCACGCTACCCTGGGTTGGCCGCGCGAAACGCCAGAGCTTGCCTATTTCTATCCCACCAATCTGCTTTCCACGGCACAAGAGATCCTCTATCTTTGGGTCGCCCGCATGATCATGACGGGGCTTGACTTTATTAAAAGGCCGGCCGACCGCACGCTGGAGGCCGACGGTCTGCTGGAAGAGAACGGCAAGCAGCGCGCCATTATCCCCTTCCGCGATGTCTACATTCACGCCACCGTGCTGGATGAAAAAGGGGAGCGCATGAGCAAGAGCAAGGGTAACGGCGTAGACCCTATTGAGCTCATTGACCGCTTCGGAGCCGACGCCACTCGGTTCTCCCTTATGCAGCAGGCCGGGAAAAATCAGGATATTCGCTACAGCGCCGCACGCACAGAGATCGCCGCCGCCTTCTGTAACAAGCTGTGGAACGCCTCTCGATTTGTGCTAACGGTGTTGGCCTCTCCCAACGGACAAGAGCTACCCGCAGATGGCAACCTGGGCCCTGTAGAGCCGACACAGCTGCCAGACCGTTGGATACTCTCGCGGCTGCATGAAACCATTGGAAAGGTGAATGCGGCCCTCGCCAACTACGATATGGACGACGCCTCCCACGCCCTCTATCACTTCTTTTGGGACGACTTTTGTGACTGGTACATCGAGATCGCCAAGTTGCGGCTTCGCAGCGAGCCGCCGGAAGAGGGACGTACCGTGCGCACCCTCCTAGCGCAGGTTTTGGAAACCACTCTTCGCCTGCTGCACCCCATTATTCCCTTCATTACCGAGGAGATATGGCAGCGGTTGCCCCATACGGGCGATACCATCTGCTTGGCGCCCTACCCGCAAGCCGATCCGACTCGGCTCGATGCGGAGGCGTGTGCCGGTATGGAGCGAATTCAAGAGGTGACGCGCGCCTTGCGCAACCTTCGCGCCCAATTTTCCGTGCCGCCCACCGCACGCGTGGCAGGGGCGATAGTGACCGCCGACCAGAGGATTCACGCGCTTCTAGAGCCGGCTGTGCCGTTCATCCAAGAGTTGGCGCGGCTGAGTGAGCTATCTCTCGGTGCGGAACACCCAAGCCAGCAGCACTGTGAGGGAAAATGGGTTGCCGAAGCGCTTGCCGGTTTAGAGGTGCTTCTCTGCCTGGGAGATGCGGTGGATAGCGCCAAGGAGCTGGAGCGGATTGAAAAAGAGCTCGATGCCGTGGCGAAGCAGATAGCCCGCTCGGAGGGGCTTCTCAACAACCCGCAGTTTGTGGAGCGCGCTAAACCGGAGATCGTTGAGAAAGAGCGTGCAACTCTGGCCGAATGGCAGGCCAAACGCGAGATCCTAGAGCGCCGCAAGCAGATGCTGCTTTCTTAAAGGGGGGCGTTGTCTCTAACGCTCCCCCTTGTCTCCATTCCATCCAATGGCCTTTTGTAGCGACGACATCGCGCATGAAAGGTAAAAAGACTAGGCGCTGTGCGCCTCTTCCTTTGTTCGTATCGGCCCCTGCTGTAGGCGCTGAAAGAGATCGGCCCACTCCTTCGAGCCGTCGTCGGCGAACGTCTCCATGCGAACGCCGCGCTCCTGAACCGGTTGGTTTCCTGCCAAGAAATCGTCCCAACACTGCTGCATATCCCGATACCACACCGCGAACCCCTGAGGCCACACCACCTGCAAAAGCAGCCGTGGACGTGGAATGGCGTAGGGTGGGCGCATCCGATAGCGCATCAAGGCCTCCTCATCCAGCTCAACTCCTAGCCCCGACCCCTCCGGTACACGCGCATAACCCCCTACAATCTCAATGGCACGCTTTAGCAGGTCGTCCGCATAGTTGTTAAGGCAGTTCACTGCCGGCCATACCGCCCGCTTTAACACGGCACCTAGATGCAGCGAAAGAGCCGTTGTTAGCCCTGTGCCCACCATCTGCAGCCAAAACGGCATCTCGAAGGCATCGGCTAGGGCGGCCTGGCGGAGAATAGAGGCGATGCCTCCGCTGACCACAAAACCATCGCACACGCCACGGCGTGCGACGGTGGGGAAAGGCGGCTCGCCGAAATGGAGGGCGATAGGTCGTGTGGTAAGCGAGCGCAAATGCCGGTTGCCCTCCACATCGCGTTGGAAAATGGGCGATTCGTAGATGGCCACACGCCCATAGCGGTCGAGCTGCGAAAGCACCGGCCCCGCGTTGCCGGCGGTTAACAGCATCTGATTCCAATCCAAATCCAGCTTGAAATTGGGAGGAGTGACGCGACTGATGGCCTCGACTTGGGCGTAGATATCCCACCAAGGCCTTGCCTTGATTTTGTAGGAGGTATAGCCATATGCCACGGCCTCTTTCGCCTCCTCGGCAAAGGCCTCCGGCGACATGTCAATATTCCACCAGCTGATAGGGCACCAATCCCGAACCTTCGGTAGGTTGAGGAGCCTATAGACGGGAACCTCTAACGCCTTTCCAACCACATCGTAAAGAGCCATCTGCAGCCCAGCCCCAAGCCTATCGTCGCCCAAAAACTCCACCGGGTTGCCACCGATAACGCGCTGAACGGCCTCCTCAGATACACGTCCCCACGTGTAGTGCAGCAGGGTCTCCCCGAAACCCACCAACCCGCGCACGTTGGTGGTTACTCGAATGATCTCGCTAATGCCCCACTGCCAAACCTCCCGCTGGTTCCAAACCTGGCAGCGTGGAGTGAAAGGCACATGAACCACAATCCGCTCAACCGTCTTGACCTTTAAACCGGATAGTCGCATGAGCGTCCCCCCCCCGCAAAATCTATCAACCCTCTGTTTATGGTTTCCCACATAGTACGACAGAACCTGGCCGAAAACCTTTGGGCAAAGGCAGGAACCGGTGTTTGGGGTGTCCAAATATGTCGAGGAACTTTTTAGGAGGAGCTATGGGCGATCATCAGAACGTTGTTGTAGACATCGGCATTAACGGAGCGTTTTTAACCCGGCGCTGGGAGGAACCAGAGAACTGGATGCGGCTTACCCGCGAATGCGGCTTCGCGGCTCACTCCTTCTGTGCCGATGTCATACGACCCCTTTTTTTCTGGCGACCGGCCGTTTCAGCTGGAGCAGGCCAGGGCGACACGAGAGGCGGCCGCGCGTTACGGCATCACCATCTGCGACCTCTATACCGGCGTGGCGACCCACCGTTTTCACGGCCTCTCGCACAGCGATCCTCGTCCACGCCAGCGCATGAAGGAGTGGATAGAGGCCGCCGCCGAGATCGCCGTAACGTTGGGAACCGATCTGCTAGGAGGCCATTGGGACGCTTTCTCCTGTGAGGTGCTGGCCGACCCGCAGCGTACGCGAGAGGCCACAAACCGACTGCATCAGACGTTTCGCGAGCTCGCCCAAAAGCTGCGCGCTAGCGGCCTGCGCGCGCTTATGCAGGAGCAGATGTACATTCCTAGCGAGAAGCCCTGGACGCTTGAGGAAGGCGAACGTTTTCTTCTCGAAGTCAATCGCGATAGGGGCGACGCTTTGCCGGTGCTGCTCACCCTGGATGTAGGCCATCAGGCCGGCATGCACTACGGCCTTGCTGGGCCCGACCTCGATTATACCGAATGGATACGTCGGTTCGGCGCGACCTGTGCCGTCATTCATCTGCAGCAAACGACCCCCGATGCCTCGCACCACTGGCCCTTTACGGAAGAATACAATCGGCGTGGCCATATTCGCATGGAAAAGGTGCTGGAGGCCTTACAACGGAGCCATGCGGAGTACGAACAAAGTCCCCTTGCTCAAGTGCTTCCTCGAGCGACCAAGCAGTGGCTTGTGGCCGAGATCATCCCCGGCTCGACGAAAACGGAGGCGCAACTGCTGAAGGAGCTGGAGGAGACAGCCCGGTTTCTGCGTGGCTATGTTCCCGAAGGAGGCCTTGTGATGTGAAGTTTTTCATAGTCTGAAACAATTTTCGAGCGCTTTCGTCTATGCTGTTAAGAAACGAGCAAAATGTGGAACAACCAAGGGTGAATCGGCTGTTGTGGTTAGTACGGAAGTATGCTGAGGTAAGGAATGGAACAGGACGAGAAAGCGCTCTATTTAACCGAAGAAGAGGCCTTGGGACTGCTGGAGTTGGCGCTAACTAGCGCAACTGAGATGAATGCGGAGCAGCGCAGCGCCCTCATGAAGCTTACGGCTTTTTGTAGGGAGGTATGGAGCCGTAACACGACCCGCGACGGCCAGCAGAAGTTGGAGAAGGAGCCGTGTTCACCCTACAGCTCCTCCTGATGCCTCTTCTTTGGCAGGCGCTGGTTCCGCGGTTGCCAGCCGTTGGGCGTAGCGACTTTTAGCCCGATGGCGCCTAATCCACTCCGCAATCTGTTTCGCTCGCTCCTCCTCTCCCAAATGCCGATAGGCCAACAATAAGCGATAGTGTATCTCTCCATCCCTATCAAAACCCATGTTGCCAAAACGATGAAAGTACTCCAGCACGGCGGCCGCGTCGGCGTAGCGCTTCTGCGCTAAACGACGGAACCCAAGTTCCCTAAGCTCCACAAACAGCTTCTCAAGCCAGTAGCGCGAAATAAACGAAAGCGCAAACACAATGGCAAAGTAGAAATAGATAAGGTTGTAGTTACGATAATGTGGTACCGCTAACGAGAAAGCGATGGAAAGAAGCAGCAGCACAAGCAACAGAGCACCTAAACGCTTCCAATAGCCCTTAAACAGCTTGTCGGCCTCTTTTAACGTCTCTGCCGTGGGCGTTTTTACACCAGGCCGATTGTCCTGCGCTGAGGGTGACGTCGTATGTTTCTGCTTGCGCCCTTTGGAACGTAGTCTTGCCATCCTCTCCTCCTAAAAGGGTTCCCGTAACTGCTTACGTAGCAAAACAAAGAAGAGTGGCACGCCGAAGAGAGAGGTGACCACTCCCACCTGAATGTCGAACAGATAGACGCGCGCCATCCAATCGGAGAGCACCAGCAGCAGCGCGCCTAGTAACATGGCCGCTGGCAACAGGTGCCGATGGCGCGGCCCCACCACCTGCCGCGCAGCATGAGGAGTTACGAACCCAATGAAGGCGATAATGCCGGCTGTCGCCACGGCCGCCGCGGTGACGAGCGCGCCCGCCACGATGATCGTACGTTTTAATCGTTCGGTGTGTACCCCCAAGTGCGCTGCTGTCTCCTCTCCAAATGTGAGGAGGTCCAGCTGCGGTGCCAGTCTCCATAAGAGCAGCGTTCCGAGAAGGCCAAAAGGCAGCAGCAGGCCAAGTTTTTGCCAATCCACGCTCTCCAAACTGCCGAAGAGGGTTGCCATAATGCGCGCTTCTCTATCCGCACCAGCCTGCATTCCTAAGGTAACAATAAGGGGTATCAACGACCAGCAGAAGGTACCAACGATCACCCCCGCCAGCAACAGCGTTTGCGGGGAGATGCGCCCGCCTACGCGCGCGATGAATAACACGAACCCAACAGCAAGCACGCCGCTTGCAAAGGCTGCCACCATTTGAGCATAGCCCCCAAGCCAAGCCGTTCCCCCTAGAATGACAATGAGCAAAGACCCCAAGGCCGATCCAGAGGCGATCCCCACCGTGTAGGGATCGGCCAAGGGGTTCATGAGGAGGCTCTGAAACGCCACGCCGACGGCGGCTAGCAGCATGCCCACCAAGGCACCAGCCAGCGCGCGCGGAACGCGCTCCTGCCAGACGATGACATCGGCATAGGGCACGGTAGCGACCTTAGGCGCCAAGGGGTGGAGGAAGGGCATATGGCGCAAGAGCGTCTGCGCCACGACCGACGGGGTCACCACACGCGCCACGTCGGAGGGCCCCATCCAGATGTCGAGCAACAGCGCCCCAAACAGTAACAGCGTAATCACCAGAAGAAACAGCAGGGTGCGCCTCAGATGTCTATCTCCAATAAACGGCTTTCCTTCTCTGAGATGCTCCCGAGTTTCCGACACTTCTGCCATCTAGGGTGCCGTCCTTACAAGAGCAGAACGGTTGAAGTGAGCCATCTCATGAGGGTGCAGGTAACGGGCCAGAGCCACGACGGCGTCCGCCATGCGGGGGCCGGGACGTTCGAGGGTGTCTATCGCGGTGAAAAAGCGATTGTTGCGTACCGCTGGCACCGCCTGCGCCCATCCGGGCATCTGGCGTATTGCAGGCACAAGCTCAGGGGCACACAAAATTACCTCCGGCTGAAGCGCAACGGCCTCCTCCGGAGAAATGACGTTGCCCGGAGGAGGTTTAGCCACCACGTTGACCCCGCCTGCGATGGTGATGAGGTCGTTAATAAACGAGTTGGGGCCCGTGGTGTAGAGCGGATTGGTTCCGTAGAGGATGAGGACGCGCGGCCTATGCGGCGCTTTTGCTACCGCTGTGCGAACCGCATTGAGCTTGGCCTGAAGTGATTGCACAAGGGCTTGAGCCTGTTGTGAGGTGCCTGTGGCCTCGCCGAGGAGCAGAATAGAGCTTAGAACGGCTTTGACACTGCTTACATCTATGGTGAGCTGTGGGACGCCCGCCTTTTGTAGAGGAGCTAGGAGGTTATGATTCAGGTCTTTAATGTCAATCACCAGATCGGGGTTTTGAGCTAAGATCGGCTCGATGTCGTTGCTGAGGGCGTTGAAGTGGGGTTTTTGTTTTGCTTCCGGTGGGTAGTCACAGGCCGTAGTATCGAGTACAAGGCGGTTTTGCAAGCCGAGCTTGTAAAGAATTTCGGTGATGCTGGGCGCACAAGAGACAATACGCTGCGGATACCGTTTCAGTATCAGATGGTGCCCAACAGTGTCCACCAAGCTCGTTATCGTGCCCGAAGGCGATTGCGGGAGGGCGGTAGCTCGTTTTGCGGAGGGCGTGTTGCTGCACCCCGCTCCAATTCCCCAAATAAGCCCTGCTGTCAGGATAACCAGTGCAAATCTTTTCATGGGCGTATCCACGCAAAAACCGCCGGCTTTAACCATGTGGGGCTGTGCCGCTCCTCCTTTCTTCGTTCCGTCGTTCCTAAATATGGTACCTTTTCGGATGGGAGAGATGGACGTTGAATGGAGTGTGGTGGTCTACGAGAGCCTCTGCACGCCAGAAGGGAACGCAGGCGTCCCGCCTGCAAAAGGAACGTAGATGTCCCACCTGCAAATCGTTTACAGTCGTTTACAGCGGCCGCTGCTTGTGGGTAAGTAGAAGCTTTTGCTGTTGCTCAATGAGTGTGCGGAGGGCAGCAAGCTCATCCGGGCGAAGTTTGCGCCAAGTGCCTGGGGCCAGACCTTTAAGGCGAAGGTTGCCAAAGCCGATTCGAGTGAGTTGACGAACTGGGTGCCCTACGGCCTCCATCATGCGCCGCACCTGACGGTTGCGACCCTCCCGAATAGTGATATCCAAAATGGTAGACTGTGTGCCCTTATCGTAATCCACAAAGCGGACCTCTGCCGGTGCCGTTAGCCCGTCCTCTAGCACTACCCCCTCTGCGAGGCTACGAGCGGCCTGCGGTCCCACAAAGCCTTTGGCCACAACACGATAGGTTTTAGGGATTTCGAAGCGCGGATGGGTGAGTTTGTAGGCCAAATCGCCGTCATTTGTCAACAACAGCAGGCCGGAGCTGTTGATGTCGAGCCGACCCACCGGGTAGACGCGGGCAGGCAGCGGGCCCACCACATCGAGCACCGTTGGACGACCCCTGGGGTCTTGCACGGTGCTCACCACCCCAACGGGCTTATTTAGCATGAGATAGAGAAAAGGTTGTGCGTTTTCCAGAGCGATGCGCTCTCCGTCCACGGTAACCACATCGTGGGTAGGGTCAATGAGCTGCCCTGGTTCCGTTACCACTTGGTGGTTGACGGCCACACGCCCCTGTTTTATCAGCTCAGCACAGGCTCTACGAGAGGCGACTCCAGCGGCGGCGAGCGCCTTTTGCAAACGCACCGATTCCTGCGACATAACGAAAGGATACCAGACAAAGAGCCAAAATAGCGGCATCCCGAAGCAGAGGCGGCCAGAATGAGGAGGGCGCCTTGGTGAGCTCCTTCACGGCCACGCCATCGCCGAACGCGGCTACAAGGGGCACCTGCACCACGGGAACGCCGTTAACCAGTCCTATGGCCTCTCCTACCTTTTCGCCAGGCTGCACCGGAGCCGAAATCGGGTTAAGCCGCATCTGCAGCCCCAACGAGGCGTGGGCCTTCTTAGGTAGCACCACCTCCAACCTATCTGCCGTACGCACAGGGATGCGGGGCATCACACCATGCACCACCGAGCAGACCCCCACCGGTTGGCCGGCCGCTTCGAGCACATGAGGTTCAAAGTTGTGAAACCCGTAGTTCATGAGCGCCTCAGTATCTTTAACGAAATGAGGGCAGTTTAATACTACGGAGATCAACTCCCAACCGTTTCGCGTGTCGGAGCCGACAAAACAGTGTCCGGCGGGCACTGTCCAGCCGGTTTTGATGCCGTCTGCTCCTGGAAAGTGGCCTACGAAGTGGGTATGGTTTTGCATCACCACATCGTGCTTATCTATGGAGCGTTGGATAACGGCTTTGGTCAGCCCGACCACCTCGCGAATGCGTGGCACCTTCATGGCAGCGCGTGCAATGGTGGCGAGGTCACGAGCGGTGGTATAGTGCCCTTTTTGGGTAAGGCCGTGGGGGTTCATAAAGTGGGTGTGTGTGCAGCCGAGCTCTGCTGCCTTCTGGTTCATCAGGGCAACGAAAGCCTCTACGCTGCCGGCCGCCTTTTCTGCTGCGGCTACAGCGCCGTCATTCGCCGAGCGCAGAAGAAGGGCCCGCAGCAGGTCATGCGCAGTAAGGCGTTCCCCTACCTTCAGGTGCATAGAGGATTGTGGTGTAGAGGCAGCTCGCTTGCTGGCCACAATGATGGCGTTATCGGGCACACGTTCGCAAAAGACAAGGGCTGTCATAATTTTGGTGCAGCTGGCCATGGGAAGCTCAAGATCGGGATTGTGGGCATAGAGCACCTGTCCATCGGCAGCGTCTACAAGGATGGCGGCGCGCGCGTGGATGGGCGGCGGTTTGGGGAAATCGGGTAACGGTTTGGGGTCTACTGGCTGAGACGGCACAAAAGTTTGCGTTACAGGCGCAGCCACCGGAATAAGCTTGGAAGCTGTGGCGAAGACCCTCGGCCTCGATGGCAGATGGGGCGAGGTTTTATGCCACAACTTCCAAGCTAAAAACCCACCTAGAATCGCCACAAAGCCGATAAGCCACCAAGGATAACGCAGCTGCGGCGGTGACGGCAACGGATGACCGGGACGATAGAGCGTTCTGATGTTTCTCCTCCTACGATGCCTAAAATCGGCAGATAGGGCGTCAGAGGTAGAGCTATTTTAGCAGGTTTTTGGAGAGAGTGCAAGCTGACATCCGGTTCGTGTGAGTGGAATGGAAGCCACTTAGATAAGGAGAAGGATTTTGCCAAGTGTGGTATAATAATAGAAGAGGGTGCGCATTTTCGCGAGCCCATCTTTTTAAAAATCGGTTGCTAAACATGTTTAGCAACGTCGAATTCCACTAAGGAGCTAAAAGTTATGAACAACTCTTTTCTCTCAAAGCAAAGGGCCTTTACGCTCATCGAGTTGCTCGTGGTTATCGCTATAATAGCGATACTTGCAGCCATTCTCTTCCCCGTTTTCGCCCAAGCACGAGAAAAGGCTCGAGCCGTCTCTTGTCTTTCTAACGAGAAGCAGATCATGCTTGGGGAGCTGATGTACACGCAGGACTACGACGGCGTGCACAGTTGGACGTGGGGTTGGTATCCCTCCTGGGTACCCTGGCACCAGCAGATAGACCCCTATATCAAAAATAAGCAGATATGGCACTGCCCAGACGACGCTTGGAGTCGTGGACAGGATGCGGCCAACCCCAAACAGCCTGCCATTCCGGTAACTTACAGTCAAAACTTTATGTGGCCTCTGGGCAACTGGGGCTGGGGGCCCAACTCTCCTAGCTACGAGATGTCTCCTGCCAGTGCGCCCGATTCAAGCATCACCAACCCTGCTACCACCATCTTTGTAGCAGAGCGTCCCAACTGGTATCACCAGTGGAGTGAAGGGTGGGCTACCGAAGTGTTCTGGAACTACGGCGAGTTCAATATGCAGGGGGGTGGGGCCACCATTCACAGCCAGGGTAGCAACTACGCCATGTGTGATGGCCATGTAAAATGGATGCGCGAAGATGCTACCCGCCAACCTATCGGCATTCAGGTTACGAACCCTGACCCCGTGCTGGTGCAGTCGGGCGTTTGGCCTAACGGCATGTGGGATAAGCGCCAATAGTTTGAGAGAGGAACTACCATGCAAAAAGAGGTTAATCCCGTTGTTGTGATCGCCGTAGTAGTAGTGCTTGTTGTGGGCATTGTGGGTGCGCTGGTCTACTTCACCAGTCCTCATACCCCACCCGGAGTGAAATATACCCCAGGTGTGCCTCCTTGGAAGAACGGGCAACCCTACCAGCCATGGCAGGGCATCAAGCAACAAGGGCAACCTAACGGTTCCATGGGCGCCCTAGCGGCTCCGGCAGGCTCTCCTGCGGCTCCAGGAGCGGTGCCGCCTACAGGTCACTAAGCTCGGCGCGACTTTTGGGGAGAAACTCCTAGCCCAAAACTGGGCTAGGAGTTTTTATCCTGTTTTGGTAAATTGTGAAATTCGATGGGCAGGATGGGCAGGCACAGGGGCAAACGGGCAGGCACAGGGGCCTGCCCCTACAATGGATGTATGGTTGGTTTGTAGGGGCGACCCCCCGTGGTCACCCGATGGTATTCACCACAATCGTCGTGGTTTTGGGAAATTATGGGATGAAACGGGCAAACATGAATTTCCAAACGGGCAGGCACGGGGGCCTGCCCCTACAATGGGTGTGTTGATGTGTTTGTAGGGGCGACCCCCCATGGTCGCCCAATGGGATTTCCCATGGCCGTCCGATTGTGGTAAATTGCAGAATTCAATGGGCAGGTGTGGCGGACGTGTGGTTGGTTTGTAGGGGCGACCCCCCGTGGTCGCCCAATGGGATTTCCCATGATCGTCGTGGTTTTGGGCACATTGTGGAATTCAATGGGCAGGCACAGGGGCCTGCCCCTACCCAACATCCACCTATTCCCTCGCCCTGTGGGAGAGGGTTAGGGTGAGTAGGAAAGATCAAAGCCTTCATAACCCTATTCTGTCACAACGAAAACGCTTTATCGTTTTTCATCTCAGCAGGGCAGCATCTCCCCTCGAAGGGTATGCTGTTCTGTGAAGATAGCTACTGTGGTTGACAGACAGGTAAAATGTGTGCTACACTGTGGCTGTCTCGAACAAATGCGTGTTGATTCGGGAACATCAACACGCGATGAAGCGTTAGATATAAGTGAAAATCGAACGCTTCCGTACGTTTACCGAAGTCCTCACTTCCGGTCGAAAGGTAGCGTAAGCCATAGGAAAAGGCCATCCGCGCTGAGGCGGTCTTGGGAAAGAAGCAGGATACAAAGGATACTCTTCTAGAACAGGTCGCCTAGCAAAAGGGTGTACCGTTTCGGGCTGGCGTTGCTGCCTTCGTTCGGTGGAGGAGTTCGGGAACCAACGGAGCGCGTTCTCTCGCATGGGAGGCGCGCTCTTCGTGTGCCAAAAACCAAACTCAAAACTTCCACTAAGGAGGCAAAAGATGCGAAAGGTATTGCCCTACCTAGGCACCTCTCTCGCGCTGCTTGCCGCCGCCTGGGCGATGCCCGCAAAGGCTCAGGACCAGAATCCGTTTAAAGATGTGCCGACGGACCACTGGGCCTATCAGGCGGTGACCGACCTGCAGCAGAAGGGGATCATCGTGGGCTACCCGGATGGCTACTTCCGGGGTCAACGTACACTCACCCGCTACGAGTTCGCGGTCGCTCTTGAGCGCGCACTCCAGAAAATTCAGGCCATGCCTGGCCCTCCCGGCCCACAAGGCCCTCCCGGCCCGCAAGGAGAGCAAGGCCCTCCTGGCCCTCCAGGCATGACGCCGGAAGAGGTTACCGAGCTTCGTAACCTCACCCATGAGTTCCAAACCGACTTGGCCAATCTTGGCGCCGACGTTAAGCAGATCAATCAGCGCCTTGATGAGCTGGCCGACCAGGTAAAGGCCATCAATCAGCGCCTAGATAAGATGCCCAAGGTGGGTGGGGACGTCTTCTTTGGTGTTCGCAGCAACCTCTCTCGCTTGCCGTTTATAGACGAGAACGGCACCTTCCAGCCCGCCAATAAGTCGCTGGCTGAGAAGGTCTACTCCACCCATGACGTCCACCTCACCGTCGGCGCGAATTTGCCCGACAACGTGAAGCTCAACCTCGACCTGGTAAGCTCCAACTACCTTTCTAGCTATACCAGCGGCGGATTGGGCACAACGCCAGGGGCCTCTGTAAATGGCTATCCGCAGGACACCACCCTGTATAAGGCCAACTTGGATATCCCGATCTCCTTCCTCGGTAAGAATACCACCCTTACCATTGGACGATTTGGGAACCAAGTGACCCCACTTACCTACTACCGGCCCAACACCGACTACTACTTCGACCTGCCTTGGTATCAGAACGGGGACTGGATTCAGGATGGTTTCCGCCTGCAGTCTAAGTTCGGCAGCGCCGAGACCCAGCTGTTCGCAGGTAGCTTCAGCTCGCTCACCGGTACCGGTGCGACGCCGAACATCAATACGCCGGTCATCGGAAACGTCTACGGCATCCGCGGCTTCAACCCCATTACCCCGTTCTACGGCTTGAATATGCTGGGCAATACCGTGGCGACCCAGGTGGCCGGTTTGCACATCGGTGTGCCGCTCTTCAAGCTCGGTGAGATCGGCGTGTCGCTCATAGATACCAGCGGTCCCGTTGCCACCGGCCCGCTGGCCTTCAACAACGTGTTGGTCTATGGCGTTAACCTGAAGCTAAAAGAGATAGGTAAGTTCAACGTGAACGCCGAGGCCGCCAAGAGCGTGCGCGGCAAGAACATCACCGATACGGTGGGTTACAACGGTGACGACAACGCCTACAAGCTCGATGTGAGCTACAACACGGGCCCGTTGAACGCCGACGTGAACTACCTGTATGTTGACCCAGCCTTCGGGGCTCCGGGCTACTGGCTGCGCATTGGGAATTTCTACAACCCAACCAACCTCCAAGGCCCAAGCGCTCGCGTTGGCTATACCTTCTCGGATAAACTCTCCGCCTATATCGGCGGTAGCTACTTCGCCGGGGCGCGAAACCGTGTGGTTCCCGGTGGCGCTGGGTTCACAACGGGTAGCTTC
This sequence comes from Chthonomonas calidirosea T49, assembly GCF_000427095.1. NCBI lineage: Bacteria > Bacillati > Armatimonadota > Chthonomonadia > Chthonomonadales > Chthonomonadaceae > Chthonomonas > Chthonomonas calidirosea. The sequence continues at coordinate 2,336,741 of NC_021487.1, forward strand.
GTCGTCGTGGGTAAGGCGGGGGTGAAGTACTCCCTCAACAAGTATCTCGATCTTAGCGCCGACTATGAGGGCGACTTCTACAACCTGTCCGGCTCCGTGACACCACTTCATAAACCGGGCTATCCGACCGAGCAGTACGTCACCTTTGGCGTGGGGGTTCATCCCACCACCAACACCACCCTGCAGTTGGCTTACCAGCTGTTGACCTACCGTGATACCGGCGGTGGTCTGGGTGGCGCCCTTCCTGGTGGCAAAACCTCTAACGCCAACGTGCTCACCATTCAGGGCAACGTCAAGTTCTAAGCGGTTTATAGAACGGACTTGAAGAACCGTCGAGCTGCAGCTCGACGGTTCTTTTTTGCCTCCTTGGTTTTGGGCGGCACGGCGGGCGTGCAGTAGTTTGCTGCATATGTGAGTACCAAAGAAAACATCGAAACGAAAGAGTCAGCTTTAATGTCATAATAAACGAGAGCCTCTCAGCCATTCGAGAGGCCGCCTAAAAGGAGGAATACAGAACATGAAACCCACACGTCTGTTCGCAATCGCTGCCGCTGGGCTTGCCCTTACTCTTCCCCTCTTCTCCGTGAGGCCCGCCTGCGCGCAAAACATGAACGATTCGTTCCAAACCGACTTGCAGAAAGCGCTGGATACCCTTAATCGTCTACAACAGCTTCTCGATCAGATAGCTAACCGACAAAGCAGCCAAAGTAGCGATCAGGGGAATATGAACAACTCGGGTAGCTCGGATAACTCTGATTCTGGCAACAGCGACTCGAACTAACTCCCCTAAGCCGAATCGCCTCCTGCCATTTTCGCGTACGACCGACAATAGAACGGTTCTTTTACGTATAGAGAATGGCAGGAGGTTTTGTCTGTATGCCCGACCGTCGTCTGTTGCGTCTCAACAAAACCCATAAGCCCGCACGGCTAACGCGTCGCCAACTCCTTCTTGCCGGTGCTCTGCTTGGCTTTGGAGGGTTGGTATGGGAGACCGAGCACCTGGTGGTGACACGCCATCGGTTGGAGGTGCAAGGGCTGCACGCGCCCTGCCGGGTAGTGCAGCTTAGCGATCTACATCGCTCTTGGTGTGTGCCGGAAAACTTCATTGCACGTGTGGTAAGCTGTACCCAACGCCTCAATCCAGACGTAGTGCTCTTAAGTGGCGATTTTGTGACCTCGCACTCCAGCTATATCGCCTCGTGTGCTCGTCAACTTTCACGCCTCCATCCACCTCAGGGAATGTATGCGGTGCTCGGTAACCACGATTATCGCTGCGACCAATGGCAAGGAGCACCGGCCGTACAAGAAGGGCTGCAGGCTGTTGGAATCCAGATGCTGACGAACCGGAGCCAAAAGCTGGATTGTGGCCTTCGTCTTGTGGGCCTGGACGACTGTGAGACAGGTGCCCCCGATCCCGATGCCGCCTTTGGTCGCCTCACTCCAGGCGAGCCACTCCTGGCCTTTACCCACAACCCCTTGCTCTTCGATGTGCTTTGCGGCTTCCCTTGCGTCACTTTGGCCGGCCATACACACGGCGGACAGATCTACATTCCTGGCGTAACCCCACTTTTTATGGACGAACGCGCCCGCTACCTGCGCGGCTGGTTCCAGAAACCTCAATGGCCAGGACGGATGTATGTCTCCTGTGGCCTTGGCACGATCGCTATCCCAGCCCGCTTTAACGCCCCGGCCGAGATCGCTCTCTTTGAGCTTGTTCCGGCTTAGGCAGCTGTCTGCTCGGTCAGCATGGCCTCTGCGAGCGCCAAATTGTGCTGCGCCTCAGCATGATCGGGATGGAGGGCAAGCTCCTGACGGTAGGCGAGTATGGCGGCCTCATAGGCGCGTAACTGGAAGTAGCAGTTCCCCAGCACGAAAAAGCCGGAACGCCGTTGCGGCTCTACCTGAAGGCCTGCTGCGTAAACGTCGGCGGCTCGATCGTAGCAACCCAGCTTATAGAGCAAATCCCCAGCATTAAAGTAGGCGTTGCCGTAGGCAGGGCCTACCCGGATCGCCTCGGCATAGCAGTCAACTGCTTCCGCGATCCGATTGAGAGCGGTAAGCACACGTCCTAAGTTAACATAGACCTCCGGTGTTTCACAACCTTGTGCGTTCAGACGTAAGTAAAGTTCTAATGCCTCCTCCCATCTCTGCAGATGTTCGCAGCAGGAAGCGAATTTGGCAAGCACGTCTGTCGCATCCGGTTGACGTAGAGCGGCTCGTTGCCAATAGATGTAGGCCTCCTCGTAGTCCTCTAATTCCATTAGGAGCTCCGCCAGCTCTCGCACCAACATTTCGTTGGTCGGCAGATGCTCCAGCAACATTTCCAGTACGTTGCGCGCCTCTTCTTTTCTGCCGAGCTTCTGAAGCATCTGGGCCATAAGATGGCGCGCTTCGTGCATGCCCGGCCGCAACTCCAAAGCTTTCTTGCAGCAATCGAGGGCTTCCTCGTAGCGCTCTTGCCCTCGAAGCGCGAGGGCTAGGGCGTAGTAGGCTTTGTAACTGCCAAGCCCCAGATCTCCCGCCTCTGCATAGAGATTTTTGCGTTGCGTGCCCAGTTTAATCGCTTCACTGAATGCGGCCTCGGCCTCCTGATAGCGCTCTAGGGCTAAGAAGCACTGCCCTTTTGCGAAGGAGAGACCCGAATGTTCGATCTTGAGGCTCTCCGCGTGTCGGCAAACCTCTAGTGCTTGTTGAAAATGGCCGAGGGCGTGAAGCGCCAGCGCCCATTCGTAAAAAAGGATGTAGCTGTATTCATGTTGCGGGCTGGCCTCTGCGGCAGCCTGCTCGAAGTAGCGCACGGCGTTAGCCATGTCGTTTTGGGTGAAGTAGGCGTTGCCCAAGTTGAAAAGTTGAAATGGCCTTAAGGTGGCATCTTGGCACTCGGCAACCTCGTGCTCAAGCATACGGATAAATCGCTCATGCTTGTTGCGCTCTTGCATGATCTCGTGCGCGTAGCCGTAGTGATCGAAAACAAGTCCTTCATAGGAGGCCGTTTTATAGCCTAGTCGGGTGAGCGATAGCATGTTCTGTTCGTGCACCCGGCCTTCGAAACGAACTCCGGGCACAAGCCGAAACAGACGAACCCCGTGATGCACCACCACCTCGCCCTGCTCGTTACGTTGGGGGGAGGAGAGCCAGTTGCGTATTTTGACCATGTAGCCTCCCACGTCTGCAGGGGCCTTTTCAATGGCGTTACGAAAATGAATCCCTGCATTCGGCGCGATCTCCTCGTCCGCATCAAGCCAGAGCGCCCAATTTCCCGTGGCATGCTGAATGGAGACATTGCGTGCCTCCGAAAAATCGTCTTTCCAGACATGTTCGATGACTTTGGCGCCAAAAGAACGGGCGATTTGAGGCGTCTCGTCGGTGGATCCGGTGTCTACCACGATGATCTCGTCTACCACATCCTTTGCGCTTTGCAGACAGTTTGCCAAAAATCGTGCCTCGTTTTTCACGATCATGCAGAGCGAAAGGCGCGGTCTTCCCACGTCCCCTTTGCCATCAAGCGCTTTTTGAGCCTCTTGGTAGGCGCGCATCAGTTGGCGATACTCCTCCGAACTCTTCACCGTATGACGTCGGGAAGAGGGAACCGCCCGGAGGCGTTTGCGCGCCTCCTGCAGCACCCATCGTGCGCAGCGTTCCAAGGTTTTCCGCACCTGCAGTTCCCCTGGAGTCAAGCGAAAGGCTGCCAATGCATGTGGTAGGGCCTCCTTGCCTCGACCCTGCATCAATAGGAAGTAGGCCAGGTTGTGGTGCAAGTCACGTGAGTTGGGATGCTTTGTCACCGCCAGCTCAAGCACCTCAACAGCCTTTTGGTGGTTTCCAGTGTAGAAGTAACATAGGGCAAGCGCGTTACAAAGGTCGGCATCTTCCGGTTGCTCTTGTAAACAGGCCTCGATCTCAGGGAGCAGCGATTCCCACTGCCCTTCGCGCGCCCTTTGAAGCACACTTTTTCGGCGCGATTCCCAATCCAAGGTGGACTGTAGAACATCAGGTTCTGCATCTAGGGGCAGCGCCTCAAGCCCAAAGGGCAGAATCTCCGCTTGGCTCGGTTGCTCGCAGACCGCCTTTAAGCGCGACAGAGCGATGCGGGCCGCGTGCGCCCAAGTGTGGTTTTGCGCCATATGCTGGGCTGCACAGAGCCCGCGCTCTCTGGCCTCTTCACGATTTGAGGCTACCCGTCGCAAAAGCTCCACAAGTGCCTCCCCATCCGGCTTTGCCCAAAACGGCAGCCCAAAGGTTGGTATGTCGCCAATGCGCGCTTCCGGAAAATACTCTATGGTGGCCGGAATAAGGTAGGCGTTGTCGTTAGAGGCGAAGTCGAGCGCGGCGCCCTCACCGGTCACGATCACGGGTTTGCCGCAAGCCATGGCTTCGGCCACAGGCAACGCATAGCCCTCTCCACGATAGGGATGCACCAAACAGTGACAGCTAGCATAGAGCGCGGCTATCTGTTCATCGCTCAAGTCCTCATCGAGATAGAAAATGGGCGCACAAGCGCCGCTGGCCTGAAGTCGTGCTATCTGCTCTTGCAGCGTTTGGCCTCGATAAAAGCTTTTTACACCGAAATCTTTGATGATAAGCGCTACATCGTCCTTTGGGGTGAAAGCGCGTTGCCATGCCTCTAAAAGAATGTCTATCCCCTTGCGCGGAATCGTGCCGCCGACGAAGAGGAAAACAAACGTGTCGGGCTGAATGGCCGAGAAACGCGGATCGGCGACGAGATCGAGCGGAGGACGGTTCGGGTAAAAGCGGTTTGGATTAATGCCGCAAGGCACCACAAAAACCTTTTCAGAGGGTATGCCGGCCCGTAGATAGCAGTCCCGTACATAGGTGGAGTAAGCCCAAATTTCATCAGGCTGTTGTGCGGCGGTGACCCAATCGGCTGGAATCGCCCCGTACTCCCACGGCTGAATGACGATAAGTTTTCCATGACGGGGGCGGCACCAGTCAGGTGGCCACCTATGCCGTAGTGTAAGGGTCGGCTCCTCCGGTAGCAGCCGATTCTGTATCTCAAGAAGCTTGGTGCCGTGGTCCCCTTCCGGTGTAAAGGTGGCAGGTTCGTAGTGGTCAATGAAGGGTAAAAACGATGCATTGAAATCGGGGTCGTCTAAAAGCGCCAGCAGTAGCTCGCGATTGACGTGCGCAAGGCTGTGATGCACGAAAAACGAGCCATTCCAAACCAACGACTTTTGGCCTTGCGAGGCGATCTTTAAAGGCATGTACGTTTCTCCATAGAGATGTTTGTGGCGAATCGGGCCTCTCGTAAGTCCTCTAGACTATATATCGGCAGATTCACAGCGTTAGCCAACTCTTCCCAAAAGGGCGCCGCGTCCCCGCCCCTGAGCAGTGCCTTCACGCTGCGCACTAGCTTCCAGCGCTCCTCTAGCGCAAGGGGTTGAGCGATCAGGAAGACCTTCGAGCTGGCCTCTGGAGCAAGCTGTTGCAGATACTGGCGCAAAGCCGTAACCACGGTCTTATCCCCATCTCCCTGTGGGTTGAACCAGAGGAGAAGGCGTGCCTGTGCCTGGCGGCTTGCATGCTGCCAGAAGGCATTCACAAGGCATTTCCAATCCGACTCCTGAGACCATGAGGGGATGGCAAGAAAGTAAAAGAGTTCGGAAGGTGCGGAGGGAGGGGGCATCTGCTGAGCTTTTTGCAGAAGGCTCCGCAGCGTATCGCAGAGCGTTTCCGTTCCAGAGGCAGCTTCGAAGAGAGGAAGCCGCTCATTAAGCAGGGTGATCGCCTCCTCCTTACGCCCTATATCCATCAGCAACTTGGCGGCCTCCTCCACCGCCTCGAAAAGGAAAGGATGGTACTCAAGCGCTTTGCGGTAGGCAGGTAGAGATCTCTGCCAGTTGCCGAGCGCACGCTGGGCGCGAGCGAAAAGGGTGTGCATCCATCCGTCTTCGGGGAGATAGGCTATGGCCTCCTGGGCATAGTTGGCGGCAAGCGAAAACTCCCCGCGCTCAAAATGGTACGTCGAGAGCTGTGCAGCCGTGTGACCTAGTAGCGTTTTGCGAGCTCCCTCTAAACCCTCTGGTGATTCAGGCGAATACTGAAGCCATAACGACTCTAACCGTATGTCGAGCACCTCATAGTGGTGCGGAAAAAGGGGCCAGGCCAACGGGCGTTCGCCGGCCTGCAGCCGTGCATGCAACACGTGAAGGCGATGCCATGCGCTCTCCTCTTGCCCTAGAGCCCGCTCGACTCTACTTAAACTGTAGAGCGCTGCTAGGTCCTGTGGGTTCTGCACAAGCTGTCGCTCTAACAGCTGCTTCGCCTCCAAAAGATGCACGGTGCTTGCGGGGGAGTCTGGGGTTTGGAGAGCTAACTCGGCTGCAGCGAATCCTCTCAAGAAGAGGCTGGAGGGGTGAGACCCCTCTTTTGCGAGGCTCTGCTGCACACAAGAGAGCCCATCTAGGGTGGGCATGCGCAACCAGTGAATAAGCAGACGATGCTGCCGCTGAGAGGTGGGCCGATGGCGAAAGAGACGTGATTTCCGATCGGTAAGGCGCCATTGCTGGTAGAGGAACTCTAGTTTGTCCAGCAGCTTGGCAAGATGGTGGGCGTCGGTGTGTTGTTGCACGCGGGCATGGGCTGCAGCTGCGATGCGGAGCCTCTCTTCCGTGTTCTCCGGTGCCAAGTAAAAGGCGATGCGCTCCTCCAAGTTGTCTTCCGTGTAGAGCACGCACTCCTCTCCATCACGAAACACAAGACCGATTTCGAGGTTATCGGCCTCATTGAAAAGGAGGGCGCCACAGGCCGCCGCTTCATACGCGCGCATATTGCACTCCCCACGCACGCTGTGGTTGAACACAATTTTGGCGCGGTTCATCAGTTGGGTATAGGCCTGCCCATAGATTCCTGAAGCCAGCAGGACGCGATACTTCGTAGAAAGACGCGCCACACGTGCTAACATCTGCGTGCGACGCGAGTGAATGTACGGATGAAAGCTGCCGATGAACAACACCTCGATGTCGCGGTGCGCATCGTTTTCATAACCGGGCAGGAGGCGATGTTGTTGTGGGTTGTAGCCCCAGAGCAACGCATGTTCTACGTTCGAAAAGCCCATATCGCGCAGAATTTGGCAGCCGCCAAGGTCAGCAACCAGCCAGTCGAACACCTCAGCAACAGAGCGAATGGCGTATCCCCCCAAATTCCAATCGCCGAAAACACCCACAGTAAAGCAGTTTGCATGCTCCAGACCGGCGGGAAGAGGGTGGTATTCCGGCGAGCGATGAACGTAGATGTCGGGGTGCCACCCTTTTGGGCAGGCGTCGAGCACCTGCTGCCAGGTCATCCCTGGCGTGTAGCAAATATCTCCACCCTCCTTTTGGAGGCATAGAATCTCATCCCCAGCCCTCTCACGTCCAGGCAAGGGGCGTTTCTGAGCGAGTTCGGGAATCGCATTGCTAAATCCTATAAGAACGCGCATCTTGTTTAGCCTTCGACAAAGGGAAGCAGCTCGCGGTGGAGAATCTCCACAACGGCGGCCGGTGAGAAATAAGTTTCCAAATAGGCGCGTGCCTTCGCTCCAAGCTCCTTGCCGAACTGTCTGTCCTCAAAAACGCGTCGCATAAGCTGGCGCAGATGCGCACACGATGGTTCGGCCCAACGATGCCCTCGAAAGGTGGGGATCTCTGCCGCTGCTTTTTCCGAGACCTCCTGAAGCGTGTAGTCAATGAGGAGGCTGTTTTCAGCGTTCATAAAAGCCGTCATGCCGCTCCAGCCGGTGGCGATCGTGGGACGCTCCATCGCCATCGCCTCCATGAAAGGGCGTCCCCAACCCTCACCCCGTGTCGGTAGCACATAGCAGTCGGCAGCGCGATAGAGGGCCAGCAGTTCCGAGGCGGAAAGGGATTTATCCAATAGCAGGATATCGGGAATGCGTGCTGGGTCGCGTCCTAACTCCTTCACGAGAAAGTTCTCGATCTGCGCGTAGATTTGAGGCACCGTGTAGCCCAAAGAGGAGTGGACCCGCAGCAGCAGCGCTACGTCTTCGTCCGGGCGGAACTCCTCCACGAAGGCCGCGATCAAGACGTCCCATCCCTTGCGCAAGCTCCAGTCGAAGACGGCAAGGAAATGAAACCCGTGGTCGCTTGGCAAAGCCAAGGGAGAGCCTTGCGGGTTATACTGGTCGAGGTCAATAAGGCCGGGCACCACGCGCAGCTTCTCCGGCTTTACACCGGCAAAGGCGAAGGTCTCCCGGTTAAACGCGCTGGGCACCCAAACGGCATCCATACGATTGCAGGCCTCCGCCCAGCCTGGAGGCAGGCGGTCGGTCTCAAACATGGTGCGCCCGATGCTGGCGCGGGCGTCCGGAGCCGGCCTCAGGTGGCTACCGAGAATATGCAGCACATACACGCTACGCGGATGCGGTGGCTTGAGGAGAAGTTGTTGAAGCAGCTGTTCTTGGTGGGGTGGCACTCCCGCTACACGGTCGTTCCAACGAATCTCCCTTGCAGCGATAGGGGCACCATAAGCATGCAGAGCGAAGAGAAAGTGGCGTGCCTCCTCGGCATAGCCGGTGGGGTCGCGCAGAGGTGCATGCCAGAGAATAGGAGGAAAACGGAGAGCTGTGACCGATGGGGCTTGTAAGCTCATGGCAGCAGGCTCGAATGTGATCGAAATAGTGGAAAGCTCTTTTCCATCGTGGTTCCTCCCTAAAATGCATCGCTCTCTTTCTTCTATCGGCACATGCGCACCAGAACCTCAGCTTTTGGCTGGAGTTCTTGCAAATCAAAAAGTTTGCTTTCAGCCCCTACCAGTTACACGTATATTTGGACGGATGTATTCCAAAGGGAACTTATACGATCTTCAAGGCTCTTGCGAGGTAAAAATATGCGGCAATTGGAGTAGGGTGACCATGAACAGAACCTCTCGGACCGCACGGCCGCTCTCGAAAATCTATAGCGAAAGGCGTATTGCTAACTTGCTCTTGTGGCTTCCTGCGAGGGCATTTCAGTCGCACACTCCCTGACGCCTGTGCACAACAGCTAGGGACGGATGTCTATCCGAGCGCAGAGGGCGCTTACAGGGGTGTAGGGCAATTCCACAAGGGTACCCGGAACGGGAGAGCGTCCTACGTCTACGGGCTGCCTTTATAGGCCGCTGCATAAGCGGTTTTTAGGCGAGATAGGGCTGGGGCGGCCAACGTCGCCAACTTGCCTTGAAAGTCGCACTCTATGGAGAGGCGCTTGTCGTAGCCGCATTGGTGGAGAGTGCGGAATAGGGCCTCATAGTCATAGGAACCTGTTCCCGGCGCGTACCGGTGCGTATCTGCGGTATGCACGTGCAGCAGAATGTCGGCGGCCGCGAGAATGGCATCAAGTGGCTCCGCCTCGCACTCCATATGGAACGTGTCGGCAAGAACGCCCACTCCAGGCCGTGCTACCTCCCGAGCATACGCCGCGCCTTCGGAAACGAGGTTAAGAACGTTACACTCTCGCCGGTTCAGCGGCTCAATGGCCACCTTCACGCCGGTACGCTCCGAAGCGTCTGCACAGAGATGAAGGAAGTCCAATAGCTGCTGTCGCGCGACCTCGCGGTCGAACCCATTGGGGATATGGCGGGCACCTCCGCTTCCAAACACGATGATCTCTGCCCCTAGGAGGGCGGCTCGTTCCAGAGCGGTGTTCACATAGCGGCGCAACCGCGCAAAGTCCGCCTCCGGCCCCACAATTTTGCCCGAACGCACGAACGAGTTGAACGCTTCAACCGGTAGAGGCATCTGCTCTATGCGATGCCGATGGGGTGACCATGCGCTGTCGTCCGTTTCCGGCGCAAGGTCTCCAGCAACGGAGAGCTCAATATAGTCGTAGCCTGCCTCCGCCAGAAGCGGGGCCGCATCCACACCAGCACACACACCAAACCGCATAGCTATCGTTCTCCTTCCTAACGATCCTCGATCACATTGTCGCCCTTGCTTCTCTATCTAGCCATCGTTTGCGCTTAGCGAGCTGAAAGCGACTTCTCTAAAAGGCGCGCGGCGACTCGATTCCCTTGAATAGGCCGATTCAGAAAGCTTCTCCTGTTGAAATTGTCTTTGTGCGCCCTATTTGTGGAGAAAGTAGATGGCGAGCCCTAAAAACACCACGAGGGCCAAACCGGCGTAGAGCAGGGCGAAACGCTCACTTCGGCTATAGCGAAAGGCGCGCCAGTTGACGGCGATGACGACCACCGCGATGGGAACCAGCGCCGGAAGATCGGTCGAAAACAAAAAACGAAGGCCAAATAGCCTGTAAGCACGACGAGTAAGGCGATGATGGTGGCACGATAGGCGCGAAGGCTCATGCCAAGACGCTGAAAACAGGCGAAAAAGAACGCCACAAAAAGGAAGTCGGCAAACCCGACGGCAAGTTGCATGGGGGCGGCACCCCGCGCCGAGGTTGGAAGTTTGGCTGTGAGCGTGGCCATGGCCGCCTTTTGGAGAACCGCTTGCCCTTTCGGCGCATGGGTGGCTTGAGTTACCACACCACCCCCAAATACGGTGAAAATATCCACGAGTGCGAGTGCAACGGAGATAGGTAACAGCATTTTGCGTTCGCGCACGAGGCGCGATAGCCAGTGACCGATGCAGCAGGCGCACCAAATAAGCAGCAGCGTATCCGCTCCTGGAATGAAATGGGAAAGTAGGAAGTACGGCAAGGTCACCATAAACACCCATTTGGGAAGCGGAAGAACGGTCTGAAGGACACCGAGCAGAGGTCTTGGAAGAAAGAGCGCAAAAGAGAGCACCGTGTTAAGGAGGAGGGCTTTGGGCGAGGACAAAGCGCTGACAAGGCCGATGGCGAATAGGAGGGTCAACGGCAGGGCTAGAAGGGTAGAGAGCAGAATGTAGAACTCCGTGTCTGGCAGGTAGGCGGCAAGCAGATAGAGGCCTACAAGCCCTAGGGCGCCTAAAAGAGCAAGCCGCGTCCCCTGTTGGGGAGGGAGTGGCTGTGGCTGTTCTACCTCTTGGGACGGCGGTGCTACCGCTTCGGGTTGAAGGGCACCGTCGTCAGAAGGAAATTTGGATGTATCACCTGCCTTAGACAAGGAAAGCTCCAACAAGGGATTTCTTGCTCATTGCTTTGGGAGCGCATAAGCGATTCACACCATCGTCTCTGGTCTATTGGATGTGGCAACTTTTAGAAGCGTAGAGCTCGATAGCTTTTTTATTATAGAATGCTCCGTCAGATACGTCAAGTCTCTTTTGGCGGTGAACTCGACCTCTTTTCCCACGTATCCCTAGAATAGAAGTCTATTTGAGGTATAATAGATCCAGAGGCCGATATTTTGAGGAGCGCTCTGTTCGCATAGACCGACTCCTTTGATTTGGATGGTTCGTGCCGTTGCCGACAGTTTAGATTCCTCAGTGCAGAGGCATCTAGAAACGAAGATCTTTTTACCCGCCTACACCCCTCCTTTTCCTTTGTGTGCCCCGCCCTTATAGATCTCTATGATAAACAAAGGAGTGCCTTTATGAGAGGAGGGCTATGGGCATCTACCGTTCTCTTCATTCACTCTCAATCCCGTTTGGGCCTAAGGCCTCATCAATCTTGTAGAAGGAGCCTACTATGAGCGAAAGCAGACTGCGAATCGTAATAGCCGACGATGAGCCGATCATCCGGCTCGACCTTAAAAAAATGCTAGAAGATAGCGGTTATGAGGTGGTAGGCGAGGCGGGCGACGGTATACGCGCCCTGGAACTCGTTCGCAACCTCAAGCCGGATGTGGTAATCCTCGACATCAAGATGCCGGAAATGGACGGCATAGATGCTGCGCGGGTGATCACGGAGGAGAAAATAGCGCCGGTGCTGCTACTGACGGCCTATAGCCAAATTGATCTCGTAAATCGCGCAAAAGATGCCGGAGTCTACTCCTACCTCGTCAAGCCATTTAAACAGGCCGATCTCATGCCACAGATCGAGGTGGCCGTAGCCCGCTGGGAGGCCTACCAAAAGATCGAGGAACAGGCTGCAAGCCTAGAGGAGAAGCTAGAGACGCGCAAGGTGGTAGACCGCGCCAAAGGCATTCTCATGGATCAGTACGGTCTGAAGGAGCAAGAGGCCTTTCGACGTATACAGGTGCAGAGCATGAACACACGCAAATCCATGCGCGAGATCGCGGAGGCCATTATCATTGCCCATAACATCTAGCGCAATGAACCTCTGCCCCCATCGCTGCGTATCGGAAATGTAGGAAAGGAGGCCTTTATGCGCGAGAGAGCCTATCGGTTGCGCACGCCCCGCTCGCGCCGGCTCTTTGCCGCGCTACGGCGCAGTGACGACCCGGATGTAACCCTCTTACAGGAGGAGCTAGACCGTAGGGACCGTCAATTGCGCGAAGCGCATCTGCTTATCGAACAGCTACGTGCGGAGCTAGAAGAGAAAAAAGAGGAGGCCGACGCCCTACGACGCGTGGGTGAGGCCACGGGTTCCGCTTTCGACCTTGAGGAGATGCTGAAGGTCACGGCGGATATCGCTACCCGCATCACAGGAACCGATTCGTGCCAGGTCTACCTGTTCGATCCCGACCGGCAGGAGCTGGTGTTGCGGGCAGCCGACGAAAGCCTGCGCGATCTGGTGGGGAAGATACGCCTCAAAATGGGAGAGGGCATTACCGGTTGGGTTGCCCGTGAGCGCAAGCCCGTGCTCGTTAGCAAGGACGCCTACAAAGACCATCGCTTCAAGTTGTTTCCGGAAATGCACGAGGGCGAGTTTCAGTCCATGCTTTCCGTGCCCCTTGTCACTCGAGGCGAGATATTGGGCGTCATCAACGTGCGCACCCGCCGCCCACGAGAGTATACCCGCAACCAGGTACGACTTCTTTCTGGCATCGCAAACCAGGTGGCCGGGGCTATCGAGAGGTCACGCCGCTTTCGGCAGCTCGAACGCCATGCCGTTCAGCTGCATTCGCTTTCCGAAGTCAGCCAGGCGATCACCTCTAACGTCTATCTAGAAGAGCTGCTTCATCTCTTTGTGAATATGGTGGCCCGCACCATGGGCTACAAAATCTGTACCGTCATGATCTTAGATACCGCTCGTAACGAGCTGGTGATCAAGGCGACGCAGGCGGAGAACCAGGAGTATATTGGCAAACCGAACCTGAAGGTGGGCGAGAGCATTGCTGGGAAGGCCGTTGCCGAAAAACGCATTCTAACCGTGCTCAATGTACAGCAAAGCCCCGACTATGCCTCGCCGGAGATCGCACAAAAGGCAGGCGTTGTCTCATTGGCCAGCGTGCCGATGATGTTGCAGGGCAACGTCATCGGCGTGCTCAACTGCTATACGGCTAAAGAGCACGTTTTTACCAAAGAGGAGTTGGCCATTCTTCAGGCGCTGGCCACGCAGGCAGCCCTCGCGGTGGAACATGCCAAGCTTCTTGTGCGTTCCGCTGTTATCCAGGAGATGCACCATCGTGTGAAAAACAATCTGCAGCAGATCGCTAGCCTTGTTCGCCTCGAAATGCGCTACTCCAAATATACCACCGTGGAGGACGCTCTTAACGATACGCTCTCCCGCATCCTTGCCATCTCCAGTGTGCACGAACTGCTCTCTCGTGATCTCGATACGGTAAGCATCAAAAAGGTAGCCGAGTCCATCCTTAATGCTACCAAACAGAGCGTGGTGCCGCCTGGCAAGATCATCCACTCTCAAGTAGAAGGCGACGATTTCTTGCTGCCGTTAAATAAGGCCACCTCCATGGCGCTCGTGCTCAATGAGCTGGTTCAAAATGCGGTGGAGCACGGCTTTAAAAACATTCATGAGGGGCGCATCGAGATTTTGCTGCAGGAGCAGCCCGACTGTCTGTGGCTACGTGTCACGAACGACGGCGAGCCGCTTCCACCGGGGTTCAGTATTCGAGCGGAAGACAGCCTTGGGCTCTCTATTGTGGAGACATTGGTGCGAGGTGACCTCAACGGCACCTTTAGTCTTGAGAACGCTCCTGATGGTCAGGGAATTGTTGCTACCGTACGTGTGCCCCGCTAGTTGGGTTTGACGAGAAAAGATACAAGGGAGGCAGCCAAGTTTCCGACAATGAATAACATGAGTCGTGTTTACGTATGATACGTAAAGATATACGCCGCTTATTGGCTTTGCTCTTTTGAGGAGAGAGGGAGACGTCTATGGATCGTGCAGAGCGTGCCGAACTGGAAAGATGGATAGATATCATTACTCAGAAAGCTGCGGAGCTTGGACTAGATTTCTATCCGGTGCACTTTGAGGTAGTGCCCGACCATGTTATCTATGAGTTAGGAAGCTATGGACTTCCTGCTCGTTTCTCGCACTGGACATTTGGCCGCGACTACCATATTCAAAAAACCATGTATGAGTACGGCATGGCCAAAATCTACGAGATCGTCTTCAATACCGATCCCTGCCAGGCCTTTTTATTAGAGAGCAACTCCATGCTCGCACACAAGTTTGTTGTGGCTCATGTACTAGGCCATAACGACTTTTTTAAGAACAACGTCTATTTTGAACAGACCGATCGGAAGATGATCGAGAAGGTGCGCTTGCACTCCAACCGTATTCGTCGCTATGAAGAGGAGTACGGCCCGTTGGTGGTAGAGGAGTTTCTCGATGCGGTGCTCTCCATTGAGTATCACTTCGACATCCATGCAACGGCGCCTTTCCACCGAAAGACCCCAGAAGAGTACGAGCAGGAGCGACGGCACCCTACGCGGCATGCTACCGAGTTCGACGATCTCTGGAATATTAGTGAGGAGCGAGCACTTCAGCCCGAGCCCGCCCCTACCCGACGTATTCCCCCCGAACCCGATTACGATCTGCTTGGCTTCCTGCGCGACTATGCGCCAGAACTCGAACGATGGCAGCGCGACATTTTAAGCATGATCCGTGAGGAGATGCTCTACTTTGTTCCCCAAATGCGCACCAAGATCATGAACGAGGGATGGGCTTCCTATTGGCATGAGCGCATCCTTTCCGAGATTGACCTTACCCCAGAGGAGCATTTTGAGTTCCGTCGAATGCACTCGGCGGTGCTATCACCAAGTTCCCGCATGTCGCTGAATCCATACTATGTAGGCTATACTATTTTTAAAGATATCGAGCGCCGTTGGAACGGTGAACCAGACCCCGACTATCCGGAAACGGATTGGAGAGAGGCTCCCCTAACACGTCCTCAAGGCGAAGGGCTTCAGAAGATATTCGAGGTGCGACAACTTGAGTGCGATACCTCGTTCCTTCGGAAATACCTCACCGAGGGGTTGGTCAAGCGTCTAGACCTGTATACCTATAAACAAGAGGAAGTCAACGGCGAACTTGTGTGGGTTGTTCAGGAGACGGATTGGCGCAAAGTGCGTGATACTCTTCTGGACAGTATGACCAATTTTGGTATCCCTGTTATCACCGTGGAGGATGGGGACTATCAGCGACGTGGTGAACTCCTTCTCAGACACCACTACGATGGCAAACCCCTAGATAAAGACTATGCCCGCCGAACGCTCCGCTACATCTACCAGATTTGGAAGCGTCCCGTGCATATTCAGACCGGACCGGGGGGCGAGGAGATGATCAGTTGGGATGGGAAGGAGCTTATCGAAGAGCCAGCTTAGGGCATGGAGAACGACGGTTACCGCTATTTGGCTTTCCTCTTTACCGATATTGAGAAAAGCAGTGCACTGTGGGAGCAGCATCCCGATGCGATGGAGCGTAGCCTTGCCTGGCACGATGCTCTTTTAAGTGAGATCATCGAGCGACACCAAGGCTGCGTGTTGTCTCGTGAGGGTGATTCCTTTCGGGCTGCCTTTGAACATCCACTTCAGGCCATAAGCGCCGCGTTAGAAGCCCAGATCGCCTTTGTAGAAAATGCGAAGCGCTCTACCGAATCGAATAGTACATCCCCATTTTTACCGCTGCGCGTGCGCATGGCTTTGCATTGCGGCGAGGTGTATTGTCAAGATGAGCTATTTATTGGCGCATGCCTTCAGCGGGGAGCGCTGCTTGTGTCGCTGGCTTTCGGCGAGCAGATTCTCCTTACGCGCGCGATACAAGAGCATTTGCAAGGGGCTCTCCTGCCAGACGAAGTAAGCTTGCTGGATTTAGGGCTGCATCGTCTGAAAGACCTAAGCCAGCCGGAGCCGCTCTTTCAACTCTGCCATCCGAGTTTGCCCGTGAAGTTTCCCCCTCTTGTCTCATTGGAGGCGCAGAAGACGAATCTACCCGCCCAAATCACCCACTTCGTAGGACGTGAGCGCGAATTAGAGGAGCTTAAACAACAGCTGCGGCCCCTTCCTCAGCCCTCACATCGCTTGCTTACGTTGACAGGGCCGGGCGGTGTGGGCAAAACGCGCCTCTCCCTACAGGTTGGGGCAGATTTGCTCGACGATTTTTCGGATGGTGTGTGGGTTGTGGAGCTGGCAACGCTTAAAACGCCACAACTTGTGCTCAATACCATTGCAAGCGTATTCGGCATTCGGGAAGAGGCAGGCCAGCGACTCCAGGATGCGTTGTGCGACTACCTCCGCCCCTTACGCTTGCTTGTTATTTTAGATAACTGCGAGCATCTTCTCGTCCCTGGAGCTGATGGAGAAGGTGCCGCGCGGAGCACTATGGGGCTTGAATGGGTCGAGTGGATTCTCGCTCGTTGTCCTCAAGTCGTTTTTTTAGCCACCAGCCGTCAGCCTCTTGGGCTTGCTGAAGAGCATATTTATCCTCTCTCTCCGCTCTCTTTTCCGGAGGACGCGGAAGTGTCGTTAGAGCAGCTTCTGCAGTACGATGCGGTACGTCTCTTTGTGGAGCTGGCCGCCCATGTTCAGCCCAGTTTTCGGCTTCAGCGCTCAAACGCTCCTCATGTCGTCTCTATTTGTCAACAGGTGGATGGCATTCCTCTTGCGCTTGAGCTGGCCGCGGCACGCCTCAATATCCTCTCTGTGGTGCACCTCGCCGAACGTCTTCAGCAGCGTTTGCATCTCCTCAGGCATGGCAACCGTGTAGCTTTACCACGGCAACAGACGCTTCGTGCCCTCATTGATTGGAGCTACGAACTTCTCGACGAACGAGAGAAGTTGCTTTTTTGTCGGTTAGCCGTTTTTGAGGGAGGGGCGACGTTTGAGGCCATCACACAAATCTTGGACGATGAGCCTCAAATTACCGAGCTTTTGAGTGCTTTGGTAGCCAAATCGTTACTGATATGCAGCGTCTCAGAACATGCCACGCGCTTCCATATGCTGGAGATCATCCGCGAATACGCTTGGGAGAAGTTTATCGCCTTGCCCGAAATGGAACGTGTGCGCGAGCGACATAAGGAGTGGTATCTAAATTTTGCACAGTCAAAATTAGATGGGCTTTACGATGAGCGCACGGCGGAAACTCTGTTGCTGTTTGATGCCGAACATGCCAACTTTCGCGCTGCGCTTGCGTGGTGCGTTCATCAGAAGAATGTTATAGATGAACTGCGCTTGGTTAACGCGTTGCAACGGTTCTGGCTCGTGCGTGGGCACCTCAGTGAGGGTTTCATGCGCCTTAGGGAGGCCCTAGATCGTGCGAAGGATACGCAACCTTCCGAAAGACGCTATAAAGCCTATGTAAATGCCGGAATACAGTGCTGGGCTTCTGGCAACTTTTCAGAGATGTCGTTCTACTTTGAGCACGCTATCGCGGAAGCGCGTGTGCTTCAACATGCCACCTATACAGCGACCGCTCTGGCCAACTATGCCGCCGCACTGATCTATTGCGATCAGATGGAAAAGGCGCGAGCGCTCCTCGAAGAGGCCTATGAAATAAGTTCCCAGGGGGACGATCAGGAGCTAAAGGCGGCATACTTAGGCTATCTAGCCGTCGTAGCCAAAGAGGAAGGCAACTACGCGAAGGCCGAGTTGCTCTCTTTGGAAGTAAGGAAGGAATGGGAGCGTTTGGCAAATCCGCTTGCGCTTGCCTCGACTATCAACAATTTAGGAATCTGTGCCCGGGCACAGGGCGACTTAGCCAGGGCGCGCGCCTTTGCTCAGGAGGGTCTTTCGCTGCGTCGGCAGATAGGAGATAAACACGGATTTGGATGGTCTCTACTTGCTTTTGCTGAATTAGAGGCAGCCTGCTGCCGCTACGACAGGGCGGCGCGTCTTTTTGCTGCGGCTGAAAGGGCATTGGTGCATGGCTCGCCTCTAACCCCCTCCGAAAAGCGTGATTATGAGGCGCACCTTAAGCAGACCAAGGAGGCTTTAGGAGCCGATCTCTTTGCTCGCTATTATCGAGAGGGAGAGGCGATGCCGCTTGGGGAGGCCATTGCCTATGCCCTGGAGGAGAATGAGACTCCATGTCCCTAGACCACCGCTCGTTAGCCACACGTTTGAATGGCCTTATTTGGCTCGAGGTGTGCAACGGCTGTACCCAGTGTAGCCTCCGCTGTGCTGCAGGCACGCAGGCTTCACGCGCGGAGTGGGAGGCTATACGTCGCTATGTGGCGCAACTGAGTGCTTCAGAACGCGAAGCGTTTGAACAGACGCTCAAGCAGTCAAAACAACAGTCACTCGGCGATGGCATAGAGGTAACCCTGTGTCGTTTTTTGGATAGGAAGACCAACCTCTGTACCATTTATCCGGTGCGTCCACTGGTATGTCGGCTTATGGGGCATGTAGAGTGGCTGCCGTGTCCTATCCACAAGATAGAGCACCCGATGCCACGTGCAGCCGCTCTTGAGATTTTGGAGGTCTACGCCCAGACCGAGCGCCATTCTTTTGAGGAGTGGGAGCAGATCGCGCCGTTGTTGGATGGCGTGGCAGACAGTAGAACCTAGGCGGCGGTTGCCTCAAAGTATCTTACCCATCCTTCAACGAGATATCGTTGAGAGAACACATAGTGCCAAGAGAGTTGACTGAGGCCAACGCTCTCCTCCTCGACAGGCGTCTCCAACATGGAGGAGAAACGTTTTTTACAGGTTCAAGTGTATAATACTGAGTTGGGTAAGCGGCTTTCGCGTTGAGAGGAACCCCATGCGGGCCAACGCCTTTTTCAACAAACTGTGCCTGTTTTTCAGCTTGGTGTTCGCTTTAACACCAGGTTTACCAGCGCTCGCCTCCTGGCAATGTACCGATGGAACCCCTTGCGCTCCCCACTGCTTTGCGAAGACCTCGTCCTCATTAGGAGCACCATGCTGTTGTGGGCACATCATAGCACGTTGTCCGCATTGTAGCCGCCGTCTGATCGAGCCGGCTGCTTCCGCAAAGCCGGCGCCGGCTTTAGGCGCGCAGCGCTGTGTGCAGGTTGTGCAAAAGCGTTCGTTGGCGGTAATCCTCCTTCGCACTGTGCCGCTACAGGTGGCAAACTACGTTCCTTCCTATCGTATCCCACATGCGCCTGCGACTATTCGCTACCTCGCGTTTCCTTCAACCTCCGTTTTCTCCCTATGGCGTTTTCTGCGTCCCCCTCCTAATCGTGCTCCTCCCTCCTCTCTCTAGCCTATCGCTGAAGTTTCTGCCTAGGACAACCCGCTGAGTGTCTTCTCGTTGCTCAAGAGGGTTGAAAGGACAGTAAACACTATCTTGATGCTAGAAAGAGGAAGGGAAAATGAAGCTGTTTTGGTGGCTGCTTATCGGGGCTAGCCTCTTTGTGGCCTACACGGCCTACCGAATGCGCCAGGCTGGTTTACGCCTGCACCTAACGCTGCGCCAGCTTGTTACGGGATTGCTGGGCACACTTTTGCTACTCGGTGCGCTCTTTCTCGCCCATTGGGTCGTTGCAAAGCATACTGTGCCAGGACATATGAGCGTTATCGAGGCACAAGCCATGGATATGTCGGCCATGCATGCCCCAGAAGGCGCGGTGCCGGTGGCTGTCTTCACTGCGCGCTATGCACCCTTTGACGCCTCTGTGCGCTATGCGGCCAACGCTGTCGCCTATCAAGAAGATGCGATCAACCCGCGTGTAACTGGCCTATTGGAATGGATGCCCTTCTACCCCAATATGCCGGTTCATAAAGGACAGGTGTTAGCGCGACTCGATACAGCCGAGTTACGCACCAAGCTGGCCGCCGAGGAGGCCGCTTTGGCAGAGGCTGAGCATGCTGTGTTGGAGGCCCAAGCGCAGTATCGTCAGGCCGAGTCGGCTTACCAACAGGCACAAGCTCAGGTGAAACAAGCTCAAGCACAAGAAAGAGAGGCTCAGGCCGACCTGACGATAGCTCAACAAGACCTGATGGCGCATCACGAAGAGGCCAAGATCGCAGAGGCCAACCTCGATAGCGCTCTGGCCCAGCGCGATGAAGCCCAAGGACGCCTTGCGGCCGCCAAGGCGAACCTAGCTTACTGGGCTCGACAAAAGCAACGCGATAACGACCTACTTGCGAAGGGATTTCTCTCTCAACAGCAGGCGCAGCAGGATGAGGTGCAGTTTCAGAACGCGACTTCGGAGGTCGCCGCCGCCACAAGCCGCTTACAAAGCGCCGAAGCTGCCATTCGCTCGGCCAAGGCGCAGCAGGCTCAGGTGCAGATCGGGCTGCAGCAGGACGAAGCGATGATCGCCCAAAAACAGGCGGCATTGCAGGCCGCTCAGGTACAAGTGCAGCAGGCACAACAGGGCGTATCCGCTGCGAAATCGGCGCGTGATGCCGCCCAACAGGCGGTTGTTCGCCAAGAGGCTGCTGTAGCCCAGGCAAAAGCGCAACTTCGAACAGCGCAGGTGATCTTGGGCTACACCACCCTGCGGGCAGATTGCGATGGCGTAGTTACGCAACGCCTTATTAGCCCTGGCACGCTTGTGCAGCCTGGGCAGACCATCCTGATGGTAGATCAGATAGACCCTATTCGCGTGCAGGCCCAAGTGGCTCAAGAGGATGCCGAGCGGCTGCATGTGGGCGATCCTGTGCTCATTCGTACTAGCGGACCACATCCGCTTGTCTACCGGTCCCACCTATCGGCCATCTTTCCAAGCGCCGATCCGACCGCCCATACCACTATCGTGGAAGCCCTTGTTGCCAATCCGAATGGCCTCCTACACCCTGGCGACTACCTTACACTTCAGGTGATCTATGCCAAAAGCGCTCGTGCGCTTATTGTGCCCTCTTCGGCCATTGTCTATCAGCCGCAACCTACCAGTCCCATTCTTGCGACGAAGGCTACGCCAGCTGTATGGGTTATGCGGCGTGGACGTCCTCAGCGCATCGTCTACACCTGCACCATGCATCCGCAAGTACAGCTGGATCATCCAGGAAAATGCCCCATATGAGGCTGGCCACTGGTCCGTGAGGCCATAGGAGGACAATGGAGAGCACACCTCGTTTCAGTAACGTTGGGCGATGCCAACGAGCGCTACACCCAGATCCTTAGCGGAATTCAGAGCGGCGAGCAGGTTATCTACGAGGGATATCGGTCGCTTCATGAGGGCGATCCGGTGGTGCCGGTGCCGTGGGGACCTGCAGGCCCAGTTGCTTTGCCAACGGCAGCTCAAGTGAATCGCGCGCTAAATACACCAATGGGGACATCTGCTCGTACGATGCCGGGGATGTCTATGCCATCGCAGGGAGGGGGGCGGCCTTGAGCACCGATCCATCTGTAAACGCGCCGCACATACCACGGCGTAACCCGTTGCATCTTATCCACGCTTGGGCGATAGACCATGCTGCGGTTGTGTTCGCCTTCTATACGGCGGTGGTGTTATGTGCTGTTTTCGCCATAGCCTTCGTTATCCCACGGCGTTTTGCACCCTATGTGCCCAGCCCTATGCTCGGCATCGTCACCATGATGCCGGGGCTTTCTGCCCAAGAGATGGAGACCTACGTTAGCAAGCCTATCGAAGAACAGATGGTGCAGATAGGCGATCTGCACTACATCCGAAGTATCTCTCAAGAGGGCTTCTCCATCGTTATTTTGGAGTTCAACTATGGGGTGGACATCCAAAAGGCGCGCACAAAAGTGCAGGAGCTACTAAATGTGACCAACGCCTTTTTACCGCCTACTACCGCTAATCTTAAACCCTCCTTCGTGATACCTGTAGACCCCTTGAACCTGCCTATCCTCTCTCTGGCTCTAACGGGCGATCCAAATAGGGGCTGGACACCACAAAAGCTGCGCCAGTTTGCCGACAACGTGGTGATCGCGCGGATAAAACAGGTGCCCGACGTCGACTCCGTGGTGGTCTTTGGCGGCTATCGGCGCCAGCTGCAGGTCATCGTAGACCGCAACAAGCTTGCCGCGCATGGCCTCTCCATCCTGGACGTACGCGATGCGATTGACCGCTATAACCAGAGCCAGCCCGGTGGTGTGCTTACGCAGGGGGATCAAGAGAGCATTGTTCGGGTCAATTCGTTGGCTCGCAGCGCACAAGACGTATTAAACTACCCAATTACAGGCATGGCTACCGATAAATCGAATAGCCAGGGCCCACCACGCACCATCTTCATTCGCGATGTGGCCCATGTTGTAGACACTTACTGGGAGCGACGGTCGGCCTACGAGTATCTCGACCACCCACCGGGAAATTCAGGGCGAGTGATACCTGCTATCGAGGTTTCGGTTATCCAGAACCCAGCAGCCAGTTCCTACACCGTTGTGCCGCAGGTGCGGAAAGTGCTCGCGCAGCTAGAACAGGAATACCCTGGAGTTCACTTTCATACGGCCTACGATAACGCTCATTTTGTTGGTGTTCTGTTCCATAACGTTTGGGAGGAGTTGGCCGTAGCTGTGGTGCTGACGGCGATCGTTATCGTGTTCTTTTTGGGTGAATGGCGTGGCACCCTCATTGCTCTCATCACCATTCCTACCTCTTTAGCCATTGCGGTGCTGATGCTCATTCCCATGCATATGACCTTCAATAGCGGTACGCTCATTGGGCTGCTTATCGCCATCGGTCGCCTTGTAGATGACACCATTATTGACATCCACTCGGTGGAGCGCTATCTACGAAGGGGGCTTTCGCCACGTGAGGCCACCATCGAGGGCATTGCGGAGGTTCGGCTGGCTGTTTTAGCCTCTACCCTGATGATCCTCATCGCGTTGCTGCCCCTGCTGTTTTGTGGAGGCATTACCCAACTGATGTTTGTAGAGCTGGTGTGGCCGCTTATCTTTGCCCTGCTTGCCTCCATGATGGTCTCTTTCACACTTACCGCCGTGCTTTGTGCAAAATGGCTTCGTTCGCCTGTTGGGCAGACAACCGATGGAACCCCACCGCTTCTGCGTCCCCTTTCGTTTCTCATTACCTCTTTTCAAGGAGGTCTCGAACGCCTGGAAGGGGCCTATAGGCGAGCTTTGAGACGTCAACTTACGAATCGGTTTTGGGCGTTTGTACGAATCGGGCTTGTGGTCATTGTTGGGTTTACCTTCTACAACTTCATCGGTTCAGAGATGATGCCTTTAGCCGATACGGGTCAGGCTGTAGGTTTTTTAGAGATGCAGCCCGGAACCTCCTTTCAAGCGACAGAACAGGCGGTTCACCGCTTGGAGCAGATACTGTTGAAGTATCCAGAGCTGCAGAAGGCCTCTATAGAGATCGGAACCGAAAGTATGTTTGAGAGCTGGAACCCCTATTTCACCGGTTATCAGATGCCGCAGGCCAATGGAGCTTCGATGATGCTCACCTTTAGCGATAAGGATATGCGGAAGCGCACTATTTGGCAGATCATGGATGCCGTTCAGAAGGAGGCAATGAGCACGATCCCTGGCATTCGACGGCTCCAAATAAAGGAGATGGGATCGGACGTTATGGCCACGGCAGACGCCCCCATTCATATCAATCTCTACGGTCCGAACCTGCAGGTGCTATATCAACTTGGGAAGCAGGCCCTCGCCATCGCCCAAAAAACACCCGGGCTTGCACAGCCCGCTCTCACCTGGACGATGGGGGTGCCCGACTACGAGGTAAAGGTGGACCCTGCCAAAGCGGCAGCGCTAGGTCTCTCCCCCCTGAATGTGGCCGAACAGGCCTACTATGCGCTCCACGGTGGGCTTACCAACAGTTTCTACTACCTACCCGACAACCTACGTCAAGACACCATTTTGGTGCGTTACGATTCGCAGGATCGAGCGACACCGCGCGATCTCGCCGAACTCTACCTCTCAACACCCGATGGAAAGCAGGTGCCCCTCGAAAGCGTCGCCCAGATTCTCTATCGCGCGGCTCCTACCGCCATAGAGCACGACAATTTGCGAAGGGTCATCGGCATTACAGGTTTCTATCGTAAAGACGGGCCGCCCTCCATGGACCTCACCATGCAAGTGATGATGCGCGCAATGGAGCAGTTGAACTTTCCACCCGGTTACGGCATCGAGGTGAGAGGCGATATGACCCAGATGATGGACAGCTTTCGTCGCCTCCTGTACGGATTGGTTGTCGCGCTTGTCCTCATGTATTTCGTGCTGGTGGCGCAGTTCCGTGGCTTTCTACAGCCCTTGCAGATGATCGCCTCAATACCGCTGGAGCTTAGCGGGGTGTTTACGGCGCTATGGCTGGCGCATCAGGCGTTCTCCACGGTTTCCATTTTGGGAATTATTGTGCTGAGTGGAATGGACATTACCACGGCTGTTTTGATGATAGACAGCATTATGCGTTACCGAGATCGGAAGGTTCCACGCGAGCAAGCTGTTGTTGAAGGCGGGATGGAACGTCTTCGGCCTATCCTCATGACAGCGCTCATTGAGCTGGCAGTGATGTTGCCGGTGGCGCTAGCCCCCAAAACCGGTTTGGATGCCTATCAGCCCTTGGGAACCACCATTGTTGGCGGCCTGCTTGCAGGAACGCTCCTAAGCCTGTTTGTCATTCCCCTGATGCACACCTTCGTGGACGATCTGATGCGATGGGGCTATCGCATCTATTTTGGGCGGGATTGGACATGGTCTACAGGGGTAGAAAAGAGATGAAAAGAGAATCGGAGACCTTCAAGTAGGTCTCCGATTCTCGATAGGACACCGCTTTTACGCTACTTAGAGGGCTTAATGGGAGAGCTCGATGAAGAGGTGGTTGAAGCCCCTCCGGTCAAGCTTGGACGTGTCCGCAGTGCGTTCATCTTGGCGTTTGGGTTGTCTGCCGAGGGCTTAGACTGCCCACTGCATCCCGTTAGGATAACAAGCAGTAGGCTAACTGCGACTACGCCTTTTCGTTTGTTGTTCATGAAAAACATAGATTACATTCCCGTTGGCCAAAGGTATTTGTACACAAGCTGACCTGAACTCGTTTTCACTTTCGTGAAATAGTTCATAATGGGCATGCTCTTCGAATGTCCATCCACAAAAGTGACGACAATTTGCCCTCCGCTCAACCGCAAATAGCTGCAGGAGGTTTTGTTCTGCTGGAGGTGTCGCCCTATCGGGCCGAAACGTTGAGTTTGGTAGGCGGGAAACCAAGTAACACAGTAATGGAAGAAGTCCGAATCCCACGGGCCGGGACCGAAAGTTGCTCCCCACCAATCCGCTGCTGAGGCGTCACTAACGAGGGTCATATCCGCTGCGGAAGAGATGGCGGCGAGTTTTGAGCTAGGTGTGGGGGTAATACTTGAAGGCGACCATCCATTGTCTGGAAAAGCCCCTGCTAGACCTTGCCAAGCTACGTGGACACTGAAATCAGTTGTGTTACCATAATACGTATCGCCCCAATTGGGATTGCCATCTATTTGGGAGAGAGGTGGAATACCGTAGTTCAGGAAGGGGTCAACGTAATTCACTGGGTCGGCATGATTTAGAAAGTCTTCGGGACATATAAAAATCCCCCAGTTTTTGATATAAGGCTGAACCAGATTTTGCCATGCCGCTGTGCTAACCGTAGTTGCCGATCCACTCCAGGCGAAGGTAGAAGGGTCGGAGGTATAAACCGGCGTGAAGATGAGTGGAAACGTCTCATCGTAGTCTTGCACATACATAGATAGCGCAAGGCCAAGCTCTTTGGCGTTGGACAGGCACGTAACCTTCCTGGCCTGCGCTCGCGCCTGTGCGAAGACAGGAAAGAGAATTGCAGCTAAAATCGCAATTATTGCGATGACTACAAGAAGTTCAATGAGCGTAAACGCTCGGCGATGAGTTTTTTGTGTTTGTTGCATTTTAGGCTCTTAGCCTCCTGTTTGAGATGGATATACATGGCTCCTTTTGGGGAGCTGGCGGCGTAGCGCGGTAACCTCAGCATCGTTCGTTCCGAACGCACTTCGGTAAAAAAACCGGCGTCTTAGGAAGACGTGAGTTAACCGTATCCTATTTGTATTATAACATAGAATCTACCTTTTTGTGTTCCATTCAGTACCACCATACTGAAAGTGATTCTTTTTTAGAAAAGCTCACCTATCGTGGAGGATTGTGTTGGTCCGATCATCGCTTTAAAAGCGTTGAGAAATCTTTGTCGGCCCTCTTCGTGAGGGACAATAGGTTTTTGGGGATATTGAGCGCTGCCAAACTCTGGAACCCACTGCCGTATGTACTCCATTTGTGAGTCATAACGCTCTTGCTGAAGGACGGGATTGAAGATACGCGTGGCGCGTCGCGGATCGGTGCCCGTGCCAGCAACCCACTGCCATCCCCCATTATTGGCAGGCCAATCGCCATCCACGAGCATCTGCATGAAATAACGTTCGCCTTTTTGCCAGTGAATCAGAAGATCTTTGCAGAGGTAGGAGGCCACCACCTGCCGTAACCGATTGTGCATCCAGCCGGTTTGGTTCAGTTGGCGCATGCCGGCATCTACAAAAGGATATCCGGTCATGCCGGCTTTCCATGCTTGAAAGTGCTCTTCGTTCTCGCTCCAGGGCAGACGATCGTATTCGGGGTGCATCGGCCCTGTTAGAGCGTGGGGGAAGTAGTAGAGCACCGCATGATAAAACTCGCGCCAGGCCAGTTCATCTATCCATTTCTGTGCCCCTGGTCCGCCCACTTTTCGAGCCGTTCGGTAGCATTCGCGAATGGAGATGGTTCCCCATTTGATGTGCATGGAGAGGCGGGAGGTGGAATCGGGGTCGGCGGCAAAATCGCGTCTTTGATGATAGACGGGAAGTCCGTTGCGAGCAAACGCTTCAAGACGCTGCAGGGCACGTCGCTCTCCCGCGGGTTCGATCTGTTGACGAAGGGAAAGGCCGTATTCGGCGAGGGAAGGAATCTCCGCACTCCGGACGTGATGTGTCACCCGAAGGCGCCCTAATAGGGGCTCTATGGAATAACGCTCCGGCACGTTCACGAGGTTTTCCCACCGACGCTTGAAGGGCGTAAATACTTGATAAGGCAGGCCGGTTTCTGTTTTAACGCGTTCCGGCTCGACAAGCAGAATGTCTGGGTAGGTTTTAAAAGCGATGCCTTCCGCCTCGGCCAGGGCTTTTGCGTGGCGATCGCGTTGGATGGGATAGGGCAGATAGTCTCGATTCAGATAGATGGCGCGTGCCCCCACCTCTTTTGCCACGGCAACAACCTCTTGCTGCGGAGCCTGTTTGACGCGTCGCACGATCAGCTGCCCGCCGTAGGATTCGATATCGGCTTGCAGTTTGTGAAGAGCATCGAAGAGGAAAGCGACTCGGGCAGCACCGATATCGGCCCCGCGCAGATAGGTGTCATCGAGCACGTAGAGCGCGTAGACCTGCTCGTTTTCCTGGAGCGCGGCAAAGAGACAGGTGTTGTCGTGAAGCCGGAGACCCGTACGAAACCACACCAGTCCTGTGCGAAAGGTTTTTGTGTTCATGGCCGTTCCAGACGCATTATTATAAAATAATACGTTCAAATTCCACTCTTGACATCCTCCCCGGCCTGAAGGCCGGAGATTCCTACGGCGCTCAGGTATGGTATTCCCCTGAGTCGCTTCCTTGGGTTCCTGCTTCCGACCCCCATTAGGGTTCAAACCACAGGACAGCCGGGCTGACACCCCAGGAACCCTGCGGCCTCCCGGGCGAAGCGTCGCCCGTGTCCTGACCTGCGTCTCGCAACAGTCGCATCCCACAAGAAAGGATGTTGACCGCGCCGACCACATCGGCGTTTCCCTCGAAACCACACTCCACACAAGCGAACTTGGCTTGTGTCTGCCGGTTGTCCGCAGAGACATGGCCGACAGGTGCGGCTGGTGTTCTGCGGCGGAACGCGAACCAGCCTTGGTCGAGGAGGGACTTGTTCAGGCCCGACTTGGCCCGAACGTTGCTTCCCGGCACATCGGCTGTGCCTGCCGCCAACTTGGACTTTTTTCGTCCCTGCAAGTCCTCGATACACACCATTGCGTGGTTTTTGCGGATCGCGGTCGAGGGCTTCTGCAGCAAGTCGCGGCGCCCATTGGCGATGCGGGAATGAGTCTTTGAGACCCTGGCTTTCGCCTTCTTCCCATTGTTGCTGAACTTTACCTTGCGGCTCATGGTCTGCTGCGCTGTGCGCAAGGCCACCTCGGGCCGCTTCAAGCGGCCCAGCGGCGCATAGGCGGTCTGGATCGACATGAACCACTTGCGCAAGAGTGGCTCACGGTGAGGTTCTTCACGGTACCCAGCACTTCCCGACGGTTGCGGGAGCGCAGCCAGCCCAGCTTGGGCAGGAAGAGGCGGCTATTGGCCGGGTCGAGTTTGATCGGTTTCGGACCGGGGTAGCGGAAGCTGTCGTGCTGGCCCCTCTTCTTGAAGCGCGGGAAGCCGCCCTGCTTTGAAGGCTTGAGGCGCTGCCTGTCCGGAATTGTCCTCTTGGTCTAGGAGCGATGACAACGCGATTGGGCACGGAGGGCACGGCGTTTTCACGATGCACGTCCCTTTGGTCTTAGTGAGGAAATACCGCCGCAGAGTGTTCGATGGCGACGCCATCCCGCGGCTGGGCGCCCTCCTCGCCAAGGTCTGCGCCGACTTCGAGGCGCAAGTAATCGAGATGGATGGGGAGGATGATCACGTTCACCTGTTGGTGGAAGATCCTTCCGAAGTGGCCGTCTCCAACCTCGTGAACAGCCTTACAGGCGTCTCCATCCGCCTGCTGCGCAAGGAGCGGCCCGCCATTCAGAAACGCTCTTGGAGGGGCGTGTTGTGGTCGCCGTCTCTCATCCTCCTGTGGCGGCGCTCCGATCTGCATCGTGCGCCACTCCATCGAGCCGCAGCAAACACCCCACGGAAAACCCAAGGACGGCTACGCCGTCCGCGCTATCCTTCCCCGCCCTGAACCGCAGGGCTTGTCGCGCACCGGGTCAACGCTCCTTTCCTTTAGATTTGGCCTTGTTGGGGGGACGATTCGGTGGGTCCCCTCTTTGTCACCTTACTGTGAGCGTAAGGTAGAGTGCCCAATTTGCTTGTCGCTAGAGGTAAAATGAGCCTTGCAGCGTTGAAATCTACTTGGGAAACGAGGGGCGTATTGCTTGGCGAGGCCGTTTTTCAGTGCGTGCCCAACTTCAGTGAGGGACGAAGAAGAGAGGTTGTTGAGGCGATTGCGAACGCCGCACAACGTGCCGGTGCGGTAGTGGCCGACTGGAGCCTTGACCCCGATCATAATCGCAGCGTGGTGTCTCTTTTGGGCGACGCCCAACAGATTGAGGCCGGCGCATTAGCTGCGGCTGCCGAGGCGGTGAAGCATATTGATATGCGTCGGCATCAGGGGCTGCACCCTCGAACGGGCGCTGTGGATGTGTTGCCCGTGGTGCCGGTGCGCAAGGTAGGGCGTGAAGAAGCCGTTGCCCTCGCGCATACGATAGGAAAGCAACTGGCGGAACAGCTTAAGATCCCCGTGCTGTTTTATGAATGGGCTGCACGCCCAGGGCGCGAAACCGCACTGCCAAAGCTACGACAGGGCGGTTGGGAGCACATAGCCCAAAGCGTTTTAGACCCGGACTTCGGCCCTTCTCACCCGCATCCAACGGCGGGTGTGGCTATTGTAGGGGCACGAGGTCCCCTCATTGCCTACAATATCCTGCTCAACACAGCCAATGCGGCCATAGCGCGCGAGTTGGCACGGACGATTCGACAGCAGCGTGAACACGTCCCTGAACTCGAAGGCGTGCGAGCCATGGGGCTGTTTCTACCTAGCCGGGGCCTAGCCCAGCTTTCCATGAACCTCACCTGTCCAGAAAAAACTCCCTTACCCGTCGTATTTGAGTGGGTAAAACAGTCCGCTAGAAAGCTGGGAGCAGCACCGCTTGAAAGCGAGATCATCGGCCTTATTCCCCAAAAGGCTCTTGGCGATGCGAAACCTGAGGATATTCTGTGGCACGGTTATCGGCCACAGAAACTGTTAGAGTGGTGGCTGGCACGATAAATTCGGTAATTTTGCGATTTCAACGTGGCGGCCTACCGTGTTAAAATTTAAAAGAAGCTGTTCGATGACAAGAGGGAGAAGCGTGGATGAACAGATATCTGAGAATAGGTATTCTTTGCCTTACGATGGGACTTGTCGGTCTGTCTGGTGTGCGGGCTCAAAACTACGTGCAGAACGGAGGTTTTGAGACCGGAGATTTCACCGATTGGACGTTATCTGGAGATACCACCGTAGCAACAGTGAGTAGTGCTGATCCTCACACAGGCAACTATAGTGCGGCGCTTGGAACAACCTACGGTACCGGCTATCTTTCTCAAACGTTGAGTGTTACCCCCAATCAAAGCTACTTTCTTAGTTTCTGGGTTACAACCGATGGAAGCCTACCGAATAGCCTCGATGTTAGTTTTGACGGCAACAGTGTGGCTTCCTTTCAAAATTTAGGGCCGGGTTACCAAATCTACGAATATCAGGTAACACCCACAGTCGCGAACCCGGTGCTACAGTTTGCCTTCCAAGACACCAGTGGCTACATCTACCTTGACGACGTGCGATTAGGTACCTCTTCCGCCACTCCGGAGGTAAACAGTCTTGTTGGCTTGGGTTTTCTGCTGGCGCTAGGAGGCGTATGGGGAGTACGCAGGGCAAGAACACGGACAAAGGCTACGACTATAAGCAACAGCTACTAGACTGCTAATGCAAACGACGACTCCGCACGAGAGAGGTTCTCCATGATCCCTATCTCTCTTGAAGCAGTTCACTTACCGCCTGATCCACACCTTGAAGTTTATTTACTGGGTCAAAGCCGTTTTCCATATAGGCCGCTCGTCCGTGCTTATCAAGCACAAAGAGCGCTGGAATGGCGGTGTGGGGAAATAGGGCTTCAAGTTGAGGGTTATCTACGGCGAGTGCAAGAGGATAGGTAACCCCTATCTGCTTGGCAACACCTTGGACCGCCTGAACAAGCTCGGAATGAGAGCGTCCGAGAGAGGTGTCTTCCGAAACACCAATCACCTCAACGCCTTTGTTGGCGTATTTGGTGTAGAGCTTCTGCAGTTCCGGCATGCTCATGCGGCAGGGTCCGCACCAGGTTGCCCAAAAATCTAGAATCACCACCTTCCCCTTCAGGTCGGCGAGGCGCACCGGCTTATTCGGGGGCAGTAGCGGCAGTTTAGCGTTCGTGAGGGCGAAACGTTTGGCAATGGGCGCCGGTCCGTCGCTAGGCCCTATGGCTAGAGGCGTATGCACGCCCATTAAGTAGGCGAAAAGAGTGATTATCAGCACCACGAAAAGCGCTATGGTAAGATTTCGGCGTAGCATTATGCTCCTCAAAATTGCGTTTCCATCCCTCCTATAATACTTCCGCTTGTAAGCTATGTGTTCCTCTACGAGGAGTTGCCGCAGGGACAAAGAGCTGTCGGTAGCGACAAAGGCGAAGCGATTGTCTTAAGCGCATGGTGGTTCAGGGAGGGCTTTGTGCCGCCTGCTGAAAGGCGTACTGACAGACGGCTTCCACAAGCGGATCCCAAAAGTAGTAGTGGGTGGGAAACGCCTCCAAAGGAAACAGGCGTGCCTCCTGCGATTCGCTGCCTTCTGGAATGGCCTCTTGGGATAAAAGCGATGTGTAGTAGACGGCAGCAAGATAGGGGGAAGCGTGGGGCGGGGTGAGCAGATAGTGGCCTAGTAGGTGCAGATGGCCTACGCTGGCGCCAACCTCCTCGCGGATTTCGCGTCGGATTGCGTTTTCAGGCGTCTCCCCAGCTTCAACATGGCCGCTTGGCACACACCAACCTCTGCCGCGGATGCGGGCAAGGAGCGCTTGCCCTCCCGAAAAAACAAAGGCGAGCACGGCACGCACAGGCAGCGGAGGGGGTGACTGCGTGCGCGGGATAAAGGTAACCTGGATTCCCTGCCAGGAGACGGTGGGGAACCCACCAATAGGCTCGCTGAATGAGATAGATCTAATCCCCTCGTTTTAGATTGGCTATGGCGTCTTCTGCAGCCTGTTTTAGCTTTGGATCGGACGTTTGGGTTTCAAACGCCTGGAGTACGGGGGTGACGCTTTTATCGCCGCGCTCTTGCAAGGCCTCGATAACGCTCTGTTGAATCTGTGGGTTAGAGTCGGAAAGCAGGTTCGCTAATCCTTTGCTAACGGACGAATCACTGCGGTCGAGATGGCCGAGCGCGCGGATAGCTGCAAGTCGCGTGAAGTAGAAGTGGCTAGGACCGGCCGCTTCCAACAGCAGAGGGCCTGCTGCATCCACGTGAGCCTCAGCGAGCGCATTGACCGCTATATAGGCCAGCTGATCGCGGGGCGTTTTGGCCTCGATCTGATGCCGAAAAACGTCAAGGTTTTGAGCGGGAGCGAGCTTAGCGAGCGCATTTAAGGCCCCTCCAACGGCAACATAGGGAGCTGTATCGCTAATGGCTTCACGATGAAGAAGGTTTAAAGTGGCAGCGTCGGCGGGCAACTGACTCAGGGCTTCAAAAGCGGCAGCCACGCGTTCGGGCTGCTTGCTTTCGGTTTGTTGAAGGAAGAGGGAACGCAGGGCGGGGTCTTTGAGGTTGCCTAGTTGCCGCAGTAAAAAGCTCGCAACACGCCAGGCCGGTTCCGATTTCAAAGCTTGAATGAACAGTTGCTCTCTTTCTGCCGTAAGCCCTCCTGGCTGCGCAACGATCTGCCTCGCAGCCTCTAAACGATCGACATAGTCGGGGGCATAGAGCAGAATAGCTTTGGCTTCGGCCTCCGACCATTTCGGCGTCTCCATCTGTTTGATCAGCTCGTGATCGGGATCGAGCAGCACGGCCGCAGGCGCCGCCGTTTCGGGAATGGAGAACTCCTGTTCGGCCTGGTCGCAGTTTTCTGTGACCCGCTGCAGGCGATCGCTAGAGGATCGATCAGGGTAGATAAGCCCAAAAGTGATCGGCATATGAAAAATGGGCACTCCACGTGAGGTATCTTGCAGCTGCTTCACCGTTATTTGCACGGTTGCGCTTTGCGGGTCGTAGTGCCAACTCATCTGCAGAACAGGGTGTCCTGGCTTGTAGACCCACTGGTCGAAAAAGGGCTCTACATTGATACCGGTCTCGTCGGTAATGGCCTCCATAAGGTCATGGCTATCTACGGGGCGAAACTTGTAGACTTCGAGGTAGTGGTGCAATCCGCGGAAGAGGTTATCTTGGCCGAGCTGGTCACGTAACATCTCTAGAACAAGAGCACCCTTGGAGTAGGTCGTGGAGTCAAAGAGCACGTCCGGGTTAGAGTAGAGCTTTGTAGAGAGAGGGCGTAGATAGCGGTTTGCTTCCCGCAGATAACTTTGCAGGGCACCCTCTTTATCGGCCTGCCACTCTTCCTCGCCAAAGCGATGGCGGGTATAGAGCATCTGCATAAAGGTGGCAAATCCTTCGTTTAACCAGATGTTGCCCCAGTCCTTGCAGGTGACGGTGTCTCCGAACCATTGATGAGCAAGCTCGTGGGCGGTGAGGCTGTCGGTACGAACCAGCCCAGCTCTAGGGTCGGTGAGAGCGATGTTGCCTAAGGTGGTTGCGCTCACGTTCTCCATACCGCCAGGGAAGTCGTAGACAGCGTCCTCGGCGTATTTGGGCCAAGGATATTTGAAGTCCAGCAGTTGGCTATAGAAGGAGAGCATATCGGGTGTGTCGGAGAAGCTGTAGGGGGCGAGTGCGCCTTGACCTTTCGGCGTTACGTAGAGCAGGGGTGTTTTTCCCCAGTGGGTGCGATACACATCTAATTCGCCCCCAACAAGCGATAGGAGATAGGTGGAATGAGGCTGATTCATGATCCAGCGGAAGGTTTTAGTGTGATGTGCTTTGTCTTCCGTTACGGGACCTTCCTGGCCATTCCCAATAACCGTCCAAGTATCCGGCACGGTGACGATGGTTTCACTAGTACACTTGTCATTAGGATAGTCATAACAGGGTACCCAGTTCCTGTTGGTATCTGTTTCTCCCTGCGTCCAAAACCCCGGTGCGCGATGCGGGTCGGAAGGGGTCGGATCGATCCATTTGAACCCACCGACTCCATTTGCACCACCCCCCACTGTGCCGCTAGGCATGATGTAGTGTACGCTTACCTTCACGTACTTCCCGCGCTGCAGAGGCGAAGGGGCATGCAGGATCAGTTTATCGCCGTTATGTTCAAACGTAACGGGGGCACCATCTAGGGTGCAATCCTTGATCTGGAGATTTGCCCCGGCATCAAGCACGATGGTGGATAGCCCATCTCGCAAAGGAGCGAGAGTGTGGGTAACGGTACCTTCGGCGGAGTGGGTATCAGGATGGACAATGAAGACAAGTTGGAGATGCTCCACATGATAGTCACGGTTGCGGGCGTAGTGGAGGGTGGCTGCGGGCGGCTCGAATGGGTTACCGCCAACACGTTGAAATTGGGCATAGGCAGTAATCCGTGACAATCCGACGAGAAACAGGCCAGATAGAAGGCAGATGAAGGACCTTGTACGATGCGGCAGCATAAGTAGATTCTCCTCAAAAGAGATAGTGTATCACGTTTGTTGTTGGGAAGAAGAGGAGGGTGCAGAGCGCGTTTTCCGTAGAACACGCAGATAGTAGAACGCTAGCCCCAGACGCCAAAGGCCGAACAGGAGCATCCCTATACCGATGGCGAGGGTAAATAGGTCTTCTTTCGAGCGCGCGTGAGGTGGAATAACGAGTGAAAGAAGGTAACTCCCAATCAGTAGACAGAGCACCCCAAAGAGGATGCTGGCAAAGCACATGGCATACAGCGTCTTTCGTCGGGCAGCGACGATGGTAGGCGTCGCCGGTTTTTTAGCAGCCATTAGCGTTAGAGCTCCAGCGTTTGTGCGTTCTCCACAAGGCCGATGTTCTTCTCCTCGTTGTCCAGAGTCAGCTCCCCCCGGCTCGTCATAGGACGCTCTATGGTCTTGGTTGTGGTCTCGCGAAAGGCTCGAAATCCGTTATGTTCGAGGGCGGCAGCAATAAGTCCTCGAAAGAGCGGGTGAGCCCGATTAGGCCTCGATTGAAATTCAGGATGAAACTGGGTGGCAATGAAATAGGGATGAGAGGGAATCTCCACCATCTCCACAAGGCGATAGTCTGGCGACAGGCCGGAGCAAAGCATCCCATGCTTCGTCAACAGCTCACGGTAGTCGTTATTCAGTTCATAGCGATGGCGATGGCGTTCATAGATAATCGATTCACCATAGAGCCGTTCGGCCATCGATCCGGATACCAACAGGCATCGATGGCTGCCGAGGCGCATGGAGTTGCCCATATTCGGCACATTTTTCTGATCGGGCAAAATGTGGATGACAGGGTGCGGGGTTCGAGGGTTTACCTCTTCGCTATGGGCTTCGGCAAGGCCACACATGTTACGAGCGAACTCCACAACGGCCATCTGCATGCCGTAACACACGCCAAGGAAGGGCAGCGGCTTGGTACGCGCATAGTGGGCAGCCATCACCTTGCCTTCAACACCTCGTGCACCGAAGCCTGGGGCGACAAGCACGGCATCTATGCCCTCCATAACCTGCTCTATCGGCTGGCGCTCCAACTTTTCGCTATCTACCCAGTGGATGTTGACGCGGGCATCGTTGGCGATACCAGCATGTTTTAAGGCCTCCGCAATGGAGATGTAGGCGTCGCCGTTCTCCACATATTTGCCAACCACGGCCACGTTCACCTCGTAGCGCGGCTGTTTGATGCGAGAGACAATTTCACGCCATTCTGCCAAATCGGGGGTCGTTTCGGGCAGGCCAAGGCGCTTCACGACGAGATCGGCTAGTCCGGCCTCTTCAAATAGAAGGGGAACCTCGTAAATGGTGTCAACGTCTACTGCGTCTACCACGGCGGCCGGCTCCACATCACAGAAAAGGGAGATTTTGTTTTTCATCTCCTGAGAGAGGGGCAAACGGGTGCGACAAATAAGCACATCCGGCTGTAGACCGATCTCACGCAGCTTCATAACGCTATGCTGTGTGGGTTTGGTTTTTACCTCGCCCCAAGGCCCTACGCTCGGAATAAGGGTTACATGGATGTACATGACGTTTTGGGGCCCCACATCTTTGCGGAACTGGCGAATGGCCTCGAGAAAAGGCAGTCCCTCAATATCGCCCACCGTGCCACCCACCTCAGCGATCACGATGTCGGCATCTGGTTCGCCGGAGGTGCCTTTGGCTGCGCTTCGAATGCGCTCTTTGATCTCGTTGGTGATGTGAGGGATCATCTGCACGGTGGCACCGAGATAGTCGCCACGTCGCTCCTTCTCAATGACCGTGCTGTAGACGCTGCCTGTGGTAACGCTGGCACGACGGGTGAGGGAGATGTCTACAAAACGCTCGTAGTGACCGAGGTCGAGATCGGTAACGGCTCCATCGTCGGTGACAAACGCCTCTCCATGCTGATAGGGGTTCATGGTGTCGGCATCCACATTGATGTAGGGATCTAGCTTTTGAAAGGTAATGCGGAAGCCTCGGTTACGTAAGAGGCGCCCCAGGCTGGCGGTGGTGATGCCTTTCCCCAGGCCGCTCACAACTCCACCGGTAACGAAAATATATTTCGTTTCAGCGCTCAACCCTCTCTCCTCTCCTTCTATGCCTTGCTGGCTGATAAGACCTCAGGGACAGAGGCCTCTTCATTCCTAAGTCCTTCGGGCTATTTATCGGCTATGACCTCGTAAGGAATCTGGTTCTCCTTCAGTATCTGAATCTGGCTTTCGTCAAGCACGTAAACATCGTTGGGCAGCACCTGCATTCTTCCACCGGTGCGCTGCATGAGAAGTAAGTAGGCTCTCAACGAGTCTTTGGCGGGTACGCGCACGCGCGTCATCCCTTTTTTGAGCTGTTCAAACTGTGGCATCGTCGCGCCCTCACTTTTATAAGCAAAGGCGCAACGGGGTCTCCGTTGCGCCCGCTATCATTATACGCACGAAGCGGAAAAAACTGCAAGAGGAGGCGCTTATGAGGAGAACGGTTTAGCAAGGCGGCGTCGCCCCTCCCACGTGCAGACTTCGGTGAAGCCCTGTCGCAACGCCATCTCCACAGCGTGCGGATAGGCATGAGCAAGTTGATCGGGGTGGTGGGCATCGGAGCCTATAGAGATATATCGCCCACCTTTATGCGCATAGAGAGCCACCGTTGCCTCGACCGGATAGGTTGTCCCTAGGCCATGATGTAGACCTGCGGTATTGATCTCCAATGCTACACCACGGGCGATCATCTCCTCAAAAAGGACCTCAAGAAGATCACGGTAAGCCCCTGGATCGTAAGGCCCCCAAGCAGCCAGGCCACGCCGATTTGCGTACTCTAGATGGGCAACTACATCGAATAGGCCGCTGCGCACCGAGTCGATCACTGCGGCAAAGTAGTCGGAGTAGGCCTGCTGCTGCGTTCGATCGCGGTTGTACTCTGGGGTCATGATCAGAACACCATCCACATAATGGACGCTGCCTAACACAAAGTCGAAGGCATAGGTTTCAAGAAAGGCTGCGATCTCCTCCTCAAAGCGTTTTTGATAGTCTATCTCTACGCCCGCACGAATACGAAGCCGATCGCCCCATACTTGGCGTGCAGCCTCTATCTCTCTAAGATAGGCGTCGTAATGAAAGTAGTCCACCACGGGGTCGCAGGGGTCGAAATCCTTATGTTCTGAAAAACCTATCTCGTCTAGGCCAATGGCTACGGCACGCTCGCAATGCTCGGCTATGGAGGCGCTGCCATCGTGAGAGCGGAACGAATGCACCTGATAGTCTACAGCATAATAGCCAGTAATCATAAATAGTTTCCTCCTCTTGTCATTAGCAAGTAAAACATGCTAGAATGTCAAATCCTGTTCGGTGGTTAAGGCCTTATGGAGGTATAGGGTGGCGGAGGACTGTTGACCACCACTCCAAGCACATCTTTTTCGGGAACAGGGCCGAAAACACGACTGTCTTCAGAGACGGCAAGATTGTCGCCGAGCACCACGATATAGCCTTTAGGCACCGTTAGCTCTACCTGAGGCCCGTGCGACGTCTGGACGATGTGCTGTTCGTAGTAATCGGCAAGACCATTGCGAAAAGCAAGAGCTTGAAGGTCCGGAAAGGAGTGTCCTAAGGGCTCGCCGGGCAGACGAGCGATGCGTTTGATGATAACCTCGCGCGCCTGGCGCACGAGCACCACCTCGTTACGGCGCAAGGGCGGGCAAAACGGGCCACGACGCCAAACCAGCACGATCTGCCCACTGTGATAAGTGGGTAACATCGAATCGCCGTCTACGATGCTTAGGCGGAAAGTCAGCATGAAAAAAAGTACAATAACAAGAAATACGGCAACAAAAACGACTTGTCTGCGTGTGGAAGGCGACATGGAAGTTCCTCGAAAGCTCTTGTAGAGTATACCCTTGCTTGGCCTCGATGGAGGTTTGAGTTGTCCCCCCCAACGCTAATACTTTTAATAGGAGGAGTGAAAGGAGACACGTGTTTCACGCACTGCTGCAACCTAACGTGGTGTCATGGCTGATGCCCACCCTTCTCATCGGTTTTCCGCTGCTTGCTGTGGGCTTTGTGGTTACGTTTCTCGCTGTGCGACGTATGGATAAGAGGTTAAAGGCGTTTCTGCGAGGGCCCGATGGAGCCAGTTTGGAGCAGATGCTGGCCCACCAAGTCTGCGAGATCGAGCGCTTGGAACAGCGTATCGAGGCGGTGGAGCAGGCAGTG
This sequence comes from Chthonomonas calidirosea T49, assembly GCF_000427095.1. Lineage (NCBI taxonomy): Bacteria > Bacillati > Armatimonadota > Chthonomonadia > Chthonomonadales > Chthonomonadaceae > Chthonomonas > Chthonomonas calidirosea. The sequence goes on from NC_021487.1 coordinate 2,375,536, forward strand.
GGGGTGCTGCAGGCTCAGATACCGGCATGTTTTCAAAAGCACGGCCTTGTCCGCTATAATGCCTTTGAAAACGTCGGCGGTGAGCAAAGCTTTTCGCTGGCTATGCTTGATGGGCACAACAACGGCTATGTGCTAACAAGCGTTTATAGCCGGGCCGAGGTGCGCGTCTACGCCAAACGTGTGCAGAACGGACGTGCGAGTCATCCTCTATCGGACGAGGAGACACGCGCTCTGCAAGAAGCCCTAACCTATTGAGACCCTTGCGCCGGAGAAGAGGATGACCGACGCGGATGAACAACGACTGATTGAGCGCAGCAAAGAAGGCGATCGTCGCGCCTTCGATGCTTTGGTGCGGATGCATGAAAAGCGCGTCTATAACTTGGCCTATCGTTTATGTGGCAATTACGATGAGGCCGGCGATATCACGGTAGAGGCTTTTCTACGCGTCTATCAGGCGATCAATAGTTTTCGAGGCGACGCCAACTTTTCGACTTGGCTCTATCGCATCGTCACCAACGTCTATCTAGATCGCCGAAAGCGCCAAAAGAATCGAAAAACCCTGTCGCTGGAAGAGTATGTGGAGTTAGAAGAGAGCCAAGTAACCCGTCAGATCGAAGATCCCTCCCCAGGACCGGAGGAGCTAGCAGAGGCACAACAGCGTCAGGAGCTTTTACAGAAAGCGATTGAAAGTTTGCCTGAATACCAGCGGGCCATGATTGTGCTTTATCATGTAGATGGGCTTTCCTATGAGGAGATCGCGGAGGTGCTCTCACTGCCCATTGGCACAGTAAAATCGCGCCTTAACCGAGCACGTCTTGCCCTGCGGGAGAAGCTAGAGCCGATTCGTGAGGCGTTCTAGCCATGCGGAACATAACTTGCTGAGGCGTCGTCCAAAAAGTGGATCAAACTAAATAGATGTGGCTTCATTAGCTCGTCGTGGTGGGTAAAACAGATGCAATGTCAAGATGCTTTAGAACTATTTTCGGACTATGTTTCGGGAGATATGGATAAGGCCTTGCAGGCGGCTTTCGAGGCACACCTACAGCAGTGCCCCTCCTGTCGTGAGGGCATGCAGGGGTTTCGACAGGTGTGGGCCGACCTTGACCGTCTGCCCAGTGTAGAACCTCCTCCATCCCTTCACGAGCGCATTCTTGCAAAACTCGATGAAAAGCCTCTGCAACGCCAACAACCCAAGCTTTTTGGCAGCTGGCAGCTGCTTTGGCGCCCACAGGTGCTTGCAGCCGCCGCTCTTGTGCTTATTGTGCTCCTGGCGGGGCTACAGTTCACACCCGTACGCCATGCCGCTTTGGGGCTGCCGGATAGGCTCTTCGGTTGGCTTCATCCCGTTCGGAAACCGATGCTTCCGCAACCTACTGTGGTTTGGCAGGCCAACGAGAACGGACAGGGTGGCTATTTGGAGGTGCAGTTTCAGGTGCCTGCAACCGAATCGAAGGATGCAGTCTTGCACTTCACGATTGCGTTGGTGCGTCTGCAGCCTGGGTTGCCTGCATCGCAGGGCGATAGAGTGGTGGTACAGCAAGGTGTCGCCCAGGCTGGTACCCTCTACACGGCTCGTATTCAATTGGCACAACAACCCGACCCCTCTCAGTTCTCTCTGCTTTTCTCGGCGGGTTGGGCCAACGATAAAACCGAGAAAACTCAACAGCTCGCCTTACCACCTCTTTCTAATTCCTAATAACCTGGTAGAGTTACCGTGTTGAGAAATCCTCGTGGGTTTGGAATAAACAAAGATGAAGAGGTTGCAAACACGTGCAGGACGTGCATGGCGCAGATAACGAAGAGCCGCAGCCTCTTCCCTGCTACCATGTAATCGCTCTTCGGCAACGAAGAGTGTTGACATAGATTTGCAAATGTCCTAAAGAATGCGCTCCACAAAGGCGTGGCGGTGCAAGGAAACGAGAAAGACGAGGCTCATTTGCCTCGTCTTTCTTAATTTATGCTCCGGCTCACGGGCAGGAACTCCTCCCCACGATGACGAAACAAGATGCCATAGACTTTCTATACGAGTTTGGAAGATGAAGCTTAGCGATATTCGATTCGACACCTACTATCCCTATGCTGCGCTCACAGAGCGCCTACAGGCGCTTGTGGAGGCCTTCCCCCATCTGCTGCGACTGGAATCGATAGGGAAGAGCTATGAGGGGCGTGATGTATGGCTTGTAACAGCAACCCGCTTCGAAACCGGCCCCGATATCGAAAAGCCCGCCTATTGGTGCGACGGAAATATCCATGCCACAGAGGTGTCCGCCTCCTCGGCCTGTCTCTATATTCTGCACTACCTCGCCACTCATTATGGGACTGATCCCGACGTCACACGCGCTCTGGATAGTCGTGCCTTCTATGTCGTACCCCGCGTTAACCCAGATGGAGCTGAACTCTATTTTTCCGATAAACCCCGCTTTCTCCGCTCCAGCGTTCGGCCTTATCCCTACGATGAAGAGCCTATAGAGGGCCTACGTATTGAAGACGTAGATGGAGATGGGCGCATACTGAATATGCGCATCCCCGATCCAAACGGCCCATGGAAGATCCATCCCGAGCATCCACGCCTGATGGTGCGTCGTGAGCCCACGGAGACCGGAGGAACCTACTACCGCATCTTGCCGGAAGGGATTTTGGAAAATTGGGATGGTTTCACCTTAACGGTGCAGCGTAATAAGGAGGGGCTTGACCTCAATCGGAACTTTCCTGCCCATTGGCGCCAGGAGCATCAACAGCGCGGCGCCGGTCCCTTCCCCGGCAGCGAACCCGAAGTGCACAATCTTCTGCAGTTTATCTCCAACCATCCAAACATCACCGGTGGCCTTACCTTTCATACCTATGGAGGCGTGCTGCTACGCCCTTACGGCACACAAGCCGACGATACCATGCCCGCAGAAGACCTTTGGGTCTTTCAGACCATAGGCAAAAAGGGGGCAGAACTCACCGGCTACCCTCACGTCAGCGTCTATCATGACTTTCGCTATCATCCCAACGAGGTGATCACCGGAGTGTGGGACGACTGGATGTACGACCATCTTGGTCTCTTTGCCTGGACGGTGGAGATATGGTCACCACAGCGTCAAGCCGGGATTACAGAGGGTTTTAGCCCCGATACCAAGCCAGGGCAGTATCGGTTTATTGAGTGGTATCGAGACCATCCGCTGGAGGAAGACATCAAGATGTTGGAGTGGTCCGATGCCAATCTGGGTGGCAAAGGCTACGTGGCTTGGCGTCCCTTCCAACACCCACAATTGGGAGCTGTAGAGATAGGTGGCTGGGATGTGCAGTATGCCTTTCGTAATCCGCCGCCCCAATTCCTGGAAAAAGAGATCGCGCCGTTTGCCCACTGGGTCGTATGGAACGCCCTCCTATCGCCCTTGCTACAGGTGCACAGCGCAACTGCCGAGCCGTTGGGGGAGGGGGCTTACCGCGTTCAACTGGTAGTAGATAACGTGGGTTGGCTGCCGACCTATATTAGCAAAAAGGCACTCGAGAAGCAGGTGTGTCGTCCGTTGGTAGCCGAGATCGAGCTGCCTGAAGGCGTCGTGCTAGAGGTGGGTAAACCCCGCACAGAAGTGGAGCAGTTGGAGGGCAAGGCCTATAAAGCCTCTGCTCCTTATGGATGGACGGCCGATGCCACCCGCGAGCGTACCAAGGTGGAGTGGGTAGTGCGAGGCCCAGCGGGCGTGAACGTAAAACTTACGGCTCGTCACGATAGGGCTGGTGTAGTACGTGCCCAGGTAACGTTACCAGCGTTTTAAGGGTAGAGAGGATGTGTTAAGGCCCTTCCTCTGCTTCCTCTTCCAACCCGATGTAGACATACCCTGCTTCTACCTTGCACGGGTATGTTGTGACACAGAGGGTGGGGTCGTCAGGTGACTCTCCTGTACGGATATCGAACTCCCAATAGTGCAGAGGACAGATAACAACGTTCCCTTCTACCCATCCTTCGCCGAGCGGGCCACCGAGATGAGGACAGGTGTTGTTCAAGCAGTAGAAGGTTCCGTTTACCTTGAAGATGGCTACCTCCATTGGAGTAGACATGGAACCTTCGGGAGGCAGCAGCCTGTCTAAATGGTAGATTCGAGCTGTATCGGGAGGAATGTCGGAGACGGAAGCCACTTTTAGCCAACGCATTGCACGTAACCTCGATATGCCATAAGGGGGCATTAAGTTGCTCTCTGTCTCTGCCATAATAGTTGCAGACGGGAACTTAAAATACCCGAAACCCTATATATTTTGTAAGATATCTGCGTGAGCTGAACAGACATAGATAATTTGGTATGTAGGCGTTCCGATTGGTGGATGCTAAAATCGCGCCAAGGAGGGAAAGTCTTGGAAACGAAAGGCACTTCCGAAGAAAAGTTTGTGGCAAGGTTGCCCGAAGTAAAGCCACGTAGGCAGCCGGAACCCTTGCCGTTCGAAAACAGTCCAAGCGCTGGGCGCCGCTTTCCGCTCTTACTGCTTCTTGCTGTCACGCTAATTGTTGGGATAGGACTAGGAGGCTATATTGAAAGTCGAAGAGTTCGCGCGCGACAGATGGTAGCTGCCGTGAATGGATACCCTATCTATCAGGATGAGTTCTACCGCCATCTCGAACAGGTTGCTGGACCGCAAGTACTCAAAAACTGGCGCGACACGGTGCTGCGCATTCAATTTGCACAGAGCCTTGGGGTAGCTCCAAGCGATCAAGAAGTAGACCAGCGCTATGCCGAGATCAGCAAAGCGCCGCATTTCGACCAGATGCTGGCTGACCGGTACGAGACACCCGATGATGTGAAGATGAATCTCCGTTCCACCTTGGCGCAGATCGCGATTTTGACCCACTACTATGGACACCCGCTGCCCACATCGGCTGTCGAGGCCGTCTATAAGAAAAATACCGATCCATCCAATCCCAATGCGCTTTTCTATCATCCCGAGCAGGTTCAGATCGCCGTGATCATTACCAAAGACAAAGCCACCGCTGACAAGGCCTACGATGCCCTTACCTCAGGAGCCTCCTTCTACACGGTGGCAAAGCAGTATAGTCAGGATGTCAGCGCCCAAAACGGTGGCCTGCTTCCGTGGATGCGCAAACAGGGTGGCAGCGCACCACAGGCCCTCAAGGATTTGATCTTCTCTCTTCATGTTGACCAAACTACCACCCCTCATTTCTTTATGGTGCGCGATGCTGTAACACATCAACTGCGGCCGACGTGGTGGATCATTCGTATGGTAGGTCATATCCCCGCTTCAACCGATCCCTTTGAAACGTGAAAGAGCAGTGTGAGCTGTTAGCGTTACAGGAACTACTGACCCCGCAACAAAACGCTCAGTATCAGAAAGATTTCGACGCTTTCAAGAAAAAGGCTCGACTACAGGCGTTTTGGCCGCGCTATCAGGCGGTATTGTCGTCCGATTAGGAATCCACTGAACAGAAGGAAGGCGCTTCCAACGTTACTGGAAGCGCCTTTTTGGTTATCGCTATCCGCTTTGCTAGGTTCTTTCTTTAGCAAAACAGTGCCGGCTGGAAACGACCACGCGCTTAGCTGTTGCCATGGAGTGCTTACGGGTAAGCTTTGACATCCTCCCCGGCCTGAAGGCCGGAGATTCCTACGGCGCTCAGGTATGGTATTCCCCTGAGTCGCTTCCTTGGGTTCCCGCTTCCGACCCCCATTAGGGTTCAAACCACAGGACAGCCGGGCTGACACCCCAGGAACCCTGCGGCCTCCTGGGCGAAGCGTCGCCCGTGTCCTAACCTGCGTCTCGCAACAGTCGCATCCCACAAGAAAGGATGTTGACCGCGCCGACCACATCGGCGTTTCCCTCGAAACCACACTCCACACAAGCGAACTTGGCTTGCGTCTGCCGGTTGTCCGCACAGACATGGCCGACAGGTGCGGCTGGTGTCCTGCGGCGGAACGACAACCCGCCTTGGTCGAGGAGGGACTTGTTCAGGCCCGACTTGGCCCGAACGTTGCTTCCCGGCACATCGGCTGTGCCTGCCGCCAACTTGGACTTTTTTCGTCCCTGCAAGTCCTCAATACACACCATCGCGTGGTTTTTGCGGATCGCGGTCGAGAGCTTCTGCAGCAAGTCGCGGCGCCCATTGGCGATGCGGGAATGAGTCTTTGAGACCCTGGCTTTCGCCTTCTTCCCGTTGTTGCTGAACTCTACCTTGCGGCTCATGGCCTGCTGCGCTGTGCGCAAGGCCACCTCGGGCCGCTTCAAGCGGCCCAGCGGCGCATAGGCGGTCTGGATCGACATGAACCACTTGCCGCAAGAGTGGCTCACGGTGAGGTTCTTCACGGTACCTAGCACTTCCCGACGGTTGCGGGAGCGCAGCCAGCCCAGCTTGGGCAGAAAGAGGCGGCTGTTGGCCGGGTCGAGTTTGATCGGTTTCGGACCGGGGTAGCGGAAGCTGTCGTGCTGGCCCCTCTTCTTGAAGCGCGGGAAGCCGCCCTGCTTTGAAGGCTTGGAGGCGCTGCATGTCCGGAATTGTCCTTTTGGTCTAGGAGCGATGACAACGCTATTGGGCACGGAGGGCACGGCGTTTTCACGATGCACGTCCCTTTGGTCTTAGTGAGGAAATACCGCCGTAGAGTGTTCGATGGCGACGCCATCCAGCGGCTGGGCGCCCTCCTCGCCAAGGTCTGCGCCGACTTCGAGGCGCAAGTAATCGAGATGGATGGGGAGGATGATCACTTTCACCTGTTGGTGGAAGATCCTTCCGAGGTGGCCGTCTCCAACGCGGCCCGCCATTCAGAAACGCTCTTGGAGGGGCGTGTTGTGGTCGCCGTCCCTCATCCTGTGGCGGCGCTCCGATCTGCATCGTGCGCCACTCCATCGAGCCGCAGCAAACACCCCACGGAAAACCCAAGGACGGCTATGCCGCCCGCGCTATCCTTCCCCGCCCTGAACCGCAGGGCTTGTCGCGCATAGGGTCATAAAGACAGGGTAAGGCTCTATTAAGGGCCCGGCGGAATGGCGGCTGGAGTTGAGGCTGCAGGCACTTTTTTCAGGCCGGAGCCGTTGATCCGAGAGAGGTTGAGATCGGCGGAGATGCCCACAATGACAATGCCGGTTATCAGCAGGATAGCCAGCCAGGTGTTGCGCTCGCGAAAGAATTTCTTAAGCGGCCCTATAGGGTGAGCGACAGCAAGCGTTATGAGGAACATCAACAGGGCCAGGCCGATTTTGATTCCTATTGTGGTTTGATAGGTGGCATTAACCTCTGGGGTAACTACTGAGAGATTATAGAAACCGGTGATAAGCACCACGAGCCACAATATTCCCATAGAGATGCCAAAACGTTTCCAGGCAAGCTTCAGCTTTTCATCCTCCTCGCCCTCATTTTGGGGTCGTAAGGCACCAAGTACGAAGAGACCAAAGAAGAGCCCGCCAATCACCCCTGCCATGCTCAAAATATGGAGCCATTTGCTAAGAAAAACTAGAATCTCCATTTACTTCTCCTTTCTCTGTTAAATTGTACCTTCTCTTCAAAGGTAGGGAATAACGGGACGCTTCTCTCGGTGAAGGCGACTCTAAAATAAAAAAGGACGCGGCAGGTAAAAGGAGAGCAAAACCCTGCCGCGCCAGGGAAGGAAGGTGAACTCGAATCACCAAGTATTATCGGTGAACTCGCATCCCTTCTTTAGTTACGGATAAAAGGGCGTAAGTTGTGCCCTTTCCTATCCCTAGCCCACAATACCCGCGCTTATCTCGAAAGTTGCAAGCATATGTACTGGTGGAGGAAGGACAAGAGTGGCTGGGGTATTTTGGTTTTGCTTAGAGGGTTTGTTGACCACCGTGCGCACCTGCAGATCGGCCCATCCGTGCTTAACAATACGCACGCACAGGCCGAGCTGAGGCGCAAAGTCGGTTGAAGAACGTAGGCGCAGCTTGCCCCGCAGGATCATTCCGCTGACAGAGTTTGGATCGCCCTCTGCCGAGGGAGAATCGGAGGTGTGCACAAAGGTATGTATCGAGATAACCGAAAGCGATTTCAACAGCAACGTTTGGTAAGGCCCGACCTGCCGCATTTCTGCAAGGCAGGCGGTGGTGTTGCCTTCGGCTTCATGATAGCTCCAATGTTGGCCTAAGGCAAGCGGGTAAGAGGGGAATAGAAGGCCGTAGAGGTTGGTGGCACGTTGTAGAAAGTCGGGTATTTGTGGAGAGACCACCTTTCCTTTTGAGGGAGGAGAGGAAACCACAGCGCCGTTTGGGGCTACAACGCAATACATAGGAGCTTCAGAGGCATTCACCTCAAAAGCCTTACCATTAAACAGGCCAGCACCACTTGTAACGACAAACGATAGCTCCGCACTTCCATCTGGGCGAACCTTTTGCACTTGGACTCGCTCCATCAACGTTTCTCGAAGCGTGTAAAGTGGCTGAGCCTTGCCAGCACGGCGGAGAGAATAGACGATATCTATCCGATAGTTTGTGACCTGCCCTTCAGAGAACCGCAGCTTAAGGGAGTAGAGCGAACGGTTTTGGCTTTGTGAGGGACGAGGGTGCCTTGCCCCTTGTGGGGGCGAAGAGGCTCCAAGCCTCATTTCTCCAAAAAACAGTAGGCAAGCTAGATAGAGAAGACGAGCTCTCTTGCTAATGCGAGGCCGTCTGCTCAAGAGCCTGTACCACGAATCGTGCGGTAACATCCACATTTCCAGTGGTTGTGACGTTGGGCGGAGTGGTGGAAGAAGAGACGGCAGCGTTAGATAGAGGAGTCTGCTTTAGCTTTACAGCCAGCTTAAAAAGCCCTTTTTGCATGCGGACCGCGTAGGTTTTTATGCCGTTTGATGCAAGGACTGGAGTGCCAAAATAGTTCATCCATCCAGTAAGGCTGGCTGTGCCTTGAAGGCGGCTAACCTCATGCTGCTTGTCATTTGTGGCCATACCGCTCGAGTCGAGGGTATCGTCAATTTGAGAGGTGGCCGTCTGCACGATCTTTAAATTAAGGTTGGCTCCATCCGGCTGCATTGCGCTGAGTTTGTTGGTATAGGCGACCTGAGCCGGCGCGGTGCCGATTACACCCTCCTTCGATGTCCACGACATGCCCAGAGTGACGGCACTGTTCGGTAAGATGACGGGCATAACGATCATAAACAGTTTGCGCAGATCGATCCCCACGTTCACCCGAACCATGTTGTTGGGCGCGGTGAGGATTCGCGCAATAGAGCCATCAGGTCGTAATACCACACTGGTGTTAAGGGCTTTTTGCGCCTGCTCCAGCTCTATGGGGAACGGAACCACCTGCTTCGGGTCGACCTTCGCTCCAATAGGCACCTCTTTTTGCAGTAGCTGCATGTCCACTTTGGTCACGGTGAAGTCCACAGGGAGCCCATCTTGCTGCGGTTGACCGACATGCGCCACATACTCCATGTGAGCTAACAGATGAACGGGTGGATCGCCCGGCTGATCGAAGGGAGGGAAGTGACCATCGAAGTAGGCTGTTACCAGATAGTGCATCACAGAGCCGGGCTGGAGCGCATAGGTGAGTAGGGGGCCGGTTGCAGCGGGTGCAGAGCTTTGTGGAGACGGGGGAGCCGATTTTTGTTGAGCATGACAGGGCAGCGCAACGAGAGCAAGCACACAACTATAGAAAACAGCCCGAACTATTCGGGAAGATTTGCACATAGCCATAGCACCTCCAGAAGTGGAAGAATTGTACCTTCTTTGAGATACCGTCGAAAAGGGGTTGGCAGTTTCTTAAGGTAAGGCGAAACAAGAAACCCTCTTCTTCGTTTTCGCAAAGAAGAGGGTTGATGATCGGCTTTAGATAAGCTTAGGACCCGCTAGCGATTCTGACCTGCTTGATAGTTGCACTGATCTTGCCAACCGCTAAAGTTCTGGCGCCACATGGTGGGAGTGAGCATGGTACCATTCACATTCACGTCGGGTCCGATGGGCTGCCATGTGGCCGACCAGGTAAGCGCTTTGGCGTGGCCGTCTGCGAAGACATAGTTTGACATCGCTCGGTTTCTTTGATCCTTTGGAAGCACTTCAGCCGATTCCGATGTCCATGTGTTGGGGCCGCGTCCGCTGATGCGTGAATGGCGGTCAAAACCGGCATTATTCGTAAAGTCTATGCACACGCGACCGTGAATGTCTTCCCAAGTGGAGAGTTGGTTCCACTCCCATCCATCAACACCAGGAACACTCTCTGCGATGAGAATGCAACTTGTCGGTTGATCGAGGGCGGCAAGCTTCATCGCCGTCCAAGGGCCGTTGGGCAAGTTGCTGATGTTATACCGATAGGACCCTGGAATGACCTCGTTGGGATTTGTGTTTGGGTCGTAATCGTGCATTGTTCGCGGCAGGCTATACGAATCGGAGGGGCACTGGAATACCTGCTTGTTCTTGATATAGGGCAGAATAACTTCATCCCAACCAGTGTTCCATGGATTGCCCCAAGGTTCCCCAACATCCGCCTGATCGTTGAAGAAGGCTTTAGGAAGGTACTCATCATGATCCTGGGTAAACATGGCAATGGCCATTCCAAGCTCTCTTGCGTTGCTAAGACACGAGATCTCTCTTGCCTTCTCACGCGCTTGCGCGAAGACAGGGAACAGAATCGCTGCAAATATAGCGATTATTGCTATAACGACAAGCAACTCAATTAAGGTAAATGCATTCGATCTAGAGTTCATTATTATTAGCTCCTTTCCTCATTGATAGTAGCGATGCGTTATTAAGGGAAAAACTTCGTGCTAACGGGTACCGCCATTGTAAGGGTTAGAGGGACGCGGAGGCATATAGCCTCCGGGTTGTCCATAGGTTGGCTTTACAACCGCTCCCGGCGGGAATTTGCTGGGTGCCCCGTTCGCCGTAAAGACGTAGTAGCCAATTCCTATGAGTACCAGAATGCCGACTACAATGACAGCAACACCCACCCAGCTGGGTAGCTCGCTTTTGAGTGGAGAACCGCTCATGTTATTTCACCTCCATTCAGAAGTCTGTATTTGATTCGCGATTACAATTAGGCCGATGCGCGCAAGACGAGCTCTGTCGGTATCTCCACATGACGTGGGGCGAGCCACTCCCCTGCCTGACTCGCTTGGATGCGCTCTACCAACATCTGCACAGCCAAATCGCAGATTTGATCAAGGGGATAGCGGATGGTGGTGAGCGGTGGATCGAATAGAGCAGAAAGTGGCAGGTCATTGCACCCAACGATGGCGATCTCGTGGGGGATACTGATCCCTCTATGTCGCAAGCCCGCCAAAGCACCTAGTGCGGTCATATCATTAAAACAGAGAAGTGCATCCGGACGATCCGGTTGAGATACTATTTGTTGTACACGAGCATAGGCGACATCAACATCGAAAGCCGTTCCGCAGAATGTGTAGATGGTAGGTTCCTGTCCTATGGTTTTCATAAACTCAGTGTAGTATGTCGAGCGTACATCTCCCTCACGAGCGACGGAATGCTTTGGTGCGAGATAGGCAATACGATGCCGCCCGTGTGCAACGAGATATTCGAGCGCACTGTGTAGCCCTGTTTGTAGCACAGCAGCCACACTATCTCGTCCAGGAACACCATAACCAATGACCACCGCATTCGCCATATCTGGCTGCTGTACCCTTTCACGAACCTGAGTAGAGGTTTCGCACCATAGAAGTACCCCATCTGGACGTCTCGAAAGCAAGGCGTCCAGCAGATGTAGGTCGTTTGGTTCATCGGAGCGTCGAGTGGTCAGAATGATTTCGTACCCGCGTCGTTCAAGGGCAGCAGAGCAGAGCGCCACCATTCTGGCGAAAAAGGGGTTTTCTACACCGCCGACGAGGAGACCTACAACGTGGCTTTTGCGTGTACGGAGCTGTTGTGCTGCACGGTTTACCGTATAGCCCAGCTCTTTGGCAGCAGTAAGCACGCGCTTACGGGTCTGTTCTGACACGCGTGTATTTCCGCGCGTGCCGTTCAGCACACAGGCGGCCGTCGTGTAGTGGACGTTGGCTCGTTTCGCTATTTCACGCAGAGTAGGCTGTTGTGATACCATAGGGCCTCTTGGATTAACCTATCGTTAGGTTAACAACAGTATAGCACCAAATCGCGTCGAGTGTCAACAAGGGATTCAAAAAATGTGTATCGTTCGACACATACTATCCGCTGCCGTTAAAACGTTCTACAAGCTATCAGAGGGTATAACATAACTGTAGTCAAAGCGCAAGATGCTAGTGAAACACATGAAAAACGCCAAAAACGTTCAGGCGCCGCTTGAACCGCGCCCAAAGTCCTCCAACCCTACTTCTCTCTCCCTAGCCTTAGGAGTAAAAACCGATCCGATAGAGTATCGGTACTCTTTTCAATGGCTCTTTCGCCTCCTGCAAGAGGAGGATATCCACCTCGTACAGCTTGGTACCTTTTTCGAACTTTATCACTTGCCGGATGATGCTTTTCTCCAACTGCGCGCCGAAGCGGAGGCACATGGCGTTTGTATCCGCAGCCTTTTTACCGCACATCGAGAACTCGGCGGCTTCTTTCGGAAGGAGGCAGGGTATGAGCAGGTTGCAAGGCGTTGTTATGAACGACTCATCGAGGTAGGTGCCCTGCTCGGTGCCTTGTCTGTGGGCTCCAACCCTGGCGCCGTTATGCGAGATGAGATTGACTTCAAGCCTGATGGTCTCGCTCGTTATATACGCCATATGAAGGAGCTTATGCACTACGCCTATGAAAAGGGAGTGCGCTGGCTTACCATTGAGCCGATGTCGTGTCTTGCCGAGCCACCCGCGACGCCGGAAGAGATTCGTTATCTCGCTGAGGAGCTCAACGCCTACCATGCTGCCCATCTTTCCAGCACGGCCCGGGTAGGCTATTGTGTGGACATCGCCCATGCTTACATAGACAAGAAAGGCGCTTTGTGCTATACGCCGCAGGCTCTCTTCGAGGCCGCCCTGCCAGCCCTCTACGAGATCCACCTTAAAAACACCGATGCCAGCTTCGCCGCAACCTTCGGGTTCTCGGAGGAGGAACGTCTTCGTGGCGTGATCGAGATCGCTACCTTTCGCGATCTGCTCTATCAGCATGCGCATCATCTTCCCGTCTCCGAGGTGGTAGGCTACCTCGAGATCAGCGGGCCTAAACGCGGACGAGACTATACCGACCCACTTCTGGAATCCCAGCTGCGTAGCTCGCTACGCTATCTCAAGAAACACTTCACCGCCCGTCCTTCAGAGGCCGTCCTTTCGCCGACACCTTCGCGAACCGTGCGCGTTGCGCCCTCCATGATGTGTGCTGACCAGGCCCATCTTGCCGATGAGGTGCGCGAACTGGAGATGCTGGGTGTAGACTGGCTCCATATGGATATTATGGACACCCATTTTGTGCCCAACATGCCCCTTGGTCTCACCACGGTAGAGCATTTGCGCTCTTTAACCCGTCTTCCCTTTGATGTCCATCTCATGGTGGAGCATAACGAGCTCTTTATCGAGCGATTGGCAAAGATAGGGGTTCAATCCATCTCCGTACATGCCGAGTCCACACGGCATCTCGATCGGGTGCTTAGTCTCATTCGCGCCCACGGAATTCAGGCCGGTGTGGCGTTAAACCCGGCAACCCCGCTCTCCGCCCTCGAATACGTGCGAGAGCTGATAGATTTTGTGCTTATCATGACGGTGAACCCAGGTTTTGCTGGGCAGCTGCTGACCGCCTCGGCCATCCGCAAGATAGAGGATTGTCGCCGCTGGCTCGATGAGAGAGGTTTGTCGCAACTGCCGATTCAAGTGGATGGCAATGTAAGTTTTACCAACATTGCTCGCATGGTGGCTGCAGGCGCCGATATCCTCGTTGTCGGTTCTAGCAGCCTCTTTGCTTCGGAACGGCCACGTCTAGAAAATATGCGTCGAATTGAACAGGCCATTGAGGAAGGGATGAGACTACGCCAAGAGAGATCGCGAAAGCCATGACAACTATGCATGCCCTTGTGCTCCACCAAGTTGGGGATGTGCGTTACGAGCCGATACCCTGTCCAGAGCCGGGCCCAGGCCAGGTAAGGATAAGGGTAGGCTATTGTGGGGTCTGCGGATCGGACATTCCACGGCTCTTCGAGAAAGGCACCTACCGATTTCCGTTGGTGTGCGGCCATGAGTTCGCCGGCACCGTTGATCTCTGCGGCCCTGATGTAGAGGGGTTTGAAAAAGGACAAGCGGTAACCGTTTTCCCACTCATCTGGTGTGGTCGCTGTTCTGCTTGTGAGAGAGGGAACTACGCGCAGTGCTTCGATTATAGCTATCTTGGCTCGCGTGAGAACGGAGCCTTCGCAGAATACGTTGTGGCGCCTGCCTGCAATCTCCTGCCGGTGCCTGAAGGGGTATCGCTGGAAGAGGCTGCAATGACCGAGCCGGCTGCCGTTGCCCTTCATGCGCTTCGGCGCACCGGTCGAAACCTCACCGGGCTTACTGTGGCGGTTTTCGGTTGCGGCCCCATTGGGCTGCTCGCGGCGCTCTGGGCGCGTTTAGGAGGAGCGGCGAAAATCCTCTTGTTCGATGTTGTAGAAGAGAAGCTCTCTTTGGCGAGAGGCTTGGGCTTTGCAAGGGTCTTTTCAACAAAGGAGGAAGATCCCGTAAGACGCATCGAGATAGAGACGATGGCACAGGGGGCCGATATCTGCATCGAGGCCGCCGGTGTGCCGGCTACGTTGATTCAAGCCTGTAGCGCCTGTGGGCGGGGTGGACATGTTGTGTTGCTGGGTAACCCGGCCACCGACGTGGTGCTGTCGGCACCGCTTCTTTCGCAGATGATGCGCCGTGAGGTCACGGTGGTTGGTACGTGGAACTCGGAGTATGGCGTTTACACCACCTCGGACGACTGGCACACCACGCTCTCCGCAATGGCCACCGGGCAGTTCAACGTGAAACCCCTGATCTCACACAAAGTGCCATTGGTGCAGGCGGTAGAGATGTTGCAGGCGATGCATCAACGAAGAGTTCATTCAGTTAAAGTGCTTATCGCGCCGTAGGATCATGGGGAGAAGAACGAGTTTAGGTCCACAATTGCTTGCAACTACACAAACAGTTTAGGTCTTCCCCACCCAACCAAAGGGGAAGACCTAAAATCAACACCCAAACCCAATCTATTCAAGAAGCAATTTCCTGTACGCAAGCGATCGTTAGGAAGTTCCTGGTTCGCTTTTTTCCAACTTGAGAGCTTCCGGAAGGGCTTGGCGAAGGCGTGCGTAAGTGTTTTCTAGTCGTTCAGGGATAACGCGAATACCAGACACCGCTGTCATGAAGTTAGTATCTCCGTTCCAGCGTGGAACGATATGCCAGTGGAGATGGTTCGCAATGCCGGCTCCAGCTACGCGCCCAATGTTAAGTCCGGTATTAAACCCCTCTGGATGATAGGCGATCTGCAGAAGCCGCAGGCTTAGCCGGATGAGTTTCATCGTATCGAGAAGCTCTTCGTCGGTATAGTCTTCCATCGAGGTGGTGTGTCGAAAGGGTACCACCATGAGATGCCCATTGCTATAGGGAAAGGCGTTGAGAATGAGAAAGCCATGGGAACTTCGATGCACGATGAGATTGTCGGCATCATGTGCTTCGCCTTGGGCGGGAAAGTCGCAAAAGATACACTGCTCTGACTTTCCCGCCGCTTCAATGTATTGCAGCCTCCAGGGCGCCCATATCTGCTCGATCATGCCGTTACTTTTCAGGTTTGGTCCATTGTCGTGTCTCGCAGGAACGTTCTACGGCTGAGAGCACAGCTTGGTTCCTATAGCCGTCTTCGAAGTTAGGGGTAAATGGGGTTCCACGCACGATGGCCAAGAGGAAGTCGTGCACAAGATTAATGAAGGTATGCTCGTAGCCGATGATATGGGCAACCGGCCAATAGGCGCTCATATAGGGCATAAAGCTTTCGGTGGACTGAACTAGGTGGAAGCCCTGAACGCCCTGGGGGTCATCGGTAAGATAGATTTCGAACTCGTTCATGCGCTCTTGATTAAAGACGATGGAGCCTTTTTCTCCATTGATTTCCCACCGATGATAGTTTTTGCGCCCCGGAGCAAGGCGGGTGGCTTCGAAAGTGGCAGTCGCGCCGTTTTCTAGTCGGGCGAGAAATGCCGTCACGTCATCTACGGTCACTTCTCCCATATCCTGAGCGGCTTTAAAACCGGCCAGGCCTCCTTCGGTATCGGCAAGGAGGGGGCGTTTTTTGATAAACGTCTCTTGAAGCCCAATGACTTCGGCGAACTCGGTGCCCATAACGAATCGAGCGGTATCTATGAGGTGGCCGTTCAGGTCGCCATGCGAGCCGCTACCGGCAATGCTTTTATCAAGACGCCATACGAGGGGCACGTTGGGGTCTACAATCCAGTCTTGGAGGTAGGTAGCACGGAAATGGCGCACTTTGCCGATGCGCCCCTCTCGCACGAGTTGAGCAATGTAGGCCACAGCTGGTACAAAGCGATAGTTATGGCAGATCCCGTGAACGAGACCGCTCTTTTTAGCGAGCTCATAGGAGGCACGTGCGTCCTCTAGAGTGGTGGCAAGCGGCTTTTCACAGAGCACATGTTTGCCTGCTTTCAAAGCTGCTTGGGCGATCTGGGCGTGGGTATTATTAGGAGTTCCGATGTCTATAATATCAATATCATTTCGTGCCACCACATCTTCCCAGTTTGTGGCGTACTCTTGCCACCCGAAGCGCTCTTGAGCAGCCCGTACTTTCTGTTCATGACGTCCGCATATCACCTTGAGGACGGGTTCGACCTCGATATCGAAAAAGCGTGCTACCTGCCGATAGGCGTTGCTATGCGCTTTGCCCATGAACTGGTAGCCGATAAGGGCGACATTGAGCTGTTTTTTCGCCATAGGTTTTTTACCTCCGATGCTGAAGTAAAGGAATGGATTTTCCCGCTTTCTAAGCTTTACATTTCGCCAAAGGAACGGACGATTCCTTTTGTTAGGGAAACAGATCGTTTGGTCTTCTCGCGATTATCAAGGGAAATCGCTAGCGTTTTTGGGCGCAACAACAACTGCCTCCCACTCTTTGTCGGGAAGCCCAATGTCATCCCCAAGATCCACTCAAAGGCTATACGATTAGCGTGGTTGTGGTGGCAGCTCCGCACGCCCTAGGCACCACTCTTCGACCCAAGGCCACTTGCCGTAGCCGTAGTAGGGGCTAATGTGGCCAGCCCCCTCAAGTTTGTAAATGGGGATGCCGAGAGCCTGCGCTAGGCCAGCGCTTTGATCGAAGGTGGCGTAGTCGTCGTTATCAGAGGCAACGAGAACGGTTTGCGGGCAAACAGCGTGTAACACCCCCGGGTAGATAGGCAGTGGATAGAAACTGGTGACGCCGGCAGGAGCCTCTGTGGGTGGGGCTTGTGGCATGATATAGGGAGGAGCTACCAACAAAACCCGTTCCGCAATAGGGTCGGCATCCGTTCCGCAACTGCTTACGAGGTGGATCCAGGCGATACAACCAAGGCTGTGGGCTACTACGGTGAGCGGCTCTCCCACGTGGTGGTCACGAATCATGCCGATTTCGCGACGGATCGCGCTGAGCCACGCATTCAGCTCAGGAGCACTCGGATTGGGCATTTCGGGATAGTACACCGGAACCTGTTCAGCAGTTAGCCGTTCATATAGGTGCTCTTGCCAGTGCTCTGGTGCATTGCCACCCCAGCCATGTAAGATCAGCACAACGCGATTTTCCATGTTCTCCTCCGTTTTGAAGGGCCTGTTGCTTCTCGAAGAGAAGAAGACCCCATTCGAGTTCTATTGTATTTTTTTGAAGCGCTCAATCTCCTGACACTCTCTCAAAAGACGTTGGCGAAGCGCGGAAACCACAAACGACCGGAGGCCGAAGACCTCTGTTTTAGCTATGTTGGTAAGCTTTTAAAGATCAAGGCAATACGGGATGGAATTCGTACAGACTACGAAACAGTTACGCCGTTGGTGTCGCTCTTTCCTGCTTCTTTTTTAAAACCGCTCTATTCGGGGTTCACTCGCGACCGGCTGCTTGACGAAGGGCTTCCCTTTCTCGGTCGCGCTCAGCGATACTTTCGCGTTTATCGTAGAGTTTCTTTCCGCGCGCTAGGGCAATCTCCACTTTTGCAAAACCGCGTTCAAAGAAAATGGAGAGCGGGATAATGGTGAGGCCTTTCTGTTCGGCGGCAGCGCGCAAACGTTCGATTTCATAACGATGGAGGAGAAGTTTTCTCCGGCGTTTGGGGTCGGTATTATAGCGATTGCCCTGCTCATAGGGGGAGATATGCATGTTATAGAGCCAGGCTTCACCGTTCTCGATTTTGCAGAAGGCGTCCTGAAAGTTCACGCGGCCGGCTCGAAGCGGCTTCACTTCGGTGCCAACCAGCGCGATACCGGCCTCGTAGGTCTCACCGATCTCATAGTCGTGGCGAGCACGACGATTGACCGCAACCACCTGGCGGGACTTTGTGTTTTGGGAAGCCGTCTTGGTCTGTTTGCTCATTTTTCGCCCTCAGCAACGCTAGTTAAAATTGTAGTATACCTAAGCTCTTGGCTATCGTTGCGTGTGGGGTTTTTCCGGCCGCATCGCAGGAAAGAAGATCACGTCCCGAATCGACTCGGCGCCGGTAAGCACCATGGCCAAGCGATCGATACCTACGCCAAGTCCTCCGGTGGGCGGCATTCCGTACTCCATGGCCTCTAAAAACTCCTCGTCCATGGGGTGTGCCTCTTCGTCTCCGGCGGCGCGTTGACGTACCTGAGCCTCAAAGCGTGCCCGTTGATCGAGGGGATCGTTAAGTTCGGAGAAGGCGTTGCCAAGCTCTTGGGTGGCGATGTAAATCTCGAATCGGCGTGTGAGCGCGGGGTTATCCGGTTTGCGTTTGGCTAACGGCGACGTCTCTATGGGGAAATCGGTGATGAACGTGGGTTGAATGAGCTTAGGCTGGGTATACTGCTCATGGAGCTTCTCAATAAGCCCCCCTAGATTCGTCTCCTTGTCGAGATCGAAGGTCACCCCAATGCGACGGCAGGCTGCTTTGGCGCTATCGAGGGAGGTAAGCTCTTCGGGCCTTATGCCGGTGTTTTCATAAATACCCTCTAAAATGGGGAGACGTGGCCAGGGGCGTTGGGCGAGGTTAATGGAGTGCCCAAAGACTTCAAGTTGAGGACTGCCGTTTACCTCCGTAGCGATGGCAACGTACATATCCTCCACCAACTCCATGATATCTTCGAGATTGGCATAGGCCTGGTAAAGCTCCATGAGGGTAAATTCAGGATTGTGGCGCGTAGAGATGCCCTCGTTGCGGAACACCCTGCCGATCTCGTAGACCTTCTCGTAGCCGCCAATAATAAGTCGCTTAAGGTAGAGCTCTAAGCTGATGCGCAGTTTAAAATCGTGATTGAGCGCGTTATGGTGGGTAATAAACGGCCTGGCAGCGGCCCCACCTGCAACTAACTGCAGTACCGGGGTCTCTACCTCCAGGAAACCGCGGGCATCGAGATAGCGACGCATGGCGGAGACGATTTTGCAACGCTTGGTAAGCACCTCACGCGAAGAGGGGTTTACCAGCAGATCGAGGTAGCGACGGCGATAGCGCTCCTCCCGATCGGAAAGCCCTCCGTGCACCACGCCCTCTGCATCCTGCTTGCCGAAGGGGATGGGACGAAGGCTTTTGGCTAAGAGAGTAAATTCGCGAACATGAATGGTTGGCTCGCCGGTGCGCGTTTTAAAGGGGTAGCCTTTGATGCCCACAAAATCGCCGAGGTCAAGGTCTTTAAAGCGTTCAAAAGCGACTTCACCGAGGTCATCACGCCGTGCGTAGACCTGTATGCGTCCACTTTGATCACGAATATCAGCAAATATTACCTTGCCTTTAACACGCTGAGCGGTAAGGCGCCCAGCCACGGAGACCTCCATCTGCTCCCGCTGCTCGTCCGGCAATGTCCAGTGAACGGCCGTCTCAGCGGTAAGCTCGGAAGCGGTGTGGGTACGTACATAGCGCTCAATAAGAAAAGGGTCGAGGCCTTCGGCACGTAACGCCTGCAGTTTGGCAAGGCGTCTAGCGGTCTCTTCGGTTCGCTCTTGCTCCTCCTGCGTTGCGCTCGTGGCATCTTCGGCACGTGAGGCCGTCGTTGAGGCGCTCTCCTCTTCAGCGGCGATAAGCGGTTTTCGTTCGTCGTTCACGATCGATTCTTCTGGTCTCCTCCCTTCACGCCTACATAGGTTCTCTTACACGACACAGATTCTGAAAGGCAAAGCAGAAATGTCTTGCTAAGCCATTTTGACAAAGGGATGCTTCTAATCGGAAGCAGTCTATCTGGTAGGGTGTTCTTCTACTTGCGAATGCTCTCGATGCGGTAGTTCATGATCCCTTTGGGCACACGAATGGAGACGATGTCTCCTACCTTCTTTCCCATGACGGCCTTGCCGATGGGTGATTCGTCGGAGATGAGGTTGTGATCAGGGTCAGCTTCTGCCGAGCTCACCAAAGTGAACTCCCATCGTGCGCCGCTTTCCAAATTGGTCATTGCCACAATGGAGCCGATGCCCACGTGGTCCGTGGGAATAGATTCATCGTCTACCACCCGGGCCATCTGAAGAAGATGGCCGAGTTCGAGAATCTCGCTTTCGACAAGAGCTTGCTCTTGTTTAGCGGTTTCGTACTCTGAGTTCTCCGTGAGGTCGTCGCCTTCCTTGGCGGCGCGCAGACGGCGAGCGATATCAGGCCTCTGCACATTGCGCAGATAATCGAGCCGCTGGCGCAGCTTAGCATGACCTCCTGGGGTCAACACGATCTCAGAATCTTCAGACATTCGATCCATCACTCCTGAGCGGCGAGGCGCCGCATTATGATGCGTACTCTGTAAGAGAGGCGTTTTTCTCTCTTCAGTTCAAAACAAATACGATTCGTTTGCGGCATTTATCGCCCAATTATCGTCTTTTTTGCCGTTATTTTGTATGCTCGAATTCAAGTGGAGAGGCGCTTAGCACCCAACAGATAGGTTATCGAGCTATCGGTTAGAGATCGGCAAAAAAGTCGAAGAGGATGTCGGCTGAATCGGGGAGGCTCTCGTGCCCGTAGTCGGGGTAAAGGATCATGCGTTTGGGCGATTCGATTTTGTTATAGGCGGCAAACTGTGTGGACGGTGGGCAGATAGTATCCATGAGACCGGTAAGCATAAGCACCTCGGCCCGAATGCGCGGCGCCAAATGTTGGCAATCTATGTAGCCGAGCCGTGTAAATATCTCCTGCTCCCTTTCATGGCGTGGGTCGAACTGTCGAAGAAAGGTACGTATCTCTTCATAGGCGCCGACAGCGAGATCCATCTCCCAAACGCGCAGGTAGTCGCAGAGAAAAGGAAACACGGGGGCAGCTTTTCGGATGCGCGGCTCGAGAGCAGCACAGGCAAGAGTGAGTGCGCCCCCTTGTGAGCCGCCGGTAGCGCCGACGCGATCGGCATCAATCTCTGGAAAACTCATCACGATGTTGGCGAGCTGGGCTGTGTCAAGAAATACCGCGCGATAGTAAAGTTTGTCGGGGTGATCGTCTAGCCCACGAATGATGTGCCCACGCAGGGTGGGGCCACGAACCCCTTCGATGTTTTCCGAGCGGCCTCCCTGTCCACGACAATCCAGTGCTGCTACCGCGAAGCCTTGTGCCACGTAAGGCAGTTTGTCGGTCCAATCGCCACTCGATCCGCTATAACCATGGAACATGAGGAGGGCTGGATGAGGCTTTGGGGCGGCCTTTGGACGAAGATATTTCGCATAGACGCGCGAGCCACCTACACCGGTGAAATAGAGGTCGAAACATTCGGCAAAGCTCGCCTTGGTTGGGTGAGGAATAAGCTCCACCTGTGGGTCGATGCTGCGCATTTCGGAGAGTGCACGGTGCCAATAGGCATCGAAATCATCGGGTTTGGGGTTTCTGCCTTGGTAGCGTTTTAGCTGCTCTAAAGGCATCTCGAAAACGGGCATGGAATCTCCCTCCAAAAGCTTTGGTAGTACGGTTCGTGTGCTTAGTGGGGATAGTATACTTTAGGAAGTGGCTTTCTGGGAGGGGCTAGGTAAACGGAAGGTGTTCTAACCGTTTCCGTCCCTCACTTCTGAGCCGGTAAAGAGGCCGGGGTGAGCTTGGGCGTCGGCGTAGAAAGCTGTGGTGTTGTGGCAGTGCCTGCAGAGGCCGACTCGGTGGAAGGCGTTTTCGCTAGAGCGGCTTCGATGATCTTTTGCTCTTGTAAAGCCTCCTCGTAGTTGGGGTCGTAGAGCAGAGCGACCTGGATGGCATGTTTGGCGAGTTCGTATTGCCCGAGCCCATAGTAGGCGGCTGCAAGGTGATAATAGTAGGTTCGTGCCGCCACCGGTGGCGTGTTTTTAGGTAGATCGGAGGTCGCCTGCAGCAACATCTCCACGGCATCGGCATAGAGGTCGTGCGCTTGCGATTTTGGGCCGCAGACAGCCTGACGATAAAGAACCCACCCGTAGCTGTCTTCTGCTGCGGCGTAGAGTTCGCTTCGGTCAGAAGAGAAGTCAAAACTGTGCTGTAGTTTAGTAAGCGCTTTGGCAACAAGGATCTGCGCTTGCTTAAGCGCGTCCGGATCGCTGCTTGTGATCGCAAGAATGTAGCCGGTATCGTTCAGCGTTTGAGGATCGTCGGGAGTAAGGTTGAGGCCCTGTAGTGCCGCTGCACGTGCCTGCTGATTTTGTGGCGGCTTTTGTTGGGTGTAGGCATCAGCCAAGGCGAGATAAAGCCGCGAACGACTTGTGCTATCGGCGTTGCTACAATCTTGCACCGCACGCTGAGCGTAGTTCAACAGCAGGTCAGAGGCGCTATGAGGAAAGTTCTCACATAGCCCGATCACCTCTAGGTAAGCTGTTGGGTCGTGGGGATGGGTGTCGAGATAGTGATCGAGCGCTGCACGTGCTTCGGCTTCATCTCCGTGCAGTAGGCTATTTCTGGCCACCAAAAGCTCTTTTGGCAGAGGAGAGGGACGGTCAATAAGAAGATAGTAGAGTAGTAACCCGATGCAACAGACCAGAATCACGCGAAAAGTGAGAAATAACCAACGCATCGAATTTAATGTCTCCATTCTCATCCTCCGGCCGAAACGAGCGGCTGTACGCTTTTAAATACCGACAAGGGAGGCTGCTACGGTTCCCTTGTCGAGAAAAACGATCTCTTCTGTTCTTTTGTGTTTATATCTAAGCTATGGGAACGGTGTTCTCGGTGAAAGTGTTTCTATAGTTTAGTTTAGGGCGGCACGATTTGAGATGCCTCTTGCCAAAGAGGGCTGTTTCGGTTATAATGCACTTGCGCTAAGGCGGTGTTTGGGCGCAGAATCGGGCCGATTCTTTAGCAGCACAAGAGAGGGGCGATGAGACGATGGAATGCCAAAACTGCGG
This sequence comes from Chthonomonas calidirosea T49, assembly GCF_000427095.1. NCBI lineage: Bacteria > Bacillati > Armatimonadota > Chthonomonadia > Chthonomonadales > Chthonomonadaceae > Chthonomonas > Chthonomonas calidirosea. Next base: position 2,398,852 of record NC_021487.1, read on the forward strand.
CGCAACCAACGAACCCGACAATCAAACCTGTGTACGTTGTGGCGTGCCACTGACGACGCCCAACTCCCAAACGACCTCTGCTCTCCTTCAGCAAGCCTATCTTGCCTACAAACAGGAGGACATGGAGACGGCTTTACTTAGATGCCGGCAGCTTTTGAAGGCCGATCCGGAGAACGAAGAGGCACTTACGCTCATGGCCCAGCTTGAGGAAAAACAGGAGCACTATCTCGCAGCGACAGAGCTTTATGAGCGCCTCACGAAGCTTCGTCCTGAGAGCATGGCCTATCGGTTGCGTTTAGAAGAGCTTAAGCATAGGGCGCAGAGCCGGTCTTCAGCCAACCCCTCTGTAGCGCCGTCTCCAGACCGTACCGGGGATTCGCGCATAAGTGTTGTCCTGATCCTTTCCACCACAAGTCTCATGCTGGCTGCCGCCGTTGCGATCCTGGCGTACGAGTGGGGGCGCACAACCCAACTCAGCATGAACAGGTCGAGCTTGCCGCCTAGCATCGTCGAACGTCCTGCAGCGTCATCGCCGAGCTTTCCCTGGAATGCGTCGCCTTTCCCCGGGCCGTCTTCTGCCCCAAATACAGCCCCTCTGCCCACCGAGCCGCCGCAACCGTCGCGCCGTCGCGAGGGCGGTGAGGCACCCCAAGCCGCTCTCTCATCGGGTCTTTCGCACGCCTCTATTGGCGTCGCACCCATGCATTTCTCGCTGCCGCCTGCTACAGCTCATCCTGTGCCGCCTTCTCGTTCTACAACATCTTCACAGCGCATTGTGCTACCGGCCAACGATGCCTCTGGGGGTTCCGATGAAAACACGGTGGTTATTCCGGTTTCCGGCAGTACGCCTCTCGCTACGAACAACGGCTCGACGTTCGCTGCACCTAGCAGCCAGGGTACCACCGTCGTTCGTGTTTATCGTACCAACAGCGCTTCTGGCTCCGCCGACGATAGCTCCGCCCGTTCCTATATCGCCATGGGGCAGCACCTGCAGTTGAGCGGTCAGTACGATCAGGCCATCGAAGCCTATCGGAAGGCTCTTCCCTCTGCGGGAGATGAAGCCGGTTTTGTTTACCAACAGATAGCCCTCTGCTATCAACGCGAGGGCAAGAAGGCAGAGGCTGCCGATAATTTTCGTCAGGCCAAAGCCGCCTACCAGCAGCTGCTTGAGGCCGGTCGTAAGGTGGCGGAGGCCCGCGCCGGCATTATAGCATGCGATCAGGGAATCAAGCTGTGCAGCCCCTAATTCGTTTTTGTATTTTCGGTTGGATGGTCCTTTTAGGGGGACAGCAAGTGGGCCGTTATACGGCTGCCGAAACGCCTCCAGCTTCGCCCAACCTGCCTAAGCTGCTGATTCTTGTGCGTAAAGACCCCAAAACCCCTAACTCCGACTTGCCTCAACGCCTGGCGGGGCTGTTAAAACAGTCCCTGAACAGCTCTTCGCTTTACACTCCCCTGCTCTATAGCCCATACGATCCAACCATCAAGAATGCGCTCCTTAATCATCTCTTGACGCCTAAAGATCTCAGCACACTCGACTCTCCTGCCTCTCAGCAACGACTTGCCGAGGCTTACAACGCACGTTATCTACTCTCTATTCAACCTCATATCCTTTCTATGGCGGTGGAGGTGGATGTGTCGCTCTTCTATCGGGCGCCAGCAGAGAGCTGGACGATGCCCTACTCCAATCGTCTTCGTGTGGATATGCCGCCCACGCGGCGCGGAGTTACGGAAGAGTTGCGGTATAAAGCCCTACTTTATGGCCTCGTGGATAGCATCTCCGCTGCAATCGGCAGCCCAACCCACTTGCTTGCCTCTTTGCCCATAACGCTGCCTCAAACCGTGGCGTTGAACGATGCGCACTCCGCCTCTGGACAGAAAGCGATCGATTTGGCCTCTACACCAAGTAGTAGCCCTCCCATACAGCCCACTCCACCGAACTACGTGGCGCAAGCACAGGATGCCCTGCGCGATGGCAATGTGGCCGATGCCATTATGCTGCTACGTCAAGCCATAGATGCAAATCCCTTCGATCCAAAACCCAGAGCTTTGCTTATCCAGACCTACCTTCAGCGTCACCTGGTTGCGTTGGCCGATACGGAGGCTCAAGATAGCCTTCTGCTCTGCCCAAATAGTGTAGAGCTAACACAGCTTGAGGCACAGGTGCTACAGGCTAAAGGCGATACAAAGGGTGCTTTGCAGCTGTTCACCCAGCTTGTGGCCCATAACCCTCAGGATGTGGCGGCTCGTATCGCTTTGGGCGATGCTCTGCTGGCGAACGGACAGTATGCCGATGCCCAAAATGCCTATGAAATGGCCGCCTCTATCAATCCAAAAAGCGCGCTTCCCGCTCTGCGCCTCGCTGCCCTATTTGTAAAGGAGGCGAATTCCGACCCAAGTTTCTACGCAAAAGGCCTTTCTGAACTTGAAACGGCGCGTCAACTTCTCCCATCCACCGATACCACAAGCTACCTTAACTGCTACGCAATGCTGATGCCAGTTCTTAGCGAACGCATTCACGATGATGCCGATGCGCTCCAACAGATCTATGAGTCCTGCGTGCAAGGCGGTCTTAGTGTGACCGAGGCCCTGCGCAACCTTGCCGATCTGCAGAATCGGCTTGTTGCATTAAGTGATTTTCTTACCAAACTTCCTCCGGCCGTTGGAGCTGAAAAGGCACAGGCGGCCTATGGTCAAAGCGCTGCGTTGCTTCTGCAGGGCATCGGCTACTTCCACGACGTGCTTTCAGACCCGGCGCGCACTCCGCGCGAAGCTGCGGATACGTTGGCTTTGGCGCGTGCCAACACACTTCATGCGCTTCAGGAGGCCGATACGCTTTTAAAGAACCTCCTCAATCCTCCTCCAGCAAGACCTCCCCAAAACACGGATGACGCGGCATTAAGCGAATAAAAATAGGAACTTTCCTTGCAGCTTTGTTGTTAATTGTCTTTCAAAGAAGGATTCTTGCAAATGGTGTAGAAATGAAACATCGTTAGTGAAGAACCGATACTAACATCCCAAATTCCAGATGACGAAGAGGAGGTTCATTGGTAATGAAGCACCATTGTCGCATGGCTTTCACGTTAATTGAGCTGCTCGTCGTTATTGCAATTATCGCGATATTGGCAGCTATTCTGTTCCCTGTCTTTGCACAGGCGCGTGAAAAGGCACGAGCCATCTCTTGTCTCTCCAACTTGAAACAGCAAGGGCTGGCCTTAAACATGTACGTACAGGACTATGATGAGACTTTTCCTATCAATCTCTACTTAGGGCAGAACAACGGGAACGCCTGCGTGATGACGAGCTATCAAGAGATACAGCCCTACCAGAAGAACTCGTTGATAGTGGTGTGCCCTTCCGACGGCACACCGCTCAACTTTCCGGTGGCTATGCAGACGATCGGATTACCAGCTCCTTGCCCGGTTTCCCCGGTTCTTATCAAAGTGAGCTATCAGCCCAACTATGCGCTGATTGATGATGGCGATCCCAATCCGATTTTTGCCGGGGAGACCGGCAGACCAGTGCACCGATTGGCCGAAGTGCAGTTCCCTGTAGAGACCAGTGCCTTTGCCGACGCCACCGTTACCCTCCAAGGCCCTACTTCGGCTTTCTGCCTATTTTGTTCCCCGGTGCAGGCACGCCATAACACCACGGTCAACTCGGTCTATGCCGATGGTCATGCAAAGGTGGTACACACAAAGCCCTATACCGATGCAAATGGCAACCCTTACGTTGGCACCCAGCTCGACGGGCAGAGCACAAAAGCCTATGTGGTTACGGATGCTGGGCCGTATCAAAACAGCACGGAGCTTTGGGGCATTCCTTATCAAAAGTCGGATGGGAGTTGGGGCCTGCTTCCGTAGGCGACTGCTTCAAAAAATTTAGGGGTGGGCGAAGCGCCCACCCCTGTTGATAGAGAGTAGAGCCCGTCCTTAGCAACGGGCGAGAATAGGGAAACTCGCCCTACGCCACTGGTGGTGCACCGAAAAGAGACTTTTACGGTCCGCTGGGATTATTGGGGCTGGTCCCCGCTTGCTGCTCTAGCTTTTGAATGGCGGCCTGCTTTGCCGGAGCCGGCAGTTCCGGATTATTCTGAATGGCCTGAATTTTTTGCTGTAGGGTTTGATGGGGTGGTGGCCCTGAGGGAGTTGGGTTTCCTTGATTGCTACTGCAGCCGGCCAAGGCTATGAGGGCGCATACTCCTCCTAAATAGGGTAGGTTTTTCAAAAACATCGTGACTCTCATCTCCACTCCTTTCAAGGAAATATTTAAAAGGGCAAGCGAAGACTGTCTTCGCTTGCCCTGGCAGCTTCACCTATTGTTGAACACTGGGGTCGCCGTAGGCGAGTCCCCAGAAGCCCCATTCGTTCTTCTTGCCACTATACTCTACACCCTCCGGATAGAGTTTTGAGAACTGATACCAGTGCACGTGCCCGTCCATGTGCAGCACGTTGGAGCCGGAGTTATGTCGCCCTTGAAAGCTTGGGCTGCCCCAGAAGTTCGGCTGTGGGTTGCCAACACCACCTGGCCACAGGAAACCTGCCGCCGGAAAGTCAATCATCATCGCCGCCTTCGCCGAGCTTACGATATCGGGATTGTCGAAGGAGATAGGGGCTTCGTAACCCCCATAAAGGCCGGGACAACTATTAGGGACCCAGTGGCTGTCATAGGTCAGCATAATGTTGTTGAAGTCGTAGTCCATGGGCGGGTAGACATCGTCATAGTACTGAGCATCGCCTACGTTGGAGTGAGGTAAGCCTACGCAACCATCGTCGGGAGGAAGCATATAGTCGCCCTGGCCGTTATCACGCTGCTTATGTTGGATCGTGCCCATCGGGAAGGTAGAGGATGGGCATTTAAACAGCTGAGCGTTTTTGATATAGGGCTCTAGACGTGCCGCCACGATGTAGCTATTAGGCCAGATGTAGACTGGCATATAGTTATCGTAGTCTTGCGCGTACATCAGCATAGCTAGGCCGATCTGCTTCATGTTGGAGAGGCAGGCGGTTTGACGTGCTTTCTCACGCGCTTGGGCGAAGACTGGGAAGAGAATAGCTGCTAGTATCGCAATAATCGCAATAACTACTAGCAGTTCAATCAGTGTGAAACCTTTGCTGCGTTGCATGCGCTTTGATCCTTTCTTTATGAAAGTTTGTGTCTTGTGGTATGTTCAAACACCTTTGAAGAAGGTGCATGAAGCCTAAGTTAAAGAGCACTTTATTGTGTGACATGTCTATTAAAGTCTTTTAGTGTGGGAACGCTTTGACGTGTTGAGCCGCGCAGCACGATATGACAGGGCACGATGCAGTGCTGTGGGCGACCAGCATGACCTTCAATAAGGTCTATCAACATTTCGGTGGCCGTGCGGGCGAGGCTACTGATATTAATAGAGACGGAGGTCAGCGGCGGCTCCAAATAGGAGCAGAAGCTCGAGTTGTTGAAACCCACGAAGGCGATATCTTCGGGAACGTGGAGGCCATTCTCTAGAGCCACCTGCATAGCGGCAGCCGCAGTGACGTCGTCTACGGCGACCACGGCATCTGGAGGTGTGGGGAGACTCAGGAGCCTCTTCATCGCTTGGCGTCCACCTTCTGCGGTGAAGTTGCCGTATTCTATGGCTTGGAAGGGCACCGCATTCGCTTGAAGGGCTTCAAGATAGCCTGTTAGACGATCCTCCGACACGTTCACTCCTTTAGGACCGCCAATATAGGCGATGCGGCGATGGCCATCGGAGATAAGCTTTTCGGTGACCATGCGTCCTGCCGCCCTGTTATCGTTATCCACAGAGAGCAGGTTTTCGGTGCGCCCGTAGCGCCCGATCAGCACGAAGGGCGCTTCCTCCGCCACAAGCCGCTCGATGCGCTCGTCGTAGTCACGCGATTCCACGAGGATGAGGCCATCCACACGATGCGAACGGAGCAGCTCTTCATGGATAGGTCGGCGAGAGCGAACATTGCGGTCGGTATCCACGCACAGATGGTAGCCACGCTCGGCGCTAACGCGAAGAATAGAGACAATGAGAGGGCAGAAGAAGGGGTCTTGCTCTAGCTCTTCCGGTTTTCGGTGGACAACAAGGCCGATGACGCCACTATGTTGCGAGCGAAGGGATTGGGCGCGAGCATTGGGAACGTAATTATGGGCACGGATGACCTCAAGCACTCTTTTACGCGCGGCCTCATTGACGCGGGGATCGTTGTTAAGGACTCGCGACACGGTGGCCTGTGAGACGCGGGCAAGACGTGCTATTTCTAATTGGGTTAGGCCGGGCACTTTTTGTTCCGTGTAGGTTCTTGAATAGGAATTCAGTGAATTCGTATTCTCACCTTCCATTATAACATAGCCTCCGCAAATTGTCAAGGGATTTCCCAAAAAATTTCGCGAACAGTGTCTCTATCGCCGAATCCCTAATCTCATCTATTCTCCGTTGCTCTCAATGGGTGCTCCTGCACCAAACACCGTTGTTAACTCCTAGCCTTGCATGTACTTTGCTTCTATCTGCTAATAGCGGCGAGATCCCGTGAATCTCTGCTAAAATACTATGAAACGCTTCCTCTTGCTTGTAGGCGAGACGCTTGGCGATCTAACCAAATGCTTCCTCACGGGGAGAAAAGCCGATGAAACTCTATCTGCTGTTGTTGATTCTAGCCACTGCTGCTGCGCTCTGTGCTCGCGCTCAAGAAAGCCCTGAAACTACTTTCTCTGGTTTCACGCTGCGGCCTAACAATGCTGATATCGCGATAGAGAACGCTCCAGAGCATCCCACGTTACGGATCACCTTTCACAAAGGGGCCGAATGGCCTCAGGTGCTTTTTAAGCCGGCCAGTCCGCTGGATTGGAGTGGTGTGGAAGCCCTCTCTTTTACCCTTAGCAATCCTGGAAAACGTCCTGTTGCATTTGGTTTTCGCATAGACGACTCGCTCGATGCGGATGGCTATAACCATTCACGAACGGCAAATGGAAGCATCGCCCCCGGTCAAACCCAAACCTTTGCCGTGCGCTTCGGCCCCGACCCCATGAGCCTCGGAATGCGCGGACTTCCTCCTATACCTGGCATGGTGACCTTGGGCGTCTCTGGTGGAAACCCTTTCAGCTTTCAGCATGTTGTGCAGTTTCAGCTCTTCCTGCATAGCCCAGACCAGAATGTCACATTAGCGCTCTCGTCCTTCAAAACCTTGCCGTTGTCAACGGAAGACCTCAAAGGCGTGGTGGATGCCTATGGTCAGTATGCGAAAGCCGATTGGCCGGGCAAAGTTCATAGCGATGCCGATCTGGTGCAGCAGCGGAGAGAGGAGGAGGCCGATCTGAAAGCGCATCCGCCTCTGCCTGATCGCGATCCGTATGGAGGTTGGGCTCGCGGCCCTCAGCTGAAAGCCACGGGCTATTTTCGAACGGAGAAGTATGATGGCAAGTGGATGCTTGTGACGCCTTCGGGACATCTGTTCTTTTCCCTAGGGCTAGATGTTGTGGAGTCGAACTACCCTACCTTTATCACCGGTCGCGAATCGCTGTTTGCGAGCCTGCCAGATCCTAATGGGCCGCTCGGCGCTTTCTATGGTGAGAGCGGCGCCTATATGGGGCCGTTGGCGGGCAAGCGAGGAAAGACATTCGACTTTTATCGCGCCAATCTCTACCGTAAATACGGCCCCAATTACCAAACTGAATGGCAGCAGATGGCCTTAAAGCGCCTGCCTTCTTGGGGATTCAACACCATCGGCAACTGGTCTGACCCCATCTTCTATCAAAACCAGCAGGTGCCTTTTGTGGCAACCGGCGGTGTTTACGGCGACTTTGCCACGGTAAGCAGCGGCTCCGACTACTGGGGGCGCATGCCCGATCCCTTCGACCCTCGCTTCGCCGCTGCCGCCGACGCCAATATGAAAAACCTCGCCGCCCGCGTGCGGAACTCCCCATGGTGCGTGGGCTATTTTATAGATAACGAACTGAGCTGGGCCGGCTCTGGGCCCGATGGAGATGTGGGGCTTGCCCTGGGGGCGCTAAAAGAAGAGGCCTCGAAATCGCCAGCCAAGCGCGCCTTTCTCCATCAGCTTCAAGAAAAGTATGGGGACATTGCGCGGTTTAATGCTGCGTGGCATGCCGACGTCTCCTCTTGGCAGCAGCTGGAAGCGCCCTACAAAGCCTCCTTGCCGCTTACTCAGGAGGCGCACCAAGACGCCGAGAGGTTTGTACGCGCTTTTGCGGATAAGTATTTTCAAACCATTCGAGAGGCGTTAAAACGGTACGATCCGAACCATCTCTATCTGGGCTGCCGTTTTGCTTGGCACAGTCGTGCCGAGGTAGAGGAGGCTGCAAAATACTGCGATGTGGTAAGCTTCAATATATATGCTCCACGCGTAGACGCGAACCAATGGGGCTATTTGGCCGATCTCAATCGTCCCTGCATTATTGGAGAGTTCCATTTTGGTGCTCTCGATAGGGGCATGTGGCATCCGGGACTCGTCTCGGCACCCAATCAAGAGACGCGAGCGCAGATGTTTATAGACTACGTGCACAGCGTTCTCGATAATCCGGCCTTCGTGGGTTGTCACTGGTTTCAATACGTGGATGAGCCGCTAACGGGACGAACGTGGGACGGTGAAAACTACAACATCGGGTTTGTGACACAAACCGATAGGCCATATCGTCATATGGTGGCCGCTGCGCGCCGCGTGGGAGCGGAGCTTTACACCTATCGCTTTGGGGCGTCACACGCCGCGGCCAAATAGGGTAGATATTTAGAAGACATTTTAGCAAAAGGGCATCATGATGCGAATTCAGCGATGGTTTTGGTGGCTATGCGGGCTGTTTCCTGGCGTTCTCTTAGGGGTATGTGCCGGATGCGGGGGAGCCGACTTTGGCGGCCTTCAACAAAGTCTTAGCGGGGACATCGCCCCCGGCTACAATACGCCCATCGCGTTGCAGAATCGAAATACAGGCGCACGCCTATTACCTGGACAAGGATGTTACCCCATGATCGAAACTTCGTTTCAGCTCGCTAAGGTGCCCGGCGATCCCTTCGATTTTGAAAAGGTGAATGTGCAGGTGGTGTTCCAGCGGCCAGATGGAGGCACCGTTTCGGTGCCGGCCTTCTACGACGGCGATCAAACCTGGCGCGCCCGCTACACACCCATTGCACCTGGGCGCTATATCGTACAAAAAGTGCTCTTAAATGGCCAGATCGCCCATGAAACGAACCTGAACCCCACCCAGTGGAACGTCTCCGGCACGCCTGAGCCTGGCTTCATTCGCATCAACCCAGCCGATCCCATGCGCTTCGTTTTTGACAACGGTAACACCTATTACCCTGTTGGTAACAATGAGGCATGGCCTTCGCCGAACCTGCCCGATATTCCCGCCCTTTTTGCAAAAATGCACGCGGCGGGTGAAAACTGGTCGCGTGTTTGGATGGCCCATTGGGCGCATCAAAATCTGGATTGGGTTCCTGGCAGTAAGGTCGCGCCTGGAGATATTGACCTCGATGTCGCTCGACGTTGGGACAAGATCGTGGAGGCCGCTCAACAGAATGGTATCTACTTTCAGATGGTGCTGCAACACCACGGGCAGTACTCCTCGAATGTGAACCCGAACTGGGACGAGAACCCCTACAACGTTAAAAATGGCGGCTTTCTGCAAGCGCCAGACGATTTTTTTACCAACCCGCAGGCCATTGAGGATACAAAACGAAAGCTCTACTACATTCTTGCCAGATGGGGCTATTCGCCCAATATTATGGCGTTTGAGCTTTTCAATGAGGTACAGTTCACCGATGCCTATCAGCACAAACACGAGGCTGCCATCGCCCAGTGGCATCGCGAAATGGCCGATTTTCTCCGGCGTTATGATATCAATCATCACCTTATCACCACTAGCTCGGCACCAGATGTGCCCTACGATAGCCCTATTTGGCAAAGCATGGACTACATTCAGGTGCACACCTATCCGCCCGATCCCCTAACGACGTTGGCTGCCGGCCCACCGGCGCAGGCCTTGAAGCTGAACAAGCCGATCTTTGTGGGAGAGTTTGGGCCAGCAACGCTAACCGATTCAGACGGCTTGGCGCTACACAATGGCCTCTGGGCAGGTCTGATGCGCTGGCCCTCTGGCGCCCCCGAATACTGGTCATGGGATATCATCGAAGCACACGATCTCTACGGCAACTATGCGGCCGCCACCGCTTTTCTAAATGCATCGGAGTTGCTGGAACAGAGAGGGCTTCAGACGGCTACACTGTCGGTGGAGACTCAACAGCATGCCGATCTTGTGATCGCCCCTGGTGGCGGGTTCGAGCCAGCAAAACAGTCCACCTTCATCATCAGTCCGGAAGGCGCTCCTGCCGCTTTTGGTGCCTATCCCTCCTACCTGCAGGGGCAGTTCCATCGTGATATGATGCCCGAACCGCTTACCTTGCAGGTGAACTGTGCAACGCCTATAAAAGGAGAGGTGCAGATCGATCGGGTTGCGAAGGCCGGTGCTACTCTTCAGATAGGTGTGGATGGACAGGTGGTTGCAACGCGTACGTTCGGCGCAGAAAATAACGACTATACCCCCGAGGCCCAGCAGGGCACGCTGTCTTTCGGCCTGCCTGCCGGGCAACACACATTGACACTGCAAAACACGGGTTCGGATTGGGTGCGGATACACCGTATCGTTCTTGAGAACTACGCCTTGGCCCTGCAGTGTTTGGCGCGTGTGGGTAAGAACTATGTGGCGGGTTGGGTATACAATCGGTCTGGTATCTACGCTCCTGCCGATGCCCAACCGAAGCCAGCCCAAGGTCAGATCGCACTGCCTACGCTCACCCCTGGAACCTATCACCTCGTTTGGTGGGATACGCGTGCTGGTAAGGTGTTAGCGGAAAGCACGTTGACGGTTGTGGACCATGGTAAGGTGACGATAACCACTCCGCCGGTTTCGCGTGATGTGGCCTTCTACTTTATTGTCTCGCACACCGTGGCGCAAAAGGCAAAATAGGTCAGCCTCAGCGAAGACAAAGGCGCTCACGCGGTGAATCCCGCCGCCTCCTAGGGCCTACTCTTTAAGGCACAAGCGATTGATAATCGAAGGCTCAGTATGCTTTCAGCAAATGGGTGGTGCTTTGGCCACAGCCACAAGGGCGCAAAATGTGGTGGGGCTGCAGCGCAAAAGTGTTCGTCTGGCTAAGCGTCTCGGTAAAGGCAGGGGCTGGAGGTAACAGGCTGCGACCCTCCGCTTTGGTAAGCTTGAGATAGCGCTCTTTGAGCACGTCGTCTTGGCCCGCTAGCAGTTTGTGCGCCAACACCACCGATTTGCAAAGGCGCACAAACCGAATTTGACGTGCCTTTACGCACTCTGCCTGCTCTTCCTGAGCATCTAAGTTCTCAAGGCGTTTCTCCGCTTCCAGTAGGTCTTTCCAGGGGGACTGTTGCGCGTTTTGAGCGAGCCAATCTATGGCCTCCTGCTTTGCGGCTTCTCTATCCGCCCCGCGCCCGCGCAGTTTGGGGAAGTTGGCGATGAGAATCGCCTTGTCGTCGCGCAGTTGGCCTTCCAGTTCCGATTCGGCGTTGGCAAAGCGGGCACGCAAAGTTCTTAGGTTTGAGTCGTCCTGTACGAGGTTAAAGGCGGTTTGCGCACGGCTTTCGCCTTGGAGTTGCAGCTGGTCGGATATCGCTTCGAGAGCGGCGCGTTGCGCCGGAGAGGCCCACCTCAACAGGTCGTGCCATGGTGTAGAGAACACCTCTTGGTCGCTCGCTTGTACAAAATGGCGAAGAAAAACATCAGAAGTGCAGACGGGGGTGTCTATGGAGGGATCGTGGATGAGGGTATAGCAGAAGGCCTCGTCCATTCCCACCCGTCCATCGTGATTATAGTCGGCGCCGGTAACGGGGTGTCCCAACCGGTCACGACCGGTGAGGGCAGCAAAGAAATAGGAGGTAAAGTCGTGATACTCGGCCTCGTTTACCTCGGAGGTACAGCCGGCAGCCTCACGCTGCGGCAGAGCAGCAAAAAACCCAACAAGGTCTCTATCTAGATAGGGACGCTCTGGATCGCCCCCACCGAAAAGGAGATCGGCGAACCCTCCAGAGAAGCACTGCACCATGATGAGCGTCACGGGCACTTTAGGCGGTATCTGCTCTAGCAGACTGGCTAGGGTGTGAACATCGAGGTCGGGTCCCGGTTTCCAAAGGTCATACCGATTGTTGGCATAGGTAGGGCGGTCAGGGCTGCCGTGGCCGGTAAAGTAGAGCAGCAAAGGCGCGGGATCGGAAGAGGTTGTATACTGCTGATGCATGCGGTCAAAAAAGTTGCGAATGGCTGAAAGGCGCGAGGGACCATCAGGGCCGCGGAGCAGGTGTGGGGGGCGATAGCGATCGGCGGAGTAGGTGCTATCCTCGTGAATGAGGAGGTCATACAGGTGTTGACCAATAGAAATAGGTGCCGGATCGGTATAGTAGATGGTGTCATGCTTGGGATCGCCATCGGCAAAGAGGGTGGTACATTGGGCGTTGGCCGGAAGCAGCCGTTGCACATAACGCACGTTGCTTTCGATGGCAACTTGATTATAGTCAGGCTCCGGCCCCCCTCCTACAATCAACACATTGAGCGAGGAACCGTTATCCGGTGGGGATAGGGGCGGTTGTGTTTCTTGAGGAAGCGACAGCCCCCCGCACAAAAGAAGAAACGCTCCAGAAAACAGCAGACGACGAACCCAAAATATGCCTTTCATCTGTCTCTTCCCCTATGTCTTAATTATAGGTTAGACCGATGAAAGGGCTATTTTGTTTTGCCTTCATCGCGGCTGCCGAAAGCGCGGTGTACGTCCAAAATATCGCCAATCGCGTAGACTTTCTTGATGATATCGTCGAGGTGCTCTGTGTTACGTACCTCAATAGCAAGTTCTAGAGTAGCGGTTTTATCACGATGCGACTGGGTTCGTAGCGCGGTGATGTTGGTTTTATTCTCTCCAAAAACGGAGCCAATGTCAGCCAAGAGCCCGGTTCGATCCAAACAAACGATCGTCAGATAGACCTGATAGACCTGCCCATCGTTGCCCACATACTCTACCGGCACGCAGCGGTCAGGTTCGTTGGCGAGATAGTAGCGTGCATTGGGACACTCGCGACGGTGAAGGGCCATACCACGTCCACGGGTGATGTAGCCGATGACGTCGTCTCCGGGGATAGGCAAGCAACAGCGAGAGCGGCGAAAGAGCAGATTCTCGGTATCTAGTCCACCGGCCACGATGTGGAGTTTCTCTTCACTCGCGCGTTTGCCGCCAATGGGAATGCTCACTTCGGTGGGAGCGACAGGGCGTAGACGGTTCAGAACAGTGAGAGGGGCGATGGTGCCGTAGCCAATTGAGGCCAGCAACTCTATCTCGCTTGGTACGTTGAAAGAGGCCGCCACGCTGCGCAGCGATTCGTCTTTCAGAAGGTCCCGCGGGTTCTCGCCCCACCCATGGGGGTCGCGCTCAAGTTGGTTGGTCAGCTCCTTTTCCAAAAGCTCACGCCCACGCTGCACGTTTTCGCGCTGATGAAGACGTTTGAAATAGTTCTTGATTTTCGCGCGTGCGTGGGAGGTTTTCACGAAGGCGAGCCAGTCTCGGCTTGGCGTGGCGCCAGGGCGGGTGATGATCTCCACCGTGTCACCGTTGCGAAACTGATAGGAAAGCGGCACTAGGCGACCGTTCACCTTCGCCCCAACGCAGTGGTCGCCCACTTCACTGTGAACCCGATAGGCAAAATCTATGGGGCAGCTCCCGGCCGGCAAGTCTATAACGTCGCCTTTAGGGGTCAGCACAAAGACCTGGTCGGTGAACAGATCTTCCGTGATGTTACGTAAAAACTCTCCACTATCTTTGCTATCGTTTTGCCAATCAAATAGTTGCTGACGAAGGAAAGAGAGACGGCGCTCGAACTGGTCGTTCGTTTTGCCGCCCTCTTTATACTGCCAGTGCGCCGCCACACCGAACTCCGCGGTTCGGTGCATCTCCCAGGTACGAATCTGCACCTCTAGCGGAGTACCCTTCGGTCCGATCACCTTAATATGGATGGACTGATACATGTTGCTTTTGGGCTGGGCGATGTAGTCGGAAAACATGCCGGGAATGGGCGCCCAGAGCGCGCTCACCACTCCGAGAGCGTGGTAGCAGTCGGGGCGCGTTGGCACGATGACTCGGAGAGCAATAAGGTCATAAAGTTGGGTGAAATCCAGCCCTTGCTGGCGCATTTTGTTGTAGATGCTATAAAGGTGTTTCGGGCGTCCCACAACTTGGGCCTCTATACCCTCTTCGTTTAGCTTCTGCTGGAGGATGGCGACGGCCTCATCTACCTCGGCTTGGCGTTCCGCCCGAGTGCGCGCCACCATGGCCGCCACCTGTTCATAGGCCTCCGGTTCGACGTAACGAAATGCAAGGTCTTCTAGCTCCCATTTTAGGCGCCAAATGCCGAGACGATGGGCTAAGGGAGCGAAGATCTGCAGGGTCTCTTGAGCGATGCGCAATTGACGAGCTGGTGGCAGGGCCGAAAGGGTACGCATGTTATGGAGCCGATCGGCCAATTTAATGACAATGACCCGCAGGTCGCGGGCCATTGCCAAAAAGATTTTACGTAGGTTGGCCGCCTTCTTGGCCATCTCTGCCTGCTTCTTGCGCCGATCGATGGCGATCGGTGTAAGCGCCTCTTCGTCCTCAGGCATGTTGGGACGCGTTTTGCCCTCGTCTACCCCGATGATCTGAAGTTTCGTAACGCCGTCTACCAACTGCGCTACAGCGGGGCCGAATCGGTTTTGAATCTCTTCGAGGGGGACTCCGCAATCCTCTACCACGTCATGAAGAAGCGCGGCGGCCAAAGTGGTTTCATCCATCTCCAGTTCGGCCAGAATGGCGGTAACGGCGAGGGGATGGGTGATATAGGGTGAGCCGTCGCTGCGCGTTTGTCCACAGTGCTTTTCGGCGGCAAAGGCGTAGGCACGGCGCACAAGGTCCTTATCCGCCTCAGGCCGGTAGGTGGTGAGGCGTTCCAGAATGTTTTCCAGCTCTTGGCCGGTATCGGTATTAGATGGAGTCATGGAGACCGCTTGGGTGGTTTCCGACATAAGTACGTTCCTTGTGCAACCGGTACCGTATCAATAAGACTTTCTATAAGGGTATGCTAGTATACCACACGCAAGTGCTGTCCGCTCGTGTCGTGTTGTCTGCGGTGCGTCGCATTCAAGAGTCTATACGCTTTTTGTGTACATAACTTTACCCTAGTGGACTCAACGAAAGGGGAAGCTTCAAAATGCGTTTCAGGTATCTGGGCCTCATTGGGCTAGGCGTTTCCCTTCTGCTAGGGCTTGTAGGGAAGCGGCCTACCCCATTGGCTGTGGCCACTGGCCCTCTGGCAACGGGTCGGGCACCCTATGCTCAATGGAAGTATGGCCCTCCTGCAACGCCGGACTATTTCCCGATCGCGGTTTGGCTACAGTCCCCTGAAAACGCCCTAAAGTACAAAGCGGCCGGTTTTAACCTCTACGTAGGGCTTTGGCAAGGCCCTACTGAAGAGCAGCTTGCTGCACTCAAAGCGGCCCATATGCCGGTCATCTGTGAGCAGAACGCGGTGGGGCTCGCACACCGAAACGATCCGATCATCGTTGGCTGGATGCACGAGGACGAGCCGGACAACGCGCAGCCGGTGGAAGACCCAAATACGGGAAAACAGAGCTGGGGGCCTTGTGTGCCCCCGGAGCGCATTGTCGCCGAGTACCAAAGGTTTCGTGCTGCAGACCCCACCCGCCCTATCCTGCTAAATTTGGGGCAAGGAGTCGCCAACGACGCTTGGTATGGCCGAGGGCCGGGGGCCAAACTATCGGACTATGAAACCTACGTAAAAGGTTGCGACATCGTCTCCTTTGACGTCTATCCGGTGGCGGGGTTAGACAGGCCAGACGGCGAGAACTATCTGTGGTATGTGGCCAAAGGCGTTGAACGGTTGGTTCGTTGGTCGAAGGGACAAAAGGTGGTTTGGAACTGCGTCGAATGCACACGGATCCGTGGGGCAAAGAAAGCGACGCCGCACGAGGTCCGTGCGGAGGTGTGGATGGCTCTCATTCACGGCTCGCGAGGGCTTATCTACTTTGTACATCAGTTCGAACCGACCTTCGATGAGCATGCGCTCCTCGACGACCCCTCCATGCTGGCTGCAGTAACCCAGATCAATCAACAGATTCATCGTCTCGCCCCTGTTTTGAATAGCCCTACCATAGAGAAAGCGGCCACGGTGGTCTCATCCTCTGCTCAAGTGCCTATTGATATCATGGTAAAGCGCTATCAGGGCGCAACCTACCTTTTTGCAGTTGCCATGCGCAATGGAGCTACGAAGGGCGCTTTTGATGTAAAGAGCCTACCTGCAAAAGCGACCGCAGAGGTATTGGGTGAAAATCGAAGTATCTCGGTGGTTAATGGCAAATTCGAAGATAGCTTTCAGCCCTACGATGTGCATCTCTATCGTATTGTCGCTGCGCCGCTTTAAGGGTAAAAGAAAGTCATCAACTTGTGCGTGGGGCAATAAGGAGAGAGAAGCTAGGCATCGTGAAACGGCGGTTTCACGGTAACGTGTCGTGGTCGGTGTAGGGGGCGCTTTTACCTTGCCCTACAAAGGGCCAGTGGAGGTCGGGACCGTTGCCGTAGCGCGCGCTTGTAGTGTCCACCAACCAGACGCTTTTTGCATGTCCATCCACAAATACTGTGTTAAGGTGAGCGCGCGAGTCGTACTCCGAGTAGTGCCCCGGATCATGATAGTCCCACTGTTCCCACACCATGGCCGTGTCGGCAGGATACTCCACATCGTTGATGTGAACGCCCTCGGAAAGGAACATCTTGAACTCGTAGGAGGTTACAGGACGCGCCTTGCGATCGGTATCTGCCGGGCAGAAGAGGGGGGAGTCGCCCTGAGTTGACGTGCCATATAGGCTGCTGAGGGCATAGGGGAGTGCCAGGGAGGCCCATGATACCTGAGAAGGTTGGAGGTCTTCCGCACGACAGAAACTGTTATGCCAGGTGAGGAGGTCGTCTGGGTGCGCTCGGACCTGTGGGTCTACGGTGTAGGCAGGAAACGCTTCGTCGTAGTCTTGGACGTAAAGCGCGAGGGCGATGCCGATTTGGTGAAGATTCTGAAGGCAGGCCGCCTTTTGTGCCGAGCGTCTCCCGGAGAGAAAAACAGGTAGAAGCACGGCACTCAGCACTGCAAGAACGGCCATGACAAAGAGCAGCTCCATCAGCGTAAAGCCCGATGGTTGGCGGGCTTTTCGACGAAGCGTAGAAAACCGAAACTTTTGATCCAGAATGCGCGCTTTCATGCGTCCTGTAGTAGGCAGTTAAGCTGTTCTTTTGTGATTCATCCGCTGAATTCTATTCTAACACAAAAAGTCAGCTAGCGCAATACCCATAACGGAGCAGAGGTTGGGCAAGACCAGATAGCCTGCTAAAACAGCTTAGAAGAGGCAGGATGAAATGAGCTTAATAGTTTTAACCTATCCTTAATCGGCATAGCTGTAGGATGGATTGTAAGCTCTATAGAGACTTACAAAGAATACAGGACTTACTATGGCGAAGTCGATAAGGAGAAACAAACCATGAAATGTTTGAGAAAGGCTTTTACACTTATTGAGCTTCTCGTCGTTATAGCGATAATCGCTATACTAGCAGCCATTCTGTTTCCTGTTTTTGCCCAGGCAAGAGAGGCAGCAAGAAAAGCAACCTGCATCTCCAACCTCAGGCAGATCAGCACGGCCGTGTTTATGTATGCTCAGGACTACGATGAAACTCCGCCTGAAACGGGCTGGCAAGGCCCCTGTAGCAGCCCTACTCCCAACGCCAATGGCATCTATCCTCTAGGAGACCAGTACTTCAGTGGAGTTTTCTCTTTTCCCATCGCTACAGCTCCCTACATCAAGAATTGGCAGATATTTAGTTGTCCTAGCGACCCGGATAAGGGTGGATTCAACAAGTACTATTCTTACTGCTATGAAGCTCAATTACTGGCAGTTCATATGCCAAACTCTTATCCAGGAATGAGAAAGGATGTTAACGCCTTCCTGCGCTCTTTCCCTCTGTCTTATGCAGGAAATTACTTTTTGAGTTCGGCTTACGATCCCACCTTGAACCCGTCTGGATATCGCGGAGGGAAGATGTATTCGCTCGCCTACTACCACTGCCCCTCCAATGTATTTTTCGCAACAGATGTGGGGTCGAGGCTTCTATCAAACGGTGTCATTTTTGCTGGTTGGTACATAGCTCCTGGATATGATAACGATGCTGCAGGGCAAGGACGATGGCCTAAAGGGAAGCGGCATGCGCTGGGACGTAACTGGATCTTCTGCGATGGTCATGTGAAGTGGTTCAAAGACCCTCCCTTCTTAAACCCAGATGGAACTCCAAAAACACAGGGCCAGGTTATGTGGGAGTACCAGCACATGGGAATCTACACCTATCCAGAGGCCGACAGCCCCGACTATACGCGCTAGCAAAACGCGCAAACTTAGAGGTAGTTCCTTTCACACCTCTTTCCTTAGGTGAAGAGGAGAGCTGTATGCTCATCCTCTTCACCCTTTATTCCACCTCAGGCGGCCGCATTTTGCGTGTTTATGGAGGAGGAAGCGGTTAATGAGGCGCCAGTAGGTTCGGCTTCTACAACGCGAACGCTGATGAGACGGTCTAAACGGATATCCTCTTGGGCTGTAATCAGATAGCCTCCATACAAAGGGACAAAAGTAGCATCGTAGATCAATGAAGTTGCTCTATGTACATTACCGAGCCTGTCTTTCCACTCGAGTTCGCAAGTTTTTCCCACTAGCGCTTTTGCTTCTAAAATTCCTATCATTTTTGTAACCTCCCTAGAGGCCATCCCTCCTTCGTCGGACCTCTGGCCCTCAAGAGCACTTAGGTTATTGACAGAGAGATTAACGGCAGATTGAAGCCCTCCACTTATCGGTGGAAATGCTAGTTTTTGTGGGGGCAGGTTGGGAACCTGTCCTCTAGATTTCAGCTTTTCCTAGGGTGCGGAGAACGGTTTGCAGGAGAAACGCCTTCAAGAGGAGAACTTCTCTGCACGAAAAAACAGGTCTCGTAGGAGAGAGCTCTTAACTCCATGATCATAGAAAACTTGCGATGTGAATATCTTTCAAACCCGTTGGGGATTGATGTGCTGCAGCCACGCCTTAGTTGGGAGCTTCGTGAGGAACGACGCGGGGCGCGCCAAACCGCCTATGCCATTCGTGTTGCTACCTCCCGCGAAACACTTCTTGCCGGCGAGGCCGACCTGTGGGAGAGCGGCAAAGTCGAGTCAGAGCATACGTTTCACATTCCCTATGAGGGAAAGCCTCTGCGCTCCATGCAACGCGCCTGGTGGAGCGTACGTGTGTGGGATGAGCAAGGACAACCCTCTGAGTGGGCAGAGCCGGCCTGGTGGGAGATGGGGCTTTTAACGCCAGATGACTGGAAGGCTGAGTGGATTGGTGCCCCCATCGTAGGAGGACGTCGCGCCGGTGTGCCCTGCCCCTATCTCCGCAAGGAGTTCACCATCGGACGCTCCATTCGGCAGGCGCGTCTTTACATTACGGCCCTTGGTCTCTATGATGCCAGCATCAACGGCCAACCTGTGGGTGATGTCGTCCTCGCTCCAGGATGGACAGAGTATAGGAAGCGCGTGGAGTATTTTGTGTACGATGTAACTCAGCAACTCCACGTCGGCACCAACGCGATAGGGGTTATTCTCGGCGATGGGTGGTTCTGTGGGCATGTCGCTTGGTGGGGCCGGCAGATCTATGGGGAGGCACCGCGCCTCTTGGCGCAGCTTGTTATTCTCTATGAGAATGGCGAAACCCAGTATATTCCCACCGATTCCACTTGGCAGTTTTCCACCGGCCCGTTACTAGAAGCTGACCTTCTTATGGGGGAGACGTACAACGCTCGCCTTGAGATGCCCGGCTGGAACTGCCCAGGATTCGCTGCAGAGGGTTGGAAACCGGTGCAGGTCTTTGCGCCGTGGCCGGCTCCGCTTTGCGCGCGCATAGGGCCTCCCGTGCGACGGAAGGAGGAGCTATCGCCCATCGAAGAGCCGCGGCAGGTCTCAAACTGGCCCATGCCCGCCTGGATATTCGATCTAGGGCAAAACATGGTGGGCCGTGTGCGCCTTAAGGTGAAGGGCGATCCTGGCACCACGATTCGACTGCGCTACGGTGAAATGCTTAAGCCAGACGGAAGCCTGTACACCGAAAATCTGCGCACTGCCAAACAGACCGACACCTATGTGCTGCGCGGAGGTGACGAGGAGATTTACGAGCCTCTCTTCACTTTTCATGGCTTTCGTTATGTGGAGGTAACCGGCCTAACGGAAAAGCCGAGCAAAGACCTCATCACGGGCATAGTGCTCCACACTGATATGCCGCTAACGGGTACGTTCTCCTGCTCCGAACCCCTGCTGAACCAACTCCAGCACAACATTGTGTGGGGACATAAGGGCAACTCCGTGGATATCCCTACCGACTGCCCCCAACGCGATGAACGATTGGGTTGGACGGGCGACGCCCAGGTGTTCGTGCGCACCGGTGCCTTTGTTCACGACATCGAAAGCTTTTTCGCGCGCTGGCTGCAAACAGTGGAGGATTCGCAAAATGAAGAGGGGGCCATTCCTCCTGTTTGCCCGAACCCTTGTCCCGCCATGGTGGGCACGGATGGTGGACCAGCGTGGGCCGATGCCATCATCATCTGTCCTTGGACTCTCTATCTCTGCTACGGCGATAAGCGGATATTAGAAGGCCGCTACGCCAGTATGGCGCGTTTCATGGCCTACTTGGAGAAGACTGCCATCAATGGCATTCGCTGCCACCCAGAGTATAGTGGCTTTCGGGGCTTTGGTGATTGGCTCTCCACAAATGCTGAGACCCCCTTAGACCTTATCGGCACCGCTTTCTACGCGTACGATGCCTCCCTCATGGCCGAGATCGCTAAAGTGCTGGGAAAGGAGGAGGATGAGAAACGCTATCGGCAGCTGTACGAAACGATTCGGAGCGCCTTTCAGAGGCGTTTTCTTACGCCTGATGGGCTTTTGGTAAGCGGTACACAGACGGCCTGTGTCCTCGCTTTGGAGTTCGATCTCGTTCCTGAATCCGTAAGGGCTGCCGTCGCGAAAGCGCTCGTTCACGATATTCGTGCGCGTGGTTATCATCTTTCTACCGGCTTTGTCGGCACTCCCTATCTTCTCCATGTGCTGACGCGGGAGGGCTATCTCGATGTGGCCTATAGGTTGCTGCTACAGCGCACCTGGCCTTCTTGGCTCTACCCGGTGACGAAAGGAGCGACCACGGTATGGGAGCGTTGGGATAGTTGGACGGAGGAGAAAGGGTTTCAAGACCCTGCCATGAACTCATTTAACCACTATGCCTACGGCGCCGTAGGGGCGTGGCTGTATCAGGTTGTGGCCGGAATCGATCTCGACCCAAAATCACCGGGCTATCGTCATATTCGGTTGGCGCCGAGGCCGGGAGGTGGGCTTACCCATGCCGAAGCCTCTCTTAGGACGGTGTGTGGTTTGGTTCGTAGCGCCTGGCGTATCGAAGACGGACGGTTGCTATGGGAGGTGGAGGTTCCCACGAACACCACGGCGACAGCGATTCTCCCGGTCCAATCCGATGCCGATGTGTTGGAAGCCGATAGGCCTCTCTCGGAAAGTCTGGGGGTGAAGCTGCTGGAGATGACATCGGATGGCGTCGTCCTCCATCTCGATTCGGGCCAATACCGTTTTCTTGCACCGTGGAGTTCGACCGAACCAACCCGATCTCCCGTGGACAAATAAAAACGCCCTGCGCGTTGGAGGGCGGAAGGTGCGTCGGCGTTGAAAACCATGCCCTTCTTGAAACATGCAAACCTTGAGGACTGTACAGATGCCCCTTTGTGTTGGTGTGGCTTTTAAGCGAGTGGCAAAATCCTATTGGTTCGAGGCCAACGGCATCGAGCTCAAAGAGGGCGATCAGGTGATCGTCGAGACGTCGCGAGGGCTGGCGCTAGGCGTTGTGCGCATCGGCCCTCAAGATGTACCGGAAGATGATCTGCAGGCGCCGTTGCAGCGTGTTCTACGCCGTGCCGAAGCGGCCGATCTGCAGCGGGAGCGCGAGCTACGTCAGAAGGCACAAGCGGATCTCGCCCTGTTTAAGGAGGGAATTCAACGGCACGAGCTCCCCATGAAGGCGCTGTATGCGGAGTACACTTTCGATGGGGAGCAGCTTACCTTCTACTTTTCCTCAGAAACCCGGGTAGATTTTCGGGACCTGGTGCGCGACCTTGTGGCTCGTCTTAAAGTTCGTGTGATGCTCTATCAGGTGGGTGCGCGCGATGAGACGAAGATGCTGGGGGGCATCGGCCCTTGTGGGAGAACGCTCTGCTGTGCCACGTTTCTCACCGAGTTCGCCTCCATCTCCATGAAGATGGCGAAAGACCAAAGTCTGTTTCTCAATCCGGTTAAGTTTTCCGGCATATGCGGTAAACTGATGTGCTGCTTGCGCTATGAGCATGAGACCTATGTGGAGGCGCGCGAGCATCTGCCGCCTATCGGGCAGCTGGTGATGTCGCCACGCGGCCAGGGCAAGGTGGTGGAGCTGAACCTCTTAAAAGAGACGGCTATCGTGCAGCTGTTAGAGAGTGGGGCAGAAATGGAGTTCCCTGCCACAGAGCTGCGTATAGAAAAAACGACTCGGTGCTCCGAGTGTCGCGGTTGCCAGCTCGAGCGCATGCGAGAGGAGCTAGCCGAGGAGAACCTATCGGAAGAGTAATTTATAGGAGCTACAGATGCCTATCTACGAGTTTCACTGCAAGGACTGCAACGAAAACTTTAAAGTGTTGCGCCCTGCCAATGCGTGTGAGGAGGTAGTATGCAAACATTGTGGCTCTCAGCGCACCGTTCGCCTGCTCTCGGTGACGGCTCCAACCACGACAAACGAGACGGCAGGGCTTTCGGCGTTCGCCGGCGGCGGAGGGTGAAGCCTGAATCCGGCCGCGTGCGGCTGTCGAGATCGCTAATAGCTACAGAAACATTGAGTAAAGAAAGAGATGTCCGAAAACCAACCTGAACAACAGCAGAGTGCGTTCGTAGCCGTCTACGAGGCCTCGAACGTAGAGGAGGCACTAGCCCTTCGCGCCACGCTGGCAGCGGAAGGCTTCGCCGTATTGCTCCCCTCCGATGGGGTGAACCCTGTGCTAGGGGCACTTCATGCCTCCGTGGCCGACCTCGCGCCCCTCACGTTGTACGTGCCCGCCGAGCAAGCCGCGGAGGCACGCGTGCGAATTGCCTCCCTGACCTCAGGAGAGGACTCTGCAACCGAGGAGGAAGAGAGCTAGAAACACGATGACGGTTTCTGCGAAAACAACCTACTACGTGACAACGCCCATCTACTATGTGAACGGCCAACCGCATATCGGCACAGCGCTAACAACGGTGGCCTGCGATGCCATTGCGCGTTACCAAAGGCTGTGCGGTCAGCCGGCCTTCCTCTTAACAGGAACCGACGAGAACGGCACTAAAATTCAAGAGGCCGCCGAAAAGGCTCACGTGGATACCCTGCTTTTTGTAGACCGGCTCTCGGCAGCCTTCCAAAAAAGCTGGCGCGAGCTGCATATCGCCGCCGATGGCTTTATTCGCACCACCGAACCGCGGCACCTCCGCGCTGTGCAGGAGTTCTTTCGACGGCTGCGCGAGCGGGGCTATGTCTACAAAGATATCTATGAGGGGTGGTACAGCGTTAGTGATGAAACCTTCTATCGTGATAGCGATGTGGAAAACGGCATCGCTAAAGAGACCGGTAAGCCGGTGATACGAGTAAAAGAGGAGAACTACTTTTTTCGCCTCTCCGCATTTGCCGACAAGCTTTTAGAGCATATCCACGCTCACCCCGAATTCTTGCTGCCGGACTTTCGCCGCAACGAGGTGATCCGCTTTATCGAGGAGGGCCTGCGCGATATCTGCATTACGCGCGCCAATCGAGGTTGGGGCATCCCCTTCCCCGAGGATGAAAGCAAGGTCATCTACGTCTGGTTCGACGCCCTTATCAGCTACCTTTCGGGTATCGGTTGGCCGGATGATCCTGTCTGGCAAACCCGCTGGCCGGCGGATCTGCACTTCATGGGCAAGGAGATTTTCGTGCGGTTTCACGCCACCCTCTGGCCTGCCATGCTGATGGCCGTAGGTCTTCCTCTGCCCAAACAGGTCTATGCGCACGGCTTCTGGACCATTCCAGGGCTGAAGCCCGGAGAAAAGGCGGGAAAATCCACCGGAGGGCTTCCGCACCCCACATCGTTCAGCCGCTTTTTGGCGGAGCGTGCCGGCATAGACTTTGACCTAGCTGCGGATGCACAGCGCTACCTGCTTTGTCGCGAGATGAACTTTGGACTTGACACCGAGTTCAGTGTGGAAAGCTTTTTGCGTCGCTTCAACACCGATCTCGCCAACGACCTGGGCAATCTGCTGAATCGCACCTTAAATATGGTGAATCGCTATACCGGTGGTGTTCTGAAGAATGTGGAGCTCGACCCGGAGATCGGCGCGCTTGCCGAAGCGGTACGCGATGATTATCATAGGGCGATGGCCGAGTTTCGGCTTAATGGGGCGCTTGAAGCCGTGTTTCGCCTGGTGGGGCGTATGAACAAATACCTGGATGAGAAAGCACCTTGGTCGCTTGCAAAGGCCGCCGAATCGGGCGATGCGGCTGCAGCCGCTCAGCTGCGCACGGTGCTGGGTACCTGCCTGGAAGCCACTCGTTTTAGCGCGCTGCTCCTCTCTCCTTTCATGCCCGTCGCATCGGAGCGGCTGCTGGATCAGATGGGTCTTGCTTCGGTGTCGGCCTCTGGCTCTCAGGCGCTGAACTGGGGGGCCGCAGGCAACACCTGGCAGGTAAAGACGCCTCAGCCGCTCTTCCCTCGCATGCAAAATCTTAATCTTTCCGAAAAGGATATCCAAACGCTTATGACACCTCCCGAAGATGCCGAGACCCAAGCGCGGCCGGTGGGCGCGCCCGTCCCTCCCGAAGAGATCGCACCTGCTACCTCCAATATCTCCATCGAAGAGTTTCAGCGGGTGCAGCTGGTGGTGGGCGAGGTGCTGGCCGCCGAGCCGGTTCCCAACACCACCAAACTCCTGCGCCTTACCGTTCTGCTCTCCGAAAAGGATGTGCGCACCATTCTGGCTGGCATCGCAGAGTTCTATAAGCCAGAGGAGCTTGTAGGACGCCAAGTGGTGATCGTGGCCAACCTGCAGCCGCGGCGCATGCGCGGCATCGAGTCGCAAGGCATGCTGCTGGCGGCCGATGTGGAGGGACGGGCTGTGCTGCTTCAGCCCGATCAACCCGTTCCTAACGGCACGCGGGTGCGCTAGACCGAAGGGAGGCCCCTCAACGTGCCCCACAAAGCGGCTCGCTTCGCCTTTTGGTGGGTTATGCGCAAAGATCTGCGCATCCTGTTTCGAGACCGCACGGCCGTGGTCTTTATCTTTGGATTGCCCCTCATTTTTGCATTCATCTTTGGGCTTATCTACTCCAAAGCAGGCCGACAAGGTGGGGCAGGTATCTCTCTTCGGATTTTGGCGGTGAACAACGATGAGGGGAATAGCTCTAAAACTTTTCTCGCCGCCCTTCACCAGATGGGGTTGCAAGTGGTTCCGGCCAAGAGCATCGGTCAACTGAGAAACGCCGTGTTGACCGGCGAATATCCGGCTGGGCTGGTCATCCCCTCCAACTTCACAACGCTGCTGAAGGGGTGGGCCGAGCATGCGGTTCTAGGCCAAGATGCGCTCTCTGTGCCTCTCTTGGTCTATATCGATCCGGCTCAGACTCAGTTCGAATCGTTAACGAAAGCCTCCATCGAAGGCGCTGTTCAGCGCACGTTGGCGCCTCTCATTCAGCAGGCGGTCGTGCAGAAGGTTCCTCCTCTCTATCGCAACTTTGCTCAAAGGATGCTGGAGCGGCAAAACCAGCAACCTCCGGTGGCTTTGTTAGTGCACGACAGGGCAGATAAGAAGGGGGTAGCGGCGCCCAGCCCAGGCGATCAGGTGATGCCGGGGCTCATCATCTACTTCATCTTCTTTATGGCCAACAGTGTGGCCGTAACGCTCATCCAGGAGCGTCAGGAGGGCACGTTGCGCCGCATGCGCTGCGCCCCCATCTCTCCTGGGCAGATTCTTGTGGGCAAAATGCTCGCCCGTGTTGTGGTAGGTGCGGTTCAGGTGGCTATGCTCATGGAGTTGGGCAAGGCGTTTTTGAACTTCTCCATTGGCGCCGCGTTTTTAGGCCAGCTATTGATCATCGCCCTCTGCCTTTTTGCCGCCGTGGGGCTTGGCCTGCTGATCGCGGCGATTGGGCGAACGCAAGAGCAGATTCAAGGCCTTACCACGCTCGCCCTCTTGGTGATGGGGTTTCTCTCGGGCTGCCTTATTCCACGAGAGCTACTGCCGCACTTTGTGCAGCAGCTCAGCTATATTACCCCTCATGCTTGGGCCTTAGATGCCTATGACGATCTCCTTTTACGCCATTTGCCGTTCTCGGTGGCCGCCATGCCCATGGCCATTCTTGCCGGCTTTGGAGTCATCTTCTTCGTCTTTGCCCTCCTGCGCTTCCAATACGATTAAAGAGCGCGAAAAACCCCGCACAACGTTCAAGACTGTTGCATAAAATCCGTTTTCTACTCTTTAAAAAAAGTATTGACAGCGTTGCTGCTTTCCTGTAAAATGTCCCTATAACATGTCCATAGAGTGATGCGTTGTACGCCGTAGGCGTCTTTCCGACCGAGGGGGGAACGACTGCGGGAGTCATTCTCTCCTAGTGTGCAGGAGAAGAGAGATGGCAAGAAGGGAGCGTTCTTGGACGGTTGAGGAGGAGATCCTGCTTCAAGCATGTAGCAAGGAGGCGATTGGCTACTGCGTGCGGTGTGGCCTCTGCTTGGACGACGCACAAGATTGCGCCGCTAGCTTTATCGAGAAGCTGTTGCGCCGCCGGCACCTGCTGTTGCACCTGCAGGAGGAGCGCTATCGGCATCGTGCCCTCCGACGCTTTTTCCTAAATTGGCACAGAGATCAGCAGAAGAGGCTGGTGGAGGAGCAGATAGCGTGCGCCGAGTCTATGGTGGTCGAAGACGATAGCGCCGCCCATGCCCTGCTTTTGGAGCTTTGGCAGCGCCTGGAAGGGGGGCTGGCCGTGCTTACCGCTTCGCAGCGCCATCTGATTTCGAAAACATCTCATCGAGGGCTACTCTTTTGAGGAGATCGTGCAGAGCGCCGAAGGGCACAAGTGCGGCATTGGCAGCAGCCCCGATGCCGTGCGGAAAGCCTATCAGCGGGCGCTGCAGCAGCTGAGACGTGTGTTGGAACGCCAAGGCTTAAGTAAAGCGGAGGCCTTCTCCTACATATCTCTCCGTCACCAAGTACGGGGGGGGGAAGCGACTGGGATAGCTTGAAAAATACCCGTCCCATTTTGCCGATGAAATGGGTTTATATTGAATGGAAGCGCGCAAACAGGCACTTCCAACCCATTCAGGAAATGGCATCGTGTCAGCGGTGCCAACGCGGTAAAGGAGGTTTCCACTTATGGAACGTACGTTTGCAAAGTACTTTCTGTTCGGGCTGCTGCTAGGCATCCAAGCGATCGTGCTCGCCAATGGTGGCGCTTAATTACCACCTGGAGCCATTCAGTGCTGCCAGGCAGCAGGTGTTGACTGCACTGCCTGCCATAATGCGAATTGCTGTATTGTCGGTTGCACAGGAAGTGGTTCGCCATTCTGTAGTAAGGCCTTCTGTGCTTGGCAATGCAATTCAGGGACATATCCACCTCTCTTTCCTCCGCCTACACCAACTCCGCCTCCGAACCCCACTCCTGGGCCAAGCTCTTAAGGGAGTAATGTTGGCACATTCCTACTCCTCTTTTGGAGATAGGAATGTGCCAAAAGTGTAACAAAAGAATGTGAGGAATGACTTCAATGAAAGAGAACAAACTATTATGGATAGTAGCCCTGGTCTCAGGGTTTTGCTGTGCTCTGGTCATTGCTTATGTGGTATGGCACAAACATCAAGAGGATAACGACCCTTACGTGAGAGCCGCTCGAGCTGCTCATGAGGATGTGGCTACTTTCAAACGTGAGATGAACTTGCTAGGCAAAGTCTTTGCGACACACCAATTGAGCCCGCAGGACTGGAGTGATCTCGAACGCTATTGCTATTCCAAAAACCCCAATACGCGAGTGGAGGTCGTTAGTGTATTGGATTATGCCTACATTCCTCCGGAGCGCAAGGCGGAGGCATTGCGGATGGTGCGTCAGCTCTATAACCAACTTCCTTCCACGGTCCCAGATTTCACAACCGACCCACAAGGCGCTACAGAGGCGTTTCATGGGTCAGCTGCGCTGTTGCCCCTCTTTGCAGTTGACCTGTACAAGCTGGGAGCTCCCGAATGGAAAACCGCGGCGCTCAACGCATTGAAAATCTGTCCGCCGAGCATGTTGCCTTTTGAAATCCGCTCTTTCAAGAATAGAGGGCTTTGGTCTCAACTCCACTGGCAAGGAGAACAGTGAAATGAAGCCAATGCAGAAGAGAGCGAGGCGCGCGTTCACGTTAGTAGAGCTACTGGTGGTTATCGCCATCCTAGCGGTTCTTGCGGCCGTCATCTATCCGGTCTATTCGGCGGCAAGACAGCGGGCTTACGTGGCCACCTGCCTTGCTAACCTCAGCCAAATTGGCAAAGCCACCGCCATCTAGGCGGCGGATTGGGATAGCCATCTGCCTCTTGCGCTCAGCTGTGAGCACTACGCCCCTAACGGGCAATCGGCAAACCCCACCAACAACGAGGCGCTGGATGGTTTGGTGAAACAGCTCCCCTCCATTAAGACGTTGCTGAAGAGCTATGGGGTTGTGGATGCACAGTGGCACTGCCCTGCAGACCATATTGATGCGATCTTGCAGGCCGAAGGCGGCCATGCTCCGACGTTTTATCAGGATAGGGGCTCAAGCTATGAGTACGACGATAAGGATGCATTAGAGGGTCAGACGCTTTCGAGCTTTGCTGCGCCGGCGAGCCAACCGCTATTTTGGGATCGTGAGCCGTTTCATAACCAGACGCATCTGCCTCCAGGCCCCGACCCATCGGCACGCGCTGGCGTGTTATATGCGGACTCGCATGTAAAGTGCGTACTGTGGGATGAGCTTTTAAAGCAGCAGAAAAATCCAATAGTGAAGGGGAGCGGGTCGTCGGAAAGCGGAGGAAGATAGGGCAGATAGCGCCTTCCTGCGCCAAACCTTGTTTAGCTTTTGAGTGCCTATATAGCACTATTTCATTTCGATGCCAATGAGGACAAAGGATGCAGAAGCGAGATAAGATATTGCTAAGTATCGGCGCTTTAGAGTGCCTGCTGGTGTTGGTCTGGCTGCATTTCAAGGCACAAACGGCGTTTCCGCCGCCCAAGCCTCTTCCGGTTTCAGCGACCGATGTCTTCGATCCAAAAGCTCCAGTACTGGGCAATCCCAGGGCGCCCTTCACGCTGGTGGAGTTCGGCGACTATGAGTGTCCCGCCTGTCGCTATATGTATGCTCAAGTAGAGCGGCTCTGTCGCAGCCATGCGGATAGACTGCGGTTCCAGTTTCGCCAGTTTCCGCTGACGGAGATTCACCCTTTGGCCTATCGGGCTGCCCTTGTGGCCGAGACCGCACGTCTTCAAGGTCGCTTTTGGCAGGTACACGCTCTGCTCTATCAACAGCCTCTCGAGCAGACGCTGGCCAAACTTTCGCAGAAGATAGACCCCAGGGCTAAAAAGCTTTTGGCCGAGGATATCGCAGCGACCAATCGTCTTAAACTAAACCACACTCCCACGTTTCTGCTCTGCTTGCCAGACGGCCGTGTGCTCAGCCTCACCGTGCCCCAACAGGCCGAAACCTACCTCTAAGTTGTGTACTCCCTTCCTCGCCAGCGGATGGGTTGGCGGCGCACATGGCGCCACCACGAGGCCCACTGCACCGCAACCAGCAGTAGTAGGGAGAGCGGGTGTAGCCAAACTGCTCTTCTATGGCCAAACCGAGCGGCCTGCATCCACCGCAGCGAGAGAATCAACCCCACTTGCAGACAGACCAACGCGCCCCACACCGGGAAAAAGCGTTGCGTTGTTGCCTGCACGGCAGCGTCGAGAAGAAAGAGAAATGGCAGCAAGAAGAGGCTCAGTTGCAAACCCGTGAAGATCAGCAAAGCGGAAAAGCTGCCTAGGCCTTCGTAGGCGTTGCGGGTGAACCCACTCCACAGAGCGCGACCACCCCGGTACATTCGGCAAGAGATGAGATGGCTTGCATCGCAAAGACGAACGGTGTATCCGGCCGCCTTCACGCGCCGCGCCAACTGCAGACCATCGTGAAACGAGTAAGGAATGGCAGCGTGCCCGCCACAGGCACGGTAGGCCTCCGCCGAAAACAGCTCTACCTGCCCGCAGGCGGCAACAAATTGGGGGCGTGGGTTTTCCCAAATCGCGCGAATGGGCAAGAAAGTGAGCACAAGAAAATGGAGCATAGGCATGGCGACCAGCTCCCAAAACGAACCGATCTCTTGATGAGGAAAGGTGGAGACCATGCCCGCCCGATTCTGTTGCGCATAGCTGAGGAGGGCGCCCACAAACTCTGGAGCGGCGCGCGTATCCGCATCGAGAAAGAGCAGCCACTGTGCCCCATGGGCTAGAGCGTGTTGCGAAAGTTGGTGACAAGCCCACACCTTGCCAGCCCAACCGCTGGGCAGCGGTCGGCCAACCAGCAGTTTCACGCGAGAGTCGCGTTGGGCATAGGCGCTTACGATGGCTGCCGTATCGTCCTCCGAGCCGTCGTCGAGCACGCAGATCGTGAAGTGCGGCCAACATTGGGCGAGCAGCCCGTCAAGGCACGCCGCTATCTGGCTAGCTTCGTTGCGTGCAGGCAGCAGGATGTAGAGATCGGTGGGGGTCGGAGAGGCAGCGACAGAGGGTTTTGCATAGTCCCTTAAGTTGCGCCGACTAAGCCCCCAGAACGCGAGCAACAGAAGGGCGACCAAAGCCTGATAGGCCACGGGCAGCACGTTTCTCTACTCTTCTTTCCGACTGCATACGTCGGCTGCGCCGACTGTGCGTTTCCTGGGGAGCCATTCAGGGAAGCACCAGGTGTCGGGCAAAATGGGGTCGGAGCGGCCTTCCATCTCAGCTTCGGCGACAAGGCGCAGCAGTTTCTCAGCCTGTTCTTTGTAGAAGGGGTTGTTCGCCCGCTGGTCGAGGATCTGATGGCACAGCGAGACGGTGCGAGCATAGTTAGCTCGTGCGGCGAAGACTCCGGCTTGAATCAGCAGGGCATCGGCGTAGTCGTCCGGATCTAAGTTAAGGATGATGGAGTGCTCTGCCAGGCTGCGGGCGCGATCAAACTCCCCTCGGAGCAGCGCTTTTAGGGCGAGCGCACGTAAAACAAAGGCACGAGAGTACCCATTGAGAAGGCTTAGCTTCTTATGCATCTCTTGTTCGAAGGCATAGGTAGCATCAAAGAGGCGACGGCAGGCTAAACAGCGAAGTATCTGCGCTTTAGCGCGCAGGATGGCGGGTTCGGGGCGGGGAGATTCCTCGCGCAAACTCTCCCACGCTTCATGAGCAAGCATCGTAGATTGGATCAGATCGTGCTGAAAATACCGACACAAACTTTTCGTCATCAGCGCATAGCGGTAGGCGGGCACCAGGCCGCCGATGCAGAGAGATGCGAGGGGGGTTCGCCCCAGCGCGATAACCTTATCGAGGAGTTCCTCGGCTTTGGCAAAGTTGCCGACCGCAATGTAAACTTGGGAGGCTCCTGTCAGCATGGTAAGGCTTTCGCTAAGATGGGGATGCAACTCGAACTCTCGCTCAGCGAGGGCAACAGCTTCCTCATACTGGTTCTCCCTGAACAGCTGCAGGATCTTTATGGACGGCACTTCAGAGAGAAACGAGGGTTTAGGGTTCGCACGTTCGTAGTAAGCGTACGCTTCGTCCACATAGGGTGCAGCCCGGTCGAACATACGAAGATACTGATAGATTCTCGCGATCAGGGAGGCTGCTTCTGCTCTCAGCCTTGCGGAGAAGGGGCTAACGGCGTAGAACCAGCGTGCCAGGTTGAGCGCTTTTTGGAGCTGACCGGTGTGAAGTCGCTTGTAGGTCAGGCGGCGCAACAGAAACGGCATACTGCCTGTTGCCAGCAACAACGCAAGTAACAGCTGAAGCAGAAGCCTCATAGCGCCTATCTCTTTCCTCTAGCTCCATTGGCAGAGGCCAAATGCTCCTTGTAGAAAGCGAGAATGGTGCCTATGGTGCCGTCTTCATCGAGCAGGGCGGTTCCGTGCTCGGAGCCGGGCAGCACCTTCAGCAGGTGGCTTGTACCGGGCAGAAGCGCGTTAATCTGTTGCGGCCCATCGTCGGCAATGGCGTCGCCCCTATCGTGGAGAATGAGGGTAGGCGTGAGGCAGCGCTTCGCTGGCGTAAGGGCATCTAGTCCATGATAGTTGGCACCGGGCGAGAGCAACACCAGAGCTTTCACCTGTTGAGGGTGCGCGGCGGCGTAGATGAGGGCGTTATTGGCACCGTAGGAAGCGCCTGCCAGCCCAATGGGGCCTTTCCCTTTTAGAAAGGCGATAGCGGCGGCGATGTCACCCGAGGTATCCCAAGGGGCATCGGCGCCGGTCGGCCCTGGCCCTTGGGTAGAGCGTCCAGCCCCGCGCTGGTCAATGGCCAGAGCCACATAGCCCGCCTTTTGGAGAGCTTTGGAGAGCGCATCCCAATCGGAAGCCTGCCCTCCCCGTTGGTGTAGTAGAATAACCGCACCGAGTGAAGGCCCTTTGGGGACGTAGAGATCGCCTACGATCGTCCAGCCGTCGGTTGTGTGCAGAGTAACGGTTTGTGCCGAATCGGCTGCGGGTGGCGGGGCGAAGGGCGCTTTTGTCGTCTGTCCAGAGTGGGCTGCGCAGCCGTTGGTCGCCGCTATCGTCAGCAGAGCAAGTGTCAAAAGTTGAAAACTGTGGCGCATCGTCTCTTCCTCAAGAGATTATCTACGGATGGTTTTTGCCTAGCACGCGGCCAATGCGTTCCACAGCCTCTTTTAGGCGCTCCCCTTCTCGATCTCCGAGAACGGTAAGCGACATACGCACATAGCCCTCCCCATACTGCCCATAGCCGGTTCCAGGGATAACGTTTACGCTGGCTTCCTGAAGAAGGAAGCGGGCAAACTCCGCGCTGGTGAACCCTTCTGGGACGCGTGCCCACACGTAGATGGTGGCTTCTGGCTTGCGAACGCGCCAGCCAAGGGCGTTCAGTCCATCACAAAGGATGTCGCGCCGCTTTTTATAGAGGCTCAGCGTGGGGGTGTTGTCTACGTGCAGCAGGGCGTGCGCGGCAGCCAACGAGATGGCCGGAAACTGCTTGCTGTCGAGGTTCGATTTCAGTTTGTTCAGCAGGCCAACGGCATCGGGGTTCCCCACCGCAAAGCCGATGCGCCAGCCGGTCATATTATACATTTTGGAGAGGGAGTGCAGCTCGATGGCCACCTCTTTGGCGCCCTCTACCTGCAGGACGGAGGGTGGAGGCGATTCGTAGTACACATCCACATAGGCCGCATCGTTTACCAACAACAGATCGTACTGTCGAGCAAAGTCCACAGCCTTGCGGAAAAATTCGAGCGAGGCCACCGCCGACGTGGGATTATTGGGGTAGTTGAGCCAAAGAATCTTGGCGCGTCTTGCCACATCGGAAGGAATGGCCTCTAAATCCGGCAAAAACTGGTTCTCTTCTAACAAGGGAAGCGCATAGGCCTCGGCGCCGGCCAGAAGCGTGTTGACGCGCGGCACCGGATAGGCCGGGTCGGGGCAAAGCGCCAGATCGCCTGGGTCAAGGTAGGCCCAAGCCAAATGTGCCAGACCCTCCTTGCTACCTATCAACAGTAGAGCCTCTTTGTCGGGGTCAATCTCTACGCCAAAACGACGGCGCATCCACGTGGCCACCGCTTGTAGGAAAGGCGTCCAACCTGCGGGGGTCTCGTCGTAGCGATGGGTGACAGGATCGTGTGCGGCCTGTTTGAGGGCTTCGATGATCGGTACCGGCGTGGGCTGATCGGGGTCGCCAATGCCAAGGTCAATGAGATCGCGGCCTTCCGCGAGGGCTTTTCGTTTTAAGGCGGCGATCTCTCCAAAAAGATAGGGTGGTATCTTCTCCAAGCGTCGAGCGGGAGCTATCACGCAAACGATCTCCTTAGATATTGATTCCCTTTTAGTCTACCCGAATGCGGCCAAAGAACCAAAAAGCCTACCCTGAGGGTAGGGTGCCTCGCATTTTTCCAACGCCTTCGCGTATACTCTCTGTGAAGTGAATGGTAGGGAGCACTGTGAAGAGGTCAAAACGATGAGCGCCCGAAAACGTTGGGCAGACGATATGGAGGCGGCACGCCGTGGCGCCCGTACGTTGGTGATGGGGGTACTGAACGTAACCCCCGACTCGTTTTCAGATGGTGGGCGCTACTTTACCCTAGAAAAGGCGGTGGCACACGCGGTCGAGATGGCCGATGCTGGCGCCCATATCCTCGACATCGGGGGCGAATCCACGCGGCCTGCTACCTTTGCTTCCAACCGGCCGTTGCCCGCCGAAGAGGAGTTGCGGCGCATCCTTCCCGTTGTCGAGGCGTTGCGTGTGCGCCTACCGGATATGCCCCTTTCCGTGGATACCTACAAGGCAGAGGTGGCTCAAGCCGTTTTGGAGCGAGGTGCCGTTTTGATCAACGACATCAGTGCGCTGCGCGCCGATTCGCAGATGGCCTCGGTGGTACAGCGGTTCGACGCTTGGGTGTGCCTTATGCATATGCCAGGGCTGCCAACAGCCCTTCCATCGGCACCTCATTACGAGGATGTAGTGCGTGAAGTCGCAGATCACTTGCGCGAACGAGTGAAGAGCGCTGAGATGGCCGGGATCGCCCCCCATAAGATCCTTATCGACCCGGGTATAGGCTTTGGCAAAACGCCCTCTCAAAACCTGGAGATACTACGCCGTTTGCCGGAGCTGCATCAGTTGGGCTACCCTCTACTTGTAGGTACCTCCCGCAAGTCGTTTATCGGAAAGGTGCTTGGGGGGCTACCGCCAGAAGAACGCTTGGAAGGGACTGCGGCGACGGTGGCGTTGGCCGTTGCTAGTGGAGCGCATGTGGTGCGTGTGCACGACGTGAGAGCGATGGTGCGCGTGGTGCGCATGGCCGATGCCGTCGTTCGAGGGTGGTCGGGATGAGCTACTTGCTGAAGACCTTTTCGACAACACGCCCTGAAGCGGAGGCACGCCTGCCCAAAGCGCGCCTTGTGGAGGTTTTCTCCTCCGTGCAGGGAGAGGGCCTGCTGGTGGGCTATCGGCAGGTATTTGTCCGCACCTATGGTTGCAACCTGCGCTGCACCTACTGTGACAGCCCGGAAACATTGAAAGAGAGCCCTATGCCCACCGTCTGCCGTATCGAGTGGCCTGTGGGCACAGGGCGTTTTGAAACGCTGCCCAACCCTGTTGAGGTGGAACAGCTTACCCAAGTGCTCCAGCGTTTTCTTAAGATGCCTCATCATTCGGTGGCCATCACCGGAGGGGAACCGCTCTTACAGGCGCGTTTCCTAAAAGCCTGGTTGCCTGCGGTGAGGTCGCTGAGGCTGAAGACCTTTTTGGAAACAAACGGCCTGTTGCCGGAGCATCTCCGGCAGATCGTAGCGCTGTTAGATTATGTGTCTATGGACATCAAGGCTCCCTCAGCAACCGGTCTGGAGCCAGAGAAGACATGGCCGATGCATCGCCAATTTTTGGAGGTGGCACGCTCTACGAACGTCTACACCAAGATGGTTATCACGCCTCGCACCACCGACGATGAGTTAGATCGCGCGATAGACCTTATCGAATCGGTGGATGCCTCCATTCCTTTCATCCTTCAGCCGGTTACGCCCTTCGGGCAGGAGCCGGTGGGCGTCTCCCCTGCCCGTCTGCTAGAGCTACAATCTCGGGCGGCCGCACGCCTTAGCGAGGTACGTGTGATTCCTCAAACGCACAAATTGGTGTCACTCCTCTAGCAGGTGGGGTGGGGTGTCCTGCAAGATGCGGCCTGTGTCTTCTGCGTGGGTGTCGTTGATGAACACCCCTGCCCCGGCCTCGGAACCGGCTAAATATTTCAACTTGTCCGGCGTTCGGTAGGGCGGATAGAACTCGATGTGAAACCGATAGTAGTTATAGGTGCCCCCGTCGGTTGGCCGCTGATGCATTGCCATGATGTAGGGTAAGGAGGGCCTCGACGGCCATAGATTGTTATATTTCTCCATCACCACCTTAAGGAGGCGTGCAAGATCGGCGCGTTCGGAGCTATCGAAGTCGGTGATGGCCGTACGGGGTGAGCGTGCCACCACATGGACCTCGTAGGGATAACGCGCGTAGAAGGGCACAAAGGCTAGAAAGGAACGATTTGCGGCCACGATGCGCCTTCCATCTTCTTGCTCCGCTTGAAGGATGTCATCGTAGAGATTTCGGCCGGTGCGCTCAAAGTGCTTCTTGGCCGCGTTCAGCTCCCGTTGTGGGATGGGAGGGATAAAAGGATAAGCGTAGATTTGCCCGTGAGGATGTGAGAGGGTAACGCCGATTTCGCGACCTTTGTTTTCAAAAATAAACACATACTGCACGAACTCGCGGGCGCCAAGCGCGGCAAAACGATCGGCCCAAACCCAAATGAGCTCTTCTACTTTGGTCACCGGAAGTTGAGCCAGCTCTTTGTCGGCGTGCGGGGTATAGCAGACGACTTCACAGATTCCCTCTGCTGGCCTCACCGGCTCGAGCGACGTAGAAGGCACAGACGGCTCCGGGGGTGTTCGGCGAAAAGAGGGAAACTTGTTTTCAAAAACCACGATCTCGTAGGTCGGTGCCGGTATCTCGGTGGGAAAGCCGCCAGGCTTGGTAGGGGCCAGCGGGTTGTAGTCGGGAGGCGGAAAGAAGGTACGCTCCTGACGATGGGTGGCAGTAACCACCCACTCCTCCAAAGTAGGGTTCCAGCGCAGTTCAGACACGGGCTTTGCGCTCCTCCTCTGTTTCCGGTTCCACTTTTCGAGACTCCTCAGTCTCTTCCAGAGCCTCGAAGGCAGCCGTCTCCTCTGGTGTGGCCGTGTCTGGAAAATGATAGTAGATGAGATATCTTCCGTCTTCTTTTAGGGTTACTTTCTTCTGCATTCGCATGGGCTACTCCAGCAAAAATGGGTGCGCTCAGATTCTACCCTGTCTCGGGAAGAAAGGTGGGGAAGAGAAGGCCTTTGGGTTCTTGCCAGGGGCCGCGTATTTGGGCGAAGTGTAGCTCGCAGTTGCGCGCACCCCAACCGTACAACGTATGAACAAGCGCATCGGCTTGTGAGGGAACCAGCACCACGGGGTTGCGCCCGCGATGTTGGTTTAGCTCCTCTGCGATGAGCGCCGCTGCCTGCTCTTGTGTACGTGCAACACCCGGCCCTAACATATTGCTTGCCGGTGTCGCAACAGAGGTCATAAATCCTTCGATGGTGCCGTGTTCGGTCTCCAGCACGGAGACGTGCCAGCAGCCATCGGTGTTCTCCACAAAATAGCGATAGTCCTTCTCGCGCCGGATCCCGGCTATCTCCCGTTCTAGGTCGGCCATAACGGGGACGTCCTCAAGGGTTGCGGCGCGTATGCGATGGCCTTTTGGCAGGGTGTAGGCGATGCCTTCGGGCGGCACGGCGATCTGCATGTCTTGGTAGATCGTTCGCGGGACGAAGCCGGCGCGGTTATAGAGGGAGAAAGAGTCGAGGTTAATGGCGCTTGAGACCAGCCGAAGCGGTTTATTGGCTTTTTCCGCAAAAGCTACGATCGCTTGTAACAGCCGACTTGCCACTCCTTGCCGAAAATAGTTGGGATGAGCGTTCATAATGCCCAAGGAGACGTGGGTCTCTCGGGGATGGTAGAAGCAGGAGCCGGCGATACGTCCAGTGGCATGACTTACTGCAACGAGGCAGCAGCCGGGATCGAGGGCTTCATAGATTCGGCAAAAGACCTGTGTGCTCTCCGGCGGCCCTGTAAAGATGGGTGGACGACCATGAATTTGATACCAAAAGTTTGTGGAGACGTAGATAAGCTCAGCGACTTCGCTCCACTCTTCTGGACGCATGGGTCTTAGGGTGAATTCGGACATAGGCGCTCCTAGTGAGAGATTTACCCAAGGGCTTGCTCAAGGTCGGCGATCAGATCTTCCACATTTTCGAGGCCTACCGAAAGGCGTACAAGGCCGTCGCTAATACCCCGTGCCCGGCGTTCCTCCACAGGCAGCGCTGCATGCGACATCTTCGCCGGATAGCTGATGATGCTCTCCACACCGCCAAGGCTGCCAGCTAGAGTAAAGAGCGTGGTGCTTTTTAGCAACTTCTCGGCGTCGGCCACCTCTAGCTCCATAGAGACCATGCCGCCTCCCATACCGCGCATCTGTTTCTGCACCAGGGGGCGCTGGTTTGGGTCTGTCAATCCCGGGTAGTAGACGGTGCGGACTCGAGGATGCCCCATAAGAAATTGGGCTATGCGCAGGGCGTTTTCACAATGAGTTTGCATTCGCACGGCCAGCGTGCGAATGCCGCGCAGCGTTAGCCAGCAGTCAAAGGGGGAGGCCACGGCACCGGTTACTTTTTGGATTTCCCATAGACGAGCGCGCAAGGCGGGGTCGCGCACAACAAGCGCGCCGCCCAACGCGTCGGAGTGGCCTCCGAGGTACTTTGTGGAGGAGTGCATCACGATGTCGGCTCCGAGCGCGAGCGGGTTTTGGAGATAGGGTGTGGCGAAGGTGTTGTCTACGGCCACGAGGGCGCCCGCATCATGTGCGGCCTGCACCACCGCCGCGATATCGGTGAGCTGTAGGAGGGGGTTTGCAGGGGTTTCCAGCCAGACCATGCAGGTGCCTGGGGTGATGGCCTCGATGAAGAGCTCCGTATTGGAGGCGTCGGCGTACTCTACCACAACGCCGTTAGGGCGCAAAATGGTCTCAGCGAGGTGCGTTGTACCCCCATACACGTCACGTGCCAGCAAGAGCCGATCGTTGGGGCGCAGCAGTCGAAAAGCGGCATCTATGGCGGCCATGCCGGAGCTAAAGCAGAGGGCAGGGCATTCGGCTGGAGCCTCCTCTAGAGAGGCCAAACAGGTTTCTAAAGCATGACGTGTTGGGTTGCCATAACGGATATACTCATAGCCGGCGCGGCTTACGCCAGGCTCCTCGAAAGCATAGATCGTCGTGGGGTAGATGGGGGGAATGACCGCACCGGTCGTCTGTTCTGGCTCTTGCCCCGCGTGAATAGCACGAGTCGCAAACTCCATTCACCACAGCTCCTCAAATTTTGTCTACAAGTTTACCTGTTTTTAGGCGTTTGCCATTTGGGATATCTGCCCTGAAAGCCAGATCGTCTCTATAGGCTAGGTTCAACAAACGCCTCATCGCTGCCATGCAAAAAGATACGGTTGGGCGCGCAGCATAACCCCACCCTTACCGCCTCTTGCTCGCTTTTCCTGCGGGGAGAAACATCGCCAGAGCTGCGGTTTCAAAGGCAAGCTTTTCTCTACAATGCTATCAGATGCGCAGAGGCCGGTTTTGGTGTAGAGAGCTTTTTAACCTGCCGTGTTGGCCGCGAGAGTGCTTGCGATCGAGGTGACCTCGGCAAAGCTCGCCTTGAGCTGACCGTACAGCGCGCGATAGAGCGGGTAGTAGCGATTGTAGATGGCCTGATTCTGTGGGTTGACTTGGGTACGATGCGTCACCTGAATCACACTTCGGCAAGCGGCCTCAACGGAGGGGTAGATCCCCGTTCCCACCCCGGCCAGAAGAGCCACTCCCAGGGCCGGACCTTCGTCCACGTTGATAGTGACGTGGTCTAGTCCAATGATGTCGGCCTGGATCTGACGCCAAAGAGGGCTGCGTGCACCTCCGCCCGATGCACGTACCTGTTGAATGGGCACCTGCATCTCCCGCAAAATCTCAAAGGAGTCACGTAAACCGTAGGCCACACCCTCCAGAACGGCGCGTGCCATATAGGCTCGATGACAACGGCGTGTGATGCCGAAGAACACGCCGCGGGCGTTTGGGTCGGAATAGGGGGTTCGCTCACCCGTGAGGTAGGGTAAAAACAGCAGTCCCTCGCACCCCGCAGGGGCTCTTTCCGCCTCCGCACAGATGATCTCGTAAGGATCGCGCCCTAGCGCTTGCGCCACCGCCCGCTCCGGCTCGCAGAAGGTATCGCGATACCATTGCAGCGAGCCGCCCGCCGAAA
Organism: Chthonomonas calidirosea T49; assembly: GCF_000427095.1. Classification (NCBI taxonomy): domain Bacteria; kingdom Bacillati; phylum Armatimonadota; class Chthonomonadia; order Chthonomonadales; family Chthonomonadaceae; genus Chthonomonas; species Chthonomonas calidirosea. The sequence goes on from NC_021487.1 coordinate 2,439,151, forward strand.
GCATTACACCCATGAGATGCCACTTTCCTGGCACCGCGTGGCAAAAGGTATGAAGGCGCAGCTGAGGGTCTACAACAGGAGCATCGCTATAGGCAAAAACGACCCCGGAGGTGCCAACGGTAGACGAGACGATGCCGGTCTCCACAATGCCGTTGCCCACGGCGCCAGCTGCCTGATCGCCGCCGCCTCCGACAACCGGTGTTCCCTCTGCGAGGCCGGTTGCAGCAGCGGCTTCCGCCGTAATCCGCCCTGTTATCTCCGGCGATTCGTACACTTTGGGCATCCAGTCACGTGGGATGGCAATGGCGTCGAGCAGCTCTTCGGCCCAAGCGCGTTTCCTTACGTTGAAAAGCGCCGTTCCACTGGCGTCGGAGACCTCGGTGGCGTATTCGCCCGTAAGACGAAATCGTACATAGTCCTTTGGCAGCAGCACCTTGCGCACCCTTGCATAGTGGTGGGGTTCATGCTGACGCAGCCAGATGATCTTGCCGGCGGTAAAGCCGGTTAGCACCGGATTCGATATAAGCTCTACCACCTTGTCGCGCCCCACCGTCTGCATAATCCAGTCGCACTCGGCCTGAGTGCGTTGGTCGTTCCAGAGGATGGCGGGCCGGATGACCGCGTTGTTTTCATCGAGGAAAACGGAGCCATGCATCTGGCCCGAAAGTCCAATACCCTTTATCTCCTTGGGGTCTACTCCAGCATCGTGTAGCACCCGCCGCAACGTGGCGCAGGTCGCTTCCCACCAATCGTGCGGGTTCTGCTCGCTCCAAAGTGGGTGAGGGGTGGAGAGCGGGTACTCGTAGGTAGCGCGCGCTTTTACCTGTCCGCTCTCATCTACCAAGATCGTTTTGGTGCCACTTGTTCCTATATCCAGTCCGATGAGGAAGGGCATAACATAGCTCCTAAAAAGAAATGGGATGCTGCCGTTGGGGAACGCCGGCAGCATTGCTTTTAGATGTTACCTCAACAAGACGCGCTCTTGAAACGAGCCGCTTTCGCTCTAGTGGCCGCCGTGGAGGGAGGTGATGATGAGCCAGGCGTTAAGCACGACGATGAGCACGGCCAAAAGCACGCCAGTGATCTGCACAAGGCGGCTGTTGACAAGTGGCCCCATGCGCCGGCGGTCGCCTGTTATCTGAATCAAGGGAATAACGGCCAAGGGTAGCTGCATGGAGAGCACAACCTGACTGAAGAGCATGAGCTGGTCTATACCGTGTGCTCCATAGAGGATAACGGCCGTGGCGGCGGGCACGATGGCCAGACCACGGGAGATAAGGCGTCGCAGCCAAGGGGCAATACGGATGTGGAGGAAGCCCTCGAGAATGATCTGGCCGGCCAACGTTCCTGTGAGCGTGGAGTTCTGGCCTGAAGCGAGGAGCCCAATCGCAAAGAGAGGGGTGGCCAGAGAAACCCCGAGCAGCGGGGTGAGCATGCGGTAAGCGTCTTGGATGCCCGTGATATCATGATGGCCGGTGCGATAGAAGGTGGCTGCCGCGAGAATGAGGATAGCGGCGTTAACGAAGAGGGCCAGCATAAGCGCAACAAACGAATCGGTTTGTGCCATGCGCACGGCCTCTTTCTTATCCTCCCAGCTCTCGCCGAAATCGCGGGTTTGCACTATCGAGGAGTGAAGATAGAGGTTGTGCGGCATAACGGTGGCGCCCAGTATGCCGAGCGCGATATAGAGCATGCCGGCGTTTCGTACGATATCGCTGCCCGGCACAAAGCCAGCTAGCATCGCATGGAAAGAGGGGTGCGCATAGAACAGTTCGATGCAAAAGACCGCCATAATGGTGGCGATGAGCGTAATGACGAGACCTTCTATCCAGCGAAAGCCCTTATGCTGAAGGGCTAGCAGCAGAAGCACATCCAGACCGGTTAGAATCACGCCGGCGGCCAGGGGAATGTGAAACAAGAGGTTGAGCGCAATGGCAGCGCCTATGACCTCGGCGATATCGCAGGCCACAATGGCGATTTCGGCAGAGATCCACAAAAAAATGGCGACCGGTTTTTTATAGATGTCACGACAGGCCTGCGCCAGATCGCGCCCCGTGGCGATGCCGAGTTTGGCCGAGAGCGCTTGAAGGAATACGGCCATAAGACTGGAGATAAGCACCACGCTCAGCAGTCGATAGGCATAGGCTGCTCCACCACCAATGTCGGTGGCCCAGTTGCCTGGGTCCATATAACCCACCGCCACAAGATAGCCCGGCCCCACAAAGGCCAGCAGACGACGCCAGAAGGTGGCACTCTTAGGGACAGGTATGGAACGAAAGACCTCCGGCAGGGAGGGAAGGCTCGGGAGGGATTGCCACCCGTTAAGTCCTATTCTCTCCGATGATTCTTGGCGAACGGTATCCACTTTCACTCCTCCTCTTTCTTGTCCTGACGATGTTGTTTTGTTGGTTCAGCAAAAGGTAGTACAAAAACCTGAGCGGCTGCTTTAGGAGCGATTCGCACCGTGTGCTGCCCCACCTTTGCCGTGAAGTCCCCTCCAAACGGCTCTCGTTCTAAAAGCGCCACCACGGAACCCGGAACAAGGTCGCGCTCTTTGAGATAACGCAATAGCACGGGGTCCTCATCCACCACTTGGTCTACGATATAGCGTCCAGGAATCGCCATCTCACTGAGAGGACGACCGGTAGAGGGCGTTACCATGAGATTGCGTGAGGGAATAGGAGCCCCATGCGGGCAGGTTGTTGGATGACCCAGCAGGTCATCTATGCGCGATTCGAAATCCTCACTGATATGGTGCTCCAGCCGCTCGGCCTCGGCATGAACCTCTTCCCAGCTGTAGCCAAGGGCATCTACCAAGTAGCGTTCGAGAAGACGATGATGCCGAATAATTTCCAGAGCCACCTTGCGCCCTCGCTCCGTCAGCTGAATGGCATGGTAGGGCGTGTGCTCCACGAGCTGCAACTCCGTTAGGCGACGCAGCATCTTGCTGACGGCGGGCGCGCTCACGTTCAGTCTTGAGGCCAAATCGGCCGTGTTGGCAGAGAGACCCTCAAATTCCATGTTGTAGATGGCCTTGAGATAGTCCTCTACCGACTGTCCGGGAAGATGACTTTGTGTTTCCATTGTTGTCACCTCGGGTTCACTTCTAATTAAACCATGGTTAATATACCATATTCCAAAATGGAAAGTTCCATTTTGATGGCTAGTCCATCCTGTTTTTAACGCATTTGATGACTTTAGAGAGCGGAAAACTAAGCGGTTGTTCTGCCTCACCTCTGCAGGTGGCAGAGGTAGAATGATTGGCTTTAGAGGATAGGTTCTACAATCTACCCTCCGTTTGTATTTGGAGAGGGCAGGTTGGCAAGGAGCAGGGCGCTAAGGCAGGCCAAGGAGGCCCCTAAGACAAAGGGGAGAAAGGCACGATATTGATAGAGCGCTCCTGCAATAAGGCTGGCAGGCAAAAGCGCGATCCCTACCACCATGTGATAGGCTCCTATCTGAGTGGCCAACTTGTCTGGGTCGGAAAAATCGGCGGTAAAGGCGCGTTGGACTCCCTGAGTAAGGGCGTAGTAGAGGCCGTACACCACAAAAAAGACGGCAAGGATGGCCTTGGATGGAGCTAACCCGATGCCCAAGTAGACCACCGCGAAAACAAGGTAGCCGGCTATAACAAGGGGTCTGCGCCCAATGCGATCGCCGAGAATGCCGATATTGTAGTCCAAGAGCACCTCCACCACGTTGAAAAGCGCGTAAAGTGCCATAACTCCTGTAGCCGAGTAGCCGATATCTTGAGCACGCAGCAGGAGAAAAGCGTCGCTGAAATTGCCAAGGTTGAAGAGAAAGACGATAACAAGGAATCGCCGATAGAGCGGGCTTAGCTCCGACCATTTGGGTAGGGAAAGGGCCGTTGCCGGTTTTTGATAGGTAGAGGAGGGCTTTTCATGAACGAACAGCAGGAGGGTAAGAACGGCAAGGAGGCCAGGAATGCCGGCCAAAAGGAAGATGGTACGTAACTGGTGCGATAGGTTGCCTCTTATCGCGTTCAAAATAAGAATGCCTAAAAGCGGCCCTATCACCGCACCAATGGTATCCATGGCACGATGCAGGCCGAAAGCCCGCCCTCGTAGCGCCATTGGGGTAGCTTCCGTGATGAGGGCATCGCGAGGTGCGGTGCGAATCCCCTTGCCTAACCTGTCTATAAGTCGGAGTAAAAGCGCGACAGGCCACAGGGTAACCGACGCCATGAGGGGCTTGGCCAAAGCGCTGCTGCCATAGCCGAAGACGGTGAGCGGCTTGCGCCGCCCAGAACGATCGGAGAGGTAGCCGGAAACAAGACGAAAAAGGCTGGCGACACTTTCCGCAAGCCCCTCGATAAGTCCCACGATAGAGGCTGGTACGCCCAACACAAGGGTAAGAAATCGAGGGATCTGCGTATAGGCCATCTCGGTGGATATATCCATGAAGAGGCTTACAAATCCGAGTGCGATCACTGTGTTGCTAAGGCGCTGCGGGGTTGTTTCAGCTTGTGTTTCCGTTTCGATAGACATCACGAACTCCTTCGGTAGTCTCTCCTATATGGCGTATGGCGCTTTTTGGGGCACTATGCGGTCTAGACTTCAGCTCCCTTTGCGGGAGTGAAGAGCAGGCGGAGCGTTTCCGCGATGTGTTTTAGCCCCAGCGTCTGCAAGGTACGATAGCCTTCTACCTCTGCAGTGATGGGGCCGTCGTAGCCGATCTCTTGAAGGGCTATGCCTACCCGCTCCCAAGGCACATCGCCTTGGGCTGGGTTGCAAAAACCATTGATATTGCCTATAGTGGTTCGGAAATCCTTTACATGCACCTTGCGAATGCGTTTGTTCAAAATGCGGATCCACTGATCCGGATAGCCGAAGGCAAGCACATTGCCTACATCGAAGTAGGCTCCCACATAGGGGTGGGCTATGGTGTCGAGCAACTGAGCAAATTCGAGAGGTGACAGCAGAAAGCGATTCCACACGTTTTCCACTCCAATATGCACGCCAAAACGCTCGGCTTCGGGGGCAAGGCGCTTTAACCCCTCTAAGGTGAGCCGGTAGACGACATCGTAGGGGGAATCGGGAGTCACCACGCCTGGCACCACAAGGGCGGTGTCGGCACCAAGCCAGTGTGCCACTTGAAGCTGACACCGTACCACCTCGAAGCCCTTCTCACGGAGGGTTGGGTCTGGTGCGGCGATGGGGTACTTCCAACCGAGGCCCGTCGAAAGGCTAAGGAGTTTTATCCCACATCGCGCCGCATCTTCGGCGATGCGGCGGGCGCTTCGCTCGTCTAACTGTAAAGAGACCTCGCCCTCTTCAGCCAAGTTTACCTCCACGCAATCGAACCCGGCCGCTTTGGCCATTTCAAACGCCCGATGGAGCGGCAGGCCGGAGGGCAACGACCAAGCATTGATGCCGATAAGAGGCATGAACGTATCTCCTTCCCTTGTTTGATCGGCATTTCGGCAAAGCAGCGCTCAATTCCTACCTTGCTTTTCACTGGCGCCCTTGCAGGAGGATAGACGTTTGAGCAAGAATTAACTTTGCAGTTCGTAGAAGGAGGGCCGGAATGATTGATGTGACCTGTGTAGGGGTGTTAGTTGCCGATGTGGTTGGGAAGCCCATCGATCGCTTCCCTGACAGAGGGAAGTTGGCTTTGGTGGAGCGGATCGAGCTGCACGCTGGAGGCGGGGTCTCCAATACCGGTACCGCGCTTGCGCGCTTAGGCATTTCGACGGCTGCCGTGGGAAAAGTAGGAAAGGACGGTTTTGGCGATTTTTTAACCCATCATCTTGCCGCACAGGGGCTTGATGTGTCGGGGATCGCGCGTGACGCACAGGAGGCCACCTCTTCAACCATGGTTTTGGTGCATAGCGACGGAGAGAGAAGTTTTCTGCACTATTTGGGAGCTAACGCCGCGCTTACTTTGGAGGATATTGATTTTCAAAAGATACAGCAAAGCCGTATCCTGCATATCGCCTATGCGTTTTTGCTGCCGGGGTTAGATGGTCATCCAATGGTAGATCTTCTGAAACGTTCGCGCGAAGCGGGAGTGCGCACGAGCCTCGATACGGCTTGGGACGCCAAGAACCGTTGGTTCTCCCTGATACAATCGTATCTGCCTTATGTAGACTACTTTGTGCCGAGTTGGGAAGAGGCGCGTAAAATGGCGGGAGATCGCGACGACCCACGAGATGTCGCCAAGTTTTTTCTCGATCATGGGGTACATATTGTGGGCTTGAAGTTGGGGGAAAGGGGCTGCTACATACGATCTGCTGAGGGCGAAGAGGTGCAGCTTCCTGCCTTTAAGGTGCCTGCTGTGGACGCACTAGGAGCGGGAGATGCATGGGTGGCCGGCTTTTTAGCCGGCGTGGTAAAACAGCTGGATTTGGAGCGCTGCGCCTGGCTTGGCAACGCGGTGGGGGCTTCTTGCGTAATGTCTCTCGGAGCGACGAGCGGAGTGCGTGGGTGGGAAGAGACCTTAGAGCTGATCCGCCAGCACGGCGGCCCAAACTTCGAGCGCTGAGATGCCTGCCGAATCGTCACTTCGCATCGCTATGTTCACGCCCTGGAAGGCGCAGTGCGGCATTAGCGATTACAGTCGCCATCTTGTAGAGGCTTTAAAAGCGCTTCCCGACGTGGAGGATGTGGTTATCGTGGAGCCGCCCAGCGATGCCGCTAAGCTCTCCACGTGGCAGGCGGTTTGGCGGCGAGGTGCACGCAGGCGGCTTTACCAATCCCTTGGGCAGCAGATGAGCCGGCAGGGCATCCATATCGCCCATATACAGCATCAGTATTTCTTTTTTGGCGGCGTCTCTCCTTTAAAGAATCGCTTTCTTGACTTCCTCCAGGCGGTTCGCCCTCCCGTTGTCATGACGGTACATGAGCTTGCATTGCCCCAAGATTCCTCCTTGTTGAGAAGGCTTGCACTGACTAAAGTGAACCGAGTCTCCTTTCTCGCACCAAACCTTCAACGCCTCGTGGTTCACACGGAGGCCGATCGCGTGGCGCTACAGAATATCGGGTGCGATCCGGATAAGGTAATACGCATGCCGCATCCCGTTCCTCCGGCCGCACCCATGCCCGATGCAGCGCAGGCTAAACGCGTCTTGAATCTGCAGGGAAAGCAGGTGCTCACCATTTTTGGCTTTATCTCTAAGAAAAAGGGGCATTTCGTGGCTCTGGAGGCGCTGCGTCAGTTGCCTCCCAATGTGGTGCTTCTCCTTGCTGGAGGCAGGCACCCGGACGACCGCACCGACTATGTAGACCAGATTTATCGGCGCGCTGAAGCGTGGAATTTAAGAGACCGCCTTGTAGTTACCGACTATCTGCCTGAGACCTCTATTCCCACTGTTATGGCGGCCACCGACATCGCCCTGGCACCCTACTTACAAACGTCAGGCTCCGGCTCCTTGGCCAATCTGCTTGCCTATGGACGCGCCATTGTGGCCTCTAACATTCCGCCACATATCGAGATCGCCGCCTCCACCGATCCTGCCTGCCTCCATCTCGTTACCGTAGGCAACCCCACGGCGTTGGCGCGAGCCGTGGAGGGACTGCTTGGCGACCCGCATGGCCTGCGGATGCTACAAGAGGCGGCGTTGCGGTATGCAAAAGCTCACCCCTATTTGCAGATGGCCCGCAATTTGGTGACGCTCTACCGGGACCTGCTGCGGAGATGAGCTAAAGTGAACAACCGTGTTGGCATAGATGGCCGAACCCTCACCGGCCCCTTTACGGGCGACCGCTCCTATTGGCGTGGCCTGCTCTCGGCCATCGCGCCGCTAGCTCCTGACCTTCAGTTTTATGTTTACAGCCATCGTCCGTTTCCTGCAGGTGTGCTCCCTCCTGCATCAAACCTTGTTTTGCGCGTGATCCCTTCCCGTAACGAGCGATTTTGGAGCCTGTTCACACTGCCGGCCTGCGCCCGAAATGACCGTTGTGCCCTGCTCCATGTGCAGTATAGCGTGCCTTTTGGCTGTTCCTGCCCGGTGATTACCACGGTGCACGATATCTCTTTCCGTCTCCACCCAGAATGGTTTCCATGGAAGCATCGCCTCCTGCTCAACATCGGGGTAGCGCTCGCTATAAGGCGCGCAACGAAAGTGATTACGGTATCTGAGACATCACGTCAGGACATCTTGCGTCTATACCAATGCCCTCCCGATCGGGTGGTGGCTATTCCCAATGCCATCTCCCCCCTCTTTTTTCAGCCTATTGCCGTTACAGAGGCGCAGCGTTTGGTGCAAGAAAAGTACGGGGTCTCCACCCCCTTCGTGCTTGCCGTGGGGGTTTTACAGCCAAGAAAGAATATCGAGACGCTTGCGGCCGCCTTTGGAATCGCCCATGCGAGATACGGCAAGCCCCTTGCCCTCGTGCTGGTGGGTAAGCAAGGATGGGGAGTTCAAGAGGAGACGATTCGCGCACGAGTGGCTCAATATGGCGGCGCCAGCGCTGCCGATTCCCTTGTGTTTACGGGTTATGTGCCGGATGAGGACTTGCCTTTCCTCTATACGGCCTGCACCGTTTTCGCCTATCCATCGCTTTATGAAGGCTTTGGCATCCCGCCACTCGAGGCCATGGCGTGCGGGGCACCGACTCTCGTGGCGCACGCGCCTCCCATGCCCGAGGTGGTGGATGAGGCAGCGCTCCTTATCTCTCCTAAAAATCCATGGGCATGGGCGGATGCTCTGCTTGCAGTGCTACAGGATGCAGACCTGCGAGATAGGCTGAGAGAAAAAGGGCCGATTCGCGCACGTTGTTTCTCCTGGGAAGAGAGTGCGCGTCGCACCTTGGTGCTCTATCGGCAGATACTCGCCACCGCATCTTCCTTAGCCTAGTTAGCAGAGACGACCCTTCCTCTGCCTGCTCCAAAATCCTCCCACCTCTGTACTTCAGTCACTATGCCTATTGGGCAGGGAGAATGTAGCTGGGAAAGTTCTGCAAAATTGGGACACAAGTACCAATAATCCCCTTATGAAGGATGCAGCCTAGTGGCTTTCGAGAGAGTTTCTCGAAAAAGCCTCTCTGCACCTCACTATTCAAGATGAACTCTGAGCGTTTCAAGGAGTAACGTTATGGAACGTGGGCTTTATGCCGCCGCTTCCGCCATGGTCGCTCAACAGACCATTCAAGACGTAATCGCGCAAAACGTTGCCAATGCGACGACGGTGGGTTATAAGCAGGACGTGCCCACTTTTCGTTCGCTCACGGCTTTGGAGCTTGAGCGTCTGAACGGAAATAGCTCCCAAGGGGTGCCCATCGGAGAGCTTGGAACGGGAGTGATGCCCGACCGGATCTATACGGACTGGAGCGTTGGCCCTATCGAGCAGACAGGCAATCCCTTGGATGCGAGCCTGGGTCAGGGGCTTTTCTTTGCGGTGAGCACTCCAGCCGGAGAACGCTACACGCGAGCTGGCAACTTCCGCTTAGATGGCCAAGGCAATCTCTATACGGCGGCCGGCTTTCCTGTGCTCGACGATCGGGGACAGCCGATCAACGTGGGACGCGGGCCGAACGTAGCGATTGACCGCATGGGCAATGTTACGGTGAACAACAAGCCGGTGGCGCGCTTACGCATTGTGCGCATTGACCCCAACTTTCTACAAAAGCAGGGCGATTCGCTTTTCGCCCTTGTCGGCGGCCCGGCGCCTGTTCAAGTAAATAACCCACAGGTGCTGCCAGGAACCCTGGAGCAATCCAACGTCAACGTGGTAACGGGTTTGGTGGACCTCATTGTTGTACAGCGCAACTACGAGATGGCTCAGAAGGCCATTCTCACCCAAGATGAGCTGTTAAAGCAGACCACCAATAATGTGGGCAGTGTTTCTTAGGTTACTTCTTAAGGTTTTCTTAGGCGTGCAAGCGTGCCTGGGAGCGCAAGCATCCCGCTTGCATCTATCTACGGCCGGACCTTCGGCATAGCGCGTGTCGAAGGAGGCCGTTCGCGCTCGTCCGATTGACAGCGCTCTACTCAACGCTTTTTAAGGGCATCTAGCCCCTAACAACTTTACATTTGGAGGAACGGCATCAACCATGGATCGCGCGCTTTTTACCGCCGCAACAGGGCTTGCGGCACAACAGCTTAGTCTCGACGTCATCGCCAACAACCTTGCCAACGTCAGCACGGTAGGCTTTAAGGCCAGCCGAGTGGACTTCGAGGACCTTATCTACCAAACCCCCCAGGAGCCAGGAACGCAGACCGGCCCGAACTCCATGCTGCCCACTGGTCAGCAGATAGGGCTTGGTGTCTCTTCTGGAACCACCACGACGGTAAATACACAAGGCACGTTCCAGCAGACAGGCCGGCAATACGACCTGGCCATCCAGGGAAACGGATACTTCAAAATTCTTATGCCAGATGGAACAACCGCCTACACCCGAGCGGGCAACTTCTCAGTGGACGGAACGGGCAAATTGGTTACACCAGATGGCTATGCGTTACAGCCGGAGATCGTGATACCGCCCGATGCGGTCTCCTTCTCTGTTAGCCCCGATGGGCAGGTAAGTGTACGACGCGCCGGCCAGCAGCAGCCCACCGTTGTGGGGCAGCTTCAGCTCACTACATTTGTGAACCCGGCCGGCCTCCGTGCGATGGGCGGCAACCTCTTCATGCCCACGCCGGCCTCTGGCCCAGCGGTAGACAGCACACCGGGAACACAGGGGGCGGGCACACTGCAACAAGGGGTCATCGAATCGTCCAACGTGGATATCGTCTCCGAGATGGTGCGGATGATCATTCTGCAACGGGCTTACGAGACAAACTCGAAGGTCATTCAATCCGCCGACAGCATGCTCGGCATTGCAAACTCTATCAAGCAGGGCTAGTGGTATGAAGCGATGCACGTTCTTTCTGGGCCTTTGGCTCGTGTGCGGATTTCATAGCACGGGATATGCTGCCAAAAAGCCTGACAAGTCCGCGCCCACGGGAGTCACCATCGTTGCCAAAGCAGAAAGTGTTGTGAGCGGCAGCCTTATTCACGTGGGTGACATCGCCACCATTCAAGGCGGAAGCCCTACGTTACAGCAGGCCATCGCTGCCGTTGTCGTTGGAGTAGCACCGCTTCCTGGACTGTCGCGCTCGATCATGGCGGGCGATATATTAGTTCATCTGCGTGAAGCGCAGTTGGCCAGTCCTTCCATCCACATCAAAGCGCCAACCATGATTTTGGTGCGACGTGCCGCCAACAATGTGGCGGCCAACCAGATCGTGCAGGTCGCTTTAGCCGCCGCGCAAAAGGCTGTTCAGGGCATTGCAGGGGCCGTGATCGTGCCCGATCCTGTGGAAGGGAATATGGTGCTGCCAACAGGGCAGCTTCAGATAGTCGCCGGCCAGGTAGGCGGCGACCCTGGCCTCGGAACGCTCTTCGTGCCCGTTAACCTTTATGTGGACGACAAACTCGTGCAGGCCACCACCGTGACGTTTCATGTTCATCGAAGGTTGCAGGCCCTGGTGGCGAATCGAACGCTTGAACCGCGGGATATCCTGCAACCCGACGATGTTTCGCTGGTGACCGTAGACCTCCCTCCTGGTTTTAACGACCCCATCACCGACGCCAAGGAGGCGATAGGAAAGCGGGCCACACGCCGCATTTTGGCCGGCGCGCCCATCCCAGCATCCGCTCTGGAGGTGCCGCCGGTAGTGCAGGCTGGAAATATCATCACCGTGCTATACGTTGTGGGGCAGGCGCGCATTACCGCCTATGGCACCGCACAACAGTCGGCACGAATAGGCGATACCATCCACGTCTACATCACCTCAACTCATAAGATCATTGATGCGGTTGTGCTAGATGCGCATACCGCGGAGGTGATGAACAACTGATGAAAGGAGCTACAAAGATGCGACGAAGCTTTCGGTGCTTTTTGGCTTTTGCTATTTTCGTGTTGGGACTGTCGCTAGCAGCCCCTCGAGTAAAGGCGCAGTCGCTCTTCCCAGTAAAAGAAGCCAACGAGGAGCTTAAAGGAAGCAGCAGTGCCTCCGCCGCCTCTCTTTTCAGCGACCTTCGTGCCCACAACGTTGGCGATGTCCTCACCATCACGGTAGCGGAGAGCACAACGGCCCAAACCACGGCGAGCACCAAGGCCTCACAAACCGATTCGGTAGATGCTTTTGGTGGGACAGGGCTTATCCACAACTTTTTCCGTAGCTTGGCTCTCTCGGCCTCGAACTCGCGTAACGCCACAGGCGATGGCACCACATCGCGCTCCGGCACGTTTGTAACGACGCTGTCGGTGCGCGTAAAGAAGGTGCTCCCGAACGGGACACTGCTTGTGGAGGGCTCCCGCGTGATGAAAATCAACAAAGAGACTCAGAAGATCACCTTTACAGGCATCGTACGTCCAGAGGACATTGGGCCTGACAATACGGTGCCTTCAAGCCTAGTAGCCGATGTAAAGGTTGCCTACGATGGTAAAGGGATCGTGGGGGATACCCAGCATGAAGGCATTCTTACACGCATCTTTCGCTTCCTCTTTTAGGCACGAAGAAGCACGAATGGAGTAATGAGGCAAAAAGAGATGGCACGACTTATCGTTCTATGGGTTGCTGGGGTAATGGCATTTGGGCTTTGTACCGCCGCCTGGGCCGATGCACCGCCCTCCAACGCTCCCGCTCAAAATACCTTGAAGCCCTCAGCGCCTACGTCCGCCCCCGCAGAGGCAACGGCCAACGCCGGTTTCGTTCCTATCAACGGGCTGACACGGGTGAAAGATATCGCGAACCTACAGGGGGTACGAGGAAACCAGCTCATCGGCTACGGTCTTGTCGTGGGGCTGGAAGGCACCGGCGACGGACAGACCACCCAGTTTACGCAAGCCTCGCTGGTAAATATGCTGCGACGCTTTGGAATCGATGTGCCTGCCTCGACCGTAATGGTCAAAAATGTGGCGGCCGTTATGGTGACAGCCGACTTGCCTCCTTTCGTGAAGCCGGGTAGCCGCATTGATGTGGTGGTCTCCTCGATGGGCGACGCCAAATCGCTACAGGGGGGCACGCTTCTACAGACGCCCCTGCGTGCCGCCAACGGCCAAATCTACGCGGTAGCGCAAGGCCCTATTTCCATCGGGGGCTTTAACTATGAGGCGGGCGGCTCCAAAGTGCAGAAGAACGATGTCAACGTGGGGCGCATACCCGGAGGAGCCTATGTAGAGCAGGCCGTGCCGATGTCGCTAAGCCAAGATGGCACCACATTGGAGTTCACCCTGCAATCGCCAGACTTTACGACGGCAAGCCGTATGGCCAACGCCATTCGCCAGCAGCTCAATGTAAGCACATTAGCGGAGGATGGTGCCACCGTGGAGGTGGTGGTACCGAACCAATGGCGGCAGAACCTCGTGGGCTTCATCTCCAAAGTGGAAGAGGTGACCCTCACGCCGGATGTGGTGGCGCGAATCGTGGTGGATGAGCGCACCGGTACGGTGGTGATAGGTGGCAATGTGCGGCTTGGCACCGGGGCTGTGGCGCACGGCGATATCAATGTAGAGGTGAGCAATACGCCTGTGGTGGTGCCGCCCCCTCCCTTTTCGGTCAACCCACCGCCAGCTACCGTGGTGCCGTTGAAGAGCACCCAAGCCACCGAGCATGGTGGGCAGCTCGCCGTTATTCCGCAAACAACAACGGTAGACCAGCTCGTGCATGCCCTCAATGCGCTAGGAGTGACTCCGCGCGACCTCATCGCCATTCTCCAAGGCATGCGTGCGGCCGGCATGATCCAGGCCGAGATAGATATTCAGTAAGGAGTGCCATTATGGATACAGTGTCCTCGCCAACATCGGCTGTTTCGACGACGCAGGGAGCTACCCCTCTACAGCAACAACAGGCGCGACTGAAGAAAGCGACGCAGGAGTTCGAGGCGCTCTTTCTCACCACACTGCTGCGCCCGACTTTGAAAGAGATGGTGGGCGGCGATTCGCTTTCTGACAACAGCTATGAGATGGGCTACTACCAAGATATGATGGAGCATCGCCTTGCCGAAGTGCTCGCCAAGAACGGTGGTTTAGGCCTAGCAAAGACGCTCTATAACGAGCTTGCACCCCATCTTCGTGGGGTGAGCACCAACGCGGAAAGGAAGAAGTAGCCACCAATGCCGACAACATCCCCTGGACACTTGGCAACAAGCCTGCGTAAGGTGCTGCAACGCCAACTTGTGCTGTCGCAGCAACTGCTCGAACTTGCCAAAGAGCAGAATGCCGCACTTGTGAAAAACGATATCGCCCTGCTGCAGCAGTTGAATGAGCGACAGCAGACCTGTCTAAGCGAACAAGAGGCGCTCGAGCGCACCCGTGTGGAGATCGCGTGCAAGTTGGGCAAGGCGTTTGGGCTAAAAGGGGTTCCGCCGCTGCAGCAGCTCTTACCGCATTTGACAAAATCCGACCAGGAGGCGCTGCTCGCACTGCGAGGGGAACTGTTTCGCGTGCATGACGAGATAACGGCCGTGCATGAGCGCAACCGCCTACTGCTTCGTAACGGCCTCAACTACATCGTCTTTAGTTTACGCCTGCTCACTGCGGCTGCACTTCAGCCAGCCCGCTATGGAACGAATCTTAATGAAGTGGTGACACCCAGTTTTTACATAGACAGCAAGGCCTAAAGGCTTTGCATGTGTTCTCAAACTTATGGACGCACGGAAGCGTTAGGGCCAAAAACACGGTTGGCCTACATCCTTCAAGGAGAAGAAACCATGCCATCTAGCTTTTTCGGATTAGAGATCGGTTATTCGGCGCTGGCCTCCAGCCAGATCGCCCTCGATGTCGTTTCGAACAACGTGTCGAACATCAACACTCCTGGCTATGCACGGGAAACGGTAACCTTCGATGAGACCGATCCGTTTACCTTGCCTGGACTCGACAGTTTCTCGCCAGGGCAACTGGGGACAGGTACCACGATCACAGCCATCAACGAGGTGCGAGATCAGTTTCTTGATCGTCAAATTTTGGCGGCCAACTCCGATCAAAGCGCCTATAACACGCTTCAGCAGGTGCTTGGTCAGGCACAAACGGCCTTCTCCGAGCCTAGCTCGAGCGGCATAGGACAGCAGCTAACAAACTTCTTTAACGCCTTTAGCAATCTCGCCGCTAATCCAGAGGACCCCGGCATTCGCGCCACCGTTGTCAACCAAGCGGTAACCCTTACCAATGCATTCCATAACGTGAGCAATTCGCTGAGCCAACTGCTACCTAACCTCAATTCGCGCATTCAGATGGATGTACAGCAGCTCAATAGCATCACAACGCAGATCGCCACTCTGAACCATCAGATCGGGGTGAGCATCGCTGCGGGGCAACATCCAAACGATCTGATTGACAAGCGTAGCGCGTTGCTTTCTCAGCTTAGCGGCTTGGTGAACCTTCAGATTGTGGACGAGGTCAACCCTCAAACCGGGCAACCTAACGGGGAGATAGATGTGCATGTGGGAGGGTTTACTCTTGTTCAAGGCGATACCGCGGAGCCGCTTTCTTATACCTCAACCTCGGTCGGCAGTGCCAACACATTGGGGCTTGTGGACTCACAAGGAAACGCCATCCCACTTTTAGGGGGTGAGATTTACGGCCTTTTGAAGGCATCGGCGATGGTTCAGGGCTATCAGAGCCAGCTCGATACCCTTGCCTATAACCTCATCAACGCGGTGAATAGCATCCATCAAACGGGCATGGGGTTAGATGGCTCTACCGGCACCCTCTTCTTCTCTTCACCGCCTCCCCCTCCAGGTACCGGTGCGGCCGCCTCTATCTCGGTGAATTCGGCTATTATCGCCGACCCTCAAAAGATCGCAGCGGCCTCGGTTCCCACGCCACCCAATCCACTCGCACCAGGAAACGGGGATGTGGCAAGCCAAATTGCCAACCTGGCTAACACGGCCGTTATCGGCGGCGCCTCGTTAAACGATTACTATAATGCGCTGATATCCACGATTGGCTCGGACACGCAGACGGCGCAATCGCAAGCCAATAACCAACAGCAGATCGTCTCGCAGTTGCAAAGTCAACAACAGTCGGTTTCGGGTGTGAACCTGGATGAGGAGCTAACCAACATGCTGCAGTACCAGCGAACCTACCAGGCGGCGGCACGGGTGATCAATATGGCCGATGCCTTCCTAGATACCATCATCAACGGGCTTGGTGCCAACAGCACTCCGGTGGCCGCCTAATTTTTTCCGATAATCTCTAGGGACAGACGGCATGGAGGCCGTTTTCTGTGGAACCGTTCGGGCGATTCGCCCCTCTGAAAGGAGTCAGGACCATGCGAATTAGCACACAACAGATCGTACAAGATACCATTCTCGGCGTAGAAGACGCCTACTCGCGCTTTGGCGTGGCGGAAAAACAGGTAAGCACCGGCAAGCGGATCAATCAGCCTTCCGACGACCCGGTGGGCACAGGTGAGGTGCTGAAGCTGCAACAGCTTAACTCGCAAATTAATCAATATAATAACATCATTGACCTCGCCGTGAACTTCCTCTCCACCACCGACTCAGCGCTAAGCAGCACCAACAATCTGCTGCAGCAAGCGCGCACCATCGCTTTGCAAGCGGCTAACAGCAGCCTAGACGATTCGGCACGGGCAAACTTGGCCAATCAAATAGGCCAGATCATCACGCAGGTCATCAGTTTGGGCAATAGCAGCTACGAGGGACGCTACATTTTTGCTGGTCAGCGCACGAAAACGGCGCCTCTCGCGCAAACGCCATCGGGATTTGTGTATTCCGGTGGTTCGGCAGCCACCGGGGATGGGAACATAAGTCTCGATGTCAATGTGGGCGAGTCGGTGACGATCAACGTTACCGGTGACCAGGTATTTATGCCGATTCTAAGCACTTTGAAGTCGCTGCAGGACGACATCGCAAACGGGCAGCTCTCCACCATCTCCAATGTGGATGTGGCCAACATAGATACGCAATTGGGCAATCTGTTGAGCGTGCGCGCAGGTGTCGGTGCCAAAATAGACATGCTGAACGGGGAAAAACTGCGGAACGAACAGGTTTCTATCGGCAATACCAGCCTGCTCTCTCAAGTGCAGGACACGGACATGGCGCAAGGAATGGTAGACCTGCAGACCGCCCAAACGGCCTATCAGGCGGCATTAATGGCCACGGCCCACACCTATCAGTATAGCCTGCTGGATTTTCTCAGATAGGCCTGAGAACCTAATTCTACAATGAAAGCGAAAAAGATGGTTATGGTACTTGATAAACAGGTTAACAATGCCGCCATATACGGCGTTTCGATGGAAGGAAAAGAGGTCGCTCAGGAGACATGTGCAACAAGCATAGCCTCTGCTACCTTATGTGTCGAGACGACCCGCTTCGGCACGTTGGAGGTTGCATCCGATCTGGTGCTCACCTTTCCCGAGGGGCTTATCGGCTTCGAGATGTTCACGCGATACACGGTGGTCTCTACGGACGATCAAGGTGCGTTGCGATGGCTACAGTCGCTGGATGAACCTGCCCTTGCTTTTCCTATTATCCAACCGGGAATCTTTCGACCGGACTATACGCCCACCATCTCGGATCAAGATGCACGCTTCTTAGGGCTTACACCGGAGATACCGGCGTTGGTTTTCGCCGTGGTGACGGTGCCACCAGGACGTCCCCGCGAGATGACGGCCAATCTGCTTGGCCCGCTGGTGATCAATCCATTAACGCGCGTGGGCAAGCAGGTGATCGTGCAGGATGAGCGGTATAGCACAAAGCATTATATTATGGAGGAGATTCTGCAAAATCTCACCGGAACCAACAGACCTTCTAGCGCGGTGCCCAGCCCCACCAAATCGCGTAAAAGGCGCCAGCGCATCGCTTAAAAGCGTTTGTGCTTTCGTGCGAGTGCGCCCTGACCCTCGACGGGGTTGGTGGCGACAGCATGCTCGAAAGGGATAAGGACTAGATAGAGGCATCCTCGGGGCTAGCGAAGAGAGCAGAACCCAATGAAGGCTCTCTTCGCTAGCCCCATCTTCTTTTTTTGCTCCTATATTCCCAAAACGAAGAACAAACCTCTTCTTCCCGACGTACCGAAAAGGGAGAACCTAGCTTCCCTAGAAGCGGAGAAGCCTCTCTACGTTAACAAGGTTGCGAAGGAGCCATGGTCATGTCGGAAGCCATTGAGGTGATCAATCCCTATACGGGGACGTGCGTGGGAAAGGTACCGCGTGGAGGTGCTGCCGAGGTAGACGCAGCGGTGCGTCGTGCGAAGGAGGCTATGCAGGCGATGCGCAACATGCCGTTGCATCGGCGCGCTGCCATTCTCAAGAAAACGTCGCAGTTGCTCCAGGAACGCGCCGAGGCCTTCGCCCAGCTCATCACACAAGAGTCGGGAAAAACCATTCGCGAGACGCGGGCCGAAGTTGCAAGAGCGGCGGCTATCTTTGAATATGCGGCGGAGGAGGCCCGGCGTCTGCATGGAGAGACTTTACCTTTTGACGCTTTCCCGAACGGAGAGAACCATATCGGTTTCTACCTTCGTGAGCCGGTTGGCATTGTAGGTGCCATTACGCCTTGGAACGTGCCTCTTGCCTTAGCCGCACATAAGATCGCACCGGCCTTGGCTTCTGGGAACTGCGTGGTGTTAAAGCCGGCAGAACAGACCCCCCTCAACGCGCTGCGTCTTGCCCAAGCTCTCCGGGAGGCGGGGCTTCCTGAGGGGGCTTTGGAGGTAGTGACCGGCTATGGTGAAGAGGCTGGCGATGCTTTGGTAACCCATCCTGATGTCGGTTTTCTCTCCTTCACCGGCAGTCGTGAAGTTGGGATAGGACTGCCCGCAAGAGCCGGCTATAAGCGTGTAGCCCTAGAGCTAGGCGGCAACAGCCCAATCATCGTAACCCAGAGCGCTGATATCGAGCGGGCTGCAGAGGCCATTGTACGAGGCGGCTATGCGGTGGCCGGTCAACTGTGCATCTCAGTTCAACGCATTTTGGTGCACCGCACTGTCCGCGAGGTGCTTCTCGAAAAGCTAATCGCTCGCATCCGTCAGCTTCGGTTAGGTGATCCGCTGGATGAGGCTACCGATGTGGGCGTGCTCATCTCTAAAGAGGCTTGTGATCGCGTGGAGAAAGCCGTTCAAGAGGCTGTGCAGGCCGGGGCCAAAGCAGCCATCGGAGGGAAACGCATTGGCCCTGCCGCTTTCGAGCCGACCCTCCTGACTGATGTTCGACAAGACATGCCGATTGCCATCAACGAGGCCTTTGCCCCGCTCACGCTCCTCATCGAGTTCGACACGTTGGACGAGGCCATTGCCATGGCCAATGCCACTCCTTATGGCCTGAATGCTGGCATCTATACACGAGATATTGAGGAAGCTCTAAGTGCTGCAAACGCGATCGTGGCCGGCTCAGTGATGATCAATGAGGTGCCTACTTTCCGTTCCGATCTCATGCCCTATGGTGGTCGTAAGCAGAGCGGATTAGGGCGTGAAGGGGTGCGTTTCGCCATGGAGGAGATGACGGAGACGAAGGTGGTCTGTATCCAAAGGCTTATCTAAGAGCGTCTTGCGTAGGCAGTGGGTTAGGAACGGAGGCGGCGCCTGCTATAACACCCTGCTTGTGGGGTAAGATTCTAAAGCGCAGTGATGTTGAAATCGTCACTTTGCGTTGCCATGCGAACAGGGTAGGAACTGTTGGAATGGCTCTAGAGCGAAGGAGAGCTGAGGATGATCACAAAACAGCAGCTTATGGAGGCACGACAACGAGCTCTGGAGTACCTTTCTCGTGCCGGCATCGTTCTCACCCCGGAGGAACAGGAGCGCATTGAGGTGGCCGATTTCGGGTTGGGTGACCTCGAACATACCGGTTTAGAGCTGATCACTTATGTTAACACCTCGCGTTGCTGTGCAAAGGAGCTTGTGCTGTTCCCACGGCAAACATGTCCGGAACATCGCCATCCGCCGATAGGGAGTGACCCAGGAAAAGAGGAGACGTTCCGTTGTCGGTGGGGGGAGGTCTATCTCTACGTCCCTGGGGAACCGACTCCCCAACCTCATGCCATGCCGCCAAAGGGCCGAGAGCCTCACTACACCGTATGGCATGAGATCGTGCTGCGTCCTGGCGAACAGTACACCATTCCCCCCAATACTTTGCACTGGTTTCAAGCCGGTGAAGAGGGAGCCGTCGTCAGCGAGTTCTCAACGACGAGCCGGGATGAGTTCGATATTTTTACCGACCCACAGATCGAGCGGATAACGCGAGTGGTCTAAGCGAGGGTGAACATCTTCGATGAGAGGAGAGAGAGCCATTTTTTTACCACAGCAATGGTTCTTAGGATGTTGGTTGTTAGGCTTCATGATAGCGCCTATAGGCGCGTTCTGCCAGGTAAGCCCATCACGGACGATGCCCTCGGTCCCTCATACCGGCACTTCGGCGTCTCTAGAAGAGAGCTTTCAGCGGGCGGTTACGCTCTTCAATTCTGGTAAACTGGACGATGCGGAAGCCATTTTTCGTCGTTTGAACGCCTCTGATCCCAATAACGTGAGCGTTGTCACCTATTTAGGGCTCATTGCACTCCGCCGGCGTGACTATGCTGGTGCCTTAGAGCCTCTCAAGAGGGCGGTGCAACTTCAGCCTAACCAGCCCGAAACGCATATCAACCTTGGAAACGCCTACGACGGTCTGAAGCGCTATACGGATGCCATCGGCGAATTTCAGCGGGCGATTGCTCTCGATCCGAAATCTGTGAGCGCCTACTACGATCTAGGTAGCGTCTACTTTGAGACCAAAGAGTATGCCAAGGCAGTGGATGCTTACCGCCGTGCGGCTAGCCTAAGCCCGAACGATCCTGAAGTTCAAAACAACTATGGTGTCGCTTTAGAGGCAGCAGGAAATCTCTCTGCGGCCGTACAGGCCTACACACGGGCGCACCAGCGCGACCCCCATAATGCGACTTATGCCCTCAATCTCGGCTTGGCGTTGCAGAAGATGGCACGTAAGGCGCAGGCAGCTCACAATCTTGACCGTGCTGGTGCCCTATGGAGGCAAGCGCGCATTGCCTTGGCCGACGCCGTGGCGCAGGAACCCAACAACTATGCTTTGCGGGAAACCTATGCCGAGGCTCTAGACGAGATGGGCGAATACTCGTTGGCGGTTCCTCAGTTCCAGAAAGCACTTGCCCTGAAGCCCGAATCGTTTCGTACCTATTTTCATTTCGGCATAACCTTGGCGCATCTTGGCCGCTATGCACAAGCGGCGCCCGTGCTGCAGCATGCCTTAAGCCTACATCCGGATGATCCACAGACGCTGCGGCTCATTGGGTTTGTTGAATATAAAATTGGGAACTATTCGGCCGCAGCGCATGCCTATCAACGCCTTACGGAACTCGATCCACACGATCTAGCGGCCTGGAATAATCTTGGAGCTGCCCTACAACAGGCGGGAGACGAGGTAGGAGCTTTTGAAGCCTTGCAAAGCGCTCTCAAGCAAGGCGATGGACCCCAATTGGCTCCATTGCATCGTGCTGTCGGGTTCTATTATCTAAAAAAGGGCGATCCGCAAAGCCTACAGAAAGCGGAAAAGGAGTACCAGACGGCCATCCAAGAGTCGCCTGACAATGCCGACGGATATAACGGCCTTGGACTAGTGGAGGAGAAGGAGGACAAATTGCAGGCGGCACTGGAAGCGTTCCAGCATGCGATTCAACTGAACCCGAAATTTGCCGATGCTTATAACAATTTGGGCGTGGTCTACGAGCGTTTAGGCAAAAAAGATCAGGCGCTGGCCGCCTATCGCAAGGCCGTGGAGATTGACCCTAAAAACCGACCAGCCAGGGCGAACCTCAAGCGTCTTTCAGGAGAAAAGTAGTCGTGCTACCCCAATGGGAATGCGGAAAGGGTGTACTATGCCTCGGACACACGGCATGGTCTCGACTCTTTAGTAAACCGGTTATCACCGCATGTCTTATCCTCTGGGTAATATCGCTAGGGCTGACGGCATCCTGCCGTGGGCCGGTTACGCCGCAAACAGCTTCTGCTTCGACGACGCAGCCCGATGTGGAGCTGTTCTATTTTGGAGAGGACTTGCTTAATCCCTCCAATTCGGGCGATGTGGTGCTGATGTGTGTGGTCTGTAATAGGGGAGATAGCCCCGTTCCAGCTAACAGCCTGCAGTTGCGTTGTCTTGCCCTATCTGGACTGGACTATACCTCCGGCGACATCACCCCTCTTCTGCCGGCATTGGCACCGCACCAGTTTGTGGTCTATCGGTGGCGTCTTGCTCCTACAGGGGAGGGGCCTATGTTGGCGGCGGCTATCCTCCAATCGGCGCAAACACCGGCGGGATGCGTGCCCGCCGTGCTCCAGATCGCCTCAACAGCCCCACCTTCTCTACAAGCGCCGCCTCACTTCGGTGCCCCGTTGCCAACACAAAAGGCACCGGCGGCGGGCGTGGATCAACGAGGGGCTTGGATAGGCGCAAACCGAGTGGGGCTACGCCTCGTACGCACACAGGACGGGCGTCCACTTCTGTTGCTCACTACGCGTAACGGTTCGGTGTGGCAGATGGCGGGCATTGTATGGCCACTCTTTCGGGTCTGCTCCGCAGAGGATGCCATAAAGCCGTGGTGGCATGCGTTTTATTGGGAGGACACCCGTGTGCAGAGCACCAAGACGAGCGCTACGCTTACCCTTATAGGTTCTGTGGGGAGGCTTTGGCGTGCGGAGATGAGCTTTACGGTTCAGCCGAACACAACCGCAGTGGCCTGTGCCCTCCGACTAGTTGCGCGCGCCAATCTGCGGGTGCACGCGTTGCAGCTGCCTCGGCTGTTTATCCCAAACACGTTTTCACCTCCACCGGCCAACGGCACGCCTTTGGTTCTTACCCAAGACGACCCTAGTCCCCTTGGACAGACGCCTCTTATCGCGGCCTATCATTACGGCTTCGTAACCAGCGGCATTGTCGCTTCTGTGGCACCGTTGGCCAACTTGCAATGGGAGTGCCATCAGGGCAGCGCCGCCGATGTCTCCATTATCGCCCCCGAATGGAAGGCCAACGGCGACGATCCACTCGTTCTTGCAAAGGCCTCGCTCGTGGTAAACTTTCGGCTTTTTACCCTCGCACCTAGTCTCACGATTAGCGATGCGTTGCGCTTTCAGACTCCGTAAACGACTACGCCTAAGGGCGGCTCTGCTCTGGCACGACAGACGAAACTGCCTCCAAGAAGTATGGCCGTTTACAGCGGCTCGGCTAGCAATAGAGCCGGCCGCGATCCTATCCGCTAGCCCTGCCAAGCCGGAGGATATGCCAACAGAGAGAGGATTCCTGTGTCTTGCGATTTCTCTTTCGTACCATGCCTGTAAGCCAAACGGGTGCGAGGGTAGGAGCACAGGGCCCTGCGCCTCTACTTAACAACGTGGGAGGGCGCGCTTCCTCCGCGCGCACATTTATGCATGAAGATACGCTGTTTTGCTAAAATCAATCTTACGCTCGATGTATTCAGCAAGCGGGCCGATGGCTATCATTCGCTTGCCACTGTCATGCAGAGCATTGCACTGCATGACCTACTTGCGTTGTCGCCCTCGGAAGTGCCCGGCATTCACTTCATGTGTGAGGCACCCGATCAGATAGATGTTCCGGCCGATTCGAGCAATTTGGTTGTTCGGGCGGCGCATCTCCTTTGGGAGCGCGCTGCACAGAAGGAGTATCCCCTTCCTAGCGGTTTATCGCTGCATTTGCAAAAACGAGTGCCCTCTCAAGCCGGTTTAGGGGGTGGCAGCAGCGATGCGGCGGCGACCTTATGGGCGATGCAGCATTTTTTTCGACTTTCACTCAGTCCACAAGAGCTTCTTGAATGCGCTCAGGCACTGGGATCCGATGTGCCCTTTTTTCTGTTAGGGGGTACTGTGGTGGCCCGAGGACGCGGTGAGCAGCTTACCCCCCTTCCCGATATCCCGCCCTTTTGGTTAGTTATTGTCAAGCCAGATATCGGCATCTCTACGAGATGGGCTTATGAAGCACTCGATGCTAGGCCGGATCGCCGTTCTCACCGAGCTACAAAGCGTATGGAGGAGGCGATTCTTCATGGGGATTTTGAACGCGTGATGGCCTTTCAGTGCAATGACTTTGAGCAAGTGGTTTTTGAGGCCTACCCGCAACTGGCCTGGCTCGCGGATGAAATACGGATGGCAGGGGCTCTCCAAACTCATCTTTGCGGCAGTGGTTCCGCTCTCTACGGCGTTTTCTCCGATCAACGCGCCGCCCTACATGGTGCCGAGCTGCTCGGCAAACGCTACTCCCACGTCTACGTTACACACACCTTAACGCGCGAACGTTTCCAGCAACTACGCCTTGCGGAGGAAGAATGCTCCCTGTAGTTATTTTGGCGGGCGGTAAGGCCAAGCCGGAACTGCAAGCGGCGATAGGCGGCCCGCATCGTGCCCTTGCCGTTGTCGGCGGCAAAACCCTGTTGGCGCATGTGGTAGAGGCGATGCAAGAGGCCGGTGCAACGTCTATCTGCGTTGTGGGGGATATGCCTACGAGTTTGTCCTACCACGTTCTGCCCGATCACGGCGATTTTGTGGCGAACCTTTTGCTGGGCTGTCTTTCTTTAACGAAGAGCCTTTTGTGCTGATCTCTACATGCGATCTCCCCTTTCTTACCGGAAATGTTGTGTTGCGGTTTATGGAGGATTCTCTGCAGCTTGCAAAGCGCGAACATGCTGGTTTTATTTGGCCCGTTGTACCGGTTTCTCTCTGCTACGAGCGATTTCCACAGATACATCGTACGTCCTTACGACTAAGTGAGGGTGTTTTTACCGGCGGCAACCTAGCTCTTATTGCGCCTAAGGCACTTCTCAAGCAACAAGCACGAATCGCATCGGCCTATGCTGCCCGAAAAAGTCCTCTTCGCTTGGCGAAACTGCTGGGTGCTTCCGCCTTGCTCCGACTGCTTCTTTCGCAGACCCTCTTTCCGTCACTTCTAACCATAGCGTGGTTGGAAGCGCGCGTTTCTAACCTGCTCGGCAGTCCAGCCCGCGCACTACGTTCGGAATACCCCGAATTAGCGACCGATCTTGACAGGCCCGAAGATTTTCGCGCTCTTAAGGTGCGATAAAAGAGAGACCGGGCACAGTGAATGGAAAATAGTGCTGCCCTTATTGATCCCTATCCACTAAGCGGCATCCACTAACCACTCTCCAACAGTTACTATCTCATTTACAAGCCGCAGGCTGGTCTCAACGATTCCACTCCAAGGACCGATCTCCCTACCCCGTAAAAATTCGTGCAGAATCGCGCCGAGAACGCCAACAATAGAAGCGAGGGAATATTTACGATGAAAGGAGGTGATACCATCGTGGTAACCATTCTACCCTCGCTGCCACAACAGAGCGCCGCAGCGGTTCCAAAAGCCGCGAGCCCCAACGGCGATTCGGCAGACGTTCCATCCTTTGCCGACCACCTTCAAGAGGCTTTGCCGCAAGGTGCCGACACAGACCAAGGCACACCGAAACAGGGCACAGAAAAAACGCAGCTGCTGACGCCTGCCCAGGCCGATTCCTCCAAGCCAAGTGTGGAGGCACAAGCCGCTGAAGATGCGACCGAGCCGGCCCAGCAAGGCGTTACAAAGCGGGGGCCTGCAAAACCAGGTGCAGCGACTTCTGCCGCACCGGATCAAGTAACAGATCAGGTGTTGGCAGTGACGGCTGTCGTGCAGGCTCTTTCGCCACCCGCGGTGTTGGGTGGCACCTCTTCGGACGCAACGAACCCAAACACCGAGGCAGAAGCTGTTGGTACAAGGCCAACGTCCTTCTCCATGATACCCAACCTACCTCAAACGCACGGCATAGGCGATCAGGGTCTACGTATGACCTCGGTAGCATCAGGTCAGGAGATTCCCTCCGTCCTTGATAAGACCCCTGCAAGGCCCACCTCACCCGCGCCGGCGCTAAAGGAAGCGTCTGTAGGAGGGCCTGCCGCTGTGTCTTCAGCGATCGCATCGGCTCCACTAGCAGCGGCTTCTGAAGCTAAAGGTTATGTGCCTCTAAGCGCTGTGAATGGGGCGGAGAGCGTTGCTATACCGGCTCCAACGAGCTCTTCTGAGGCACCGGTCAACGTGAAGGTTGCTGCTGGCAGCAATGTGACATCGAGTATCGCAGGTTCTCAAGCGCAAGTTATCATGGCGACGACGGCGGTCTTCGACGGGAACGCGCAGAACGTCGCCGCAAAGCAGATCGGCGTGTCCGCGCAGTTGCATCAGGTTGCAGCAGAAGGAAACGACACCGACTCGTCGCCTACGGCGAGCGTGTTGCAGAGCGTACCTGGTGCGCAACCAGGTGTAGAAATTGCTACACAGAGTACAGAGCAGCCTAAGGCAGCTCAGGCGATATATGGGATAGAGGCATCGCATCCCGCACAAACGCTGCAAGAGGGGCTTCTTCGCAGCACCGTGTTGGGAAAGGGCTCTCTACCTCAGCAAGTCGTACGATTTTCTGGGCACCCCAGCATTGGCCTTGAGGGGGAGGGCGTCGGCCTTGAGGGGAAGGGCGTCGGCTTTGAAATGGCCAAAACCTCCACACCGAAAAACAATTCGACGGAAGGGTTAAACGCGCCTGCACCGCATGAGATCGTGGGAGGTGCGGCAGACCCGAACCTGCTCTCCACAGAGGCACTGACAAAACCGACCTCTATCGTGACAGCGCATGAGAACGTCGCCGATGTGCAGACAACGGTGCCATCTGTGGATGCATCGCCTAATTCGCAAAGCACAAGCGCCAGCGCAGACAGCAGCAACTCGACAGATGGAAACGCCGCGCAGCAACCGTGGCCCCATGCAAGCGTGACCATCCCAGCGCCGCAACAAAGCCAGCCCAACAACGTGCTAGGCTCGGCAGCTTTCTCCTCACCGAATGCCGTTGGGCTTTCGCAGGGCATACTCGATCGCGTTCAGGTAGCTCAGCAGGTGGTGCAGCATCTCGAGGCCGCTCGCTCGATGTTAGGCCGTGGCGAGATCACGTTGCGGCTAAGCCCACCCGAACTTGGCACACTGCGCATAGCGCTCAGCAGCGGTGCGCAAGGGGTAACGGCGCATCTAGTTGCGGAAACAAGTCAGGTGCAGCGCGCCCTCATGGACGAACAGCACCGACTGCATGCCGCTCTCGAAGCGCAGGGCCTAAAGGTGCACTCGCTAGAGATAAGCGCCGGTAGCACGGGCCAGCAGAATCCAGCTCCGTTCGGCGGCTCATTGCAGATGCAGCATCAGGCAAGCGGTTATTCAGGGGGGAGCTACGCTTCTGCAGGCCGTGAGAATGTCATGTCGTCCATCGAGCCGATGGAAGATGTCGGTACGGACGAAAAGCTTGGCCTTTCCACGGCGCTGTTCGTAGGTACATCTCGCCTTAACTTTTTAGCGTAACAACGACCTTAAGGTTTAGGAGATCAGACGAAAATGGCTATTAGCCCAACAACCAATAGTAGCACGACCAACAGCGTCGCAACTCAAATCGGCGCTGCCGTGCAACAGGTTCAGAACAACCAGCAGGTTAGCGAGCAGGACTTTCTGCAAATGCTTACGACCCAGCTGTCCAACCAGGACCCGACACAGCCAGTGGATGAGAACCAGATGCTAGCTCAGCTTGCCCAGTTCTCAACCGTGGAGGGTGTTAACAATCTGTTGAACTCGCAAACACAGCAGCAGGCGATCAGTCTGCTTGGGCACACGGTTCAGGCTTTAGTAAGTACCAACAATAGCCCGCAGATGGTTAGCGGCAAGGTGGTTGGTGTAAGCTGGAACGGCAGTAAGGTCTCACTGACGTTAGATAACAACACATCGGTAACACTCGATGAGATAACACAGGTCTCTTGAGGTGCCGTTATGTCTGAACCCATTCGCGTTCTGCCCGTAGGACAGGGAGTTGGTGCTCCCGACAGACCTCAGGAGAGTGCTACCAAACAGAGGACGTCGCAGCAACCCTCCTTTGCCGATCTTCTTCGCGCGCAACAGGGGATCGCACCGCTTGAGCCCACGCGTTCCAGCGGAGCACCTGAAGTGCCTGGATTGCGTTTTTCGGCTCACGCCCAGACCCGGATGCATTCGCGGCAGATCACTTTGGAAGCTCAGCATGTGGAACGGTTGCAAAATGCGGTGCAGCGCGCAGAGGGAAAGGGAGCACGTGATGCGCTTATTCTCATGGACAATATGGCCATGGTAGTAAGCATTAAAAATCGCACGGTGGTCACCGTGGTGGACCGCGATCACCTCAAGGAGAACGTGTTCACCAATATAGATAGTGCGGTTATCGCTTAGAGAGCCGCAGCAATCAGGCCGGACCGTGGATGGACACCGCGGAGGCCTGAAACACTCTCCCCGAACGATAGAGGGGAGCTATATCGTGAAAAAAAAGCGCTTAGCGCATCTATTTCACCAACAACAGGAGGTTCTATAGCAAGATGCTTCAAGCTATGTTTTCAGGCGTAAGCGGACTTCAAGTCCACCAAACCGATCTTGACGTCATCGGCAACAACATCGCCAACATCAACACGGTAGGTTACAAGGCCGGTCGCGTCACCTTTGAGGATCAGCTCTCTCAAACCATTCGTGATGCAGCCAGTCCAGGAGCCAATGTAGGCGGCCAAAATCCCGCCCAAGTGGGACTCGGTGTCATGCTGGGCTCGGTAGACACGTTACAGACACAAGGAAATCTTGAAACAACAGGGAAGAACACCGATCTCGCCATTCAAGGTTCAGGCTACTTTCTCGTCGGAGATGGAAGCACCGTCTACTACACACGAGACGGTTCGTTCGACCTCGATAGCGCCGGCGAATTGGTGAACCCGGCGAACGGAGTGAAGTTATTAGGGTATCAGGCCGATGCGAACGGCAAAGTAGATACCACCCAACCCATCACCGCAAACAGCGTTATCAAGATACCGGTAGGCACACTTACCGCTGTGAAACAGACGACGGAGGCTACCTTCCAGGGAAATCTGGACGCTTCCTCTTCGCTGCAGTCCACGACAGCTAAGCTCACAGGGAATTTAGACGTCTCTCAAACGCCCCCTGCCATCAACACCACCATCTACGACTCACTGGGCAATGCTCACACCCTGCAGGTTGCCTTCTCCAATCCCGTGTTCAACCCGACCGGAGCCGGAGTCCCCGCAGGGGCCACACAGTCCTGGAAGGTAGCTCTGACTTTGGATGGGGCTACGACCAACGCGACGATCTATGCCGTTGGAGGCAAGTTCGTTTTCGCCAATAGCTCTGGGGCGGTTCTAGGTTCCTCCCAAGTACTTAACGTTATCGGTAGTGGAGGAGCGCCCAACTTCCCGATCACGGTGGATTTCAGCGGTCTTACCGATTCCTCTAACGTATCGGCCAGTGCGAACGGTCAGAATACCCCAACCAAGATCACCTCGACCCTCATGAGCCTTTCTGGCAATATGAATCTGGATAACCCACCGGCACCTATCACGACCACGGTTTACGATTCGGCGGGCAACGCCTACCAGATTCAGACAACTTTTCTGAACCCTACCTACAACCCCACCGGTCCGAATGTACCCACCGGAGCGACGGCGGCCTATGATGTGCAGATCAAAAACCTGACGACGGGCACCACGCTCTATGATAGTACGGTGGCAGGTAACAACGAATCGAAAGCCTACTATATCCCTGGCCAGGGCTTTGTGCTGGCCAACACCACGACCGGAGCTGTTTTAGGCAACACCATCCAGTTAAGCAGCGCGCCCGGAACCTACGGGCCCAACAACACGGGAGCCCAAGTGGTGGCTGGTATGCCGCTTACCGTGGATCTCAGCAAGCTCTCTACAACGAACACCACCGGAGCTGCAGATGGCCGCACCGGTAGTCAGCCGTCTTGGTCAACGGCTGTGCAGGTCTACGATAGCTTGGGGATGAGCCACCTCATCACGTTCAACTTTACGCGAGCGCTCGTTGGTTCCGGTGCCCCGTCAAACGCTGCGGCACGGTGGGAGTGGACAGCCACGGAGAACGGGCAGGTCATCTCGAGCAGCACCAGCGCTGGCAATCAGGCGCTCTTTTTCGACTCCTCTGGCAACCTGATTGATACAAATAACCAAACGATCAATATCACGCCGACCAACGGAGCCGCACCATTTAGTGTAAGCATCAACTTCAGTAATCTTACCCAGATCGCCGGTAACTCCAGCGTGGCGGCCACCTCTCAGGATGGGGCGCCAATGGGAGTGCTTCAAAGCTTCTCCATTGCACAGGACGGCACCATTACCGGAGTCTTCTCCAACGGACAGACGCGCGTTTTGGGGCAGATTGCAACCGCCATCTTCTCGAACCCAGGCGGTCTGACGAAACAGGGACAAAACCTCTACTCGGCCTCCAGCAACTCTGGCTTGGCGCAAGTAGGGATGCCCAACCAGGGCGGGCGGGGTCAGATCAACGTGGGCTTCTTAGAGATGTCCAACGTAGACCTCTCCACAGAGTTCACGAACCTGATCATCGCGGAGAGGGGCTTCCAAGCCAACACGCGCATCGTCACCACCGTAGATAACCTGCTTCAGGATGTTATCAACCTGAAACAGGGCGGCTAGATTCTCTAACCAAGACATAAGGGGTTTCGACAAGCACGAGCTTGTCGAGCCCCTTTGAGGAGTAAAGCATGATACAAGTGACCCGTTTTAACCATACCGAACTCTACATCAATGCCGACCTCATCGAGTTCGTTGAAAGCACACCCGATACCGTTATCTCGATGGTAAGCGGGCGTAAGGTGCTCGTTTTAGAAACGCCAGAGGAGGTACGTCGCAAAATTCTTGCCTATCGGCAGGAGGTTGGACCGCTGCTTCTGCGCGCAGGGATCGTCCAGCCGGAAACCGAGCAGGAGGAGAAAGACGAAACCGTGATTTCGCCTCGCTAAGGTTTCGACACGAAAGGGAGTTAAGAAAGCAGCATGGACCTTGCAACCGTTATCGGACTCGTTTTAGCATGGGGGGCGTTGTTAGGCGCTCTGCTCATGGAGGGGGGCGAGCTAAGGGTGATGATCAATCTCCCCGCCGCGCTGCTGGTTTTTGGTGGGACCATTGGAGCCGCCGTGATCAGTTTTCGAATGAATCAGCTCATGGAAGTGCCAAGCATTCTTTCCATCGCGTTTCGAGAGAAAACGCTGGAGCTACCGGACGTTATTCGGCAGTTGGTGCGTTTGGCCGAGAAGGCGCGCCGCGATGGTCTGCTTTCACTGGAGGAGGAGAGCCGGCGCCTTCATGACCCGTTCCTAAAACGCGGCCTACGCCTCGCCATTGATGGTACGGACCCCGAGCTTCTTCGAGGGGTTTTGGAGACGGAGATACAGCTTTTGCAGGCACGCCATCGTTCTGGCGAGTCGATCTTCATTACCCTTGGCGGCTTTGCTCCTACATTAGGGATCATCGGTACCGTTATGGGGCTTATTCACATGTTGGCCAACCTCAGCGACCCGGGAAAGATGGGGCCGCTTATTGCGGGCGCTTTCATCGCCACACTCTATGGTGTTTCCAGCGCCAATTTAATCTTTTTGCCAATCGCCAACAAGTTGCGTACCCGTTCATCGGAGGAGGCGCTTGCGCGAGAGGTGATGCTAGAAGGCATTCTTTCTATTCAGGCGGGCGATAATCCGCGTCTTGTTGAGGAGAAACTAAAAGCCTACTTGGCCCCACGGCTTCGCGGTCAGGGTGCCCTTGCAGGAGCACGACGATGAATCGCACCTGGTTGCGAGGCCGAGGGCAACCCGAACATCGAGAAAATTTAGAGCGATGGCTGCTTACTTATGCCGACATGATCACCCTGCTGATGGCTTTCTTCCTTATGCTCTATTCAATGTCGGTGATGAGCCGAGGCAAGTTTCAGCAGATGGCGATCTCTGTACGACAGGGGTTCGACGGCGATAAGGCGGCAAAAGGGGTCGGTATCGGCACCGATTTAGCTGCAGAGAGAACCTACCAGCAGTACATGCAGTCCTTGCAAAAATTACGGCAGTATGTGGAACAACATCATTTGGAGGGAGCCATCCATATGAGCAACGACCGTCGTGGCATCGTGATCAGCGTGCTTACCGACGGTTTGCTCTTCAAAAGCGGGCAGGCCACCTTGCAGCCTCAGAGCCTGCCGCTGCTACACCAGATCGCGGGGCTGTTACGGGTGCTGCCAAACGATGTGGTGGTTGAAGGCCATACCGACGATCGGCCCATTCATACCCTGCAGTTTGCCTCGAACTGGGAGCTTTCTGCCGCGCGGGCTGGGGCGGTGGTGCGCGATCTGATCTCGCAGGAGGGATTGCCCATACGGCGGTTCTCGGCTGCCGGCTATGCCGATACGCGCCCTCTCTATCCTAACGATACGCCCCAGCATCGAGCGCGCAACCGGCGGGTGGAGATCGTGCTGTTGCGCACGCAGCAAGAGGCGGAAGCCGAAATGCAGCGTCAACAAGAGATCGCCCGCATTACGGACGACAACAGTAAGGTCTCTACTGCTCCCTCTAATGGGCTTCCGATCCAGCCTGCGGCCCCGTCGCGCGCGGCGGATACGGGAGCGGTTCCTTCCGAGAATAGTAATGTGGAGACAACGAATCAGGACGAGGGCCGTATAGCGGAGCCTTAAAAACTGTTTGAGGAGAATGTACGTTATGGTAGCGAAACCAGAAATGCGTCAACAAGCGGTTGAACAGGTAGAGGAGGCGCCAAAAAAGAGATCGAAGCGTCCTCTTTTGCTGTTCGGTGGATTGGTAGCCGTGTTGGTGGTTGCCCTGCTGGTCTTTCATATGATGGGTGGCAAGAAAGGTGCAGCAAAGAATGAGACCAAAAAAGAGTTGAAGGTCTCCTACTATCTGCCGCTAGATGACTTTTTGGTGAACCTTAGTGGAAGTGATGACCACTATCTGAAAGCGGGCATCACACTCGGCATGACCCAAAACATTTCGCAAGACGAGGCCAAGGACAAAACCGCCCCCATTCGGGATGCCATTATCACAGTTCTCAGCCACAAAACGCTGGCCGATGTTTCAAAGGAGGGGGCAAAAGAGGCCCTCAAGAAGGAGATTCAGGAAAAAGTGAACGAGGCTTTAAGTGGGCAAGATGTAGCGGCTGTCTATTTCACTTCGTTCGCCACCCAGTAGATTTCGGCTGAACCGTTTGCCTGCCGCCTTGCTCTGACGGCAGGCAAACGGTTAGGAATAACTGACATCTTCAATCATGTAGACAACAGTGCGCCCGTTCGGCAGGCGAACCTCTACCTGTTCTCCGGCCTTGCGTTTAAGTAGCGCTTGACCAATGGGGGAGTCGTAGGAGATACGACGATTGAGCGGATCGGCCGAGTTTGCATCTACAATCACGTACTCAATCTGCTTGCCGCTCGCGTCTACGAGTGTCACCTTAGAGCCAACGTCTATCCATCCTTTTTCCTCGACTTCTATCACTTTTGCCCGCTCCAACATCGCCTCAATCTCGGCGATCTTGCCGTTGAGAATGGCCTGTTCTCTGCGTGCCGCTTGATACTCGAAATTTTCTGAGAGATCGCCGTAGGAGCGTGCTTTACGTATGGCCTCAGCAATGCGCGCTCGTTCCACGGTGCGTAGACGATGAAGCTCTTCCTCAAGCTTTTTTTTGCTCTCTACGGTTAGAATGACCTCGTCTTTAGGCATGGACTTCCTCTACACCCCTGACGCTTACGGGAGTCGTTGGTCTTTTGGCGCACAAAAAGAGCGAAACGCCTCGGCGTATTCGCTGCTTATTAAAATACCCTAGTTGCGGCGCTGTGTCAACTTGATCTCCCTCTTACTCGTTTTATGAGAGGGATTTTGCTTGTCTGGTGTCGCCGCGGCACAATATCTAGTGTGTTTGGCCAGACGAAACACCACGTTTTTCTTGATGGAGCGCATCGAGTTGCTCAAAGATGCGCTCGGCCTCTTCCGCCTTCAATCGGCCCGATTCCACCATCTGTAAAAGGCGTAGTCGCTCTTCCCTCCTCTGAATCTCTTCTGGAGAGGGCGTGTTGAGCGACGCGGCCTTGTTAGGTGAACCGCTGAAGCGAGAGCGCAGGTTAGACTTCATTTCGTTTAAACTGCGACTTGCCATCACCCTAAAGCCGCCCCAGGCATCTCTTGCGGCGCTTCTGGCCGATTCTTTCATGTAGGCTCCGATCACCTTCATAACGGCCGGCACCAAGGCTGGTGGCACCTCTATCGTTTCGTGCGTCCCATCGGGGCGAGGTATCTCCACTTTCTGAAAGTTTTGGCGCTCATTGGTTTTTGGCTTTTCTCTAGAAGGCTCGGGCGTGCTTGATGCCGCTGGTTGTGCCTGCTGCGCCCGCTGGAGGGCCTCGATCATACGGGCGCCCTCCTCGGGCGTGAGCACCCCCTCGGCAATAAGCCGTAGAATGCGCTCTTTCTCCGTCTCAGGCATCGCTAAAAATCCTCCCTATACTGGGCTTGTGTGCTGAACGCGGGTGATGTGCACATCGCCCGACGTGGTTTGGACGTTGAGGGTCCCGGTGCCCTCGCCAAGGGTTCCTGTCCAGAGGGTTCCGGTGGCAGTTACCTCACGAGCATCATGTTCGCAACGGAGGGTTCCGGAGATGGTTCCTAAAGTGACGCGCAGATGGCTCTCTGGGGGTAGGCCGATGTCCACATCGCCGGAAACGGTGCTGGCCTGAAGCGCTCCGGAGAACGGTGTTTGAAAATCCACCGAAATATCGCCGCTTACCGACTGCGCTTGAAATCTCTCGGTGCGACCCACGTTTGCGAAGATGTTGCCAGAGACGATCTTAAGGGTTATCTGTCCGTGAACGTTGCTGAGGTAAACCTGGCCGCTAATCGATTCACAGACGATCTCCATCGGGCTTTTCGTGCCCACCTCTTCCACACGCACATCGCCAGAGACCGACTTGCATTCAAGCCGTTCGCCTTCAATGGCTTTCGCGCGTATATCACCGCTTGCCGTGTTGGCCACGAGGCCGCGCGCGATATCGGAGGCCTCAATATTACCGCTCTTCGTGGCCGCCGAGGCCGTACCACGAATCTGTTTGAGGTGAATGGAGTCCGAGTTGGTTTGTACGCGCACGTTGCCTCCGATGTCTTCGAGGGATACAGAGCCGGAGTCTGTGACAACCTCAACGGTCCCATCCACGTGCGCTATCTCCACTTTACCAAAACGCGTTTTCACATGGGTCATCCCCAGCGCACGCGGAACGGTGATTTCAAGGTCCACTGTGCCCTGATCGAAGTCCTCAGGGGCTTCTATGCGTATTTCGAGGCGAGAGTCGGTGCCGCTGATCTCCGTCTCGATGCGCTCTAGCCGATTTTTGATCTCGATTTCGTTGGGGGCCCAAACCGTGCTTTTCACCACCACCTTTGCGGGCGCATCCGCAACACCTGTGATCTTCACATCGCCAAGAGGGTTGTCAACAGACACATTCGCCCCGGATGCCAAGTAGAACTCCTGTTGCTGTGTTTCTGTGCGTTCTGGCAGATTGCTCTCGTTCTCCGGCCGCAGTGTCCCTAGTTTCGTCCAGGTGCGCATGCGTGCGACGAACGTGGAGGAGAAACGGCCGCCGCTTTTTGTGGCCAAACGCAGCTGCTCCTGAACGCGCTCGACGATCTTATCTACATCCACTTTGCTGATCGCTTTCGAGATGCGCTCGCCGAGGTCGCTAAGGCCGGCGAAAGGAGAGTGAGCGGAGCTCGTTTGCTTCTCTTCGGCTTTCTGCTCGCTTTTTGTTTGGGATTCTTTGGAGGTCTCCGAGGAGGTGGCTGTTTTGCTGCCGCCGCGCAAGGCGGCGATCAGCATTTCGGCCTCTTGTGCCGTAATTTTGCCCTCCTGCAGAAGCTCTAGAACCCGCATGACATTCTCATCCATCTTAAGGCTCCTTTCTAAGGGGCTTTGGTCGCCCCTAAATGAGTTGGCGTAACGCTTCTGCCGCCTCTGCGGCGTCTATCTCACCGTTTGCTAAAGCCTCGAGTATCTCAAGGCGCTGTGCACGAACGCTCGCCGTGGAGGACGAGTCTTCTGAAACGGAATCTCTTCCCTGAAGCCCTAACGCGACGAGGGCACTCTGAAGACGATTGCGCACTGTGGGGTAGGAGATACCCAACTCCCGCTCTACGCGGCTTAAGTTGCCCTCACAGCGCAGGAAGGTTTCAATGAAGCGCAAATGCTCTTCGGCAAGCCGGCAGAACCGGCAGCTGTCGAACGTTCCCCGCACACTGGTTTGACACTGAGGGCAGTGCAGCTCAGCTACGTGTAAGCTGTTGCCACAAACAGGGCAACGAGTAAGCAGACTCGCCATTCCCCCTCCTTACCAGAGGATTACGGAGCTATTCTACATCCGGTTTCAAAAAAAGTCAATCCAATGATTATCTTTATATGAAAATTTCTCAGCTGAAGATTGAAAGTTCTGAAGTTCGTTCACTTCCATATCCTCTGTATAGAATGCGGCAGCGCTGCGATGCCGTTTTTTACAGGTTTCCACTTTTTCAGCCTGAAAAGTATTGATTTAGATAGAAGCCACTTATTTTGTTCAATTATCGAGGTCAGCTTCATATAAAACGCCTATCTATATCTAGCAGAAGGAGATTGAACGAGAATGCGAACTGTGAATGTGCTGCTGATGCTAGCGCTCGGCGCAACGCTGTTGGTGGGATGCGGAGGTGGAGGAGCGGCCCCTTCTATTCCGTGGTGGGTCCAATTCGGGAGGTTCCGGTTCCGGAGGAGTCACTCCCGCCACACACCTTCGATCGCCTAGGTCTGGAGATACCTACAACTACACGTTGTCCGGAAAGCTGTGGGGCGTCGGAACGAATGTAAGCTATAGCTTCACGGACAGTTTGGTTGCGGGGTATAGCCAAACCAACTACAGTGGTGTAAATGTGCTGATAGCCAATTACGCGTATAATTTGAACCTGAGCAATGGCCAAAGCATTGCCGTCAATCTTCAGTTCATCGACAGCAGCGATGCAAGTGGGAACGTCATCAATTTAGCCGAAATTCAAAACGGAGCCCTGGCGACCTACAACCTACCTATCATCGATCTGCCGGCTACATGGAGCAATACGCTCTCACTCGATCAGCAAACGACCACCAGTTCCGGCGTATCCGAAGTATTTATCTTTAGCGTTGTCGGCGCCGAGAACGTGTCCACCCCGATAGGCACCTTCGCCTGTTGGAAGGTCAACTCTAGTGAGAACACTAGCACATCCACCAACACGAATGGAACGCTCTGGTACGCACCTGAAATGGGAGCTGCGCCCATTAAAATGTCTGCAACGGTTACTCTCGTCGGCAGCGATGGAAATACGTACACGATGACGCTGAACGGGGTGCTCAGCTCTACCAATGTACCCATCTCCTAAAAAATGCCGTTCCCAATGGAGAGATCGGGCGCTTTTGCGGAACTTAGAAGGCCTCTTTCTCGCATAAGATTAGGGTATAATATTCCTGACGCCTCTTTGTGAGAGATCTGAAGGGAGGGCCTATTTCGTATGGCAAAGAAGAAAGATACGTCCAAAACCAACGTTGCCGCACGCTTAGAGTCGAAAGCCCAACAGCAGGTTTGTCGCTTCTGCGGTCGCAAACCCGAAATGGTACGACAGTTGACCCCTAGCGGTAAAGTGCAGATGTTCCGCAAATGCTGTGCGGAAGCAGGCCTCGTGGCCTAGCGTGGTTTGGAACGTTGTTGAGTCGGCCTGTCCTCTGTGAGAGGAGGACAGGCTTTCTCCTATCTGGAGCCTTGCTACATGCCGAAACCGCGCAAACAGGGCTATTTCGCCCTCGTCCTTCATTCCCATATCCCCTATGTGCTCGACCACGGGCGGTCACCTCACGGAACCGATTGGCTGTCGGAGGTCACCGCCGAAACCTATCTGCCACTTCTCGACATGCTCTTCCGTCTTGTCTCTGAAGGCATCTCGCCCAAGATCACCCTAGGGTTTACCCCCATTCTCGTGGAGCAGCTTGCCGATGAGACGTTCCAACGCGATTTTGTGGGCTATCTCCAGCAGAGAATAGAGGCAGCACGCGAAAACCAGCGGCAGTTTCGCTATGAGGGCAATACCCACATGCGTGGCCTGGCCCATTTTTGGGAGGACTACTATCAGCAAAAGCTCGAGGCTTTCCTGGATATCTACAAAGGTGACCTCATTGGTGCCTTTCGGAGGCTTCAGGATGAAGGGCATATTGAGATACTAACCAGCGCGGCTACCCACGGCTATCTGCCTCTTTTGCTCACCGATAACAGCGTGCAGGCACAGATTCGTTTGGGTGTGGTCTCCTATAAGGAGCGTTTCGGGCGCGACCCACGCGGGTTTTGGTTGCCGGAGTGTGCCTATCGCCCGCGCTACGCCTGGAACCCGCCTATAGAGGTCTATCGTAGCCCGCGACCGCAGTTGCGAAAAGGTATTGAAGAGTTCTTAGCGGAGAGCGACCTTCGCTATTTCTTGGTGGATGCCCATCTTCTGCGAGGGGGGCAGACACTTGGCGTCTATGCGGAACGTTTCAAGGGATTGCAAGAGCTGTGGGCGCAGTTTCAACGAGAGTACAACCCAGAACGGGCCGATCGCACGCCCTATGCACCCTACTTGGTCAACAGCAGTGGACTGCCTATGCAGCCGGTGGCTTGCTTTGCGCGCGATCCAAAAACCGGCATGCAGGTTTGGAGCGGCGCTCACGGCTACCCTGGGGATGAGTTCTACCTAGAGTTTCACAAAAAGCACTATCCGGGCAACCTACGCTATTGGCGGGTCTCTTGGCCTAAGGACGATTTGGGGGCTAAACAGCTCTATGAGCCTTATTTGGCGATGGGCCGTGTACATGATCATGCCAAGCACTTCGCTCAGCTGGTGTACCAGACGGTGGTATCTGCAACGACGGAAGGGGACCAGCCCCCCGTTGTGGTGGCGATGTACGACACCGAACTGTTTGGGCACTGGTGGTTCGAGGGGCCGGAGTTTCTCTATCATGCCTTGAAACAGCTGCACATGCACCCCCATGTAGAGCCGATCACATGCGACGCCTACTTGGAGAAGTACCCTCCCAAGACGGTAGTGGCGCTACCCGAAGGCTCGTGGGGCGAAGGAGGCTATCACTGGATATGGCTGAACGAGTGGACAGCGTGGACGTGGGAAAAGGTCTATGAGGCCGAACGGCTAATGATAGAACTGGCGCAAACCTATGGAGATGTGGAGCAGGTACAAACCATTCTTCGACAGGCAGCGCGTGAGCTGCTGCTGCTCGAATCGTCGGACTGGCAGTTCAACATCAGCACCTTTACCAGCCGTGACTATGCCGAGCAGAGGGTCAATTACCACTATTCTCGCTTTTTGCATCTAGCCTCTCTCGTTCAACGCGTTGCCGCGCAAGAGAGTATTCCCGTTGACGATTGGAACCTTCTTGGGGAGGCGGAAGAGCGCGACCGGTGTTTTGCTCAGCTGAACCCGAAATGGTGGGCTGCCGTCGAGTTCCCTGCGGCCGAGAGGGAGGAGTAGAGAAAGTTTGCGGCAGGTAACAACGCACAACTCACGCATCGCCTGGAGACGATTCGACTGCAGCAAATCGCCTCTCCATTTGGAAGCTACCTTGCGCACCGGCCAGAGTTTTCGATGGTGTCGGGATGCCAACGGGGTTTGGTGGGGCACTATAGAGTCGGTTGGTGTGGCCTTATGGCAGCCCGATGGGGAGCCTTACGGCGATCTTTATTGGCAAACGTTCCCTGAGCCGGACTTATGGGAGGTGGTGGAGGACTACCTTCAGCTTCGCACCGACCTCGAATCGCTCTACTGCCGTTGGAGCTTCGCCGAGCCACGCCTCGCCGAGGTTTTTCGCGCTTTTGCCGGGCTACGGGTTTTACGACAACCGCCGGAGGAGTGTCTTTTTGCCTTTCTATGCGCCACAACCAACACGGTGACCAAGATCGAGCGGAGCGTACGCTATCTGGCCGAGCGCTATGGGGCTCGTATCTGCACCGGTCTCGATAAGCCCGCGACCCTCTTTGCTTTCCCTTCGGTAAGCGCGCTTTCCGCGGCGGATGAGAGGGATTTGCGGGCTGGCCTGTGGGGCTATCGGGCCCCTTTTGTGATTAAAACGGCACAGAAGCTGCTACAGAAACCGCAGGGGTGGTTGAGGGCGCTAAGAGATGTGCCCTATGCGGAGGCTCATGAAGCCTTACTGGAGTTTCCTGGCGTTGGGCCAAAGGTGGCGGATTGTGTCTGCCTATTCGCCCTCGACAAATGGGAAGCAGTGCCGGTGGATAGGCATATCTACCGGCTGGGCGTTCGTCTCTTTCTTCCGCATTTTGAAGGCCGCTCGTTAACGCCGCGGCTCTACAAGGCAGTTGCTGAAGCCTTCCGCGAGCGCTTTGGGCCTATGGCGGGTTGGGCGCAGCAGACCCTTTTTTATGCGGAAGCGGGTCTATATAGAAGGCCAGACAAAGAGAGCTCAAGGCAGAGAAGGTTTTAGGGAATAGCCTGGATCTGCGCCGTGGAATTTTGGTAGTCCACTCTCTTCGGCTTCCTCATGGTCACTGCTGCGCTTGCTCGAAGCGATTCAGCTGCTGTTGAGCCACGTAGGCCACATCTGCATCGGAGCTTTTGGCCAGCTGCTCTAGGATGTCCTTGGCGCCAGCCAAATCGGTGTTTCCGAGCGCGACGGCAGCCCATCGTTGCAGGGTGGGGTTGGCGCTCTTCAGCGCCGTTGCAAGCTGCATAAGAATTTCATGACCATAATCCGACCCTAGCAGATCACCCAGAGCGGTGGAGGCGTAGTAGGCGGTTGTGCCGCCTTTTGCCAGCAGGGAGATCAGCGTAGGGGCGGCTGCAGGGCCGATCTGCCCAAGCGCTTGTGTAGCGGCCTCAGCGACGGTTCCGCTGGGGTCGTTTAAGGCGGCCACGAGGGGCGCGATGCCACCTCGATTTCCAGGAAAACCTAGGGCTTTGGCGGCGGCGGCACGCACGTCTGCATCCTGTGTATCGGTTTGTAGCAACCGAGCAAGGCTGGGATCGGTTTCCGGATCGTGCACGGGAATGAGCGCCTGGGCAACGCCGAGGCGTATCTCTTTTTGGGGATTGGCCAGGGCCTGGATAAGTTGCTGTACAACCGCATGGTTTGGAGGGCTATCTTCTCCTGGGCGGGCTGCCACGGAGAGGGCGGAGATGGCCGCCGTTCGTAAGTTGAGGTCGTAATCGGTAAGCGTTTTGAGAAGCGTGGAGATGGCATGCGGCGTTGCGATGCGCCCTAAACCGGCGGCGGCCTGAGCGCGAGCCTCTGAATCGACCGAAGGGTCAAGTACCGCTTGGGCAAGTACCGGCTCACTGGAGGGATCGGCGATAAGCCCAATGGCGGCGATGACGGCGGTGCGCACTTGCGTAGTGGTGGCTGGGTTCTGAAGTACGGCGATAAGCTTAGGCACGGCATGTGGGTCCCCTATTTTCCCAAGCGCGTTGGCAGCGCCGATCTTTACCCCATCATCTTTATCATCGAGGAGAGCCATCAGCGCGGGAACACTGCGATTGTTGGCCGCGGGGTCGAACGCTTTACTGCTTAGCACGTCACCTACGGGGCCGCGGGCGTCACTGCTCGATTTCAGTTCGTTCACGAGGGCCTGCACCACGTCGGGGTTTTGGCGTGGCCCTATGCCGTCCGGGTCGGTGAGGGCACGGATAACGCCCTGACGCACGTTGATGTCGCTATCGCTTAGGCCATCCACAAGGGCTTTAATGTTATCTGCAGAGGCTGCACCGATCTGTTTCAGGGTACGTAGGGCCTGATCGCGCACGATCTTATCCTGATCTTTCAGCATCTGTACGGCCTGTTTCACGGCGTCGGCGTTGCCGAGATCGGCAAGGGCAATGGCGGCTTGGGCGCGCATCTCCTTCGTTTCGCCGGCGATGGTGTCGGAGAACTGCTCTTCGGCGATCAGCTCCTTGGCCGCAGCGGCGCGCTGAGCCGGCGTCCCGTGTGTGAGATTGTAGAGCAGTTGATGCATGTGGTGGCTATGCAGAGCGGCTAGGCCCACAACCACGAGAACGATTCCGCCAAAAATAAGATAGTTCAGATATTTCTGTATCACGTTCCCACGCTCCCCAAGAGCAACTCTTTAAAGGATAGATGTTACTTCAAGCATTCTACCTGAATTCGCCCATTTCCTGCCCCTCTACACGTTCCTCAAAAATAGGAACGGAGGAGATTTGTCATTTGTTCTTGTGTTCCTTTGTGTAATATGACAGGAATCTGGCGAGAAGCGATAAAAAAGTTGCACTTTTGAGGTTTTCGTGTTATAATAAAAGCATCCTTTCCTAAAGGAAGGCCAAGCAGATCTCTGTTTGGAGAAATTGAGGTAGTGGGGGAAACTGCGTGTGGACGGCAAAAACGTTTTCGGGTATAATCCAATCCGTTCTACAAACGGTTTCCTTCAGCACTCTGGCGCAGCTGCCGGTTCCTTTTCCGTATACAATGGGGTAGGTTCCGGCAGTTTTTCTGTTTGTAGAGGTTCCTCTCTACATCGGCAAAGAGAGAAAGAAGGTGTCTAAGACACACAGCAGCTTGATTCAGTGGCTTCGGAGGAAAAACAACAGATGAATCGTAAAAACGCTTTCACGCTCATTGAGTTGCTTGTCGTTATCGCTATAATAGCGATACTGGCAGCAATCCTGTTCCCTGTCTTTTCCCAGGCGAGAGAT
Source organism: Chthonomonas calidirosea T49 (assembly GCF_000427095.1). Lineage (NCBI taxonomy): Bacteria > Bacillati > Armatimonadota > Chthonomonadia > Chthonomonadales > Chthonomonadaceae > Chthonomonas > Chthonomonas calidirosea. The sequence goes on from NC_021487.1 coordinate 2,481,728, forward strand.
AAGGCGCGGCAAACGGTAGATATATCCAATCAGAAACAGATACTGCTCGCTATCCTTGCTTACACGCAAGATTATGATGAGATGTTACCGTTGGGACAGGTGGGCCCGGTGCACTGGGATGGAAACATTAACTCTGATGCGGAGGGTGATGGAATTAATGACGAGATAGACCCCTATATCAAAGCGGGCGTGCCTTGGGGGCCGGAGCGGAAGTCGAGTATTTGGGCCGATCCGTCCGACTCCTACCAGCGTGACGACTGCGATGGTGCCCCAGGGATAGGAGTAGGCTACGATATTAGCTATGGATTTACACGCTACGACCCTGACCAACCCCTCTTAGGTTTTGGAGTCTTCGGATATCGTTTTGAGTCGGATGGATCAGACTGGTCTTCTTTAACGCTAGCTGGAGTTCCCAAACCGGGAAGCACCATCATTATGTTCCCCTGGTGGAATCCAAATAACTATTCCCGTTTTTACGCCACAACGCGCTACAATATGGGAGACCTGCTTGTTTTTCCCGTCTATCCGAAAGCTTTAAGTATCGGAGATGTATGTGGAGATGGCTATAACTGGCTTTTCTCTATAGGAGGCCATAACGGAATCTCTGATTTCGGCTTTCTCGACGGCCATGTAAAGGCGATGCCGGCTTCCCGTCTGTGGAACGTAAATCCTACAACCGGTCTGTGGAACCAGCAGCCACCTAACATGATGGCGTGGAGCGATCAATATAATACGAACTAAATAGATACGCGCCTGTTCTCCCTACCTGCCGACTATTTAACCAACGCCTGGCGGTAGGGAGAACAAAAAACAGGAATATTTCGGAGGAAAACGTATGTCTACGCGGGATAGAAATCTGCTGATCTTAGCGGTAGTGCTGATCCTTGCAGCGGCAGGCTTCATGGTCTATGCCTATCGTAAGAATCAACCTCAGGTCGTTAAAAGCGTCCATGTTGACCCAAACTCTTTTCCGAAAGTACAGTGGATGAAAGAGCATAAAGCCGGAGTAAATCCGAACGCTCCTGAATCCGGTGCAGGGGCTTTTGGAACTCCACAGGGTGGAACCATCCAGAATGCCAATCAGTAGCTCGCCCCGTTTTTAAAAGGTTTGGGGTTAATACTGCAGGTAGTAGAGATTGTTAATCTCTACACCTCCCTGTTTTAGGACTGTCCATGACCCTGAGCACGGGTAGGCGACTACTGCTATTTGGCGCTCTTTTAATAGCCTTAATAGGTGCGATCTACCTCCGTTCGTATTTGTACAGGCATTCGATGCCTCCGATCTCTAAGGACCTAGCTACAGTAGGCCTTTATGCGCGTGCCCACCCTAATGATCCGACGGCACAGATCGCATGGGGAAATGCACTTATGTTGCACAACCACCCCAACGAAGCCATGCAGGTTTTTGCTGATGCAGCACAGCGATGGCCACACGATGCCCGTCCCTATATTGGCTTAGGGGCACTTGCCCTACAGCAGCATCGTGATGCGATTGCGCAGGTGAATTTTGAACAGGCCGTCCGCTGTGATCCGCGAAATGCCCTTGTTTGGCATCTTCTAGGGGAAGTTTACGAGCGGCGCCATGAGCCTCTAGCGGCGATTCATGCCTATATGGAAGCCACCAAGCTAGCTCCAAACGATGAGGTCGCATGGCGACAGCTCGGGGTGCTCGAAACCAAACGTAAGCTCTATGCTGCAGGCTATGCGGCCTTACAGCGCGCAACCGCTTTAAACCCAAAGGATGCACGAGCGCAGATCGATTTTGGCAATATCGCCCTTGTACAAGGGCAGCTCGCGATCGCCCAACAGGCTTTTACCAAAGCATTGCAACTTCAGCCTCATGCTCCTGATGCTCTGATCGGGTTGGCCAACGCGAATATGCTGCTTGATTCTTCTCCCTCGGGGCTAGCGAATGACCTATCTCTCATCCAGCAGATTGCTGATCCCGCACATAACGCCATTGCTTGCGAAACTCGCGGACACATTTACCTGTTGCAAAGGCGATATTTATTAGCCATAAAATCTCTCCAAGAGGCCATAAGGGCCAACCCGAAGCGGACAACCGCCTACGTGCTGCTTTCCCAGGCCTATGCCGCAGTGGGCAACGCACAAGCGGCCGAAAAAGCAGCAAAAACCTATCAGCAGCTGTTGCAGACGGAGGGGGCCGATGAGACAGCTCCTCCGGTAGGAATGGGGCATTGAGTCGCGATATTGCCCGCCGTGAGGCATTGGGAATTTTCTTGGGCGCCGTTCTGGGAAGTTTAAGCGATGGATGTAGACGTGATCCCATTCCTAGAGCGGTGAAAACTAGCCAGCGTTTTCTCTTTCGCGACGTGGCTGCGGAAGCTGGCATAGACTTTGCACTTGGGCATACGAGCCTTACGCAGGTGAATGCCCTTGAAGCTATTGGGCATGGATGCGCTTTTTTAGATTACGACCGCGATGGTCATCTCGACGTTCTACTCGTTAGTAGCCAACGCCCTCGACTTTATCGTAACTTAGGGAATGGACGGTTTACAGAGGTCACAGAAACAGTACTTCCCACGCCACCTCCTCATGCCCATTTTTTGGGTTGTTCCGTAGCAGACTACGACCGTGACGGCTATCCGGATATTTTGCTTACCGGCTATGGCACGCTTGCGCTTTACCATAACGAGAGCGGTAAAAAGTTCCGCGATGTAACATCGGGGTCGGGGTTAGAGGCGCATGGTCCTTATGATTGGAGCACCAGTGCCGCTTGGGCCGATATAGATGGCAGCGGCCATCTTTGCGTCTACATAGGTCGCTATGTGCGCTTTACTCCCTACAGCAAACAGCTTTGCTCCTATAGAGGTATTGATGGTTCCCCTGTCATGATGGCTTGCACGCCGGACAGTTATCCGAGCGAGCGCGGAGCGCTTTTTCGTCATGACGGTAACGGGCATTTTGTAGATATCACAGAACAGTCCGGTGTGATATCCCATGGCAATACTTTGGGATGTCTGTTTTGTGATTTCAATAACGATGGGCTTCCCGATCTCTATCTGGCCAACGATCTTGAGCCTGCCGACCTTTTCTTAAATCTAGGAGACGGACGCTTCACCAACATTGCGGTGGCCTCTGGGACGGCTTACGGCGCTGACGCCTCCCTGCAGTCAGGGATGGGTATTGATTGGGGTGACTATGATAATGACGGACGTTTCGATCTTCTCGTGGCAAACTACGCCCAAAAGCCGAAGAGCCTGTTTCATAACGAAGGGCATAACCTCTTTACCAATCAATCCTATCCAAGTGGCATCGGGGCGGCTTCCTTATTGCCTCTTGCCTTCGGAGCCGTCTTTGTAGATTTCGATAATGATGGCCTCCTCGATATCGTTTTTACGAACGGTCATGTGGAAAGCCAGATCGAAAAGGTAGATCCGGCTCAAACGTATCGGCAAAGCGCCCAACTGTTTCGAAATCTCGATGGAGCCCATTTCGTGGATATCAGCGCGCTGGCCGGCCCCGATTTTACGCGGCGTATCGTGGGTAGAGGCATTGCCGTAGGGGACTATGATAACGATGGACTGCTTGACCTCCTTGTTGTGGATGAAGAAGGGGGAGCTCTTCTGCTTCACAACGAGGGGCCTTCTGCTAACCATTGGATTCGCTTCCGCTGCGTGGAGGGGGCGAAAGAGGCCTATGCGATCGGTACAAAAGTTGTCATTGAGTCTAAAATAGGCAGGCGGATCGCAGAGGTGCGGGCGGGTGGTAGCTATCTCTCCACAAATGAGCCGGATGTCCATTTTGGTTTAGGCCAAGCGACGACCGTGGATACCGTACACATTTTTTGGCCTAACGGACAGAAGCATCTGTTTTATAAGCTGCCTGCCGACAAGCTGTACCGCATCCATCGCGAAACAAAAACCTTAGAGCCGTTATTTTAGAAAAATAAAAGAGATATGTGCAGCACACAAGGGTATCTTTACCTCGTTTCCTCGCAATAGGGTAGCAGGCTATCGTACATCCGTTTGGCGGCTTCGAGTGGTGGAAGTGCCCAAAGCTCCTTGCTGAACATCTCAATGGAGTAGTAACCTTTATACCCATAACGCTCTAGGGCATCAAAAATAGCTCGAAGGTCTAAACATCCTTGCCCCGGAAGCACGCGATCGTCATTGCAATGGGAGAGTTCACCCGGCTTGTCCCGCATATCGTCTACATGCACGTGGTAAATATGAGCTACTGAGGTGGCGTTGATCTGCTCGAACTTGGTGGGGGTGCAATGGTAGTGAGCGGGGTCGAACAACACCCCAACGTTCGCCCTGCCGGTGCGCTGCACCACCTCCACCGCCGTACGTAACGACTTCACCAAGGGAGACCAGTTGAACTCCAAACAGAGTCTCACGTCGGTATCGGCTATGGCGTCGGCCACTGTAGCAAAAGCCTCTGCAAGAACGCCGATGGGATCGGCTCCTGCATGGGTTGGACCATCGGTACCCACAACCAGGCAACAACGAGAACCCAGCTGCGCCAACAGCCGGGCGTTCTCGATGACGCGTGCATGGTTGGCCGCACGCTGCTCTCTATCGGAAAAAGCCTCTAAGCCCGTCTCAAATCCTCCAATACAGCGCAGCCTATGCCGCTGTAAGAGATGACGAAGCTCCGATACCGGGCGATCGCGAACCTGTCCTAGTGCGAACTCTACGTTCTCAAAGCCAGCTTCGGCGCAGGCCGCTAAAATCTCCTCTAAACTGCCTCTTAACGATACCGTGTTGATAGCAAGTTGTGAACGATGCATTCCCTCTTCCTCAATCGGTGTCGTACCTCGCCCAGAGCGGCGATACCGTCCGGGCACTATTTATTGTCCATATATTCATGGTGGGCAAGGTTATTTCCTCTTCAAAAGTCAACCCCATCGCCAAAATGCGAAAGGGTTTGTCCCTGATGGAAATTATTTGTTTCCTCTCGGAACCTCGAATGCTAATAGTTCACCTCCTGCTCTCAGATTCAACATCACGTGGAAGTGGCATTGGCCTCAAAGCCACAACGAACACCTTCCAACTTCTCCTGGCTCTTCCAATAGGCGCTTCGCCTTCAGGTAACAGCCCTGTGTGTTCTTATGGATGCAGGATTCGCGAGGGCAGATCGTGAAACTTCAAAATAAAATCGTGTGTGCTGGCCTAATGGAAACTTTCTTGGCCCGATTTCGGTCTTTTAAAATAGGGGGGAACGCAAAGGTTGAAAGCAGTTCTTCATGCCTTATCGAAGAGGTGGTGCTGCAACGATATCGTATTGGTTAAGGTTTATTGTTCGTGACACAAGGAAGCGACACAGATAATCCGTAAATCCAAATCTTTTCAAAAGAGTAGTCTTAGGAGACAATCGAACCTTCTCATGCAAATGCAGAGAATATCGTCTTGGTACGAACCGGAAGCGCAAGGGACTTCCTTGCATCGTGGGCAAGATCTTTCCGGTTCTTTACGACGCCCACTAACCGTGCAACAACAACAGATCACCGACAACCTCGATCAGCTTCTAGAAACCCTTCCGCCCGACATCCGCAAGTATCTCGAGCAAGAGCCGTCCTTGAACGACCTGCTAGAGATCGTAATGGACCTTGGGCGCATCCCGGAGGCTCGTTTCCCCGAAAGGGTTGTGGAGCTAGGGACAGAGCCGGTTTCTGCTCAGCAGATCGAGTACGTGGTAAGTCGTGTAGGCGCTTTCGGCAAGGATAATCGGGCCGGCATTGAACGCACCTTGCATCGCATTTCGGCCATACGCAATCGTCAGGGGCGCATTATCGGCCTTACCTGCCGAATCGGTCGGGCCGTTTTTGGCACCATAGATATCATCCAAGATGTGGTGGAAAGCGGCAAATCCATACTGTTACTGGGGCGCCCAGGGCGGGGTAAAACCACGAAACTTCGCGAGGTGGCCCGCGTGCTCTCCTCCGAACTGAACAAGCGTGTGGTGATCGTGGACACCAGCAACGAGATCGCCGGAGATGGGGACATTCCGCACCCCGGCATCGGACGTGCGCGAAGAATGCAGGTGAGCTCTCCTGAAGAGCAGCACAACGTGATGATCGAGGCGGTGGAGAACCATATGCCGGAGGTCATCATTATTGATGAGATCGGCACCGAGCAGGAGGCATTTGCCGCCCGAACCATTGCAGAAAGAGGGGTACAGCTCATCGGTACCGCGCACGGCAACAGCTTGGAAAACCTGCTGCTCAACCCCACCCTCTCCGATCTCGTGGGGGGTATCCATGCCGTGACGCTTTCCGACGACGAGGCACGTCGGCGCGGCACCCAGAAAACGGTTCTCGAGCGCAAAGCGCCACCAACTTTCGACGTGGTGATCGAGATCATGGATGTGGATAAGCTGGCGATCCATATGGACGTGGAGAAAACGGTGGACCGCATGCTACGCGGCATCCCACCACGTCCTGAGATACGGATACGCACTCCCGATGGTCGTATCGAGATCGTGCAGCGCTCCAACGAGTTTCAGCCCACCCTTCATGAGGTGCCCGAACCTGTAGAAGGGACAGAGGAGACTCTCTATACGATTCCACGGGTGGCTCGCAATGGCGATGCAAAAGCCGCGGCTCCCGAAAAAGGGCGCGACGGGGAGGAGATCGCACGTCCGGCAAGGCCGCTTCCTTCCACGGTTCGCATCTTTCCCTATGGCGTGAGTCGGAGCCGACTAGATAGGGCCATAGCGGAGCTGCACGTTTCGGCCTTCATCGCTCGTGATGTAAGCGATGCCGATGCCGTGATCGCCTTGAAGGCCTCCTACAAGCGGGAGCCGGCAAAGATGCGGGAGATCGCGCAGCGACGCCTTCCTATCTACACCATAAAGAGCAACACCTACGCGCAAATAGCGGGCTGTTTGCGTGAGATTTTCCGCATGGGGAACGGCGGAATGGGGCCTGAAGAGCTCGAAGAGGAGTTCGATATGGAAAATGCGGCGCTTCAAGAAGCGCGGGAGGCCATCGAGATCGTGAAACAGACCCACACAGCGGTGGAGCTGTCTCCGGCAAGTCCCCAAATACGTCGTCTACAGCATCTCCTTGCGGAACGATACCAGCTAGCTTCTGAGAGCGTAGGGGTTGAACCGCAGCGCCGTGTGCGCATCCTGCCTATCGGCGCGTGAGTCTCACCATGCTGTCCAACGGCCGGCTCATTACGTTTGAAGGGATTGATGGCGCAGGAAAGAGCACGCAGCTCTCTCTCCTGCGCCAAGTGCTACAGCAGAAAGGTTATGAGGTGTTGGTAACCCGCGAACCAGGCGGGGATGCCGTCGGCGAGGAGGTGCGACGTCTCTTACTGCAGCAATGCATGGTTCCTCGCGCCGAACTCCTGCTATTTCTCGCCTCTCGCGCCCAAAACACCGAGGTCGTTATTCGCCCCGCCCTTGCTTCTGGTATCATAGTTTTGTGCGACCGCTACATCGATTCGAGTGTGGCCTATCAAGGCTATGGCAGAGACCTCCATCCAGAGACCATAGAGCAGCTCAACAACTTCGCTACGAACTCGCTTGTGCCCGACCTTACCATACTGCTCGATCTGCCGCCGGAGATCGGCTTGGAGCGCCAAACGCAGAAAAATCGCATGGAGGAAGCAGGCCTAACGTTCCTACAGCGTGTTCGCGAAGGGTATCTGCTGTTGGCACAAAAGTATCCTGAGCGCATCCGCACCCTCGACGCCCGTCGGCCTCCCGAGGAGATACATCGGGAAGTATGCACACTTGTTTTCGAGCTATTGGCCGGTCGCACCATGGAAACACGAGGTAGCAAAGTATGAAATTGGTTATTACGGTTGTCCACGATCGTGATAAGAATCGAATTACCGAGGCGCTTCTGCGCAACGGCTTTCAATTTACCAAGATTGCCAGCACAGGCGGGTTTCTTCGAGAAGGCAACGTAACACTGCTGATCGGTGTCGAGTCCAAAGATGTAGATAAAGTCATTGATGTGATCGGGGAGAGCTGCAAAACACGGGAGCAGTTTGTTAACGTGCTTCCCCCCGATGCGGCGCCCGTAGGCACCTTTATGCCGAGCCCAGTAAAGGTGTTGGTAGGCGGTGCGGTCTGTTTTGTGCTCGATGTCGAACGTTTTGAACGTTTTTAAGAGGAGGTCACGACATTGGCGTTACCTGAGACCATTGCCACTGCTTGTAAACCGCTCTTCGATGCCGTACCTTTGGAGCAGGCCATGCCCCATCTGTTAGGCAGTCATCCACATCATACCGAACTCGTAGAACAGGTGCTTCAGCGGCCGGCTCTGCAAAACCGCCCCGATCTGGCTGCAGGGCTTTGGCTCTACGTGGATGATCTGCAGCGTTGTCACGCCATCTGCCAAAACCTTCCCGACCCCACTGGCGCCTTCTGGCATGGCATTATGCATCGGCGAGAGGGTGATTTCTCCAACAGTCACTACTGGATGCGTCGGGCGGCCTCTCACCCTCTGCTTCGGGAGCGACCGGAGTTAAAACCTGCTGAGTTTGTTGACCTCGTCGCTAGGGCAGGTGGAAGGGATGTTCCCGAGCTTGTAGCCCATCAACGTGCTGAGTGGCTGGCTCTGTTTGAATGGTGTGCTCAGAACCCCCTGCGCTAGCACGTTGCGCTCCTTTCTGGTGGGCAATCTTGTCCGCGTTCTCAGGCAAGATACCCACGTTCCTAAATAGTGGCCTAAATTCTCCCCTGAAAACAGGTCATCCCCTTACCGATAATGAAAGATAGACCACCTTAGGGTCTCTTTCAGGCTCAATAGGAGATGACAGCGATAGGATGACCTCGGCCCCCTCTTCACTCTCACAAGGTTTTGCTTCTTTCCTCCAGCGGATCACGCGCAGTGCCGATATGGTACTGGCCATTCTGTTCATTTTGGTGCTCGGCATGCTCATCGTGCCGCTGCCTGAATGGCTGCTGGACCTGCTCTTGGTGGTGGATATCGGAGGCTCTGCCCTTATTCTCTTGTCAGCCTTCTACACGGTAGAGCCGCTTCAGTTCAGCATCTTTCCGTCGCTACTGCTGATCATGACGCTCTTTCGCTTGGCTCTCGATGTGGCCGCCACGAAACTGATTTTGGGTACCGGCCATGCCGGTGAGGTGATCTCGGCTTTCGGAAAGTTCGTGGTGGGTGGCAACTACATTGTGGGCATTATCGCTTTTCTAATTCTTGTGGTGGTGCAGTTTGTGGTGATCACCAACGGTGCTGGGCGCGTGGCGGAAGTGGCCGCCCGTTTTACTTTGGATGCCATGCCCGGCAAACAGATGGCCATTGATGCCGACCTCAATGCGGGGCTGATCAACGAGGAGCAGGCGAAAGAACGACGGAAGCAGATCGAGCTAGAGGCCGATTTTTATGGGGCAATGGACGGTGCGAGCAAGTTTGTGCGAGGCGATGCCATCGCCGCTATCTTGATCATTATCATCAATATTGTAGGTGGGTTTGCTTTGGGGTTGAGCCGTGGAGGCGACGTGATGAGTGTTCTGCAGTCCTATACCCTACTCACCATTGGTGAAGGACTCGTCAGCCAAATTCCTGCACTCTTGATCTCCACCGCGACAGGCCTCATCGTCACACGGGCTGGCTCTGAAAAACCGATCGCTCAGGCCTTTTTCCAGCAGCTGTTTCAAGGCACACGCCCTCTCATCCTTGTCTCCGGTCTAATGGCTCTGTTGGCGTTATTACCGGGCTTTCCTAAGCTTCAACTGCTCTTCTTGGCGGCGGCTGCCGGCGGTGGCGCTCTCTTCTTAACGCGGCGCGCGGAGGAAGAGCAGAAACGCGCGCTGAAAGAGAGCGAGAAGCAGAAGCTTGCCGCTAGCGCCGCCCCCAAAGGGCCGGAGGCCGTGCTGCCGCTTTTGAATGTAGAGACCATCGAGCTGGAACTCGGCAGCGGGCTGGTGCCTTTAGCGCTTCCAGAGGAGGGCGGCGACTTGGCAGATCGGATAGGAGGGGTGCGCAAGCAGATCGCTATGGAGCTTGGGATTGTACTGCCAACCGTTCGTATTCGAGACAATCTCCAGCTGCGCCCCAATCAATACCAAATTAAGATCAAGGGCGCACCGGTAGCGAGCCATGAGCTGCTCTTAGGCTACATTTTGGCTTTGGATACGGGCATGGTGCGTCAGCAGTTCGAGGGCATTCCCACCACAGAGCCGGCCATGGGGACGCCTGCCATCTGGATCAATCGGTCGCTCAAAGATCGCGCTGAGCTGGCCGGTTACATCACCGTAGATCCGGCTACGGTGCTTGTAACCCATCTTACGGAGGTCATCAAAGCTCACGCGGCCGAGTTGCTCACGCGCCAAGAGACCCAAAAGCTCGTTGATCAGGTACGAAAACGCGATGAGGCCGTTGTAAACGAGTTGATTCCTAACGTTCTAACTCTGGGAGAGGTGCAGAAGGTGCTGCAAAGCCTCTTGAAGGAGCGGGTAGGCATTCGTGACCTCACCACCATTTTGGAGACGCTGGCCGATTACGCTCCTCGCACACGCGATATTGACGCTTTGAACGAGTTTGTGCGGGGGGCGCTTGCGCGGCAGATCTGCCGACAGTATCAGGATGAGGACGGTGTGCTGCGGGTTATCACACTGGCCGCCTCTTTAGAACAGGAGTTGCGAGGTGCCGTTCAGCCTACCCCGACCGGCCTTATGCTCGCCATCGATCCTCACCTCGCTCAAGCTCTCTTACGGAGTTTGAAGGAGCAGATGGACCAGGCTTCTGAGGAGGGGCATGTGCCGGTTTTGCTCTGTTCGGGCCAGATCCGTCTGCCTTTAAAGAGGCTGATCGAACGCAGCCTGCCTCACTTGGCCGTTTTGGCTTACACCGAGATCGTGCCAGGCGTTGATGTGGAAGTTGTGGGCACCGTTGATGTGACTCTTAGTCTCAGTGGAACTACATAGCGACCCATCTATGAAGTGGGAGGCGTCAGGACAATAGATAGAATAGAAGAGATTTGGGCTTGAGCTTGGAAGCCGAATGCAGCATAGCTTCTGAAGTCGGTTTGAAACATTAAGGTATAATGCGCCTGTGAATCGTTGCCACAGGGAGTTGCTTGAGGATGGAACCGACGGTATCGCTGCTGCAGGGGGCAAAGCCCGAAGAGTCTCCGTTGCCAGAAAATGGAGGAGACAGCCAGGCCAATCCATCCCGATCAGTTGTTACAGGTGCGTTCCAGAGCACTGCTGCCAGCAGTTTCATTCGTATTCGTGGAGCGCGTCAAAACAACCTTAAAAACATCGATCTCGACATCCCTCGTGATAAGTTGGTGGTGATAACCGGCCTGAGTGGGTCGGGAAAATCCTCCTTAGCCTTCGATACCCTCTATGCTGAAGGGCAGCGCCGTTATGTAGAAAGCCTCTCGGCGTATGCCCGCCAGTTTCTCGGTCTTCAGGAGAAACCGGATGTAGACCAGATTGATGGGCTCAGCCCTGCCGTCTCGATAGACCAGAAGTCCACCAGTAAGAACCCTCGATCTACCGTCGGCACGGTTACGGAGGTTTACGACTATCTTCGCCTCCTATTTGCGCGCATTGGGGTTCCTCACGACCCCAAAACCGGCCAGCCGCTCAGCAAGCAATCTCTTGAGGAGATGATAGACCGTGTGCTTGCCCTACCGGAGGGCAGCCGTGTGCAGATACTTGCCCCCATTGTACGTGGGCGTAAGGGGGAGTACCGTAAGGAGCTCGAGGAGATTCGAAAGGAGGGCTTTACCCGTGCCCGCATTGATGGGGAGACCGTAGACCTCAGCGAGGAGATACCCTCTCTGGAACGCTATAAGCAGCACACCATTGAGATCGTCATTGATCGATTGGTCATTCGGGAGGGCATTCGTACACGCGTTGCCGACTCGATGGAGCAGGCTTTGAAGCGTGGCAAGGGCGTCGTCGTGGTTCATGTGTTGGCTCAAGAGGGGCAGTCGGAGCAGGAGCTGCGTTTCAGCGAAAAGTTTTCATCGGATGAAGAGGGCTTTAACTTTGACGAGATCGAGCCACGTCTCTTTTCTTTCAACTCGCCCTATGGCGCCTGTCCAGAATGCCATGGATTAGGCTTTATGCAGGAGTTCGACCCCCAGCTTATTGCACCCGATCGCCGCCTTTCCATTCATCAAGGGGCGCTTCGGCCCTTCACACCAAAATCGGGCACGGGCGGTCTGCACGATTATCAGCGAAGCCTGTTTGAGGCCGCGGCACGCCGACTTGGCTTCACGCTGGATACACCTCTTAATGCGCTCTCCGAGTCGCAGTTTCATGCGCTCATGTACGGTGTAGAGGGCAATGTAACGGTGGAGTTCAGAAATCGGTGGGGGCGGGTTCGCCATTTCGATACCGAGTTCCCCGGCGTTATCCCCATGTTGGAGCGGCGGCTACAGGAGACAAGCAGTGACCTTGTTCGTGAGGAACTTGCGCAGTATCAGAGTGAGCGACCCTGCCCTGCCTGCCGAGGAAAACGGCTCAAGCCCGAAGCCCTCTGCGTGCTTGTAGGCGGCAAGAACATCGCGGAGCTATGCGCAATGCCGTTAGATAAGCTGCAGGCCTTTTTCGACCAGCTCACGCTTTCCGACAGAGAGGCGATGATCGCACGTCAGATTATTCGTGAGATCAAGGCACGACTAGGGTTCCTATTGAATGTGGGGCTAGACTATCTTACACTGGATAGGAGTGCCCGCACTTTGGCGGGAGGGGAGGCTCAGCGTATTCGCCTCGCAACCCAGATCGGTTCGGGCCTTATGGGAGTGCTCTACATTCTCGACGAGCCCTCCATCGGCCTGCATCAGCGGGATAACACGCGGTTAATTAACACCCTCAAAAGCCTAAGAGATCTCGGTAACACGGTGCTTGTGGTCGAACACGATCAGGAGACGATGGAGGCGGCCGACTGGATTATTGACATTGGCCCCGGTGCCGGCGAACATGGTGGGCAGGTAGTAGCGCAGGGAACGATTGAGGATATTCGCTGTCATCCTACCTCTATCACCGGCCAGTATCTCAGCGGCCGCCGTCGCATTGCCGTGCCGGAACAGCGCCGTGCGCCCAAAGAGGCTTGGTTGGAGCTGATAGGCGCTCGCCAGCACAACCTCAAAAATGTAACGCTTCGCGTGCCGCTAGGTCTTTTTGTGGTGGTAACCGGAGTCAGTGGCAGCGGGAAATCAACCCTCATCCAAGAGACCCTCTACCCGCTGCTCATGCACCATATCTATGGTACGCACGCAGTGTGGGGGGCGTACGAAGCGATCCGTGGTTTAGAGTTTGTGGATAAGGTTGTAGATATTGACCAAGCGCCCATCGGACGTACCCCCCGCTCTAATCCCGCCACCTACACGGGCGCCTTCGATCTGATTCGCGATCTCTTCAGCCGCACGCCAGATGCGCGAATGCGCGGCTATGAGCCTGGTCGCTTTTCTTTCAATGTGAAAGGTGGGCGCTGTGAAAACTGTAAGGGAGATGGCATTCTCAAGATAGAAATGCAGTTTCTGCCAGACGTCTATATTCCCTGTGAAGTCTGTAAGGGCAAACGTTACAACCGTGAAACACTTGAGGTGAAGTATCGCGGGAAATCTATTGCCGATGTGCTCGATATGACGGTATCGGAAGCCCTACAGCTTTTTGAGAATCTGCCGCCTTTGGTGCGGAAGCTCAAAACGCTGCACGATGTTGGGCTGGACTATATTCGGCTTGGGCAGCCGGCGACCACTCTTTCCGGTGGTGAGGCTCAGCGCGTGAAGCTCGCCACCGAATTGGCCAAGAGGCCAACCGGCCGTACCATCTATATTCTTGATGAGCCGACGACCGGTCTTCATTTCGCCGATGTGGAGAAGCTTATCGGTGTGTTGAATCGGTTGGTAGATGCCGGCAACACCGTTTTGGTTATTGAGCACAACCTCGATGTCATCAAAACAGCGGATTGGGTTGTGGACTTGGGGCCGGAGGGAGGCGATGCCGGTGGACGCATTATTGCCGAAGGACCGCCGGAGAAGGTAGCTGAAGTGCCCGAAAGCCACACCGGCCGCTATTTGCGTAAGGTGTTAGGCCTAGATGGATAGCCTGACTGTCGTTTTGGCCTTTTACTTTACATGGGCAGCCTAAGAGGGGCCCTTAAGGAGCCGAGGAGCCTTGCTCGACATAACGCTCTGCCCGATGAAGCAGGTCACTTAAGGCCGTTTGGAGGCGTATAAAAGCCTCAAAGAGGGAGCCGTAGGCACTAAAGTACTGATGGACATCTCCATCGCTCAGGGCTTTTGTTGAAAGGTAGTAGAGATGGTCGCTTGTCTGCAGCAGGCGCCAAGTGCGCAAAAACTCTGGGTGGCCCGTGGCACGAATGGGCTTCTCCATGCGCTTGATCTCTTCAAAAGCAAACTGTTGCATCTCATTGCCCAACCAAGCGGAGGTATCGCGCTCTTTGTCTGCCCATGAAATGGTTGCGAAATCGTGGACGTGGATGGTACCCACGCGAGGCAGACGATGAATGGCCTCTGTGGGCGTGACAAACTCGAGTTGCGGGTGACGCTTAATGGCTCCAGGAAGATTGCGCAGAAAGTCGAAGATGCCCGTATCCGCCCAGATGTGCTCTCCGAAAGCCTCGTAGTCCATAGCCAAGAGCACGTTCATATCGGTGTTGGTAGAGAGCCAGAAGGCAAACTTTTCGGCATCTAAAGGCCACTGATCCCAATGACGGTTTGGAAAACGATAGGCAATATCGTCGGAGAGGCGGTAGTTTCGCAGCAGCACGGGCAGGCCACAGGGCGCTTCATAGACGAAATCCGGCGAGCGCCATCCCTCCAAAACCCAGTCCACGCCCTCCGTGATAATGCCCTGATAGCCCATTTGTTGTACATGCCATGCTACCGAGTCGTTGTAAAGGCACTCCGTGTTGCGAAAAACGGTGGGACGTCTGCCAAATAGTCTCTCGATGGTGTCGGCATGAAGCCGACACTGCTCATGGAACTCGGTCTTATCTCCAGGGAAAAGGCTACTTAAGGAGTGGTAGTAGGTCTCACCGGTGAACTCCACACAACCGGTGGCCGCAAGCTCTTGCCAAAGCGCAATAACCCCTGGATCGTAGCGTTGAGCCTGCTCTAAAAGCGTCCCGGAGAGCCCAAAAGCAAACTTAAACGGTTTTTCCGTGTCCTTGTGCTCACGAATAAGCTCTAGCAGGAGCCTGGAAGCCGGGTAGTAGCATTTTTCGGCAACACGGTGAAATATCTGTCGGTTCAGAGTATCGTCAAAGTAGGTATCGTAAAACTTCTCTGGAGCCAGGTCGCGATGTGAACCGCGCTGCTCATACGCGCTAAGACGAAACGGTTGATGAGCGAAAAAAAAGAAGGTGACAAGGGTCACAGATCGCTGTTCCTTTCTGATGGAGCAGGCAGGAGAAAAGCCTCTCCCAATGTAAGTATATCTGCGAACACCGTACAAATACAATATCCCTTTTGAGAGGTTTCGCCGATGTCTAACATGTACTGCCTACCACTATCCTTAGGCCGCTTCGACCTTTATCTCATTCTCGCTCTGCTTGTTTGCGGTATGGTTTGTGTTAACGGCGCCGCTGCGCAAGAGGTCGTGCGATTTGATCTTCGCCAAAGCCAGTATGCCCAGCAGTGGCAACCGACGCATGACATTGCCGGTCTATCGCAAACGGCTGAAGGTTTGCAGATACGCATTGGAGGGGAAGACCCCTACCTCTTTGGCCCTGTTTTCGACTATCCACAGAACCAACCGCTCTGGTTTTCCATTCGTCTCTATTCAGATCAAGGAGGTGTTGGTCAGCTTTTTTACTTTCCTGCAGGCACCTCACCAACAGAACCAGCATCCGTTCGATTCCCCGTACCTGCAAAACGATGGGTAACGCTGCGGATACCGGTGCCGTCGTTTGGGCTTAACTACCAGATTCGCTTTGACCCTCCAGGCGATCACGGCACCTGTACCGTTGCCTGGATGGCTTTTGAAAAGCGGGATATTCTCCGCCCACCTGAATGGCCACATCCTACGGCACCTGTTCTCTCACCCAAAGCGCTTCTCCTTCGAAGCGGCTCCTTAGAGCTTTTGCATAATCCGGATAAGATGGGTGACTTTGTGGTGAGGTTTAAAGGCACCACCATGGCCGCCGGTGATAATAAAGCCCTTATCGGTTATATAGAGAACGGTAAGACACGTTTTATTCCTCTCCAAGGTAAGACTTCTGTGCAGAAAGAGGGGGATAGGTTAAAGGTACAGACAACGCTGCAAGACCCCGATGGGGCACTATGGACGCTAAGCCAGCGGTTTTCCGCTCCTGCTCCCAACCTTATTCAAGTGGATGTGGAGGTTAGAGTTAATCTGCCACGCAACGTCATCTTCCTGCCGGTCTTTCTTCTGTTTCCAGGCTTGGGCAGCTTTGGGGAGCACAAAACTCAAGCGCTTTTTCCCGGTCTAGAGTACCTTGGGCCGGATGAGCCCTCTAGCAGTCAGGCCGACATTCGCGGGCCGCAGGCCAATCGCCAAGTTCCGGATACCGAGAAGATAACGTTCCCGCTCATGGTGGTGGCCGCGCAGAATCACTGGATCGCTCTTTCCTGGCAGATGGCGCCGAACGTGTGCGCTCTCTTCGATACTCCAGATAGGCAGTTTCACTCTGGCGCCCAGGTAATGGGGGTCCTCTTCCCCGGGTCTAACGGTCTGAATCGAGAGGAGGGGAGCCTGCTTCCCTACGATGGCAACGTAATCTCTCCAGAAAAACCCTTCCATAGTACGGCCTACATTCTTTGTGGGGACGGGCAAACCGTAGTCCCGGCCATTCAGCGCTACGTAAGCCTATGGGGACTGCCTCACCTCCCCGATGCGCATCTAGATTGGCAGGGGTGCCTTCACTTGGCTGCATCGGGGTGGCTTCATTCCGGCATTGTAGAGGGAGATAGGTTGCGCCACGCCTATCCCAACTTTGGCCCTCAACCAGTTGCCGATGCGCCCACCATGATGCTTTACGCCGCGGCGCAAGGGGCCGATACCGCGTTAGCCCAAGAGCTTGAAGAGGGAGCTCAGCGCTATCTCTCGGCTGTCCCTCCGCAGGATTTCAACAGTGCGGGGATAGGCCATGTGCGTTTTCCTGTACCCTCCCTCGTTTTTGGGCATGTGATAGAGAACGCTGACACTGCGGCCGCAACAGCCCGCAGTACTCTGTCGCAATTTACACCGGAGGGCACTATCCTCTATAATCCACCGCCCCATGGGGAAGATTTGGCGAGCACCAACCCAACACGAACAGCAAACGGGCTTACCGCCAGCGTGGTGGTGAATCTTCTGTATAACGCTATTGCCTCTGGCGATCCCACGCTCATCGCCCTGGCTCTGCAACATCTGCGCGCTCTCGAGCGATTTGACAACACGGTGCCTCGAGGTGCTCAGTCATGGGAGGTGCCGCTGCATACGCCCGATATTTTAGCCTCTGCCCACCTCGTGCGGGCGTTTGTGTTGGGATATATGCTCAGCGGAGATAAGGCGTTTCTCGAACGCGCTAAAGCTTGGGCGTGGACGGGGCTTCCATTTGTCTATCTCTATAATCCTACCGGCCATGCCGTCGGGCCTTATGCCACTCCACCCGTCTTCGGTGCAACGCATTGGGTGGCTCCAAACTGGATGGGCCTACCGGTGCAATGGTGTGGCCTTGTCTATGCAAGCGCCCTGTATCAGCTTGCTCCGTTTGACCCCAAAGGGCCGTGGCGTCAGATCGCCGACGGAATCACGATCTCCGGCATTCAACAGACCTGGCCGATAGGCTCCGACCCGTTACGACAGGGGCTGCTGCCCGACTCCTTCAATCTGAAAGGCCAAATCCGCAACGACCCTGCCATCAATCCCTGCACCCTCTTTGCTGAACTTCCTTTCCTCTTCCGTAAAACGCCCCTCTATTCGTTTCATGCCTTCCTAAAGCCTCATCTACTGCTGCAGGCACCAGGGGAGATCAAGGCGTTGCGCGAAACCAGCAACAGTGTGACCTGTGAGGTGAATGGCTGGCCAATAAAGAGATACTACGTGCTGATGAGTGGCTTCCAAACAAAACCGGAGGTGTTGATAAACGGCAAGCCTGCACCCACAGATGCCCTAACTTTCGACCAACCGACAGGAAGGTTAGTTGTCGCATTAGAAGAAAAATCCACATTAACGATAAAGGTTCGGTCACAAAGTGCCGAGCGCTAGCGATTAAAAAGCAGCCCTCCTGATCGGTCACGATGAGGAGGGCTGTAAGAGGTTGCAAAATACCGAGCGCTAGCGATTAGAGGGCGGACTTGCGGTACGTTGCTCTATCTCTTCTAAAAGGTGGGCTTGAACCAACATTCGCAACTCGGCTAGTGCCGCTAGCATCTTATCTACGTCACGGCGTGGGCTGGCCGGGTCGTCTTGCCAATCGCGGAGAGCGCGCTCAGCACGCTTGAGGGCATTTGCAGCTTTTTGGGCGGGAGTTAAAATGGATCGCATGGACAGATCACCTGCGCATTTTATCAAAATGGTGTAAGTACATTATACGACGTTCTTTTCAATTGCGCAAGCATATATTTGTCTAGGGGATAGGTACGGGCTCTCCGTAACGGCTGGGAAAGCTAAAATCAGTTAATTGGCAATTTTGTAATATAAAGCAACATTATATTAATCATAATTGGTACGCGATGACAACAGATGGTTTCTCGATTTCTAAACGTTTTAACTCTTGCTGAAGGGTTGAGGCGACCACACGATAGTCATGGCGCTGCTTTAAAAACAGACGCGCCTGTTCGCCTCGTGCATCGGCCTCTGTTGGATTATCGAGAGCGAGGCGCATCTGCCGGCTGAGATCGGCCTCGTCAATATCAATCCAGCGCCCTTCACGAAGCCACGGCTTCTCTAAAGCGGCCACGAAGTTCACAGGCGTTTCTATGGCCTGCACCGGATAGCCCGTCTCCTCTGAAAGAAGCTCCTGCATGGCCCCCCAAGCCGGCGCGATCACCGGTCGGCTATAGGCCATGGCCTCAAGAACCGAACGTTTTATATCGGCCGTTCGCGCCACAGAGACAAAACAGTGACATGCACGATAAAGCGCCCGCAAAAGCTCCGGTTCCAAGGGCGTCGTCTGCAGCACAATGCTAGGATGGTGTCGAGCGCCCAACATAGGGAGAAGGCACTGGGCTAACTCCTGTCGCATCCGCTGAGCGGCGTTTTCCTGTAGGGCAAAAGGATGGAGCACAAGGGCGACGTCTTCCTCCGGTCGAAATGCTTGAAGGAAGGCACGGACGAGCGTCTCCCAAGCATATGTACGGCTCCATTCGAAGTGCGCCAGGAAGTTGAAGCGGCGCATGCCCTTTAACGGAGGGGTTTGTGGCTGCCCTTTTGTCTGAGGCCGATAACGGTCACAGTTAACTGCGAGTGGCACCACACCTACTTTTTCGGCCTCTATGCCGACTTCGAGGAGCCTCTCACGCTGAGAGGAGGTGGGCACCCAAATACGGTCGAGCTTTTGGCAGGCAGCGATCCATGCAGAGGATGGAAGCAAGGTTGGCCACTGCAGCCGCCCAATGTGAATGTCGGCTTCTATGGAGGGCTCTTCATAAGGGGCAAACGTTATAAGCAGATCGGCTTTCGCGGCACCCTCCTCAATCAGGTGCGCTTTCATTAAAGCCGCCTCCAGTAGAGGATATTGTGGGGCTTGTGAACTGCACGGTTGCGCCCATAACTGGGGCGTTATGCCAGCTTGCCTCCAGGCGAAAAGAAGGGCATCGGGAGCCTCGCGTGTTTCATGAAGGGTTTGCAATAGCGGATCCGATGTTTTTACATCGGCCGAGGAGGCAAAGAAATAGGGCGAGAGCGGACGATCTAGATGCTCCACGTGTGGTGCCGGTTCCGATGGCGATTCCGCTGCCGTGCTCTCTTGGAGTTCGGCGAGCCATTGAGAGAAGCGCGGCCAGCCATTGGGATACCAGGCGTTATTCGATAGGTTCCCCCCGGTAAGGAAGGCGATGGCGGACAGCCCAAACCGAAACTCACGATTCTCTGGATGATTCAGCAGGCCCCAGCGCAGACAGTCAATACTTTCTGCCAGCTCTCCCTGTTCAAAACGCGCTAAGGCTTCGGAATAGAGTTGCAGGGAATCTTGAGTTTCCACTGTGTATATCCACTCTTGGGTGCGTCCCCCCTTACGTCGGTATACCCAGCGTCCCAAAGAGGTATAGGTGGCGTCGGCATGGTAGATAAGGCTGTCCGCAAGATGACCTATGGAGTAACCCATAGCTCTACAGCGGCGAGAAAAGTCGATATCCTCTTCTTCACCGACTTTTAAGTGGTCGTTCCAGCGCACCATCCGAGCCACTTCAGCGCGCATAAGAGAGGCCCCTCCTGTGGCATAGATAGCGTGGTCCTCTTCTCCTTCACAGAGAATCATTTGGCCACGCTGTGGTGCCTTTGTGGCACGATCCCAGTAGCGCGTGCCGTCTGGCATGCGCACCTGCATGGTGAGCACGTCGAACGTGTCGGGGCCTTTGAGGAGATGAACATACCATTCTGAATCTAGGATACAATCGTCGTCTAAAAAGACTAGGGTCTCATAACGCGCCCGTGCGATACCATGGTTGCGCATAGCGCCTAGCCTTCCTTGCGCGGCGAGGTCGGGGCAAGGGAGAAGGATAACGTCTTCTCCTTCGAACTGAAGCCCTTCGCAGTTCCCGCAGATCAGCACCTCGTACTTGGGGATGCGCTGCTTGCGAATGCTTTGAACGAGCAGGGCGATGAGGTTTTGCCGTTTTCCACCGGTAATTACGATGAAGGAGAGAGCGCTTTTGTCAGCTTTACGCCCCTCTGGTGAAAGAAGCGATTGCGGACTTGCTTTGCTCCAAGAGTGTTGCACCTGATCGGGCGGCAGCAGTTCGGGCAGCACGCGCACCACGGGATGGCGCAAAGTTCCTACAGAGAGATTTAGCGTTTGTGGGATGGGAGCCGATCGAATCACATTAAGATTTTGAAGTGCAAGGGGAATGCCGAAGAGCGCAAGCTTTTCGAATGCTGCCGTGGCCTCCTTTGTGTTGCCTTTCAGCCATGCGAGAACCGCCAAATTATTTAATAGAATGGGGTGGTCGCCGATAAGGGTTCTTGCCTCTTCGTAGAGGGACTCTACAAACCCAATCTCTGCGGGGACACTCGAGGCCACGAGCAGAGAGCGCGCATAGTCCATGAGAGCGGCGGCGCGGGCGAAGGCATCGTTTTTCCATTCGCCATTCAAGTCCGGGTAGATATCTTCAAGGGGGATTGTGGAGCGATGACGACGTAGCACCTGCAGCGTCTCTTTGACGCATGCATCGCTGCTATTCATTGAGAGGCCTCCTGCTCGAAACAGCCCCAAAATCTCTGGCAGGTGGTAGGCTCCGCAGCGGTGCGCGATCCGCAGAAAAAGGTCGTAATCCCCCACTATGGAAAGACTTGGATCAAAGAGACCGACTTTCTCGTGTACCTCGCGCCGCCACATGGGTTGAGGTCCGAACATAGCGTACATGAGCGCTTGACGTAGGCTGTATTCGGGCCACCGAAAAACAGCGTGGGCGTTGTGGTTGGCAAAGGTCTCGTTCTCGCCATGCGTAATAAGACTATCCGCGTAGACAAGCCCGATGTTGGGATGGGTTTCAAGCGCTTGCACCATTCGCTCGATGGCATCGGGCCGGTGACGGTCATCGGCACAGGCCAATGTGAGATAGTGTCCGCTGGCTACTTGGATGCACCGATTAAGCGCCTCATGGGCATTCTCTCGGCGATCTATGTAGATAGAGACGATGTTGGGGTAGCGGCGCATATACTCGGCAAGGAGCGCCTGTTCGTTTTGGGGCGAGGCCGTGTTACAGAGCACAATTTCGAGGTGCGAAGCGAGAGTCTGCGCTTCGAGGTCTTCTATAAGCCCTGGGAGAAACCGGGCGGCATTGTAGAGCGGCACCAGAGCCGAAACCAAATAGTCCTGTTTCGCCCCACTACGTTGTATCTCCATGGTCTTTTCCTTAATTTCCCGAAAGCGAGTTTAACAGTGCGCACAGCTGTTCGATCTTCTGGGGTTCAAGAGAGGGGTAGTTACCGATGTAAAAACCGTAAAAGTGAATATGATCGGCCTCAGGGTAGTCATGCCAAATACCTCGCGGAACCACACCTTCCAAATAGGGTTGGCGCAACTGGTTCCCTCCTCCGGCTGTGCCTCGGCGGAACTCCACTCCATGGGCGCGCAGTGTTAGCATGACGTTGGTGCAGAGAGCCTCATCGGGTTTACGTAACACAAGGGTGAGCGCGTAGCTACAGTTGCCCTCCGTACGAAACTCGGTAAAGTATTTTTGGGGATCGAGGTTTTCTAGAAAAATGCGTAGGTTATCGCGTCGTTTGGCATTGTTTTCGTCGAGCCGTCGAAGCTGCGAGCGCCCGATAACGGCGTTGATTTCCGTTGGCCTCACATTATAGCCAGGGTAAGCGAAGATAAAATCGGGATTAAGGTCGGGATAGCGCCGGCTATAGCTGTGGCGCCAGTTCCTGGAGTGCGCTTCGCGTACCATGCCATGCGAGCGCAGCATTCGCAACATCTCATACAGCTCCTCAGAGTTGGTCGAAATCATGCCGCCTTCAATGGTGGTGAGATGGTGCGCATAGTAGAAGGAGAAGTTGCTCATGAGGCCGAAGGTTCCCAATTTACGTCCCTTAAAGGTGGCGCCGTACGACTCGCATACGTCCTCGATGAGGGGAATATCGCGCTGTTCCAGTTCACCAAGCAGCTCATCCGTTAGCGCATTGTAGCCGAGCACATGCGTGAGAAAGACGGCACGCGTATTGGGTCCCAACTTCTGCAAAACCTGGCGGGTGTCCATGCCGAGGGTATGGGGGTCAATATCCACAAAAACCGGTGTGAAACCGCACTGCAGCACGGAGGCAATATCGGAAACCCAGGTGATGGTGGGCACAATGACCTCACCAGGCCCCTTCAGCAGGCGCAAAGCTGTCATCGTTAGCAAGTTGGCCGACGCACCTGAGTTCACCATAACACTGTAGCGAACACCGAGCCAGCGCGACCATTCCTCCTCAAAGGCCAGAACGTGCTCCCCATGAGTCAGCTTTGGGTCTTCCTGCTGCAGCAGTGCAATGACGGCGTCGAGGTCGGCGCGTGTTAGGTTATTCTGCATAAGTGGCCAGTTCAGTCGGGAGGCCACGATGGCTGCAGAGACCGAAGAGAGGGCGGACGTTTCGCGCTCAAAAAGGCGTTTTGGGGGGCGGTAGTTCGGTTGGGCAGTCATGTTAGAAAGGTCCTTTAAATTGAAGGAGTTCTGGTGCTTCGATTTTGTCGGGCATCCAATCGTAGGCTTCTCCACGCACAAGGCGTGCGGCCATGGCAGCGATAGTTTGGGGGTTCGGATAGAAGAGTTCCTCAAGAATCGGTGTGGTGGGACATGGAACAGGCTGGTAGCCCATGCGGGCAAAGCGAAGAGTTTGTTCGCCCTGCAATCGCTCGGCGACCTGCGTCACGATCTCTGCGCTCGCGCCGCAAGGTGTCCACCCGGTGTCTACCACGAGAAGCTTTCCGGTTTTTCGCACCGATTTTACGATGGTTTCGGCGTCTAAGGGGCTTAGCGATACAGGGTCTATAACCTCGGCCCGGATGCCTATTTGGGTTAGACACTGTGCGGCCCGAAGGCACTCTACCACCATATGCGAGATGCCGATCAAGGTAATATCCTCTCCCTCTTCTAGGATGCGCGCGCGGCCAAAAGGAACTGTGTAGCTCTCTTCTGGCACATGCCCTTTAAGGGCGTGTACCATACGGTGCTCCACGAAGATCACCGGGTTGTCGTCGCGAATGGCCTCGATGAGAAGCCCTTTGGCGTCGTAGGGGGTACTAGGGGCCACCACTTTTAGTCCGGGAATATGCATGAAGAGGGCGTGAATCCCTTGCGAATGCTGTGCTCCCTGCCCCCAACTGCGTCCGATGACGCTGCGCACCACCAACGGCACATGGAGTGAGCCACCGAACATGTAGCTGGTTTTGGCCGCGATATTGATGAGTTGATTCATGCAGAGCAAAAGGAAGTCCATGCGAATATGCACATGGATGGGGCGCATTCCGGCGAGGGCGGCGCCGATGGCCACTCCGGTCATTCCATCTTCGGCTAGAGGGGTGTCGAAAACGCGATCGGCGCCGAATTTTTGCGCTAATCCTTTGGTCGTACCGTAGATGCCGCGAAAATCATCAACGCCTTGCCCCAAAACCAGCACACTGGGGTCACGCTCCATCTCTTGCTCGGTGGCCTCTCGAATGGCCTCAGCGCACGTTAACAATCGCTCCATGTTGCACCTCGTGGAATGTATCGGTGAATAGTTCTGATGGGTTAGGCCAGGGCGACTCTTCGGCGAAAGTAAAAGCAGCTGCGATCTCTTGTTCGATCTCTGTCTCGATAGCGCAGCGCAGCGTGGGCTCTAGCTGCTGGGCCAGCGCCCGTAGCGGGTCTTTCTCCAGCCATGGTTGCAGCTCATCGAGCGAGCGATAGCCAACATGAAAATCGTCTCCCGGCCCCACATGCTCCTTCCAGCGATAGGTGAGGCATTCAAGGAAATAGGGACCTTGCCCACGGCGTACGTGCTCAACGGCCTGTTGTGCCGTTTCATAGAGGGAGAAGATGTCGTTGCTATCGGCTTTTGCTGTGGGTATGCCATAGGAACTGGCCCAGGCGCAGAGGTCTGAATTGGCCTGTCGCGCTTGCCGACGAGAATGGATGGCATAGCCATTGTTTTCACAAATGAAGAGGACTGGCAGACGCTTTAAGGCGGCGAAGTTGAGGCTTTCATGAGCGGCCCCCTCCTCGGTGGCTCCGTCCCCAAAAAAACTAGCCACGATGGAATTGGCCTTGCGCACTTTGAGGGCGTAGGCATAGCCTACCGATTGGGGCAACGAGGTGCCTACCACAGCGGAGGCTCCCATAATGCCCATTTCTGCATCCACAAGGTGCATCGAGCCGCCTTTACCTTTCGCGCAGCCGGTGGCTTTACCGTAAAGCTCGGCGATCATGCGGTTCAAATCGCCGCCTTTGGCAAGATAGTGGGCATGTCCGCGATAGGTCATAAACACCACATCCTCCGGTAGAAGCGCCTCACATACGGCGACGGCAATGGCCTCCTGACCTATGGACAGGTGGCACGGGCTTTTGATCTTATCGGTGGGGTAAATCCGGGCGATCTCTTCTTCGACACGGCGTATACGGTAGAGTGCGTGGTAGAAACGCGCCAGCATCTATGTAATATCTCCTTCGTTTTCAAGTCCTAAGCCACTCTGCGCTGCTCTCCAGAGAGCAACTCTAAGAAGTGGTGCCACATCTCTTGTAGCCCCTCGACTAAAGTGCGCCGTGGTCTCCAACCCATCTCTCTCAAAATGCGCCCATCAAGCGCTTTGTAGGGAGCGCCGTCTGGCTGCGAGATATCGAAGCAGAGGCGGCCTGTGTAGCCAACCACTTCGCTGATCTTTTCTGCCAGCTCACGAACGCTATACACTTCGCCCCCTCCGATATTCACCGGTTTCTCCTCCGCATAGCGCTCTGTTAACAGCACCGCCGCTTCTGCTGCGTCGTCAACATGCAATAGCTCCCGTCGGGCATTGCCCGTGCCCCAAATCTGCACTTCTGCGAGCTGCATCTGTTTTGCCCAGCCAATACGGTTCAGCAGGGCACCCACAACATGGGCGCGCTCTGGGTCTAAGGCATCTTGAGGGCCGTAGAGGTTTGTGGGGATCACGGCGAAGAAATCGGCACCGTACTGCCGATGAAACGCCTCACAAAGCTTTACACCGGTCAGTTTTGCCATGGAGTAGAACTCACTGGTCGGTTCCATAGGCCCGCTCATTAGCATCTCCTCACGCGCCGGCATAGGGCACTCTCTCGGATAGATGCAGGAGCTTGCGAAGTAGAGGAGCCGCTTTACCCCAAAACTGTGTGCGGCTGGAAGGATATTGGTAACTATCTGAAGATTGTGTGTCATTAGGCAGGCCGGCTGGCGTTTGTTCAACCCGATTCCGCCGGAAAGTCCTGCCGCAACAAGAACAACGGTAGGCCTAAAGCGGGCGAGCAGCATCTCCACATCGGATGGATTGGTGAGGTCTATACCTACTGGGTCGCCAGAACAGTGTGTATAGCCAGCTCGTTGAAAAGCTTTTAACAAGGCCGAGCCCAGAAACGTATCGGAGCCGGCTATCCAGATCTTTGTATGCTTATCTAGATTCATAGAGTTTTTTTCCTAGGCTGCCTGAGACGGGGTGGTGAAGGCTAACTCCTCAAATGCGGTAAGCGGTTGCCGCATTCGTTCTTGCTCCACGATGGCGTAGTCGGTTTCTGGGTCGAAGTAGATAATACGGCTCCCAGAGAAGTCGAAGTGAAAAGGCACATGGATGAGGCTTGCGAGGGCCTCTTTTACTGTGGGTTGATTTTCTGGGGGCACAAAGAGCAGGAGAAAACCTCCTCCTCCGGCACCGGTGATCTTGCCACCGAGAGCTCCAGCCTTGCGTGCCGTCTCGTAGATAGCGTCAATGCGCTGGTTACTTACCGAATCGCTAAGGGAGCGCTTTAGCTCCCAACCCTCATGCAGCAGCTCGCCGAACTCCCTAAGGTCGCGCTGGCTCGTTAATATGGAGAGGCCCTCCTCCACGAGCGCTTTCATAACCCGCAGCTGCTGCTTCTTGGCGTTGAGGTGTTGCACATAGGTCTCAGCCACTTGGGCGGCTGTTCGTTTGACTCCTGTATAAAACAACATGAGGCTGGCATTCAACTCCAAAAGTCTCTCTGAGGTAAGGGTAACCGGTCTCACTAAAAATTGACTGTCCGGTAAAAAGGTTATGTGGTTCAACCCGCCATAGGCGGCCATAACCTGGTCTTGGCAACCGACCACCTCCTTTAAACGCTCTTGCTCGACCAAAATGGCCTCTTGGGCTAGCTGTTGTTGGGTCGCTATTTGCCCCTTGAGGGCATGAAGCGCGTTCAATAGGCCCACCGTGAAAGCGGAGCTAGAGCCCATGCCGCTGCGTGCCGGCAGATCGCCGTCATGTTGAATGGAAAGTCCGCGCTCGATCTCTAAAAAACGGAGCACCTCGCGCACGGCCGGGTGTTCGATGGCATCCACTGTGGTTGTACTCTCGGTTCTCGCGTAGACCACACGATATCGAAAGTCGAAGAAGGGAGGCAGATAGCGGCAGCTGAGATAGCAGTACTTGTCAATGGTGGCGGCAAGCACGGCGCCGCCATAGGTACGAAACCAGGCCGGGTAGTCGGTCCCTCCTCCAAAAAAAGAGATGCGATAGGGTGTTCTGCTGATGATCATGGTGGTTCCTCGCCGTTAGATATTCCTGAAGGGTCGTCTTCCCAAAAGCGCATAGGCCTTCAGCAGTTCGCGAATGCCCTCTTCTAGCCCTCTTCGAGCCTCAAAGCCCATGCGCCTGAGCTTTTCGCTGGAGACAATATAGTTGCGCTTATCGGGGTCGGAACCTATATCAGAGCAAACAATATGAAACTCTGGGACGAACTCCTTCACTTTTAGAGCGAGTTCGTATTTGGAGAGGTTGGCGCTATCAAGGCCTAAGTTGTAGGCTTGCCCCACCATGCGGTCGGCGTGCTCCAAACAGAACAGAAAGCCGTCGGCCACATCACGAATGTGCACGTAGTTGCGTTTGAAACCTGCCTCGAAAAGCACAAGATAACCATCTGTAACGGCCGTATAGACGAAATGGTTCACCAGGAGATCAAGACGCATTCGCGGCGAGGCTCCGAATACCGTGGCTAGACGCAGAGAGATGGCGTTTGGGCTGGCCAGTAGCTCCGCCTCCGCCTCCACTTTTGTACGCCCATAGAGGGAGATAGGCTCTAGAGGAGTCTCTTCAGTGCAGAAGGTCTCTCCAGATTTGGTGCCATAGCCGCTGTTGCTGGTGGGCTGCAGGAAGAGCTGCTGAGAACTACGAAGGCGATTGAGCTGTTTTACGGCCTCATAGTTGACCTCGCGCGCTAACCACGGGTTACGATCGCAGGCTGGGGCGCCCACGATGCCGGCGAAGTTGACGATGGCATCGGCACGACGTAAAAGAGAGCACATGAGCTGCTTATCGCGTATGTCACCTTGAACAAAATCGAAGTTTGGATGGCTGCAAAGATGTAGGAGGCTTGGTTGGTTATAGAGCAGGTTATCTATGCCTACAACACGGTAGCCCGCATGCAGCGCTTGCTCGCAAAACACGGCTCCGAGATAGCCTGCCGCTCCTGTTACGAGGAGGGAGCGTCTCAGCGGAAGCTCATTTGTATTCACGGCCATGCCCTCTTCCTTGGGTAAGTTTTATCGGTTCATCCTTCTTCTTTTATCGGAAAACAACAGGCCTTTTTGCAGGGAGGGTAGAGCATTCATCTTGTGCTTCATTCTCATCTCACGCAAGCAATGAGCAAGCAGGAAAAAGGAATGGAAAAATTAAACTCCACTACCGTCAAAAACGCACAGGAGGTTGGTTTCATGAACGCTACGGCCAAGAGAAGCGCGCTCAAAAGGTCTGCGCTCTTTGGCGCTTTCGGCTTCAGCATCTTGTTTACGTTGGCTTTACAGAGCATGGCTTTTCCCCTTGCTAGACATCAGCAGGAGTTAGGTTCTCAAGAGGAATCGAACCTTCTCGCTCTTCCCCCAGAAAAACCCATCCTTGGAATGAGCACCCCTGCGCTCTCGCCGGATGGAAAAGAGATATGCTTTGTATACCGCGGAAGTCTCTGGTTGGTCTCATCGAAGGGTGGAAAAGCAACCAGGTTGACCATCCGCAACACCACCGATTTCGACCCTCACTGGTCGCCAGACGGACAGTTTATCGCCTTCTCCAGTCTGCGTCGAGGGAACTTTGGCATCTATATTGTGCCGGCTCGTGGAGGCGAGCCCCGGCAGGTAACCTACTTCAGCGGCAGCAATTGGGTTACCGATTGGATGCCGGACGGCTATCATCTTCTGTTTTATTCTGCGGGGCGCGATACGCATACCTTTGCGATTTTTTCTATAGACCTCCGCGACCGCTCTTTAAAGCAGCTGACTCACGATACGGAACCGTTGCGATTTGCCGTCAGCTCGCCGGATGGCAAACAGATCGCCTATACGCGCAGCGGGCAACCTTGGTGGCGTGCATGGTATCGGGGCAGCGTTGCGGCTCAGACCATGGTGGAGGATTTGGCAACCGGCAAAGTTCACCAGGTGCTCTCTACCCCTTCTCAACAGTTTTGGCCTCTATATGCACCGGATGGAAAGTCGCTGTTCATCACCACCATCTATGGACATAGCAATACGCCCAACATTTGGCGGGTCCCTCTAGATGGCGGTCCACCGCAAGCGGTTACCCACTACACCACCGACGCCGTGCGGTGGCCTAGTATTGCACGCAACGGCTCGCTGATCTGCTATCTCTACAAAGGAGATATCTATACGGTGAAACCGGATGGCTCCGATGCGCATCCTCTCACCATTTACGCGCCCTCGGATAGCCCTGTCCAAAATACTGAACAGATGGTGCTTCATGATGGTGCCGATGAAAGCCACCTTTCCCCCGATGGCAAAACGCTAGCCTTAGTTCTAAAAGGGAATATCTGGCTTGTGCCAACGACAGGTGGCGACGCGGAACGTCTTACAAATAACATCGCCAACAATAACGACCTCACCTGGTCTCCAGACGGCACGCATATCGGTTTCATCTCCGATGTTGGCAATCAGCCCGATCTGTATACCATAGATGTGAAGACCAAGCAGATCACGCGCCTTACGAACGATATGTCCCAAGAGAGCAACACCAACTGGTCGCCGGATGGGGTCTACATTGCCTATGCAAAGGCAGGCCCTAAACCTGGCCTCTATGTGGTGCGAGCTGCCGGTGGAGAGCCGGAGCGGATGGTGGCCGCCGGTAACGGAGATAACCTTTACGGCACAGGCATTAACTCCTTTGCATGGTCACCAGACAGCAAGTGGCTGGCCTTTTCTCGCATGGATCGCTACGGCACACGCGACATTTGGGTGGTACCTACCGTCGGTGGCACCCCTGTTAACGTAACCGCCTATCCCAATAACAACACCGATCCGCAGTTTACAAAAGATGGAAAATACCTTATTTTCATTTCCGACAGAAATGGCACTTCGCAGTTGTTTCGTTTACCTCTTCTCAAGCCGGGTTTGGAGCCAAAGCAGCCGCCGAACGCACCCGTTCAGGTGAAGATTGACTTCGATGGAATTACCGATCGGGCCCAACTTATCCAAACCCCTACGCCGGTGGATGACTATGCCATTACTCCCGACAGCAAGTACATTGTTTTTCATGCCAACAACAACTTCTGGGCTGTGCCCGTGCAGGGAGGCTCTGTAACCCAGTTGACCAGCCAAGGAGAGCCGGGCGGTGGCATTGAATTTACACCAGATGGCAAACGCTTCTTCTATCTTGGCGCCAATGGAACCCCTCGCTCGCTGGGCGCTCCTCCCGGCCCAGCAGGTACACCCGAAGTTGTTAGCTTTAGCGCGAACTATACCTTTAATCGGAAACTGCTCTATCTACAGGCCTTCAACGAGTTCTACCGCCGATTCGGGGCTGCCTTCTACGATCCAAGCATGAACGGAGTCAACTGGCCTGCATTGCGATCGAAATATGCATCTCAACTCGACGGAGTGGGCACCCCTTGGGAGTTCGCGAACCTGCTCTCTGAAATGGTCGGAGAGGTGAACTCCTCTCACTCCGAAATCTCTCCAGCCATCACGCCAAGTGGCCCCCAAACGGCTACCTTGGGGCTTAAATACGACTATAACTACCCTGGTCCTGGGCTAAAAGTGGTTAGCGTAATGCCCGACGGCCCAGGCGATCAACCCCAATCCCGAATCAATCCGGGCGACTACATTTTGCAAGTGGATGGGAAGCCGGTTTCGATGAACGAATACTATTATCAGACACTGCAAGACAAGGCTGGGAAAACCGTTAAGCTGCTCGTTAATACAAAACCTACCGAGCAGGGGGCGCGCACCGTGGAGATCAAGCCCATCACTCAAAGTCAGTGGGCCGACCTCGAGTACAAAAACTGGGTGAAGCAGAACCGCGAGTTGGTAGATAAGCTTTCGGGTGGGCGCTTGGCCTATATTCATATCCGGGCCATGGATCAAAGCTCACTCCGTAGCTTTGAACGCGACCTCTATAGCATCGCCATGCGAAAAGAGGGGCTTATCCTCGATATACGCCGAAACGGAGGGGGGAATACGCATAATGAGGTGTTGCGTGCACTCGATCAGAAGGTCTACGCCTATACCAAACCCCGTGATGGCTTGTTGGAGACGCAGCCGCTTCGGGCTTTTACCAAACCGATTGTGCTTTTGATAGACCAAAACTCCTACAGCGATGCGGAGATATTTGCCGCTAGTTTTGAGGCTCTTAAAAGAGGCCTCGTGGTGGGTGTGCCTACGCCGGGCTACGTTATCGGCACCTATGAGGGCACCCTTGTGGATGGAACGCACTTCCGCTTGCCCTCCTGGGGTTACTACACCTTGTCGGGTCAAAACCTTGAAAACCTAGGGGTTAAACCCGACATCATCGTGGTCAACACACCGAATGACATCGCCGAGCATAAGGACAATCAGCTGATCGTGGCCGTGCAGACTCTGTTGCGCGAGCTGCCGCCAGTAAGCAATGCGGAGGAGAACCCGCCCGTGGTGCTGCGCAGTGCTAACGATAACCCCAATGGAGGATCGGCTGCTGACTTTCATGGTATTCACGGCACCTACAAACCCTCAAACCAGTCCAAGCCGCCGATAAACCCATAGTGTGAGGGTTGCCGCAAAGGTGGTGATAAGGGTAGAAGGAATGCCCACCTTCAAAAAAGCCCAAAAGCCTAGTGGGCATTCCTCCTTCGCCCCTTGGGCTACGATCAGGTTAGCCACACTGCCCAGCAGCGTGAGGTTGCCGGCAAAAGTGCTCGAGGCCGCCAGAACAAGCCATAGAAGGGGTGCCTGTGAGTGCGAGGCCACCCACCCTCGTGCTAGCATCACGAAAGGCACGTTGCTGAACAGATTGCTACCGATGACAGAAGCCAACGAAAAGAGGCTTAACTGCATCAAGCTGCCAGCATTATGGAAAAGAAGGGGAGCCAATCGGGCAAAAACCGGCCCCTCCGCACGATTAACCCCGTCTACCACCACGAAGAGCCCGGCAAAGAACAACAGCAGCGCCCAGTCCACTCGCGCAAACGTCTCTTCGGTTGGCCGGTTAGCCCAAATCAGCAAGGCCACGGCGGCACAGAGGGCGGCCAGATCCATAGGGGCACCCGCCAAAAAGGCTATCAGTAGACCCGAAATCACCACGCCCGTTTTTGTCGCCAGCTTGCGATCGAGTCGTGCTGTCGGTTCTGCAAGCGTGTTCTCTGCGGGCATCTCAAGCCCACTAAGCTGTTTGGCGTAGAGCCAACGCACGATCGCTCCGTTGAGAAGAAGGCAGAGCAGTCCGATGGGTACCATCCTTAAAGCATAGGCTCCCCAGCTCCAGTGAGAGGATTGGCCGATGAGAATGTCTTGCGGATTGCCTGTAAGCGTCATTACGGAGCCTACGTTGCTGCTTGTGGCCAAAGCCAATAAGTAGGGTTCTGTTGGCAACTTGGCGCGACGGGAAACCATTAGCAGAAGGGGAGTCATGAGCAAGCAGATGGTATCGTTCACAAAAAGAGCGGAGAGCAGGCCTGCGGTTCCGCATACGACCCAAAGGAGCTGGCTTGGCGTACGGCTGCGTTGAACCAGCGTTCTTGCAAGCGCATCGAGGAGACCCGAAATAGTGGCGTAGTGGATAACGATCATCATTCCAAGCAGGAGGGCCAGGGTGGCTAGGTCAATGGCTTGCGCGGCCTCACGGCGCGTTAGCACGCCGGCCACAATCATCAGAACGGCACCTACAAGGCTGGCAGCGGGGCGGTCGAGCTTACGTGGGGAGTTCTCTCCGGCGAGAATGATGAGGTAGACCAAAGAGAAAATGGCAACTGCAAGGAAGCCTCTGTCTGTCATGAAAGCGCTTTCAGAGAAATGTTCCAATGATGGTGCCAATTTTACCCTAAAAATAAAAAAGCCTCCCTATGATTGACATAGGGAGGATAGAGGGCCTGAGAAAAGCAATTAGGCGATACGACGCCGTTGGCGCCTTAGACCTATGCAACCGCAAACCGTCACCAGCCCAGCCAATCCCCAGAACGAGCTGGCCTCCGGTGTAGAGGCATTGGGCTTGACATTGAGGGTAAAGTTTTGCGTCTGGTCATTGGGGTTGCCGTCTGTGGATATTGTGAAAGTGCCGGCGTAAGGGTTATTCATTGCAGTGGCCGGTGTGCTGCTAGTATAGGTTACATCTAACAGCGCCCCTGAATAGGAATCTCCTGGGTTTAAAGACCCTGTATTGAGAAGGAAGTTGAAAAACGCTGGATCTTCGGTAACGCTCAACGACGGATCCCACGTACCTGTCGAGAAGCTGTCGCCGCTGAGGTTGAGGACGTTAGTGGAATCGAGGTTTGTGATTGTTCCACTATAGACCACCGTCCCCGAGGTGCCTGCGACAACAGTCTGATTGGGGTTTGTTAGAACTAAGCTCCATATCGCATTTTGTGCTTCGGCTTTTTGGGCGAGGGGTGCCAGTAAGATGACCACGCCCAGGAAAGCAGCAACGTTGTGTAGGGCTCTTTTCATTAATCTATACTCTATCCTTTCTTTATCAATTATTATTTATGCAAACATTGTGACAGCGATTTCATAACGTGTGCCTAAGAGGGTAAGTTGGTGTGGGGAATAGGGATTTCTCCTTTGGCAACGCCAAAATCGTTGCCGCTGTTGGAAAGGTAAGGGCCTCTCTTTTTAAGATGGGTGCAGTTGACATTTGTTTTTCTCTCCTTCTAGGGGGCTATATTAGCCCCACCATCTACCATTGTACAGAGCGATCGTAAAATTATCGTGAAATGTAAAAATATCAAATAGGATCAAAATTGGTATCCGCCTCGATCTCATCAAATTGCGATGTGGGTTTCTTGCCTTCAAACAGAGGAGAAACCCGGGAGTTCTCTCCGGCGAGAATGCCTCTTATGCAGAATACAAACAAAAATCTCCCAAAAGCCTTTTCGACTTTTGGGAGAACCGTTGCATGCGAACCATTGCATTACAAGAGTTTGACCTAAAGCTTACCCCCTGCTTGAAGCGACGCCCCCTACATGACGTCTATCCTAGAGCAACCACGGTCTACGGCGTGGGCGACTCAACATGGCTTCGGCCACCGGATCGTTATGGAAGGTCTCATGCTCGGGGTCCCAGTAAAGAATTTTGCCGCCTAGCCTCAATGAGATGTTTCCAAGATGGCATATAGTGGCCGAACGATGTCCCACGCTCGCCGGGCAGATGGTCTCTTTGCGGGAGCGAATGCAGTCTATAAAGTTCTGCATGTGGTCGTTGGAGACATAGAGCCTTACGGCGTTAGGTGGGAGGGGCGTGGTGAGCAGTTTGGGGTCACTGGCCTCGATGCGACTGCGCGATACAAACACCGTGCCGTTTTCTCCCTCAAACGTCACCCCATTTTCGCCTTGGTTCGTGGTGTGGAGAACGGTACCATCGGCGTAGGTAGAGTAGATATCGAACTCGGGGAAGGTATTATAGCAGTTGACACCAATGGTAGGTCCTCGGCCAAACCCTTGTATCTTTACTGGGCCGGTGTGGTCGGTACCGAGCCCCCATTGAGCGATATCATTATGATGGGCACCCCAATCGGTCATCATGCCTCCGGAGTAGTCCAACCACCATCGAAAGTTTCCGTAAACTCTCTCAGGGAAATAGTCGGGCAAGAGGTTGGGTTCGGCAACAGGACTGCGCCAGAAGTTGAAGATAACGTCATCTATTACATCCCCATGGAGGATAGAAGGGTCGGCGGGTGCAGGGCCGAGCCAGAAGTCGAAATCCAGATCCTCTGGCACCGGTTGTGGCTGGAAGGGGCCCCCGGTAGGCCCGGTAGGCAGGTGGGCTGTCACCGTCTTGATCTTACCGATGAGCCCGTTCCGGACGATCTCACAGGCAAGACGAAAACGAGGGTCCGAGCGTTGCTGGCTTCCTACCTGAAATACGCGGCCGGTTTCTTGAGCCACACGCACCAGCTTCTTGCCTTCATCAATGGTAAGTGTGAGCGGTTTTTCACAGTAGACATCCTTGCCAGCCCGTAGGGCAGCTATCGCGATCTGGACATGCCAGTGGTCGGGTGTGCCGATGATCACGGCGTCAATGGTCTTATCGGCCAAGAGGTCACGAAAGTCATGATACTGTTTTGTGCCGGGGCCGAACTCGTTGGCCGCGTCGGCGCAGTGGGTGCGGTCTACATCGCAAACGGCAACCACTTTGCAGCCGGCCTTACTAGCGGCGGCATGGGCGTCGTTCAATCCTTGTCGAAAACCGCCCTTTTTCCCTCCACAGCCGATAAGACCGAACTGAATGGTATCGTTTGGCCCAAGGCGGCGCGGACGTTCGGCGTCGAGTGCACGCTCGGAGGCTATCGCCTCTTTTTCGTACCATGCCGGCAAGCCTGTTGCTGCGATGGCTGCAATAGCACGAGTGAGAAACTTTCGTCGGGTTTCTTGATAGCGATTGAAAAGGATATGCATGGGTCATCCTCCTTCGAGAAAAACTCTTGCCGGTGGAACCGGTAAATGTCTTTTCTTCTTTTAGGGAGGATTTCCTGCCGAGGTGTATCAGGCGGCCTCGTGTGAGGAGCGTCGCGTGCGCTTATCGGCGTACATGGCAGCATCGGAGCGACAAAGCAGCCCTTGAATATCCATGGCATCCTCTGGATAGAGTGCAACACCGATGCTAATTCCCAATGGAGGAAAATCGGGATCGTGCTGTTGGATTTGCTTTACATAACGCTCTACAGCCCGACGCAGCTTGGTCACGACGACCTCGGCGGCAACTCGATCGGCCCGCGCGAGTACTACCACGAACTCATCGCCCGCATAACGTGCTGCAAGATCGTAGTTGCGCACATGGTTGCGGAAGATGTCGGCTAGATCTTTCAACGTTTGGTCGCCGGTGGCGTGGCCATAGTGATCGTTGATGGGCTTAAAATGGTCTACATCTATGTTCAGTACGGCCAGAGAGCTATTTTCCCGATTCGCGCGATTTATTTCACGCTCTAGAAATTCCCGAAGATAACGTGCATTGCGAAGGCCCGTGAGAGCGTCGGTATAAGCTGATTCTTGGACTTCGGAGAACTGTTGTGCGCGTTCCAGCGCATGGCTTGCTTGGGTGGCGACAAGCCGCATAATGCGCAAAGTTTCCGAGTTAAAAGCGTCGGGTAGCTCGCTGTAGAGGTTAATAGTACCTAACGATTGTCCGCCAGAGACAAGCGGCACAATGAGGGTAGAACGGAAAGGTACCCAGGGGTCGCTAACGTCGCGCAAAAGCAGGTCTTCTGGGAGGAAGGAGGCGCAGATGGCTTCGGCACGGAAGAAGGCGCGTCCTGTAAGATAGGTGCCTACGCGGGCAACGCTTCCTAAAAGGTGACGTGCGTTGAGCCCTACCGCAGCGTGCGCATGCAGGTACTCACCGTCCTCTTCCGGCAGGAAAAGGGCACAGGCATCGCAGCCGATGAGCGCCTGAATGTGGTGGAGAAGCACGTCGGCCATAGCTTCAAGGTGGAGTGTTTGCGAAAGGGCTCGCGTGATGGTGTGGAGGGCCAAAGTCTCTCTTTGGGCTGCTGCAATGTCGTGGAGGACGGCCTGCACATCTTTGCTGGGTTGGAAGGTGAAAGCATCCGTCGGTATGGACTCGAGGCTTTTCTGAACCGCCAGCGTGCGAAAGGCGGCCACTACCGCCGGGTCGAACTGTGTTCCGGCGCGCCTTTCGATCTCGGCAATAGCTTCTTGTGGAGAAAGCGGTGGTCGAAATGGACGCGGATGCAGCAACGCACTGTAGGTGTTGGCCACCGCAAGTATACGCGCACCCACCGGTATCTCCTCGCCTTTTAAGCCATCGGGGTAGCCACTTCCATCCCAATGCTCTGCATGATGGCGAACCAGTGGCACCACCGGCCAAGGAAATGGAACGGAGGCAAGGATACGCGCGCCTAAAACGGGGTGCGTGCGTAACTTCTCCTGTTCTTCGGGAGTAAGGGTGTCTGCTTTAAGAAAAATGTGGTCAGGAACGCCCAGGCGACCGATATTGTGCAGCATGGCGGCTGCTTGCAGAGCTGCCGTTTCCTCGTCCGGAAGCGAGAGAGCTCGTGCAATGGCAAGAGCACACTGCTTTACACACTCTACATGACCGATGTTGTAGGGGTCGCGCGCGTCTATGGCACTTGTGAGGGCCTCGATGGTGGAGAGACAGAGTTGCTGCCCGCGCGTCTGCTCCAGCTTAAGCTGCGTTTCCCAGTAACGGCGTTGGCGTTTAGAGACGCGGCGTGCAGCAAGGCACCCAGCAAGCCCGGCACTTAGCAAGGCCATCATCACGAAAGAGCTTTCAGGTGTCATCAGAGTAACCGACAAGAGCTTTCTCCTGACCTAACAGAATTTACGGAGCTTCAATCCTATTTTCGGAGTTATGCAAGAGCGGAGTTACCGTAAAAATTACCAGAAATATTATAACATCATAAAATAGAATGCGATTTTAGTAGAAAAAATAGCGCTTGCTGTATAGCGCTTATTGGGTAGTGGTAAGCTGATAGATGAGAGTTTGTTCTAGACGCAGAGCCTCTTCAATGGAGGAGATATCGAACTTGGCCGCGATCTCAAAGAGCGTGTCTGTGAGGGTAAGAAGCTGCTGACAGCGGAGGACGGTCGCCCGGAATTGGAAGGATGCATTGCCGGAAGGAGTGGGAAGGATAAAGCGCACCTTCATCGAGGTGGTAGGGGCTATTTCGTGGGGGTATAAAAAGCGCAACCCTCCCGCTCCGATTTCAACTCCGTTCGTAACGGTCCAATCTTCGGTCTCCCTGAAGGCGATCTCTACGGGGAAGGTAAGTTTGAGGCGTGCAGAGGCACGTCGTTCAACAAAACAAGTCGGTGTGGAGCGCGATTTTCCCATGATCTTTGGTTCCGTAAAAACTCTTCGTAGGGTATAGGTTTTGAGTGTTAGGCCGCCTCCGCGAGCTCATGCAGGAGGCGCATTAAACACAGCTGATGTACTCTTAACATCCTCGTAAACTTCAGCCCGACCTCATAGGCTCCTTTTCTAGAATCCTTATCCTTTGCCAGGGTACAGCGGACCACCGACGCCTCAGCAAAGAGCGGCTCGCCGTCGTTCAGCTCGATACGAAGCCCGATGGCCGTGCCGGCGAGAAGAATCTGTTTGGTTCTTATGAGACAGCCACCCTGTGAGATGTCCGTAATGTAGGTGACTTCACCTTCCTCGGGAGCTGCCCTCTGCATCTCTTCCAACGAGGTATGGGGCTTATAGCGACCCAAAAAGTTACAGGCAAGACGCTCGGAACGACGTCGTTGTTGGAACCCTAGCCGTTCTTTTGGCACGACAAAAAGGCGATCGCTGCATTTAAGGACGGTTGTCTCCATCACATAGAGGCCCTCCTCTGCGGCACAGCGAAGGCAGAGTCGTGTGCCCTCTCGAAGGAGGTTGGCCTCGGCTGGGTGGTCGAGTGCGAGGACGAGCAGCTTGTTATTGGCCTGCTGGACGGTGGCGAGCAGAGGCCGCGACGTGTGGAACAAGCTTATCTCGATAAGATCGCCTATGTCAAACATAGAATCATATCCTCGGGGAGACCGCCAAATAAAGTAAGCGATTGCGATGCGGAAGCACCTCGCGTTTATTATCGGTGAGTTTGGGTTAGAAACAGAGGAAGATTCCACTTTGCAAGCAGCCAGTTCACGTGGAGGAAGGCAAGCTGCTTATCCTCCAACCCGCCTTTGTAGGAAAATGATGTTCCCTTAAGACCCCTGCATTCTTTAGGACACGGCCGACCCTAATCGGTTTTAGTTTAGGGCCGAGGGTTGAAATCGGCGGGGATGACATTAGGGAGATGGCGTTGCCTATCTACCGGCTCGACGCCAGCCGATGCCGGTCTGTTGGGGCAAATGATGAATGAGCTTTTCTGAAATAAGCGCATAGCTTGGTGGCAGCGGTGCAGCCCATCCCATTAAGCGAGCTGGGTCTAAACAACAGGTGAGATCGGTGATTTGGGAGGCTTTGTCATCGAACGGGCCGAGATTAGCTTGATGATATCGTTTATACCCTAGACGACGTGCATAGGCCTCAGTGGGCAAGTCGGCCAAAGGAACCAAGCCGAACACGCTATCTATAAACTTCACGACGCTGGCTGTATCGCCCGAGGCGTGTGCAATGTAGTGTGTACGGGCATAGGGAGACAGAAAAAGTAGGGGCACGCGCGGTCCGTCTGAAAGCCAATGTCCGTCGGGCCCTAAGGCGCGCAGCGGGGGTGGAACATGGTCATAATCGCCCTCGCTGTCATCCCAGGTAATGATGATCGCGCAGTGACGCCAATAAGGACTCTTTGCGATCTGATTGACACATTCGGCAACAAAGGCCTCGCTGATCTGCGAGTCGGAGTCGCCTGGGTGGTCATCGTCTCCAAGAAAACGCCCAGTGCCTTGCCGGATGACGGCAGACGATGGAGACGGAGCGCAGCGAAAAATTCTCTTAGGCCTTGCAGATGGGTAGCAAGCGTTGGGGCGTTACTGAACGGGGTGCAGAAGCCATTGCGTGGGGCCGCTTTGGGCGCCGATAATAATGCCCCGCGCTACCGAGATCGGCAGCATACTGTTGTTTCTGCTAACCACCAACGAAGTAGAAGGTAATGGCCAGAATGGCGTAGACGCCGAGAAGTTGTGCTCCCTCAAGCCAGTGGGTTTGTCCATCGCTGACGATGCGAATGGCGATGAGGATGGCCATGGTGAGGGCGACGAGTTCGGAAGCGGTGAAAAGAATGGTGAGTGGGTGGTTCCAAATGAGGCTAGAAAAAACGGCTACGGGGGTAACAAACATGGCGATCTGAATAGAAGATGAAGCGACGATGTCGAGGCTAACAGCCATTTGGTTGCGCAGCGCCATTGTAATAGCGGTGCTATGTTCCGCCGCGTTTCCTAGAATGGGCAGCAGAATGAGACCAGCGAACATGCGATTGAAATGGAGGATGTGGAGGGCGGGCTCGAGAAGCCCAATAAGGAGCTCACTCTCTAGCGCGACAACCACAGTGCTAGCAAAAAGAATGAAGCTGGCCTTTGTTGCTGACCACTTGGGTTTCTCCTGGGTCTCTCCTGTTGGAAAAAGATGGCGGTGGGTGCGGAGGGCGAAGAAGAGCCCAGCCCCATAAAGTACCAGCAGTACCGCGGATACCCATAGGCTCAGTGGCATGAGCGCTGCCGCTTGCAGATTTTTTTCTGGCAGATGAGCGCTCTGTACCAATAGAGCAGGAGTGAGAAGGGCGATAACGGCAAGACTCATGGAGGTGATATGGGC
The DNA here is from genome assembly GCF_000427095.1 of Chthonomonas calidirosea T49. Taxonomy (NCBI): domain Bacteria; kingdom Bacillati; phylum Armatimonadota; class Chthonomonadia; order Chthonomonadales; family Chthonomonadaceae; genus Chthonomonas; species Chthonomonas calidirosea. The sequence continues at coordinate 2,522,156 of NC_021487.1, forward strand.
CTGAGCCACTTCGGAGCTAAAGGTGAGTAGATTTTGTCGAAAGCCTCCTAAAAGCGCGGAAAATCCGAGCACCAACAACACGTTGCCAATGATCGAACCGATGAGCGAAGCGCGCACCACGGTCAGTTCATTATGTTGAAGCGCGACGAGGGTGATCACGATCTCGGTGGCGTTGCCGAAGGTTGCGTTCAGTAGCCCGCCAATGAGAGGTCCGCGGGATGCCGCAAGCGACTCGGTGGCCTCGCCTAAAAGCCCGGCCAAAGGGATGAGGGCGAGCCCAGAGGTAAGAAAAACCCATAGGGGCGGAACGTGCAATAGATACAGCACAAGGCTAACCGGCACAAAGATAAGCAGCCGGTACATAGGCAAACCTTTCTCATCAACTGGTTTCAAAAAAGCAGAGACGAGGGCTACGAAAAGCACAAAGCCCTCGCTCCGCTAGAGGTCACAGCGTCTCTACGTCGCTCACAGGAGGCTAACTATTGGTGCACATGTACATGGAACGTGCTTTTAGCCAAAATGCGACCGGTGTAGGGGTCCATTGCCATAACGGTTGCGGTGTAATCGCCCTCCACGTAGTAGGCATGACGTACGGCACGTCCTTCCGATTCCAACTGGATGCCATCGGAAGCATCCCAGTCCCACCAGATCTTGAGGGGGCGGATGCCGGCAGTAGGATAGACGGAGTAGGTGATCATCTGTCCAACACCCACAAGCTGCTCCGGCAGACTCAGCCCACTAACAGGCGATTGATCGATAACGACGGCGATACGCCCCACATTGAAATTAGCAGGCGCATCGCCGAAAAGGCGAATTTGGGCGATCTGAGCATCGTCTGCACTTAGGTCTGGCAGTGCGCTCACTGGGATGCTGAGCATGTACCAGTTATTATTTTGAGAGGCATAGGATAGTGGCAAAAGCGCCTCTGTTTTTTTGCCGTTGGTGGTGACCAGCTCTACTCGAAAGTTCTGTAGCACAGCTTTGCGGGTACTGGTGTTAAACCCACCACGAGCGCCTGGGTAGCCCGGATAGCCTGGGAAACCGGGGAATCCTGTTGGGCCGGTGGGTGGGAACCCCGGATAGCCCATCGGCCCTCCGTAGCCGGGGTAGCGCCCATTATAGCCCGGTATACCGTTGTTCTGGTTGTTGGGTAGGTAGACCGCGAAGGTAAGATAAGCATCGGGGTTAGATAGGTAGGGTGCGAGATTCACAGGGGTTTTTAGAGCGAGGCCGCCGCCTTGATAGTAGCCTTGCGTCGCAATGCTAAAAGAGGTTGTGCCGGTGTAGGCAAGATTCGTATCTGGCTTGATGCTGCCGCTGCCGATGGGAAAAAGCGTGTAGGCGCTGGCGCTCATAACCCCATTATAGATATCGAGGCCGCTTTGGGCACGACTCGGTACTGCTGTGGTAAGCAGCGCCATGGTGGCGCCTAGGCCTGCCACAACAGAGAGTATGCCATGACTTTTTAGAGCGACGATAGAACTCTTCATGCTTAAGAGTCTCCTCTTTGATGGATATATTCTGGTCTTTGTATGCGATGAATACGATGTGCCCTGCCGGTTTCTGTATCTAGCTCCACAAGAACGCCGGAAAGTTGTGCAGGCCCTTCGGCCACCTCCATGCGTACAGGCAGCAGCGTGCGGAATCGCTCGAGCACCACGTTGCAGTCCATGCCGATGATCGAGTCGATCGGCCCGGTCATTCCCACATCGGTGAGGTAGGCGCTGCCTTTGGGCAGAATGCGTTCATCGGCCGTTTGGACATGTGTGTGTGTGCCGATAACTGCGCCGACCTTGCCATCTAAGTGCCATCCGAGCGCCTGTTTTTCAGATGTGGCCTCCGCATGGAAATCCACTAAAATTATAGACGTTTGCGAACGGAGTAAGGTTAGTAGATCATCCGCCGTTCGAAACGGATCATCCACCGGATCCATAAAAGTGCGCCCCTGAAGGACAAGAACGCCGACGGGCGCTTTTTGTGTTGGATAGATACCCCATCCTCGTCCGGGCACGAGGGGTGGGTAGTTGGCCGGGCGCAGAAGGCGTGCTTCGGTATCGAGCATCGGGTAGATATCGCGTTTCCCCCAGGCGTGGTTGCCTAAGGTCAACACATCGGCTCCGGCCTCCAACATCTCTGTAGCGAGGGCCGGGGTGATGCCGATGCCACCTGCCGCGTTCTCGGCATTTACCACCACAAAATCCGCTTGCAACTCTTCCCGAAGCGGCTTTAGCAGATGCAGTAAAAGCTCGCGTCCCGGTCGTCCCACGACGTCGCCTATCATAAGTAGGCGGAGGTGCGGCATGTCCTCCCTTCTCCTTTAGCGTGCATAGTCTACCGCACGCGATTCACGGATAACCGTTATTTTGATCTGGCCAGGGTACTCCACCTGCTCTTCGATGCGGCGGGCCATTTCACGTGCCAGCTGCATGGCGGCCAGATCGTCCACTTTCTCCGGTTTGACGATCACCCGTATTTCGCGTCCGGCTTGCACGGCAAACGTTTTTTCCACGCCCTCAAAGCTATCTCCTATCTCCTCTAGCGCTTTCACGCGACGCACGTAAGTTTCTAAAGCCTCCCGACGCGCCCCCGGGCGGGAGGCGGATATCTGATCGGCACAGATCACCAAGTGCGCCTCCATAGAAGTCGGCTCGACGTCGTGATGGTGGGCCTCGGCGGCATGGGCTACCGCTTCCGACTCGTGATAGCGCCGAAGGATTTCACCCGATATGAGGGCATGTGGGCCCTCCATTTCAAAGTCTACCGCTTTCCCTATATCGTGCAGCAAACCAGCGCGTTTAGCCACCTGGATGTCGGCGCCCACTTCAGCTGCTAGCAGACTGCAGAGGTGAGATACCTCGATGGAGTGGCTCAACACGTTTTGGCCATATGAGGTTCGGTATTTCAGCTTGCCCAACAGGTGCACGATCTCGGCAGGAAGGCCGGTAACGCCCGTTTCAAGAACGGCGCGCTCTCCCGCTTCGCGAATGCGTTCTTCTACCTCCTGTTCCGCTCTGTGTACGATCTCCTCAATGCGGCCTGGATGGATGCGACCATCAATGATCAGGTTGGTGAGGGCGATGCGAGCGATCTCGCGGCGCACTGGATCGAAGCAGGAGAGCACCACAGCCTCCGGCGTATCGTCAATAATGAGGTCTACGCCAGTTAAGGTCTCGAAGGCACGGATATTTCGACCTTCTCTCCCAATGATGCGCCCTTTCATTTCGTCGTTAGGAAGGGGCACAACGGAAACGGTGGTTTCCGATGTCTGCTCCACCGCACAACGTTGGATGGCATCTACCAAAACCTGCCGTGCGCGTTGTAGGCCCTCTTTGCGCGCTTCCTCCTCGATCTCGCGAATGCGTCGAGCGGCCTCGTGGCGACATTCCTCCTCTACAAGGTGTAAAAATGTCGCTCGTGCCTCTTCTCGTGTAAGCCCTGAAAGCCGTTCTAATTCCATGACCTGTTGCTGACGCAAGGTTTCCACCTCCCTCTGCGCAGCAGCTAGGGCTTCCTCTCGTTGTTCGAGCGATCGGGCCTGCGCGTCTATACTTTCCGCACGACGATCGAGACTCTCTTCGCGTTGCGCTAGTCTCCGCTCCAGCCTCTGAAGTTCGGCTCGCTTCTCCCGGTTTTCGTTTTCAATCTCAGCTCGCAGCCGAATCGACTCCTCGCGGGCGTCGAGAAGCGCTTTACGGCGCGTCTCCTCCGCCTCTCTTAACGCTTGTTCTCTCAGGCGTTGAGCCTCTTCCGACTGTGTGTGAAGCAGTGCTTGTAGCTGAGCACGCTCCTCTATTAAGCGACGACCAATGAAGAAGTGTTCTAAGAAATATCCAAGGAAGGCTCCACAGAGCGCTCCCAGAACAACCGCTATCTGTAAAACCGATACTCCGACGTGTGGCAACTCTTCTACCTCCAGAAAGCTCTGCGAGATTCGCGGCTTTCCTCAGAGGCGAAGCAAAGACACGGCGTAAAGTGATTTATTATTTAGACGTAAGCTCTTCTAATACCTTCTTTATGATCGTGTTGTCAAATCCACGCCGTGCCAAAAAGGCAGCACAGCGCCTTTTTTCTGCCAAAAGCGCTTCACCTTCTAGGTGAGCTAAACTGCCCGGAGGCCATCGGCGTGCAACGGCTGCGCGCGCTCTCTGTAGCTCCGCTTCGGGATCGAGCGGAGGCAATGTCGTTTCGAGCAGATCTTGCGTCAATCCACGCGCTTTCAGCTCTTCCACAAGGCGCCGTCTCCCATAACGCTTTCGATCAGCCCTATCCGCTACCCAGTCTTGGGCAAACCTCGCGTCATCAAGCCACCCACGCGCTTTTAGCTCCTCGATAACCTGTGCAATGATATCGTCCGGACAGCCGTGTTTCGCTAAGCGTCGCTCGATTTGGGCTTGGCTACAGGCCGAACGCGCTAAAGCACGCAAAGCTATTGCTCGTGCCGTCTTTAACCTCTCTTCATCCAAAGAGTCTACTACCTCCTTACTCTAAGCGGATCACCTGTCCATCATAGGCCGGGTTTACATGAGCCGGCGTCTCCGCACAGAGGGTGGTGTGGTCAAAATGATGGGAAAGATGTGTCAGCAGTGCCTGCTTCGGTTGCAGTTGTTCAATAACCTCTAGTGTCTGCCAAAGACCGAAGTGGGTTGGGTGCGGATCGTAACGTACGGCATCTATGATGAGCAGATCGAGATGGTAAAGTTTTTCCATGGCTTCGGGGGGAATATGGCTCACATCGGTGACGTAGGCCATGCAGCTCTGTGTTTGGGGGTTGCGGAAGCGATAGGCCAGCACAGGAAGGTGACCATGCAGCACATAGAAGGCCTCAACGATTAGGCCGCACAACTCCATGGGCGATTGCACTTCAAAAAGCTGTAAGCGGGGCTTGCCTCCACCGGCTTGAGTCTCTATGAAAACATACCGAAAGACACGGCGGATGTCTTCCAAGGTGGAAGCATCGCCGTAGATGGGTATCTCTTTGCCCATGAGGTCGTTGTAGCGACGAAGATCGTCAAGCCCCATCAGGTGGTCGGCGTGTGTATGGGTGAAGAGAACAGCATCTACCGTGCGTAGGTTGCAGGCAATCGCCTGCAAACGGAGTTCGGGCGGAGTATCAACCAAAATCGTGCCATTGGGGCCTTTAACGGCAATGGAGGGTCTTGTGCGTTTGTTACGTGGGTCGTTCGAACGACATACGGCACAATCACAGCCGATCATGGGCACACCATGCGATGTACCGCTGCCTAGTATGATGATCTCTAGCAAGGCGTTAAACTTTCCCCTAAATTTTGTAGAGCATTATGTAATCGATCTATCGAGGAGGGTCTCGGCCTTGACGAATGGCCTACTCTTTAGCCTGAAACCTCTGCAGCGTTTGTAAGGGGCAAGGTGATTGATTTTCCGGTCTGTAGCGAACGGTAGACAGCCTCGACGACCTCCACCACATCGGCTCCGTGTGTTCCTGGTGAATAGAGGGAGCCATAACCGAGTATCGCGCTAACGAAATTGGCCACCGGTCCCTCAACTGGCAGCATATCTGCCTCTTTGAAACGGCGCACTTGCTGCTCGTGCAGGGTAATGCTGGTTTCAAACTCCCAGTGGTTCACGGTAACGGTTCCCCCGGTGCAGGCAAAGATATGGCGCAGGCGGCGATTAACGAATTTACTATCTCCAATAGTGGTGATGTTGGCGAACGCGGCGTTATCGAGCTCCAGGCTCACCGAGATGCGCATGTCAGAGGGGTAGTTGTCGGCGACAGCCGTTACCCGTTTTACTCGCCTGCCTGTCGTCCAGAGCAGTTCTGAAACAAGATGCGAGCCGCCATCTATAAAGTAGCCCCCACCGGTAAGGTTCGGATCGGCACGAAAGAGGGAGGGAGGTACAACGCCGGGCAGATTTTCTGGCAGGGGCGCTTTACCGAAAAGTGGCTCTGCCGAACTACACCAAAATAGCGAGGCTGCCTCTAGCTCGCCCATGCGCTCGTCGTGAAGCGCTCGGCGAATCTGATGGCAATGAGCCCAATGCGGGGGGTTTAACGCCACCGCCAACTTGAGGCCTTTCGCTTCGGCCAAAGCGTTCAACTCCTGCGCTTCCACGGCACGCACAGCCATCGGTTTTTCAACGAGAACATGAAGCCCGCGTTCCAGTGCCGCTTTTGCCTGCTCGTAGTGGAGAGCATGAGGAGTTGCGATCACTACGGCATCTAGAGGAACCTCCTCAAGCATCTGTCTCCAATCGGCGTAGGCGCGTTCGGGGGGAAGATGGAAAAAGGCGGCCAGTCGCGCCCTCGCCTCCGGGTCACGGCGACAGAACGCTTCCAAGCGCGCTTCGGGGCACTTCAGGATGTCCGGAATATGGCGGCGTGAGGCGAAGTTCCCCGCCCCGATAACGCCCATTCGAACCACCTTTTTGGCGGCCACTCCCTCTGAGGCTACTGTCATTTTGCACCCTCCAGCAGGCTCCTTTTGCTATCATATTATCACGAAACAGGGGAATTCGCAAGAAGGAAGCGCAAAAGTGTGTATACTGAAATTATATGAGGTGGTGAAGAGCTTTGGGAACGTCGAGAACAGGTAGGCCAAAAAACCAGGTGGGCAAAGCGTCACGAAAGAAAACTGCCGGTTGGGATCCTGCCCTGCAGCGTCGTCTGCAGGATATTGTTGGGATTGGGCTGATCTTTCTAGGGCTAGCGGGTTTCGTTAGCCTGTTACAGCCGGAGCACGCCCCCATTCCAGAGCTGCTCGATGCCGGCTTGCGGCTTTTAGCCGGCTCGGGCGCCTACGCTATTGTCGGCGTGATAGTCCTGCTCGGTGTCATGGTGCTGAGAGGGTTTCAACGGCTACAACTTACCCTATCCTCACTAGGCCTTTTTCTGCTGTTTCTTACATTTGTTACCTGGCGCCATCTCTTGCTGGTGCCAGATGCCGCCCTCGACCCCGTGCGCATGAAGGAGGCCGGTGGGTGGCTTGGTGGCCTGGTGGGTTGGATGCTCTATACGCTACTACGCCGGCCTCTAAGCTATCTCGCCCTCGGCATGATGTTGCTCGTCTCCTGCGTGCTTATCGTGGACAGGCCGCTTGCAGAGCTGATCGCTCACCTGCATGAGCGCAGCTTGAAAGCGGTGGCACAGGCTCTATGGCAAAAAATAGCTCATATGCGTGCCGCTCCCCGCGTGCTTTCTACGCCGTCCTCTCGATCGCGAAGTGCCACCCCCACAGCCATTCCACCCTTACAAAAAACGCTGCCGGTTGAACGGAAGCCGCAAACGGAAGAGCAGAGGGCGGTGGTTCGTGTGACAGCACCTTCCAACGCCCCAAAGCCTGAACAGGAGAAGCTGGCACGCCACTTTCCAAACCCGTTCCAGCTTTTACGTCGCAGCGAGCCGGACAATAAAGAAGAGGCCGCTGCTGCATCTCCTGCCGAAACGGCACCTGCTTCTCCCACCGCCCTGCCGGCGCCCTGCTCCACATCGGCTTTTGCGCTGCCACCGCTTACCCTCTTAAAGGAGCCTGCAGCACCGTCTGCCCGTAGAGGCTCTGAGGAGAAGGGAGCCGGTCTGGAGCAGGCCGATAGGATACGCACCATTGAGGCCACGTTAGAGCAGTTCAACATAGGCGCCAGTGTCGTGGAGGTGGCTAGCGGGCCTACCGTGACCCGATATGAGATTCAGTTGGCTCCCGGCATCAAAGTGAGTAAGATCGTGAGCCTGGCCGACAACCTTGCCATGAGCCTAGCCGCGATAGATGTGCGGGTTGAGGCGCCTATTCCAGGCAAATCGGCCATCGGCTTGGAGGTGCCAAACCTAAATCCTTCCGTAGTGACCCTAAGAGAGTGCCTCGACACCGACGAGTTTCGCAATGCGCCCTCTAAACTGACCGTGGCGTTAGGCAAGGATGTTTCTGGCCAATGCCGCTATGCCGATTTAGCCAAGATGCCTCACCTGCTGATCGGCGGTTCCACCAATTCTGGCAAGTCTATCTGCCTCAACTGCCTTATCGCGAGCCTGGTCTATAGAGCGACGCCTTCCGAGGTGCGCTTGCTGATGGTAGACCCTAAGCGTGTGGAACTGAGTTTGTGGGATGGCATTCCCCACCTTTTGCATCCGGTGGTTAAGGATGTAAAACAGGCTGCAGGGCTTTTTCATACCGCGCTGCGTGAGATGGATCGTCGCTACGACCTTTTTGCCCGTATGGGGTCGCGCAACATTGATAGCTACAACGAAAAGGTATCTCCCGAAGAGAGGCTTCCTTACATTGTGCTGATTGTGGACGAGTTAGCCGACCTTATGCTGCAACATGGGGCCGAAGTGGAGAACTCGATCTGCCGTTTGGCGCAGTTGGCGCGTGCTACCGGCATTCATCTTGTCATCGCCACGCAGCGTCCTTCAGTGGATATCATCACGGGGACTATCAAAGCCAACATCTCTTCGCGCATCGCCTTTGCGGTGGCCTCTCAGGTAGATTCGCGCACGATTTTAGATATGCCTGGAGCGGAGCGCCTTATTGGGCGAGGCGATATGCTCTTTATGCCCATAGATGCGCCCAAACCCATACGCATTCAGGGATGCTATTTGAGCGAACAGGAGACTCAAGCGTTAGTGGACTACCTGAAGCAGCAGCCTTCGCCGGGAGATACGCTGACGATTACGGAGTACGATGGGAAAGAGGGGGCACAAGAGCGCCTCTTCGAGGAGGACGATGTAGACGAGCGGCTTTTTGCGCAAGCCGTCCGCCTCGTGGTGAACAACGGCCAGGCCTCGACCTCCATGCTTCAGCGCCGTTTCCGCATAGGCTACACACGTGCAGCCCGTATTGTGGAGATGATGGAAGAGCGGGGCATCGTGGGGCCGCTGAGCGGAGCGCGGCCACGCGAAATTCTCATCAGCCGTGATGAAGCCGAACGCCTTTTAGCCGGCGAAGGGCCGGGGTCGGGCGTAAGTGGCTTCGCGCCGGAACGGGAAGATCAAAATTAACCTAGAATCCCCACCTCTTCTGCCCAAGCCAGCACATGGCGCCATTCCGGTGAGGGGATCACGCCGCTTTTGTTGAGCCTCTGAACCATGCCAAGAGCAAAATGGACAACATAGTCCTCTGGCAGCGCCAACTCCCGTGCGATTTCCCCATGTCCATAACCCAGCGACGAGAGAAGAAGGATGCGCCTCTGATCGCCTGTTAAACTGTTGCGCAGCTGCTCACTCACCTGACGTTGCTGTCGCTCCAACTTCCGATAGCGAATACGTGCCTTCGTTCTCACGCTTTCTCCTGCTGAACGGTGTTTCTTCCTTTCCAAAAATATCGGCTGCTTGCCGCTACTGATGAATGGTGACGAGAGAGCCGTAATTCTAACAGATCCCCCTCTCTTTCTATCCTCTAGTTTACGCCATTTAGCGCAGTATCGGCAAGATGTAACAACGAAATTTTGCTGTCTCTTCCTAACGGTGAAGGGTGAGCACTAGAAGCGTATGAGCCGAACGGTTTTTGCGCGCTAAGTGGGTGTGGTAGCGGTGGAAGGTACGCAACGTGGCTTTGTTGTCTAAATCATTTGTCGGATAGTTGACGTCACTCCATGGTTCTGTTAAAATAGAGTCAGTTGCCTACGCCACAAAGTTCATTGCATCACAAAAAGAGGGTTCATAGATGCGAAAATGGCTTTTCACCGTTTTTATAGGAATGGGGCTTTTAGGGATGGCGCTTGACGCCCTCTCCCAGCAAACGAATAACTACGAGTTAAGAGCCGTTCCTGCACCAGGAAAGGTCGTCATAGATGGCAAACTCAATGATTGGGACCTCAGTGGAAAAATCCTTATCTGCTACGATGTCCGCAGACTTATAAATTCTCATTCCGCCATCGCCGCTGCAATGTACGACAAGAACTACCTTTACTTCGCCTTTCATATAAAAGACAAAAGCCCCATGGTCAACCACATAGACCCTAATACGCAACCAGGGGAGGGCTGGAAATCGGATTGTGTGCAGATTCGTCTCCAAAGCGATAGGATCTGCCATATCACCGCTTGGTACTTCACCGACCGTAAACAACCCTGCATGCAAATCCACTACGGAATGTGGGATAAGAGCGACCCCGATTACGCCGATTTGAATGATGCCCTCTCCAGGGGGGCTAAGGAGGCTTTCCTCAAGGATACAGATGGCAACGGCTACACACAAGAGCTTGCCATTCCGTGGAAATTGATAACTAAAAGCGGCAAACCACCAAAGCCCGGAGATGTTTGGAGATTAGGATTGGAGATATTCTGGGGGTCGCCCTCCGGCAAAGATTGGCCGGAGCTTCGCTATGCGGATGTGGTGAACCCTCAAAGAATGCAGAGGGAGTTTTTCTGGACTACCCCCGAGGCTTGGGGAAGCCTCAGATTTATGGCCAAGGGGAACCTCTCGCCATCATCCTCCCTACAACTCCTCTCCGATGCAGAGCGCCTTGAGAAAATGGAGTATTCAACTCGGGGCCCCGTGGCGATCAAATACTATTTGCCTTTTGATGCCGGAGTTACCCTCGTAATCGAAAAACCAGATGGCACGAGGGTCAAAAACCTCATTAGCGATTATCCTCGCAAGAAGGGATATAACATAGATTATTGGGATGGAACGGATGATAATGGCAAGCTGGTCGGGCCGGGCGAATATCGAGTGAGAGGTCTGTATCACGCTCCTTTGGATATCCGTTATGAGTTTGCCTACGGCAATCCCGGCAATCCCCCTTATGATAATTCCACGGGAACAGGGGGGTGGCTCTCTAACCATGCCGACCCCTTCGCCATTACTACAGATCAAGAGGGCGTCTATGTTGCCTGCCCTTATGCAGAAGGGGCTTGTGCGGTTATGAAGATGGATTATAAAGGTCAGCGCCAATGGGGTATCCCCGGTATATCTGCTGGTCCTTTGGCAGTCCAAAACGGCTATCTTTATGTCCTGCTTGGTGGTGCCCACCCATCTACCATTTGGGGTATCCCCGAGAATGAGGTCGCAATAAGGAGAATAGATGCTAGGACTGGAAAATTTGCCCCCTGGAGCGATGGGAAGGATACCCATGCCATAGCCACCCTACCTCCTATAGAGAAATGGTGGAAGCCGAGGCGCCCCGAGGGAGAGGTAGTGGCTACGCACGGTTTCAATGCCGATTGGTGCCAAAGGCAAACGATGGGGTTAGCCATAGGAGGAGGAAAACTCTATGCCTCCTTGTACTACGAAAATAAGATCATCGTCGTCAACCTCGATGAAGGAAAAGCCATCGGGGAAATTGCGATTGAGAGACCCGCTGGGCTCGCCTGTGATAAAGCAGGAAGGCTCTACGCGATAAGCGGAAAAAGGGTTGTAAGGATCGAAGAGAACGGAAATATTAGTCCCATTGTAACCTCGGGGCTTTCCGCTCCGGTAGGTCTAGCTTTAGATTCAATGGGCAATCTCTATGTCTCCGACTGGGGAGACGCAATGTGCGTTAAGAAGTTCTCTCCGGAGGGACAGCTGCTTCTAACGATCGGCAAATTGGGTGGACGACCTTTGAATGGTCCCTATGACCCCGAGGGCATGTTCAGGCCCTTCGAGCTTGCTGTTGATGCAGAAGGGCGTCTGTGGGTTGCGGAATACGATTCCTCTCCTCGCCGAATAAGTGTCTGGGATACCCAGACGGGAAAATTTCTGAAAGAGTTTTGCGGAACGACGCACTATGGAAGTATGGGTGCCTTCATAAATCGCCTAAATCCAAGGATGGCTTTTGTGCTCGGCAACATCTGTGAACTGAATTGGGATAAAGGTCTTTGGAGAGTTATTGGGACATTGCACCGCCCTGCCGCTCCTAATGACCTCTTCCATCTCGATCCAGACCCATTTGCGAATCTAAGAATGGAGGTTATCAACTACAAAGGAAGGAAGCTTCTTATTGCAAACGACTCCTTCACAACTATCATTGCGGAGTTGCACGATACCTATGCCAAACCCCTTTGCGCTATGGGCTCCCTAATCGAGCTATACCGCACGGGCGAAGAGTGGCCTGATATTATCCTCAAAAATCTCGTTGATGACCCCAAAAGGTTGGAAGAGCTGAAAAGGAAGTACCCACGAGCTTTCAATGGTTTGGACCCTCTTTTCGGCCCCGATGTCTATTATATGCTAGCTGAGCCTGACGTTCGAAGTATGTACCTTTGGATAGATAAGAACGGCAATGGTCTGGTAGATGAGGGGGAGATGAGGTTCTTCCGGAAGGACGAATTAGGAGGAATGCGACTTTGGGGAAGAGGATGGCAGACCGCCTATGATGGGGAGCTTAACCTCTACTTCTCAGGGAAAAGCAAGGATGGGAAGAGGCTTCAGTTGTGGTGTCTTCCTTTAAAAGGATGGAATGAGGTGGGTGCACCGATCTACGACCCCCATGATGCTAAAAAGATAGTGGATATGCCGGTTGCGGGCTTTCCCGACTCTTTCAGCTGGGCCGACAAGGAGGGGAAGGTGCTTTTAGGGGAAAACCCGATGATGCTATTTTCCCCTGAGGGTAAGCTTCTTTGGAGCTACCCAAATCCCTGGCCAGGTGAGCATGGTGCCTTTACCGCTCCCCACTCCAAAAGAGGAAGGGTGATAGGCCCTCTCTTTGTTTGTGGCTCTGTGGAGGTAGGGCATGGAGTGGGAGAGGTATTTGCCTTAAGAGGCGTCATGGGCGAGACCTATTTTATGACCATTGATGGTTTGTACATAGCCAATCTCTTCCAGGATGCCCGAGGTGCCCCCGATGCTTTGCCCGATGAACCACGGAGAGGAATGAGCATAAAAGATTGTACGGCTGGCGGGGAACCGTTCAACGGGAACTTCTTTCAAAACCCCATTGACGGTCATTACTACCTAGAGGGGCCTGTTGGAAGTTGTAGGGAAGCATCGGTTGTTGCTAGGGTAATGGGTTTAGCGAATATTCATCGCCTTACTACGCAGAGGATCATCTTCAGCAGGGCCGATTACGCTAAGGCGGAAAAACTCTTTAGGGAACGGGCAAAAGAAGAAGCGCAGAGAAGAACTTTAGCGATAACTCGGATGAAAAAGGCAATCGAGGGTGTTCCCAGTTACGACGATTTTGATTGGTCCGACCCCAGGGTTGCAAGCTGGAGCTACGATATGAATCACTCTGTGGAGAGAGCAACCTGGAGCTACGATGACAAAAATCTCTACATAGCATTTCAGGGAGTAGCGGACGATACCCCTATGATAAACAATGGCCAGGATTGGCAGTTACTGTTCAAGACTGGCGATGCCCTTCTGTTTGAGTTGCGTACGACCCCTGATAACGATTCCCCCAATGTTCTTCCTGGAGATATCCGTCTGCTCTTTAGTGTCTTCCATGGGGAACCAATTGCTGTCCTTTATAACTACAAGGTGCCCGGTACAACCCAGCCCTATCGTTTCTCCTCTCCCGTAGGCACCACCCTGATAGACCAGGTCGAAATTTTGAAAGATGCTAAGGTGGTCTTCGATAGGGGAAGCGATAACTATAGCGCAAGGATAGTAATCCCGTTGGCGGATATAGGTTTCAAACCGGAAAAGGGCAAGTATTATAGGGGAGACTTTGGGGTCATTTACTCCGATAAATTGGGGAAGACAGATGAACTGAGGATGTTCTGGAGCAATCCTTTGGGCGCTATGATATCCGATGTTTTCTCGGAATCCCAGATAAATCCCTCTTATTGGGGGAAGTTCCAGGTGGAGGAATGAGAGATGCGGGGTAAGTGGGCTTTGCTTATCCTTATGTTCCTTAATATCGTTTTGAGCCTCCATGTAGCCTGGGGGCAAGGTCAATGGCAGGGCCATACTTACCCCCTAATGCAAGCGAACGAGGAGAAACCCTCCTCCTTTCTGGTAATCGACACCGGAGGGAGCGGAGGGCCGTTCGGAAGAGGGGACCCCCATTATCATCTTTCCGATGTTGACTTTGTTAATTTAAATGAAGGCTGGGCCTGTGGATATGGTGGAGTGTTCATGACAAAGGATGGAGGGTTATCCTGGGAAAGAGAAGAACCTCGAGGAGATTGGATCAGGATAAGGGTTGTGGCCCCGGGCGAAGTTTACCTTTTGGAGGGACATCATCCTGGAGGAAGGGGAAAGGTATTCCTCTGGCATACGAAGGATGGAGGAAAGAGTTGGGAGAGGGTAGAGGCATTGGAGGGTAAATTGAGCGGTTATTGGGATATGTTTTTCCGGGGGAAAGAAGGGTGGATTATCTCTGGATGGAACCCCTCCTTTCATACTTCCGACGGAGGTAAAACCTGGAAGGAAGTGAATTTTGATAACTTAATCGGACAAGCATATAAAATAGCTATTCCTGCAGATGTGCCAAGCCGTAATGGCTATGTTCTCTATGTTTGGGGAGGTGCCTACAAAGAGGGGAATTGGATGGCGCGGCTTTTAAAAAGTGAGGATGGAGGGAAGACTTGGAAGGTCCTTCCTTTGCCTGAGGAGATGCCCGCTCAGGCATTCGCAGCGATGTGTTTCCCTACAAGTAGGATGGGCTGGATTGGTTTGGAAGGGGGCAAGCTTCTCTTTACCAAGGACGGAGGAGAAAGTTGGGAATGGTTGAAACTGCCAACGGAAAGAAGGGTCGTTGCCTTATGGATTGACCAAATAGGGGACGGCTTCGCCTCCATAGATAATAGCGATGTCTATCACATCACCGATTGTCTTTACGAAACACACGATTATGGCAAGACATGGCAGGTTGTATTAAGTGGATATAAGCAATTAAACGCAATTGCCTCCATTGGCCCTGGCTACCTCTGGGCTGTGGGCTATGAGCCCACTCTCGTCCCCGATGATATCGTGGCTATTCTCCAAAGATGGTAGTAGCCCATCAATTTGCTAAACCCTTTACATCCTGCTACGTTCGCGCTAGAACCTTACGCAGCGAAGCCCAAAACACCGAGCGTTGAGAGGTGGCTGAAATGAACTATGAGGCTGGCATGGCTCGCTGCCCTTCAAAAAACCCTATATCGTCCACAGGAGCAAGGTTTTCAGAGGGCACCCTTCTTCCATCCGTCTCAACAAAACTTATCCTTTGACCTGCTAAGCCGGATTTAAGTTGCGAGAAAATAACCTCAAGCTTGTGCATTGCGTGTGATGAGTGGCTTTGGGACATGAAAAAGTTTCTCAGAAGGGAGCAACGATTTTTGGGGTTTATTACCTCGCGCGCTTGGTCTATCGCACCACTCCTTCAAAGGCACGCCTGCTGATGGGTAGACCCAAAGCACGTGGAATTGAGCCTATGAGATGATATCCTTCATCTGCTGCATCCGGTCTTGAGGGAGGTAAAGCTTGCTGCCGGGCTATATTTCACACGGCTCTTCGCGAAATGGATCGCAGCTACGATCGCTTTGCCCGTATGGGGTTGCGCAACATTGATAGTTACAACGAAAAGGTATCTCTCGAAGAGAGGCTTCCTTACATTGTGCTGATTGTGGACGAGTTAGCCGCTCTCATCTCCAGCACGGCGTGCCGAGGCCGAAAACTCCATCTGCCGTTTGGCGCAGTTGGCACACGCAACGGGCATTCATCTTATCGCAACGCAACGACCCTCTGTAGATATTATCTGGGGGACTGTCAAGGCCGATATCTCCATCGCCTTTGGTGTGGCCTCGTCAGGTGGATTCCCACACGATCTTAGACAGGACTGGTGCCAACCCCTTATCGGTCGGGGGATATGCTCTTCATGCCTATAGACGTGTCCAAGCCGACACATATTCTGGGATGCTACCTGAGCGAGCAAAAGACTCAAGCCTTCGTGGACTATTTGAAGCAGCAACTGTTGCCCGGTAACATGTTAACCCTTTCGGGGGATGAGGACATTGCTCAAGGGCGCCTCTTCGAGGAGGACGACGTAGATAGGAAGCTCTTTGCTCAGACCATACCGGCTTATGGTGAATAACTTCCATCCCCTGGTTACGCCTGCGGGATCGGCAAGATGTAACAACGAAATTTTGCTGTCCCTTCCTAACGGTGAAGGGTGAGCACTAGAAGCGTATGAGCCGGCAGGTGGAGTGAGACCGTTCCTGTTAGAAGGTCCTTAGGCAGGGAATAGGGTTGCGGCTTAATGCGATCGGGATGTGTCCAGTCGTTGTCGGCCATAGGGCTATCTGCCGTGAGAATGGTGGCGGAAGCGCTTCGGGCATCAAAACCGCTGAGTTCGATTCGCACCTGGCGCTCGCCCTCTATCAAACGGTTTACGAGAAAGAGAGTCAGCGTGTTACGGTCTTTGGTAAGGGCGGCAAAGGCATCCACATCGGGCACATCGGTTACGGCCTGGAGGCGGCCACGCGCTGGAACGTCCTGGCCTGGCCCTTCGATATGGATGGCCACCGGGTAGTAGGGCTTGGCCGCTGCATAGAGCTGTTGGGTGTAGTATTGAGGGTCTACATAGACAACTCCACGTACCTTTTCAATGCAACCACCGTGCATAAAGCCCGTCATATTGGCGATGGAGATAAGATCGCTATGGCGCATCATCGCGTTAAGCATGAGAGCATTAAAGATGGCCCCTGAAAAGGTGCTGTGGTTTGGCACGCTACGCCAGTTAGGTCCCCCAACAATAATGCCCCATTCGGTAACTGCCAGACGTGTGTGAGGCTGGGGCCCCTCCACCTGTTGAATAAGGTGCACCAATCCAGGAAACATCACTCTGTCGAGGAAGGTAGGAAAGGCCATAGCGCTTTGATACTGATCGTCGTAGTCTGGCGCCCCTGCCGCCTCCGGTAAAGGCAGCAGCGGATGGATGGAGAGGTAGTCGGGAGGACGATTCCCTTCTTCCAGACTTCTGCGGAGTAGCGCCTCGTTCCAAGCGGCGTCGCGCGATAATCCTTCTGGGGTGAACTCGTCGCCCTTACCGGTAGCGATAAGCTTTATGGTGGGGTCTGCCTGGAGCATGGCATCACGAAATCGAACAAAGCGTTGGGCATTACCTTGAGCGTCGGTATGGCCTATCTGCCAGCCCCCGTAAAGCTCGTTGCCCACTTCCCATATCTTTACACCGTAGGGGGCTGGATGGCCGTTTTCGGCGCGCATTCGGGCGTAGACGCTGGAATCGGGCGCGCCGTTGCAGTAGGCGACCCAGGCGGCAGCGTTCTCCGGTGTGCCATCGCCCGCATTCACGGTGATCTGGGGCTGTATGTGCAGTAGATGGCAAAAATGCAGGAACTCGTCCGTGCCGAAACGATTGCTCTGTATGCCGCCCCAGGCCGGGTTGCGCGAGCTAGGGCGTCGGTCAAGATGGCCTATACCGTCTTCCCAGTGATAGCCGCTTGAAAAGTTTCCGCCGGGGTAGCGTAGAATGGGAATATGCCATTCACGGGCACGAGCCACCACTTCGGGGTCAAGCCCAGCGATGTTATCGGTTGGCATTAGCGAGATGCGATCCACGATCACTGGGTCTCCGCTCGTATGGGCGAGCACGAAACGATAGGCCTCGCCTTTCTGAGGGGTGGCTTCTTGAACCGAAAAAGTGAAGGTAATCTTTTGCCATGTGCTGCCATGTACAGAGATAGGGTGTTTCGCAAACACCTGCCCTTCACGGGCCTCTGTGCCCTCTATGCGTAGCTCAATGGTGCCCTCAGCTCCTAAACTGCGACAGAGCGCTTCGAAACGATAGCGTGGGTCGCGAGTAACCGGCAGAAATACGATCTGTTCAAGGCGACCTTCGTTGAGCGAGCTTGTACCTTGACCCGAAGAATCTTGCGATGATTTGGTAGGAACTCCGGTATCGGCCTTGAGAGCATTTGCTGCACTGGCGAGCTGAACGGCATGAGGAGAGTAGTAGCCGCCTTCTACCCAAGTGGCATCTCCTTGCAGAGTCCAAAAAGGTGGAGCGGTGTTGGACGGGCTCTCCGGCTCGAGGCTCGGATTGAGGATAGCATCGGCGAGAATGCCTCTTTCAATGGCATGGCCGAGGTCTTCAAGGAAGTTTCCGAAGATATCCGGTGAGATGGGGGTACCGTAGGGTTCCGTTGCATTCACGGTAATCGTGGTGGTAGCATCGGTTGTGCGTGTGTAGAGATAGAGTGAGGGCCGGTGATGAGGTACTGGCATGGAGTTTGCTTGTCCTTTCTTGGAAAACGTGGAACAACAGATCAGGATGCCGAAAACGATTTGGAGCAGGTTTCGAGGAAAGGAAAAAACGTTTTTCACCGTTGGTTGCGGCCTTTCATAGGAGTGTCTTTCTCTGTCTCGGCTTTGTAAATGGCTTGGCACACATTGACCAAGTTGGTTTTCGTGTGCTATATAATTTATGATGACATCAAGCTGAACGTTAGGTCAAGAGAGGACTCTATTCGTCTTGCTCCTATCGATTCGTGCTGCCTTTCGTTGAAAAGTTTCTTGCTTTCTAGCGAGTAGAGAGTGGAAAAATGGCCACAGGAAAGCCTACCCTGCGTGAAATCGCCCGTCTTGCCAATGTCCATTATGCGACGGCCTCCTATGTCCTTAATGGTGCACGGAGCAGCACACGTGTTTCGGAAGAGACTCGTCAGAGGGTACTTGCTGCGGCTCGTGAACTGGGTTACACGGTAAACCGAGCGGCTCAACAGTTACGCACCCGTCGGAGCCATGTGGTGGGGCTTTTGGTTGGTGGGCTAGAAAATCCCTTCTTTGCTCGCATGGTATCGCTGTGCGCCATCGCGTTGGAACGACGTGGTTATGAGTTTATTTTGAATACCCGACGTGCCGATGAGTCCAACGACCTACACCTGTTGGAAACGCTCAACTCCCGTCGGCCCGATGGCATGATCCTCTGGTGCGAGACCCCCACTCAGGTGCTGGAGCGAGCACAGCAGCCCGATATGGAGAATGTGGTTGTCATTGGTTATCTCGTGCCCAATCGGGATAGCGTTCGCGCGCTCTTTACCACTGGTCTACAGGAGGCGGTGGATCATCTTTGTGAGCGAGGCTATCGGCGAATCGGCTACGTCGCTCCGGCATCAGCGGTAGCACGTAACGATGTAAGAGGCCAATTTTATAACCAGTTTGCTGAGAAAAATGGGCAAGCACCGCTCGTCTACACCTACCCAGGAACCGCCTACGATGTTGGGGCAGCTCGTGCTTGTGCAGAGCAGATTGCCGACGACCCCCAGCGTCCGGACGCTCTTCTCTGCTTCAACGACATGACGGCCTTAGGGGTGCTCTCTGGCCTTCGGCGAAAAGGGATACGAGTTCCGCAGGATATGGGGCTTGTGGGATGCGACGATCTGCCTCTCATTTCCCAACTCGACCTGCCGCTTACAACGCTTAGCTATCCTTTGGAGGAGATATGCAATGCGGCCGTCAACATGTTGATGGAACGCCTTAACGCCCTTTACAAAGGCGAGGAGTTGCCTCCTCGCCATGTTGAAGTTCCCACACACCTGATTATTCGCTCTTCCACTTGATTTCAGCTTCTTCTGCAGAAATTTTACTGCATCAGCTACGACACAGCAAGGCGAAAGAAGCTCGTCTCTAGCCCTTCACTTAGCCGATGTTGTAGAGGGGCTTGTAGAGGCTACGGTAACCGGATTTTGCGGTATCACATTGAGATGCTCCGAATCTATGGTAGCGAATATAAAGGCGATGCACATTTCATCGGTTGTTTTCTCTCCCCATCCAACCTCTTTTGGATGCTCGCGATTGGGGTTATAGGGGTTGTCGCTTGAGTTATCGTAGTAGGCCACCAGGTGAACAACGCTGCCTTTGGGCAGGGCAACCGGCTGGCGGTACCAATAGGTGCGTTGCCAGTTAAAATCCCAGTTTTTAATCCAGATAAGAGGCACCTCTTTACCATTTGGCAACGTAGCCCAAAGCTTCATCTCCTTCCCAAGCAGGTGCATGTGCGGCATAATGCTTAGCACGTGGCAATTTACAGGGACAGTGGTTTGCGCATCCACTTCATAGTGCGGGGCGCCCGGCGGGATGTGGAAGCCGAAGTTTGCTACCATGCTGACCACCGCGTTTTTATGAACCGGCTCTTTGGCCAAGTAAAGCCCGAAGCTAGTTTGGTCGGTATGGGGAACACCGTTCTTATGATAATGCACTTGCAGAACCAGCAGGGCGCCTTTGGGAATGCACATGGCCACGCCGGGAGGGGCGAACTGAGGTGCGTTGCCGGGCGCCCACCCGCCTAAGAAGCCGGTGGGTATAAAGCCGGGGCCACCAAAGCTCGTATAGCCGGGCTCTTTGTCGTCTGGATGCTCTTTATGAAACTTCGCCTCAACGTTTGGAGAGAGATGAAGACCATCCACATAGACGATAACGTGGTGGACAACCGCCCGAGCGTCGGGATGAACCTCTACTGCGCGCACCCATGCATCGTGGGTAAAGTGGGGATCGATGATAAAGTTACGGTACACGTCGTCGCCATCTGCAGCCACGTGATAAGGCTGATCGGAATGGAAAACGAGATCGGGTTTCCCCAGCTGCCATCCAGAGGAGTAGTGGGGCATAGGGGGCGTCGCGCTGAGATCGCCTGCGGGCGCACCCGCCTTCGCCCATTTTACCAGCACCTCTTTCTCAGCGGAGGTTAGCGTATAGTGATGTTCGCCAATAAAGTCGCCATAGCCAGGTACTGGTTTCCACGGTGGCATGGTGCCGTTTTGCGTGTAGCGGACGATGTCGGGCGCCCAAGCCGCAGCGTCTTTGTAGGTCGTTAGAGAGAAGGGGGCCACCTGCCCAGGACGATGGCACTCGACGCAATGGGCTTGAAGGATGGGGGCCACATCGTGGGCATAAGTGGGTGTCCCAGGGCGAAGCACCACCGAAGTTACAGGGCCTCTACGGATGATACAGCCGAAGGAGGGCAGATTAGGGTGAGGAACCGGACGGCCTGCTAATACGTCTTCAATGGCCTGTTGCAGATCGTGGGAGGTCACTTTGGTGGTAACGACGTTGTCGTCAATGCGCCCGCGGTAACAGACTTTGCCCTGGCGGTTGACAACGACGGCTTCTGGAGTGTAGGCGGCTTTGAACTGAGAGACCAGTAGACCTGCTTTATCCTGAACAATAGGAAAGGGAAATCCGTGCTCTTTGGCATTACGTTGGATGTCGGAAAGGCTCTCTTGAATGTCGGGGTAGACACCGAAAAACTGCACATCCTTGCCGGTAAACTGGCGCGCCAGTTCGGCTAGGCGTGGGCCGTAAAGGTTAGAGACGGGACACTGACAGGAAAGAAAGAGGAAAACGGTGGCTTTGTGAGAGGCAATAGTCGCCCAGGAATAGGTTTGTCCGGCGATATCGCGAAACTCAAGATGGGTAGTCTGAAGCGAAGCCCTCTCTGAACTCCCTCTTCCTGAAGCAGACCATCCAACGAGCGCCAACAGCCCAAGCGCTACTAAGAACCAACTCCCTAGTTTTAAACCGCCAAGCTTTCTCATCCTAATCCACACTCCTTCAAAGTTGTTAACGTGGTTTCTCTAAAGAATTACGAAACGATTGCCCCATTGTATCCTTTTTTCGCCTTGCTGTCTTTTGAGGTAACATGCATCTATCATCTTCTTTTTAGCATACCTCAGTTGGTCTTAGAAAAGGGGCTTTAGGTTCTATGCAGGATGGGCATGCTCCCGCCGTAGCGGAGGATGGCAAAACGCGTGCCTGGGCAACCGTTCATCTGGCAGCCATTCGCGCCAATATTGCCACCCTTCGGAGAATTGCCGGCCCTTCTAAAGAGATTATGGCCGTTGTAAAGGCGGATGCATATGGGCATGGCCTGCTTGCGGTGGCCAAAGCGGCTTTAGAGGCTGGGGTTCAATGGCTTGGAGTGGCCACTGTAGAGGAGGGAAGGTGCCTCCGTCGGGCTGGCATTACCTGCCCGATCGCCCTGCTCTGTGTGCCCGCTCCCCAAGAGGCCGAATGGGTCGTGCAATACAATCTAACACCCCTTATTGGTAGCGAGGATGTGTTGAGAGCGCTCGTGGCCGCCGGATGTCGTGAGGCCCATTTAGAAGTTGACACCGGCATGGGACGTGCGGGCGTTTTGCCCGAGGAGGCCACCGCTCTATGGAGACTCGCACAGAGCCGCGGTCTTGCCTTTACCGGTTTGGGCACTCATTTTGCCGATGCCGAGAATCCTCAAGACGAGCTTAGTCAAAAGCAGCTAGAATGCTTTCATTGGGTTCGTTCCACCTTAGAGAAGGCGGGAGCGAGGTTCCGATGGATTCACAGCGCCAACAGCGCTGCGTTACTGGCAGGTTTGGACTCCGAATCGAATCTAGTGCGACCCGGCCTGCTTGTCTACGGCATACTGCCCAGTACTCGTCAGAACCAGCTCTGGCGTACGCAATTTCTGCCAGCACTTCAGCTTGAGGCTTCTATTGGCACCGTGCGAGAACTGCCTCAAGGACATTCTATTAGCTATGGAGCCACCCATCGGCTTACCCGCCCTTCTCGCGTGGCCACCGCTCTCATAGGATATGGAGATGGATACCCACGTCGGCTTTCTAACCAAGGCTACATGCTGGTGCATGGCCAAAAAGCCCCTATATTGGGTCGAATCTGCATGGATCAGACCGTTCTCGATGTCACCGAGATTCCTTTCGTCCAGTCGGGCGATGTGGCCGTCGCCATCGGAAAGCAGGGCACAGAGTGCCTCTTTGTAGAGGAGTTAGCCAAATCCGTCGGCACAACCGAACACGAAATTACTACCTGCCTCACCCAGCGTATCCCACGCTTTTTTGAACCTTAAGACCTCTTTTTCCGCTTTCACCCCTCCACAGAGCATTTTCTATTAGGTGTTGTGAACTATTTCACACCCCTTTTGTGAAGTAGGTAACAGTGCATGTCTCACAGCCTAGCTATCATAGATAAGTGTGATGCGACGTTTCTATGGCGACACCGATGACGCTGCCCTAGAAGGTGTCCCGTTCACTCGGTGTCGCCACCTTTTTCCAAAATCGTGAAGTTTTATGGAGAAGCGCAATGCAACACAACAGGTTGTTCGAGCTAACCGGTCTGGAGTCGGTGGGGGGTCTTAGCGCGCTTTGCTTCACACCCGATGAGAATCACATCGTGGTGGGTAGCACAAAGGGAACAATATGGTTTCAAGAGGCACGTCCTAACAGCGAACCGATAGTGTTGGGGCACCATCGAGAGCCGGTGTGGGCTGTTAATGCTTTAGATGCGGAACTGGTGGCATCGGCCTCGGAAGATGGAACAGTCCGAGTTTGGCATCTTGAGCAACAGCGCTGTCATCACATTTTTCGTGCTGCCTTTCCGCTGCGCACAATGGTGTGTGCCGACGGGCTGCTTGTAATGGGAGGGAAAAGTCGTCATCTCCTTTGTCAGGATGTCTACACATGGCAGGTGCTGCCGGATCTGGGCCCCCATAATGGGGAGGTTACGGCGTTGGCGCTTTCTGCAGATGGCAAGATTCTTTTTGCCGGCCTAGGTTCTCATCAGGGAGGGATCTATGTTTGGGATTTGCAGAAGGGCGAGGCGATCACGCTGTTGACAGGGCCGGGTGCACCTGTAACGGCCTTGGCCTGCCATCCGAAAGAGGAGCATCTCCTTGCGGCCTATGCCAATGGGGAGCTGATCTGCTGGCATATGCAGGAAAAGCGGCAGGTTGAGCGGTTCGAACTCGGTGAGGTCGTTTTCGACATGGCTTTCCTTCACCCTCATGCAGTGGTGGTTCGGACAGGCACTGGTAAACTCGATATTTGGAGCCTAAGGCCTCTAGCACCCGCATTTTCATGCTTGGTCGCTCCTATAACGGCACGCGCCTTTGCGCTTGCGCCCGGGAAAGGCCTCATCGCTATTGCGGCTTCTGACGGGAAAGTCTATGTCTGCACCTATCCGCAACAGCACCCCTCCTCTCCTTCGCACGGTCATCATCGCGACCAGGGGCCTGTAGGTGAAGCACCCAAAACCCCTCCTCCCGTAGAAACCGAAGACCCTGAGGGCGACTACGATCTGGCAAAGCGGGCGATCGAGAAAAGCCCTTCTTTTGAAAACCTCATGCGCCTTGGGCAAGCTTGTGCTCGCCTCTCCCTCTATCGAGAGGCGCTCGAGACCTTCGAGCGCGCCGTGACTATCGATTCGGGACATCCAGAAGCGCGCTTTCAGGTGGGGATGTTCTCTCTGCATCTTGGAGAGTTCGCAAAGGCCAAAGAGGCCTTTCGAACTGTGCTCGATCTTGTGCCAGATCACGCTCCGGCCCACAATAACTTGGGCACTCTTTTGTTACAGGCAGGCCAATTCGATGCGGCTCTAGCGCATTTTCGCAAAGCCGTCCAAATTCGCCCGAACTATCCTTTAGCCTACGTAAACCTTGGCCTTGCCTATCGGTACCTTCAAAAACCGGAAAAGGCGAAGGCCGCATTTCAACAAGCCATCGAGCTTGCGCCCTATCTACCTGTTGCCCACTATCAGATGGGGCTGCTCTGTTTGGAGCTGGGAGACCAGAACGGGGCACGGGAACACTATCTCATCCTTACACAGCTTGATCGACGTCTCGCGGTAAGGCTGCGCGAGCACTTGTTTCGCGTCCCCACCGACCTGACAGAGCAGAAATGGAAAGAGATACACCGCCTTTCGGAGCGCTTGTTGCGGTCTGCGGCTCAAGGAGACACAGAGACGGTCGCGCTGCTGTTGGCGCTAGGTGCTTCCGTACATGAGACAGAACCGGAGATGGAGCGTACAGCGCTGCTGTTAGCATCCGCTGGAGGCCACATCCGTACCATCGATCTGTTGCTCGATGCCGGTGCGGAGGCAAACGAGAGCGATCGTTTTGGCAAAACGGCTCTTTATCTGGCAGCGGAGGGAGGACATGTGGAGGCGTTGCGACGTCTGCTGCGCGCCCGCGCAAACCCGAATTTTGCCGACTGTAACGGGCAAACCCCTCTTCATGTTGCCGCTAGCAGAGGCTGCGAATTGAGTGTGTTCCTGCTGCTTGAGGCCGGTGCCATGGATGACCTGATGGATAATCAGGGCAAAACACCTCTTGAGCTTGCCCAAGCGAATCGGCATTGGGACTGTGTGAAGCTGCTTAAAAATGTGGGAGCCGTGATGCCCTCGGCGTCGCTGAGTGGGTTGCTCAAATCGTCGTTACCATAGCAGCTCATCTGGCTAAAGCGTATCGTTTTGGAAAAACTCTATCGTTTCGCCACAGGGGCCTTTACAGAAGGCGATGCGGAACTGCTGTGGAGTATCTCCTTCAATGGAGAGCGTACGCGGCTCCATAGTGACGATCGCACCGGCGGCACGCGCCCGCTCAAGGGCTGCATCGCAGTCGTTGGTGCGCAGGGCCACATGGAGAAGCGCCCCTTCCGGTAGGCCTCCTTCCGATGGCGGCGTGCCGCCGGCAAAAACCTCAAAGTAGTTGCCGTCTCCGGTGTCGAGCATCACTGCGCGCGTATCACGACCGCCTGTGCTGCGTTCATCTCTGCCCCAACCGTAGACGCGTCGAAAACCAAGGCCTTCGATATAGAAGCGAAGCGCCCCTTCGAAATCCCATGCGCGCACGGCCACATGGTGAAACCCACCGCCGCAAATGGCGGAATTGTTCCCTGATCTTCCCATAAAGGTTGTCTCCTGTTTCGCGATGTAGGCAAAGCCTGTATTACGTGATTTTGAAGAATACTGGCCGATTTTATGCTGCCGGCAGGTGCCTTTGGCTTGTCTTTTTAGAGCTGCTTAGCGGTTTCCCTGTCGGATGTCTTCCACAAGCAGTTGAATCCGACGCTCTCCTTGGTAGGTGTTGCGTTGAAGACGATAGCAGATGTCGGCTGGGCCAGGAGCCAACTCTGACGCGAGGGTCCCTTGCCACCACATGAGCGCCGGATAGGTGGTGGGCTCGTGAGACGTTTGCGCCGCCACGATGAGCTTGAGGTGCTGGAACTCCTTTCCGATCGGGCGGATGGAGCGGACGAAGGCGCCATAGCTAACGAAGATGGGCTCGGGGTTCTCCATGCCGAACGGGGCCATGCCCTCAAGCTGCTCCAGAAGCCTTTCATCAATCTGATGAGGGCTGAGCTCGGCATCTATATCGAGAACGGGTTGTAGATCTTCCTCCGTTAAGCGTTGGCGTGCGATCTCCTCCATTCGCTGGGTAAGGTCGGCAACGTTCTCAAGGCGAATGGAGAACCCAGCAGCATGGGCATGGCCTCCTCCATCAATAAGGAGAGGACGACACAGCTCAAGAGCCTCACCGAGGTCGAAGGCCTCGATAGAGCGCGCTGAACCGCGTCCCTCGCCGGTTTGCGGGTTCAATGCCAGTACAATGGAGGGGCGATGAAACGCTTCGGTAAGCTTGCCTGCCACCAGGCCAATGATCCCGCTGCTCCAGCCCGTTCCCTTGATGATGATGCAGGCTCGCTCGTGCAGACCCTCTTGCTGCACTCGCTGTATGGCCTCTTGAAAGATCCGTTTCTGTTCTTCCTGACGGGTGCGGTTTTGTGCATCCAGCAGGGCTGCGAGGCGCCTTGCCTCGCCCGGATCGCTGGTCAGCAGGAGATCGAGAGCGGGTTTTGTTTCATCCACACGACTCGCCGCATTTAGGCGGGGGCCAAGGCTAAAGCCGATGTCGCGCACCGTGAGGAGGGGGGCGTTCTCCTCTGCCTGGGGCTTCTGAACCCCACTTACTTCAAGGAGTGCCTGAAGACCTGGCTTCTTGGTGTAAGGCAGCTGCTGAAGTCCAAAGGTAACAAGCACGCGATTTTCGTCGAGTAAGGGCATAAGGTCGGTGATGGTGCCGATCGTCACGAGGTCTAGAAAGGCTTGGCGATAGCTCTCCACTTTTAGGCCGAGATGGCGAACAAGGGCCTCGCCACAACGAAACGCCACTCCCACGCCCGCTAAATAGGGAAACGGATAGCGCGAATCGGCACGATGTGGGTTGACGACGGCAACGGCACGCGGCAGAACTTCAGGGGGCAAATGATGATCGGTGATGATGACATCTATTCCAAGCTGACGCGCGTATTCAACCTCCTCCACACGGCGAACGCCGCAGTCGGTTGTGATGATGAGGCGCACGCCACGAGCCTTCGCTTGTGCGATCGCCGCATGCCGGATGTCGTAACCGTCTCTCTTGCGATGCGGTACAAACACCTCCACTTCAGCGCCGAGGCGGCGCAGCAAGCGAGTCCATAGGGCTGCCGAGGTCACTCCATCGCTATCGTAATCTCCATAGACCAGAATCCGTTCGTGGCGATGTAGGGCCTGTTGGATGCGCACGCAGGCAGGCTCTACGTCGGGTAATAAGAAGGGATCGTGCAGATGATCGAGATGAGGATGGAGAAAACGGTGCGCCTCTTCCACTGTTTCGATGCCGCGTTGCGCCAGAAGTCGCGCGACGATGGGATGGAGATCGCCGCCTTTGAGAAGGCGTTGTTCGATGGCGGGCTGTGGCGGAAGAACGCGCCAACGTACCGTTCCTCCCAAATCGGCGTTCATACCGGAACGAATGAGCGGAGAAGCCATGATGCCCTCGTTGAAAGGTTTCTGATATTTTAAACTATCCGGGGCCTTTTTAGAAGCGGAAAGTTTTTTCGTAAAGGCCGGTCTTTACTTGAAGGGAGTCCTAGGGTAAACTTATAGGTACCCATGGATAACGGTGATGGAGGCCGCCGAGACGTTTTGACGTCTGAACCGCCGCTTTGTAGGCTAATGGCTCCTGGTCGGATACGTTGCGCCGATCAGGGGTTTTTTGTATCTCTGGCTTCCGCGCGACGTAGAGGAAAACTCATATAGAGGAGGATTCGTCTAAGAGAATGAAGGATGTCTTTCTCCGTATGCTCTATGTGGGAGTAGGTGGTTTTTTAGGCGCCAACGCCCGCTACTTTTTAGGAGTATGGATTCAGCAGCACGTTAATGGGTTTCCGGCAGGAACCCTCGTGATCAACATTACCGGCTCCTTCGTCTTGGGGTTTATGGTGACATTGGGGCAGCTTTTAGTATGGGATAGGCGGTGGACGCTGCTCATTCCCATCGGGTTCATTGGGGCCTACACCACGTTCTCGACCTTCGAAAACGACTCGCTAGGCCTGGTCTCCGATGGGGAGTGGCTACGTCTTGGCGGCTATGTGGTCGGAAGCGTTCTAGGTGGTTTTCTCGCGGTCTATCTAGGAAGAGTGTGTGCTTTGTTGCTTTTAGGCCGAACGGTTTAGGAGGTAGCAGGATATGAAGATAGAAGGTATTGGCAAAGTGCTCACAATCTATATAGGCAGTTCGGATAAGTGGCATGGAAAGCCTCTCTATGCGGCCATTGTGGAGCGCGCTCGGCAGGAAGGTTTGGCCGGGGCCACCGTTCTGGAGGGGGTTGTCGGTTACGGAGCCAACTCGCGCATCCATCGCAGTAAGCTTCTCGACCTCTCAACCGACCTACCCATTCGCATTGAGATCATCGATCAGCCGGAGCGTATCAACGGTTTTCTGCCGATTCTGGATGAGATGGTTCAGGAAGGGCTTATTACCGTCCGAGACTGCGAGATCATCAAATATACACATTCGCAAGCCCCGTGAGCTTGACCGCAAGACAGATGGTTTTTGCTTTGTTACCGGTTGACTTGAAGAGGCTCTCTGCGGTAAGATTTCTATCTCATGCCGTAAATTGTGCCGGACTTTTGATCGTTTTTGCGCTTCTGACAGGCGCTTGACAAAGGGGTAGATAATGCTTAACGTAGGAATCGTGGGGGCTTCTGGCTATGCGGGCGGTGAGCTATTGCGGCTGCTTCTACGGCATCCCCACGTTCAGTTGCGGTGCGCATTTTCGGGCACATATGCCGGCAAGCTGTTGGGCGAGGCGTTTCCTGGGCTTTCACGCTACACCGAGTTGCGCTTTGCCGATATGGATGAAGGCCTCCTCACCTCTTGTGATGTGGTGTTCCTTGCTCAAGAGAACGGCAAGGCTATGCACTTGGCTCCAAAGCTGCTGGCCGCTGGGTGCCGCGTCATTGATATCTCTGCCGACTTCCGTTTCCGTGACACGGAGACCTACCTTCAGTGGTACGGGCAGCCGCACGCTTGCCCCGAATGGAACCGGGAAGCCGTTTACGGCCTCCCCGAGTTGTACCGCGCGCAGATCGAAAAGGCGCGACTTGTCGGCAACCCAGGATGCTATCCTACGGCGGCCATTTTGGCTTTGGCTCCCTTGTTGAAAGCGAATTTGGTTGATCCGAGCTCGATTCTCGTGGATGCTAAATCCGGAGCGTCCGGCGCAGGTCGCTCGAAGTTCGGTCTCGACTACCACTTCTCAGAGCTAAACGAAAACGTGAGCGCCTATAAGATCGCGGGCACTCATCGCCATACACCTGAAATCGAGGCGGTGCTCGCCGATGTGGCCGGCCTGCCTCAACTGCGTATCAGCTTTACCCCTCACCTCATTCCCATGACGCGAGGCATTCTGGCCACCTGCTATGCCCAACTCCGATCACCGCAGACGACCAAAGCGCTTCAGGAGCTTTACATCGAGTTCTATAAAGAGGCCCCGTTTGTCGTCGTCTTCACCGATCGACTGCCCTCTACGAAAGGAACCTATGGCTCCAACGACTGCCACATCGGTTTGGCGGTAGACGATCGCACCAATCGGGTAACGGTGGTCTCCGCCATTGATAACTTGGTGAAAGGTGCGGCGGGGCAGGCCATCCAGAACATGAATTTGATGTGTCATTTTGAAGAGACGGCTGGTTTGGATTCGGGAGGCCTTTGGCCATGATCACGTTGTGGAAGGAAGAGTTGGCTGGGGTAACCTACCCAGAGGGGTTTGTGGTGGCCGCCGTACGATGCGGGTTGAAGACAGAAGGGGATGACCTCGCTCTGCTCGTGTCCGATAGCATGGCCACTGTCGCCGGTGTTTTCACAACGAACTACGTGCAGGCCGCCTGTGTGCGCTA
Source organism: Chthonomonas calidirosea T49 (assembly GCF_000427095.1). Lineage (NCBI taxonomy): Bacteria > Bacillati > Armatimonadota > Chthonomonadia > Chthonomonadales > Chthonomonadaceae > Chthonomonas > Chthonomonas calidirosea. The sequence continues at coordinate 2,551,977 of NC_021487.1, forward strand.
CTCGCGTCGCGTTGTGCGAAGCAGCGGTGTGGCGCGTGCTGTGCTGATCAACGCCGGCAACGCCAATGCCTGCAATGGAGAGCGCGGAGAGACGGATAACCGCAACTTAGCGGAGTGGACCTCGCGCCTTCTGGACGTGGCGCCAGATGCCGTGCTTACCGCCTCTACCGGCGTTATTGGCCATCCATTACCGATGGATAGGTTGCAAAAAGGCATTCCTGAGGCGGTCGAACGCTTGGAGCGTTCTGCCGAAGCCGATGCCCGTGCCGCCCGTGCTATCATGACCACCGACACTTTTCCCAAATATCGGGCTGTTTTGGTCGATTCCAATCACTGGGTAGCTCCTATCCGTTTTGGAGGCATGTGCAAGGGAGCCGGTATGATCGCCCCCCACATGGCTACTATGTTGGCATTTCTCACCACCGATGCTAGGCTCCCCGGCCCTCTATTGCAGGAAGCTTTGCGCCGCGCCGTAGAGCCCTCCTTTAACTCTGTTACCGTAGATGGCGATACCAGCACAAACGACATGTGCCTTCTGCTCGCTTCTGGCATGGGTGAGGCGGAAATATCGCGCGAAGGCGAGGCTTTTGAAGATTTTGTAGAGGCGCTTACGCGCCTGGCCACGGCGCTAGCGAAAGAGATCGCCCGCGACGGTGAGGGGGCCACGAAGCTGGTCACCATAACGGTGCAAGGGGCGCCTACAAGGTATGCGGCCAAAACGGTGGCTAAAACGGTTGCCGAATCGCCTCTAGTGAAAACAGCGCTGTTTGGGTGCGATCCGAACTGGGGTAGGCTGTTGGCCGCTGCCGGGCGTTCGGGTGTGCATCTTGACCCCAACCGGATAGAGGGGTTCATAGGGCCTTACAGGGTTTGCGCTCAGGGCAGCTCGGTGCCTTTCGATCGGGAGGGCGCCCACGCCTATCTGAAAGGGAGGGAGGTCACCGTTACGCTCGACTTGGGCATTGGCGAGGAGAGCGCAACGGTGTATACCTGCGATTTCAGCTATGACTATGTCCGAATCAACGCCGAATACCATACGTGAGAGTTCACTGATGCAAACCCCTGCCGATGTGTTGATTGAGGCTTTACCCTATTTCCGTGAGTTCTACGGAAAGATCGTGGTGGTAAAGTATGGCGGGAACGCCATGATTGATGAGACTTTGAAAGAGCAGGTGATGCAAGACATCGCGCTGCTTCACTATGTGGGGATACGCCCTATTCTCGTGCACGGTGGCGGCCCTGAAATTAGCGCCCTTATGAAACAGATGGGGTACGAGCCTACCTTTGTGGGTGGGCTACGGGTGACCGATGCGGCCACGATGGAGATCGTAGAGATGGTGCTGGCCGGAAAGACCAACAAGTCCATTGTGGCATTGCTAAACCGTCAGGGGGCGCAGGCCGTTGGGCTGAGCGGCAAAGATGCCAACCTGATTGTGGCCTGCAAGATGCACTCGCCGAAGGGCGATTTAGGGTATGTGGGCGAAGTGGCGAGGGTGAACCCCGGCATTCTTAATCTGCTGGTGGAGAGGGGCTATATTCCCGTTGTCTCTTCGGTGGCCATAGGCCCCGATGGTGAGAGCTACAATGTGAATGCCGATCATGTGGCGGGGCATATTGCCGCCGCCGTAGGGGCGGCCAAACTGGTGATTCTCACCGATGTCGAGGGGCTTTATGCCGACTACAACGATAAATCGAGCCTTATCGTGGATATGGATGTTGCTCGCGCAGAGGAGATGTTGCGCACCGGTGCTGCTGATAGAGGGATGATACCTAAGCTGGAGGCCTGCATCACGGCCATCGAGGGCGGGGTTCCTCGCTGCCATCTGATTGACGGACGAAAGCCCCATGCGCTCCTTATCGAGATCTTCACCGATCAAGGAATCGGCACAATGGTGCACGGCTCAGGGGCGTAGAAGACACATACCGTTTAGCGGTACAAGGAAGGAGATACATAGGAATGCCGACCGTCGAGCCTCAGACTGAAGTTAACGCAGAGGAGATTTTTGAACTCGATTCGCGCTATGTAATGGGCACCTACGCCCGACGCCGCGTGGTGTTCGTACGCGGTGAGGGAACCACCTTATATGACAGTGAGGGGCGCGCCTATCTTGACTTCTTGGCCGGCATTGCGGTCGCTTCAGTAGGCCACTGCCATCCGCGCATTGCGGAGGCCATTGCCAAACAAGCCCACACGCTGATGCATGTTAGCAATCTCTTTCATAATGCGCATCAGGCCAAGCTCGCAAAGCGCCTTTGCGAGCTGACGGGTATGGAACGCGTATTTTTTTGCAACTCGGGTGCTGAGGCCAACGAAGCCGCTCTCAAGATAGCTCGCAAGTGGGGAAAGCAGCAGCGGGGTGATAACTGCTACGAGATCATCACGTTTCATGGCTCTTTCCATGGGCGCACGCTCGGCACCGTCACGGCCACCGCGCAGCCTAAATATCAGAAACCGTTCGAGCCGCTCGTGCCCGGGTTCCACTATGCGCCACTCAATGATATTAATGCCTTTCGTGCCCTTCTTTCTGAGCGCACATGTGCCGTGATGATCGAGCCGATCCAGGGGGAGAGCGGTATTCATCCTTGCGATCCCGATTTTCTTAGGGCCGTGCGTGCCCTTTGCGATGAAGCAAAAGTTCTCCTTATTTTTGATGAGGTGCAGTGTGGGCTTGGACGCACAGGACATTTCCTCGGAAGTCAGGCCTTAGGGGTACAAGGGGATATCGTGACCCTAGCGAAAGGCATCGCCGATGGCTTTCCCATGGGAGCCTGTTTAGCACGGGGAGAGGCCGCTTATACCCTTGTGCCTGGCGACCACGGTTCCACTTTTGCGGGGCAGCCTTTGGCCTGTGCGGCCGCCCTTGCCACGCTCGATGTACTGGAGAAGGAGCACCTCATGGAGCGCGCCGCAGAGATAGGCGCCTATTTCCTGGAGAGGCTACGCGCGCTGCAGCAGGCATATCCAAACCGTATTAAGGAGGTGCGTGGTTTGGGCTTGATGGTTGGCGTGGAGCTGATGCAGCCGAAAGCAAGGGCGGTGCTCGATTCGCTTTTTCAGCAGGGCATCGTGGCGAACGCCATCGGGGATAGCACGCTTCGCTTCGTTCCGCCACTTGTGGTCACCAAAGCCGATTGCGACCGAGTGGTTCAAGCGCTCCAATATGCCCTTCAACCGGCCTTATAGAGAGGTATCGCTTGCATGACTTTACCAACCGATCCCACCGAAGAGCAGCTTCGTCAGCTCATTCAAAGCGATTCCGCCGGCTGGCGCAAACGCTCCGTGGTGACCCTTTGGGACGTCACCACGGAGCAGATTCGGGCGCTGCTAGAGGTGGCCGTTTTTCTAAAGAAAAGCGATTTGGCCCGCAAACCCACCCTCTACTGGAACTACCCGCGCACGCTGGCCATGCTTTTTGAGAAGCCATCGTTGCGCACGCGCGTGAGCTTCGAGGTTTCTATGGCGCATCTGCGCGGCCATGCCATCTATCTCGGCCCCAACGATGTGGGGCTTGGGACGCGCGAGGCCGTGCCCGATGTGGCCGCCTCGCTGTCACGCTGGGTGGATATCATCGCCGCTCGGGTCTATCAGCACTCCACTGTGGAGCAGCTTGCTGAACATGCAACTATTCCAGTGATCAACGCGCTCAGCGACCGCGAGCACCCCATTCAAGCCTTTGCCGATCTCTTGACCCTCCAGGAGTTCTGCGGCCCTTTGGGGAACGGCCTCAAGCTTGCCTATGTGGGAGACGGCAACAACGTGCTGCATGCGCTGCTGTTGGCTTGTGCCAAAATGGGGGTAAACTTATCCGCGGCTTGCCCTAACGGCTACTTCCCCGACGAGGCCTATGTTCAAGAGGCGCGCCGGCTGGCAGCCATCAGCGGTGCCCAAATCGAGGTGCTCTCGCAGCCGGAAGAGGCCGTGCGATGTGCCGATGCCGTCTACACCGATGTATGGGCGAGTATGGGGCAAGAGGCCGAACGCGAGCAACGTGCTAAACTGTTTGCGCCCTATCAGCTCAATGCGACCCTCCTCGCCAACGCCAAACCCAACGCCATCGTTATGCACTGTCTGCCCGCGCACCGAGGTGAGGAGATCACCGATGAGGTGATGGAACGGCATAAAGCCTCCATTCTTGAACAGGCCGAAAATCGCTTGCACACACAAAAAGCGCTCTTGCTGCTGATCATAGGACTTTAAAACCGATGAAAAAGATCGTTCTTGTCTACTCGGGGGGGCTAGATACCTCCGTGTGCATTCCGTTGGTTCGTGAAGAGTACGGCTTCGACCACGTAATCACGGTGACGGTGGATGTAGGACAGCCGGAAGAGGATATCCGTCAGGCCGAGGAGCGTGCAAGGCGCCTTGGTGCGGAACACTACACGATAGATGCGAAACAGCTTTTCGTGGAGTACTTTTGTTGGCCTGCCGTCCGCGCCAATGGCGACTATGAAGGCTATCCCCTCTCCACAAGCATCGCACGACCTCTCATCGCTCTTAAGGCGGTGGAGAAGGCTCGCGAGTTGGGGGCAACGGCCTTTGGACACGGGTGTACTGGCAAAGGCAACGACCAGTTCCGCATCGAGTATATTTTGCGTACGCTCATGCCGGAGGCCGAGATCATCGCGCCTATGCGCGAGGGGCGCCGCCTGCCCGATGGACGCCGTGAGCCGTGGACGCGTAGCGAGGAGATAGACTACGCCAACGCCCACGGACTCGACATTCCGCAGACCAAAGAGCGCATCTGGTCGGTAGATGAAAATCTGTGGGGCCGTAGCATAGAGGGAGGGCGTTTGGAGGAGCCGGACTACGCCCCGCCCGAAGAGATTTTCAAGTGGACGCGTGGGCCGGGCAACTGTTTGCCAACCCCACAAACCATTACCATCGAGTTTGAGCAGGGTGTGCCTGTGGCTCTCGACGGACAACGGCTCGACCCCGTGAGCCTCGTAACTACCCTTAATCGCATAGCCGGACAGCACGGAGTAGGGCGCATTGACATTATGGAAGACCGCATGTTGGGGCTTAAGGTGCGCGAAAATTACGAGTGTCCGGCCGCGGTGACCCTGCTTACCGCTCATAGGGCTCTAGAAGCCTTGGTCTGTACCCAGGGTGAGCTGAAATTTAAAGCCATGGTAGACCGCGAATGGGGCGAGTTAGCCTATAAGGGACTTTGGTTTGACCCTTTGAAGGAAGACCTCGAGGCGTTTATTGCGCGGGTGCAGGAGCGAGTCAACGGAGTGGTGCACCTGCGTCTCTTCCAAGGCACAGCCTCAGTGATCGGACGCAACAGCCCTAACGCCCTCTATAGCGCCGACCTCGCCTCCTTCGATAGCAAGACCTTCGATCAATCCGAATCACTAGGCATTGTAAAGACACATGGCCTACAGTCGCGCATGTACTTCCACCTGCGTCAAAGCGGAAGGCTTACCGGCCAGCCCGTTCCTCCAGCGCTGCTTGGGGCGAGCGTTCCGAAGCCTACGACCCAAGAGACTCCATCGTAGGGGAGACGCTTTGCTACGGAACAGAAAGTAAGAGACCATGCGAAAACTGTGGGGTGGGCGTTTTCAGGGAGAGACCGATGCGCTGATAGCGCAGCTCAACAGTTCACTGCCCTTTGATCGGCGCCTCTGGCGGCAGGATATTCAGGGGAGCATCGCTCACGCTACTATGCTGGGGGCCACGGGCATCCTGCCTCAAGAAGAGGCTATGAAGATTGTAGAGGGGCTTAAGGCCCTTGAGCAAGAGCTTGCAGAGGGACGTGTCGCCCTGCCCGAGGATGCCGAAGATGTGCATACTGCCATCGAGAGCTTACTCTATGAGCGGATAGGCGACGTGGCGGGCAAACTGCACACCGCAAGGAGCCGTAACGACCAGGTGACTACCGATCTACGGCTCTACCTGCGGGACGTTTGTGATAGGCTCACCGAAGAGATCAGAGAGTTTCAACAGACGCTGGTTGCCCTGGCCGAGCGCGAGATTCAAACGGTTCTTCCCGGTTTTACGCATCTGCAGCATGCTCAGCCTATCTCGTTGGCACACCATCTTTTGGCCTACTTTTGGATGTTAGACAGAGACCGAGAGCGCTTGCACGATTGTCGGAAGCGCCTCAACCGGCTTCCGTTGGGTGCTGGTGCTCTGGCTGGCACGAGTTTTCCCATCGATCGGCGGAGGGTTGCCGAGTTGTTGGGCTTCGATGCGGTGCTGCCCAATAGCCTTGATGCGGTTTCCGATCGGGATTTCGCCGTGGAGTTCCTCTCGGCTGCCGCTATCCTCGGCATGCATCTGTCTCGCCTTGCTGAGGAGATCATCCTTTGGAACAGCCCTGAGTTTGGGTTTGTGGAGCTTGACGATAGCGTTACAACGGGTAGCAGTATCATGCCGCAGAAAAAGAACCCAGATGTCGCCGAGCTGGTACGAGGCAAAACGGGCCGTCTCTATGGGAACCTCCTCGCCCTGCTCACCGTGCTGAAAGGGATACCGCTGGCCTATAATAAAGATTTACAAGAAGATAAAGAGCTTCTCTTTGACACGGTAGATACGCTCCTGCTGATTTTACCAGCCTTGCGGCGAACCCTGCAGACCGCCCGATTTCGGGCAGAGCGCATGGAGGCCGTACTGGAGGGCGATTTCTCCACAGCCACCGATCTTGCAGATTACTTAGCTCGTAGGGGAATGCCTTTCCGTGAGGCTCATGAGATTGTAGGTCGCATTGTGCGCTATTGCCTTGAGAAGGGGATCAAGCTCGAAGCGCTCGATGTTGCCACCTTGAAAACCTTTTCTCCCTTGTTCGATAGCGAGGTTCTAGCCCTTTTGACGCCTCGTGCCAGCATGGCGAGTCGAACCTCTGAAGGTGGTACAGCCCCCGATGCCGTACGTGCGCAGCTGGCGTACGCAAAGCAGAAGCTAGCAGAGCCACACTAACTGTTTTTCCATCCGTCTATCTGGTTTTGTGGCCTTCTTGTCATACTATGGATTGAGCACCGGTTTGCGGGTACCTAACTGCTTGAACTATCGGCAAAGTGTGGTAGCATAGGAATACAGCCCATCGGCGTCTTTGCAAGATGCTTAAGGAGAAGGCATTGGAGGCTATACCCAAAATTGAAAGCGCTCTAGTAACCGGTGGGGCCGGGTTTATTGGGGCACATCTGGCAAAAACGTTGGCTTCGCAAGGGACGAAGGTACGTGTGCTGGATAACTTTTCTTCCGGAACGCTCGAAAATCTGCGTGGCTTTGAGAGGCGTATTGATATCGTAGAGGGGGATGTACGCAATGCACTTGCCTGCCGCAACGCTTGCCGAGGCGTTCAGGTTGTGTTTCATCTTGCTGCGCTGGTCTCCGTGCCCATCTCCATTCAAGACCCCATCCAGGCAGATTCCGTGAATATTGGAGGAACGCTTAACATGTTGATAGCCGCTCGCGATCAGGGGGTACAGCGCTTTGTGTTCTCCTCTTCAGCGGCCGTTTACGGCGATACGGCCATCATCCCTACCCATGAAGACGTTCTTCCAAAACCGCTTTCACCCTACGGGGTTCAGAAGTTGGCAGGGGAGCACTACGCACAAAACTTCACAAACATCTTCGGTCTTCAGACCGTTGCACTACGCTATTTTAACGTCTACGGGCCGCATCAGAACCCGAACAGCCCGTATGCTGCCGTTATTCCCAAATTTATTTCCGCTGTTTTAGAAGGGAAGTCGCCAACCATTTTTGGCGATGGGGAACAGACGCGCGATTTTTGCTATGTGGGCGATGTGGTACGGGCGAATCTCCTGGCCGCTACTGCGCCGTCGGAGAAGGCTTCCGGTGGGGTTTTCAATATAGCCGGAGGACGCCAGCACACGCTCAACACGCTTTGGCAGATGCTGCAGAGTGTGATGGGCACCCAGCTCTGTCCGACCTATGCAGCCCCGCGCACCGGCGATATTCGCCATTCAGGCGCCGACATTTCGCGGGCCGAAAGCCTTCTTGGCTACCGGCCAGCAACAAGTTTGGAGGAAGGGCTGCGTCTCACGGTAGAAGCCTACCGAAAGGCATGAAAATATCACACCTGTAAACCACCATGTTCCTGTGAAGACAGTCCATCAAACAACAATGTAGAAAGGAGGGGAAACGCGCGTCCTCCGCACGCTCTGAGGCGGCGGTCTCTGCGCGGAGTTTTCGATGAGCTCATCGTTGCCCATTTTTGGAGCAGTTAGTGCAGCTTTCCCGCGCTTTGGGGGCACCAGAGCGCGATTTGGCCATTCTTGGTGAGGGAAATACCTCTGCGAAGGTAAATGAAGAGCTGTTTTTGGTGAAGGCCAGCGGGCAACAACTTGGCACCATAGGGCCAAAGGGGTTTTGTAGGGTGCGTTTTGCCCCTATTCTTGCCTGTTTTGAGGGGCCGCCCCTGTCTGATGCAGCTCTCAAGCAGGTGCTCTTAGAGAGCAAAGCGGAGAAAGATCAGGAGGTTCTTCCCTCTGTAGAGACCTTCTTCCATGCCTATTTTCTTACGCTGCCCGGCGTTCAGTTTGTAGGACACACCCATCCGACCGCCATCAACTCCATTCTCTGTTCGCGTCGGGCGCACGAGCTATTAGCAGGAAGGCTCTTTCCCGATGAGATTGTGGTCTGTGGGGTAGCCCCCTGTTTTGTGGAGTATGTAGATCCCGGCATTCCGCTAGCCCAGCGGATAAAACAACGTGTTGAAGAGTTCTTCGAGCAGTGGGGCGAGTGGCCTAAGACCGTGTGGATGCAGAACCACGGTTTTATAGCGCTAGGCCGTTCGGCGCGCGAGGTGGAAAACATTACCCTTATGGCGGTTAAGGCGGCACGTATTCTTTTAGGCACCTGCGCTGCCGGTGGGCCTAACTTCCTTACCGAAGAGGCCGTGCGCCGCATTCATACGCGGCCGGATGAGCACTACCGCCAACGTCAGCTTGGGCAACGTGGGGAAGATAGACCGTGTAAATGAGATGGCCAGCGCAACCGAATCCCCCACGCTAAGCGGCTTGCTTGTTATTGATAAGCCGGCACATAGAACCTCGCACGACGTCGTACAGTGGGTGCGTAGGCGTCTCGGTGTGCGCCGTGTGGGGCATACGGGCACGTTAGACCCTTTGGCAACCGGCGTGCTCGTGCTTTGCGTCGGCCAGGCCACACGCTTGGCCGAGTATCTCAGTGCATCTCGAAAGGCCTATCTCACCGAGGTTGTGTTCGGTATCGAAACGGATACGCTTGACATTACCGGCAAGGTGCTACGTGAGCGCGATGCCGGTCATCTTACAGCGGAGGCTCTCAAGCCGATTCTAAAGCGTTTTTGTGGCCTCATTCAACAGGTTCCTCCCATGGTTTCCGCCAAGCGCCACCAAGGCCGTCGTCTCTACGACTTAGCCCGTGAAGGGCAGGTTGTGGAGCGAGCGCCACAAACCGTTCAGATCGAGCGTCTGGAGCTGCTCGACTTTCGTGCGGGCGATCATCCGGTGGCAAAGCTGGAGGTGGTCTGTTCTAGCGGTACCTATATTCGCTCTCTTGCAGAGGACCTAGGGGCGGCTTTGGAAGTGGGAGGCACAATGCAGTCTTTACGACGCGTCTGGGTAGGTGCGGACGAACAGCACGCTTTTACTTTAGAACAGGCGGTCACGCTCGATGTTCTCGAAACGAAAATTGTAGAGGGAAAGTTGCAAGAGGTGCTGCTCCCCCCGATCGTCGCAATGGCCGGGCGGCCGCATGTCGTTCTTTCCGAGTTACAGGTGCAGCGCATTCGTCACGGTCAGGCCGTACCCCTTTCCGCTCTTGAACCGATGCAGCTAGCGTCGCCGAACGAGTTTGTTGCGCTTCTCGATGCCGATGGGAACTTCATCGGGGTGGGACGGATAGAAGAGAGTAGACTGCAACCGGTGAAAGTTTTGCACTTATGATTCTGTATGAAGGCCTTCATAAAATCCCAGCGCCTTTTTCCGCGACGACGGTGGCCATAGGAACCTTCGATGGGGTTCATGTGGGACATCAGGCCATCATTCGAACGGCCGTCGAGAATGCCCATACACATGGTCGGCCAGCGCTCGTCTTCACCTTCGACCGCCATCCGGCAGAGCTGTTGCGTCCCACGGAGGCGCCGCCCTACATCACGACCCCAAATCAGCGCAACCGGCTTATCGAGCAGTTGGGGGTAGATATTTTGGTGATCGCCCATTTTGATACGGCATTGGCCAATCTCAGCCACGAGGAGTTCGTGGATCGCATTTTGGTAGGTTTGTGCGGTGCGAAAGCGATTGTAGAGGGACGCGATTTCTGTTTCGGCAAGGGGCGTGCAGGAAACCTGGCCTATCTTTTGGGAGTACAAGCCCGCTACGGTTTTGAGGTGCATGCAGTAGACCCGGTGATCGTGAACGGGGTACCGGCCAGCAGCACCCGCGCGCGGGAGTGCCTGCGTTCGGGTGATATAGCGGAAGCTGAGGCCGTGTTGGGGCACCCGTTTTGGCTGGAGGGGAGGGTTGTGCAGGGGCAGAGGCTCGGCAGAAAGTTAGGTTATCCCACGGCGAATCTGGAGCCAACTTATCGGCAAGTGGTTCCTGCCGATGGCATCTACGCGGTGTGGGTGTCGCAGGACGGTGGTCTTTGGCCCGGCGTGTGCAGCATTGGAGAGCGCCCGACAATAGAGGGCGCTGGACGCGCAATAGAGGTTTACCTGTTCGATTTTGAGGGCGATCTCTACGATCGGATTTTGGAGGTTCGCTTTGTGCAGCGCCTACGTGGCGAGGAGCGCTTCGACTCGCTAGAGGCCCTGCAGTCGCAGATGGCCTGCGACGTGGCCGCAGCCCGCCAGGTTTTGATGGGGATGCCCAATCCCTCTTCGGCCTCTTAGGCCGGAGATGCTCGCTATCTTTCCCTTGTGTGCGATTGACGGGCGAGAGAACGCATGATGTACTCTGGGTCGTCCATAGCAGGGCCGGGCGGTTCGTTCGCTGTGGTTGGATCTTTGGGATCTTTCGCCCGCGCCGGATCGAAGATGCGCTTGTCCACGGGGATAGGAGTATAGGGGCGAACGTTTGGAGTGTTCCCAAAACAGTCTCTAAGGTCCGTGGCAAGGGCGTCGTAGAGATTGAGGGGGGGTAATCCCAAAAGCTCCTCCTCCGTTTTCAGGATGCTGGCGATGCTAGTGTGCTGATGCGAGACGTAGCCAGGTTTCACCCAAGGGCTGATCACCAGACAGATGGAGCGATGGGCGTCCACATGATCTACCCCGCTCTGCGAGTCGTCTTCGGTAACGAAGATGGCCATCTGTTTCCAATAGGGGGTTCGGGAAAAGAAGGCGATGAGGCGACCCAAAGCGTCATCGTTATCCGCCTGATAAGAGGCGTGGAAAGGATAGCCATCCTTCGGACGAGGCTCGGCGCCGTGGTCGTTTGGCAGGTGGAAGTAGAGGAAACGAGGCATGCGGGCAGGGTCGTCAAAGCCATTGGCCTTCCAATCCGCCAAAAACTGATCAACACGGTACTGGTCGGGAATGTTGAGGTTAAACTGCGGGTAGGTGCGACACGTGTTGGCAAAGAGGGGAGCGGGCATGGGAATGTTGACGGTCTCGATGGCCCCTGTGGGCTTTTCCCCAGCGTCTTCCTCGACACCGGCAAACTCAAATCCCTCTCCGTAGTTGCGGAAGGGCACATGATGACGCGCTAAGTTGTCCCAAATGCTGCCGGCCTCCAAGTAGTCTTCTGGAGCCAACGAGGCGTTGCTTCCAAAAAGAGCACGTCGGCCAACCTCGTCCAGCCCAAACGTGCTGTGCCCCCCATAGGCTTGCACGTAGTTAGTGGCCATCCAGGGGTTAGGATAGACGCCTACGAGCCAGCGATGTCCGTCGGCGGAGACATCGCCGTCCGTGTAAAAGTTATCTGAAAGAGCGAAGCGCCGTGCGAGGGCGAGATGGTTTGGCATGACAATCACGTCAGGATAAGGGCCGTAGCGCGTCGGAGCTCCAAAACGAGCCAGCTCTTGGAGGCCGTTAACGTTGGGAAGCGCCCCGAAAACCTCATCGAAAGTGCGATTCTCTTTTACAATCATCACCACATACTTGATGTGGCTACGTAGCTGCGTAAGCGAGGGGAGAGCGGTGGCTTCCGGTGATGTGTGAGGCAACAGGCCATTGTTCTCGAGAACACGATGGGTATAGGCCGTTAGTTCAGAGTCGGGTGGGAGTGAGATGCGCTCGATGACTCCTTGCAACAGATTGCCCACATAAGTTCCCTCTGGGCCCTCATGAAAGTTAGGACCAGCGTTCGGGCCGGAGCCAAAGCCTTTTGAGCAGGCCACAAAAAGCGTTTTGCCATCTCCAGAGATCTGCAGTTTCGCCGGCCACCAGGCCACGGGGAGATGGCCAAGCACCCGCCCTGTGTGGGCATCGAGAATACCCACCGCGTTGATTCCCGTTTCGGCCACGTAGAGCCGATTCTCATCTGGAGAGAGCGCGAGACCAAAGGGCATTACGCCGCGCCATCGAGCTGTAGCTGGCGTAAGCGTAATAAGCGTAGACCAGAGCCGTTTGCCGTTAGAGACATCGAACGCCTGCACCATATCGTTGTTGGCATTAGAGACGAAGATGCGATTTTCGGTGGTCACCACCGCGCTCGGGGCGCTGCCGCCCACAGCAGGGAAGCCTTGTGGGGTCATTTGTCCGACAAGCCAGCCCGTCTTTATTTTTTGGACCACATGAGCGGTCGGAGGATTAGACACATCGAAACCCCAAACGCTGAAGCTTTCAGGCACATTGGGGTTGCCAAGCCCCGGTATAAAACGTCCCTCTATCTTGACGCCATCGCGCGCCGCTTTCGAGCCGAAAGCGAAGGGTGGAAAAGGCAGGCCGCGATGTCCATTGGCGGCTTCGGGGATGGGACTATAGGCAAACATACCTACGTTTACCACCCAGAGACGATCGCCTTTTGGGGTAAGGGCCAATCCAAAAGGATAGCGCCCCGTGGGCACGGAATGAAGGGCCTTACCGGTCGCTACGTCCATCACCACGAGACGAAAGTTGGCCTGGTCTACCACGTAAAGATAGCGGCCGTTTGGACTCAGGGCTATGTCACCGGCATAGCTATGCCGCCACTCATGTCCATCTGTGGGGCCGTCAAGATTCCAGCTCGACGCCAGCTGTTGTGTGCGAAGGTTGTATCGGAGGATGTTTCCCCTATCTCCGCCGGCCGCGTAGAGCCAGTCGCCGTCTGGGCTGAAGGCCAAGCCCATAAAAGCATCTTGGACAGGGACGGTATGATGTATCGCAAGGCTCGTTTGAGGCCGTTCAAAGATTTCGAGCGTGAAAGGTCCTGTGCCGCTGCAGGAGGCAACCAGGAGATCTCCATCGGAGCGGAGGCAAAGCCCGTAGGGGTGTGGAGCAACGAGAGCCGTTTGCCCTATGGGGGTTATGAGGCGGCCGTTAGGCAAGATCGAGGTTCCGTTTGGGTTACGAAGGGCTGGGCGGTCCCCCGCGGGCGCCCTATAGTCCTCCAGAGCAAAAGTGGCTCTTTGTGCTCTCTGTGATCCGGGCCATGAAAATCCAAAAAAGCAGATCGTCCCACCCGCTAACAGTCCTGTTAGCCCTGCAAGCACCCTTTTATTCATGCTGCAGCTCCTCCTCGGTAAACAGGATGCAGAACTAAACTATTTCGGCCCCTGGCCTCGTTTCAGTATATCTGTTTTACCAAGGTCTTGATTAGGCAGACGGGCTGGTGGCGCTGTTGTGGCGTTTGGCGATTGCGGTGGCTCATCTCTATGGCAACCAGGTAAAGCGTAAGCACCAAACAGCACAGGAAGCAGCAGCAAGAGGGCGCGTTTGAACCGATTGTCTCGGTAGCGCATTTTTCTCTCCTTATGTTTAGAAAAAAGGCCGCTATCTCCGCGTAAGCGGAGATAGCGGCGCAACAGCGTAGGGGCTAGGGGGAATGGGAAACGCCATCCCAAGTGGCGCTAAACCAGTAACGATTGGGCACGACGGCGGGGGTGGTGACGCCCACATTGTAGGGGTCTACATAGGTGAGGTTGACCTTGAACCACTTCACGTGGCCGTCGGAAAAAGCGAAGTCGTTCCCGCCTTGATGGCGTGCACCGGTAGGCAGGTCGGAGTTCCAGCCGCTCGACGGGTTGCATCGCGGGTCGAACACCGCCGTATAGAGCGTTTGGCGGGGCGTGTCGCCGGTATCGCCCAGGAAAATAAATTGCGCTGGGAAGTTTACGGCGGCCAGGGAGCGGCCGGGCAATGTATTGGAACCTGTATCGGGCAGAACACAGCCGTCGCCTTGAAACCAAAGGCTATGCGGATTATCATGAGGCCCATAGCCGCTGCTCCAGTTGTAGCCGTAGCCCCAAACATGCTGGGTGCCTGTGCCCGGATTGCAGAAGTCCCCACTGGCCGGCACAAGCCGTTGACGGTCGGGACAGAAGAAGACATCGAAGTTCTTCACGTAGGGCTGAATGATCACCACAATGTCGTTGTAGACCCAGGTGTCGGTTCCAAAGGGAATACCGGGCTGAGGCGGATAGCCGTTGCCGGTGACACAGGGGAAGGTCTCGTCGTAGTCTTGGGTGTACATTAGAACGCCTGTGGCGAGTTGTTTGAGATTAGAGACGCAAGAGGCTTTACGGGCGTCCTCGCGAGCTTGGGCGAAGACGGGAAACAGAATAGCTGCAAGTATCGCTATAATAGCGATAACCACAAGCAGCTCAATGAGCGTAAACGCTCGGTTCCTGAAATTCATTTTCTTAGCTCTCCTTTCGAGGGGTTTTGTCTACCTTAATGCGATTCGAGTCCACCTCTCTTCCCCTTATGCTTATAGAATACTGGGTGAAAATTAAGGCCATGTTAAGTCAGAATTAAATTTTGGTTAAGGAGCGGCCGTACACTCTCCACTGCTCGTCAGTCTGTTCAGCGAATTTCCGATGTCAACCCCCTGAGATGTAAGGGAGGAGAAGGCAAACGGGCTCTTCGTCATTTTTTGCTGGGGGACGTCTTTTTGGGGTATGGAGGGGCGCTGCTGTACCACGAAGATCTTTTAGGGGCTTTCTTGCTTATTGTGACCGTAAGCCTATCCCTTTTGCAGAATGGGTAGGGGAGCATAGTCGGCAAACATGCATGCGATTAAGGCTCTGGGTCGAGACCGTCGGGCTCGTCGAGGCGTTCACCGTAGAGATAGCGAGCGCGGACTTTTTGATAGAACGTGGCGTGATCGAGCACGATGAGCTTTGTCACAAATTGAGAGCGTCGAACCACCACGCGATCGTTGTGTTGAATGGGAAACGGGTCTACGCCATCCATCTTGAAGAGTACGTCGCCGCCGGAGTCCTCGATGTGAATTTCGATAACATCGTGACAAGGGATCACCATGGGGCGAGCGCTGAGGGTATGGGGACAGATGGGGGTGAGGATGAGGGCGCCCATGGTGGGGGCTACGATGGGGCCGCCGGCGGAGAGCGAGTAGGCTGTAGAGCCGGTAGAGGTTGCGATGATCAGGCCATCGGCGGGGTAGGTGGCGAAAGGTGCACCGCCAAGCTGAAGGCGCAGATTCAGCAAGCTAGAGGTAGCGCTTTTCACGACGGCATCGTTAAGCCCGAGGTTGGTATGGACACATGTGCCATTACGCCAGACCTCCGCCTCGATCATCATACGCTCTTCGATGCGCACGTCACCGGCGAGGGCACGCCGCAGATCCGCATAAAGCGTTGAGGGATGCGACTCGGCGATGAAGCCGAACCGACCCATATAGACCCCCAAAACCGGCACACCGTTGGGGGCAGCCATGCGTGCTGCCGAGAGAATGGTGCCGTCGCCTCCAAGAGTCACCACAAAATCCACGGCCTCCCAAACGGAGGCGCAACAGGAGAGATCGGGGCGCTCCAAGCGTTTCGCGGTCTGCTCATCAAGCAAAACCTTCACGCCTGCCTCTTGCTGTAGCCAGGCGATAAGCTCCTTGCCCAACTGCCACGCCTGGTGATTTGTGCGATGGACGGTGATACCCACCTGTCGCACAGACGTTAGTGCCACATGAATACTCCTTTTCGGCTTCGGCGCCGGGTTTCAAGGACTTTGTCGCGAGGAGATTGCGTCCACTCCGTTCACCTTATGAATGCATTCTACCTCACGCCCCTTTTAAGGGCGAATGATGCGCGCCTTGCGCCCGCGCAGCATATGGTGCAAATCGGTTTTCTGCATATTGCGTTGCAGATAGTCCAAAAGGTCTTGTGGGCTGTTCAGCGGCTGAAAGAGCAGTGCCCCTCGAGGAGGGGAAAAGTGGAACGCCTCTTTGGTAGGGGAAGAGCCGAACTTATTGTCGCAAACGAGCGCAAAAGCGGTTGAGGGGCTGTCTCCGGAGGAGACGGGGCGGCGAATAGCAAGTGCGTCCACGTCATCGCCAACGAGTGAGGGATCGTGAGAAGAGGAGAGCGGCAGCGTTTCAAAAACAATGCGGTAGATGAGATGGTTTTGGGGAGAGATGTAGAGGCGAATGAGATTTTTTGTGGTGTCTTCCTGCCAAATCTCCACCCCATCGAGAGGAGGCAACCCTTCAAGATGGAGAGGCGGAAGCAAACGAGCGCCATCAAAACGATCTTGAATGTTAGCGAAGGGGTTCTGACCAAGCAGCATCATCACTTCGGGAGCGCTCATATCCATGCCGGGCAGTTTGGCAAGACCGGCGAGGTCGGAAGGGGCCGGGTGTTTGGTATAGTAGTTTTTCTCACTGTTGTAGGTCCAAAACGTTGTGCCGTCGCAAACCCAGAGGGCTGTCTGGACTTTATTGTTGGTATCGGTGGTTTTCAGCTCCATCCGAAACAGGTTAGGTTTTAGCATGCTTAGGGTAAGCGTGCGCGCTACCGACTGGGGTTTTAAGCCATCCGGAATGTCCGCATGCACAGGCGCTCCAGGCGGGATCATCCAATTGTAGGCGCTAAACACCGTCTCTTCCTGCAGGCTAGAAAGCATTTTGTAGGTTTGGAGGGTTTCGTCAAGCAGTTGAAGGGCCTTGGGATCGAACGGGGAGGCCTGCTGATGGCCTTTTACCAGGGGAGTGGCGTTGGCAGAACAGAGGCTATGAAGCAGGAAAGCAAGACCAAAAAGCAGGCCAAGAGAGGGTGGTCGCGCGCACATAGGTCATCTCTCTCGACGAATCCAGGGAATATCTGCGTGTCCCTCGCGCTGGTTGGCCACGCGTGCCAACACGAAAAGAAGGTCGGACAGCCGATTAAGAAAAGGCAGTACGGTGGGATTCATGCCGTTCTCTTTGTCCTCACCAACAGCGTGCCATAGGCTTACACACCGTCGTTCCGCCCGTCTACAGACCACGCGCGCCCAATGAAGCGCTGCAGCAGCGAGGGAGCCTCCCGGCAGAATAAAGGTATTAAGCGGCGGAAGCTGCTCTTCAAAGTGGTCTATAAGGCGTTCTAAGTATTCCACCTCTTGGGGCTTGATGCGCTCGATCTGCACGCGCCCGCGCGTGGTCGCCTCTGTGCCCGGAGTGGCCAGATCGCCGCCAAGCACGAGCAGCAGCCCCTGCAGTTCTTGCAGGAGAGGAACGATCTCCGAATCGTTCCACTGGGCGCAGGCAAGGCCGATGGCTGCATTCAACTCGTCTACTGCGCCATAGGCTTCAACGCGCAGGTCATCTTTGTCAACGCGTGTGCCACCAAAAAGGCCGGTTTGTCCAGAATCGCCGGTACGAGTGTAGATTCGTAAACTCATGGTCTGTTATGGGAAGAAGAGGCCGAGTCTTGTTAACCCTCGGCCTCTGGGGTACTACTTGTTACGATAGAAATCGGCGTTGATCTGGATGTAGTGTTGCCACTCTTTGGGCACGTCGCTATCCGCAAAGATCGCCGTAACTGGGCATTCCGGCTCGCAAAGGCCGCAGTCTATGCACTCATCCGGATTAATAAACAACATATCGTAAACCTTACCGTCCTCCGTGTAGACTCCCTCGTGAATGCAGTCCACAGGGCATACGGCCACGCAAGATTTGTCTTTCACTCCGATGCAAGGTTCGGTAATTACATAAGCCATCCTGTTGTTCTCCTCTGTTATGAATCTAAGAGTAGGGGTTGGAAACCCTTTGTGATAAAATTATACCTTTTTGTCCACAATTTTGGTTTCACTAGGAATATAAGAGTATTCTTAACCCGTTCCACCTCAAGCTTAGCTGGAGGGGCAGATTTCATTAGGGCGAACCGATTTTGCACCTTGTATGATACCCGCTAGCGGCACAAAGCCGTATTTTGCGCGTAGGCCTTTGCTTGTTAGAAAGGGTGTGCAGGAGAGCTTGGCGACTAAAAAGAAGGAACCAAACAGCTTGTGGCAAAATATAACAAGTAGATAGGTTTGACGGGTTAGGAGAATGGCTGCCATACCGCAACTCAGTGCCCATGATGTGGAGCGTCTCATTGCCCTCTGGAACTCGGAAAGAGAGCGGTGGCACGATCGCGTCTTTGCCTGGACGACGCTCACGCTCATTACCTCACTCGTGGTGCTCATTGCCGGTTGGGAAGCTTTTGCCCTACTACCCCTTACGCTCTCGTTACTGTTCTACTTCACCGCACCTTACATGTTGCCCCCGCGCCTTGAGCGGCTCTTGCGACAGTTGGCTGCCGTAGATAATCCGGAGTGCATTGGCCCTCTGGTAGATGCGCTCGGTCAGGGCAATCTACGTCTACAGGAGGCAGCCTCTTCTGCTTTAGTACGGCTGCTTCCGCGGCTGAGCGATACGGAGGCGCGCTCGTTAGGGCGTGGACGGTGGAACATCCTCTGCACTTGTTTCGGCAACTTGCCGCTTCCCATGCAGCAGGCGCTCTACTTGGCGGTGCTGCGCAAGGTTCCTGCGGATGGCAACCCTGTGCCGCTAACGGTGGTAGCCCACTTGGTTGCCGCGGAACGCTCGCTCCACCTGCCTCAGGAGAGGCTGATTCAAGAGGAGGCCGAACGCTGTTTGGAACGTCTATTAGACGCTTTTGACCCCCTTGCCGGAAAAACCCCTGAGGTGGCCATTACGTTCTGGTCGCGTAAAATTGTGGAGACCTACTACCCCACGAAGGCAGGAGCAGATGAGAGTCTGGCCATCCTAGCGCGCCCCGTTATTGCGCGGCTCTTGCGCCTGATATCGCCCGAATCGTTTCGCCAACTTCCTAAATCGGTGCGCCTCGTGCTCTATCAGGGGTTGCTGATAGATGTGTTTTACAGCGAGGTAGGAAGGTTGCACCTTAGCCGTTTAGGGGCGGACTATCCGGTGGCGCTGCTGCAGATGGTACGCAAAACAGGCGATGTGGTCGCGTTGCCTTGGGTTCGGAACTTCATCGTAGAAAACATCGAAGCCCCACCCGAAGCTCATGAAGTGGCTAAAGAGCTTTTGCCTCAGCTTGAGGCGTTAGCAAAACGCAACAAGGAGAACGCCCTGCTGTTGCGTGCCGGGCAGGAGCCGAAGTGCCCTCCTCAGGAGATGCTTCGTCCCTCTACCGCGCATAAAACATCCGAAGAGAATCTACTACACATACCCGATCCCTCCTCTTCCAAGCCAAACAGCGTTGAAAGGCATTAAAGGGGGCAGCGACGGCGGAGAAGAGAGCCATCTTCCGAGCGCTCCAGCGTCATAATGTGCGTAACGCCGTTGCGCAAAAGGTAAAGGCGTGCCTCTCTCAAACCCATTCCCACCTCTGCGGGCCGGTGGCTGTCGTCGCCGAAGCAGAAAGGGATGCCCATCGCATGGGCGCGTTGCACGAGCCAGGGGGCCGGGTAAGGAGTGTCTAATCCCTTTCGCCAGCCGGCCGTGTTGAGATCGAGAATCGCGCCGTAGGCTCGGATGGCCTCCAAAGCCATCTCCGCGGCCGCTCTTATCTCTTGCGTCTCCAGGGCCTCTAGCGACAGACCAATAGCCCTTGCGTTTTTTCGGATCAGGTCAAGATGCCCTACGACCTCCGGTCGTAGGGCCTCCACCATCTCAGCAACCTGCGCATAGTAACGTTTCGCGAAAGATACCACCCCACCGCACTCCTCCACAGCTTTTCGATAGTTTTCTGGAGACCCATCTATCTGAATCTCATAAACATAGTGAACGGAGCCGACCATGTAGTCGAAAGCAGGTCTTCCATTTTCAAGCTGCCGGATACGCAGGTTCCGCATGGTCTCTACATACGTCTGCTGTGGCACGACCTCCGCTTCAAAGCCGCGCAACACCATGAGTTGTGGTGCAAACGCATCTGCCAGGGTGTTGATCGTGTGCATGTAGCGATGGAAGTCGGCGATCAGCTTTTCCGCATTCCATCCAAGGGCGCGCTCCTCCTCGTAAAGAAATGCTTCCGGACGTGGGGCATGCTCGCTCACGCCGAAGGTATGATATCCCGCTGCCACCGCCGCCTCGAGCATCTCTCTCAGCATGCCCTCCGCGTGGTCGCAAAACTCTCCGGAGTGTCCTCCGTGCAACGATATGTGCCAGCAAGGACGTTCCTTCATGCTTCTTCTCCTTGCAGGTGATGACGTATCCAAAATAGGAGGAGCACCAACAGAATAGCTACTATAAGCGCGTCGGCACCGTGAAAAACCGTTTTAATGCGCTCTAAGTTGCCGCCGACGAGAACGCCGAGCCAGGCTAGGGCAAGGCACCAGGGCAGCGAGCCGAGAAAGGTGAGAACGAGGAAGGAAATGAATGGCATGCGGGCTACGCCTGCCGGCAGCGAAATGAAGGTGCGCACAACCGGCAAAAGACGAGAGACGAAGACCACAATGGCGCCTTGATGGGCGAACCATCGTTCTGCGCGCTCCAGGTCGCGCCGTCTCAGCAACACGTAGCGCCCATAGCGGAAGGCCACCTCACGTCCGCCGGTTGCCCCTATGCCGTAGGCCAAGGCGGAGCCCAGCACGCATCCAATGGCTCCAGCCAGGGCAACGAGGAAAAGGTTAAGCGTGGGGCGATGGTTTTGGGCGGCGATCCATTCTAGGGTCAAGGCCCCAGCAAACGGCATGATCACCTCGCTTGGCAATGGGATGCAGGCGCTCTCAAGAGCCATAAGTAACACAATGCCCCCATAGCCTCCACGAGCGATGACCGATTCGATCCAAAGGCTCACAGTAGTTAACAGATGGGTGAACACGTAGACTCCTCTTGTAGAACCAGACTGAATAGAAACACCCTTGCATCAAGGTGAAATCCTCTAGGCAGCAACTCTCTGCGTTTTGTAGGGAGCGCTTACGGATGAGAGGTTATATCCATAGGCTCTCCCTTTGAGGTTGGCGTGGATGCGTTTCCCGAAGCATCTTCATAAAGAGCCTCCTGAGCCTCCCAATCCGGCCCATGTGGCATGACCTCCGGTTCCGGCATGCGTGGCGGTGGTGATAGTCTACGCGCCTCGGCATAGACTTCGAGCACTTTCTGAGCCATTTGGGAAGGAGTATAGCGCGACGCATTGCGTCGCGCCGCACGACGCATCCGTTCGGCAAGCGCTCTATCGGTCAGAAGACGCAACGCCCTATCGGCGAAGGCCTCAGCATCCCCTACGGGTACCACAAATCCATCCTCACCCTCACTCACGGTCTCCGGTGCTCCTCCAGCATTTACCACCACGCTGGGTAACCCAGCTGCCCTTGCCTCGCCTACTACTAGCCCTTGCGTCTCTGTGCTCGAAGGGAAGCAGAACACATCGGCAGCAGCATAGATGGCGTCTAGCTCGTTTCGCGGAATGGGGCCGGGAAACCGCACAAATTCGGCAAGGCCTAGCTCTTGCGCTCGGGCTATGAGAGAAGGTTGTAAAGGCCCTTCGCCAACGAAGGCGAGCACGGCATTCGGGTAGGCCGCATGAACCCGTTGAAAGACCTCCAGTAACCACATCACATTCTTTTCAGACGCCAAACGCCCCACATAGAGCAAAAGGGAGGTGTTCTCGGGAACCTCAAGCCTCTGACGTGCCCGTTGTACGGCCTCACCCTGCAGCTGCGCTTCCGGTGGCAAGGGGATGCCGGTGGGAATGATAGTGATCGGTCGGTTGACCCCAATGCTCCGCAAGGCGTTTTCGGTGACCTTTGATGGGCAGATAATGCAACTACAGTGGTTATAATACCAGGGCAGATAGAGGTCGAGAAGCGTATTGGTAACCCCTTCTGGTAGGAAGGGCATGTAGTGTGCGTACTGCCAATAGAGGGTATGAAACGTGCTGACAAGCGGCACATGATGGCTTAGGGCAAGACGCGCTCCGGTAAGCCCTAGCACAAAGGGGGTGTGGGTATGGACGATGTCGAGCCGAAGATCGGCAAACTGGCTAGAGAGCACAATGCGCGGCCAGAAAGGGTAGGCCAGAGGATAGCCTCGATTGAAGATGGAGACGAACGAGGGAAAGCGCATCACATCCGGCTCGTCAGGAGGTTGCTGGCTATGAGCGGGAGCGAAAATGCAGACATAGTGGCCTTGAGCACGAAGCTCTTGGGTGAGGGTCAGCAAGGAGATCGTAACTCCGTTGCGCACGGGCGCAAAGCTCTCGGAGAACATGCCGATCCGCCACGTGCGCGGCTGTTGCAAGCCTGTATCTTGAACGTTTACTTGAGAATGAGGTGCAGCTTGATTTGACATTGTAACTGTTTTTACTTGACAGCCTATTGGGTAGATCCGTACTTGCTCTTTAACGCAAACTCTCGCTAGCTTTTTTGAGTTGTGAGTGGCCTATTTCTTATGGTTGGACGGCTTTGAGCGCTCTTTTGTGCCCAAACTTTTATACGTTCTTGTTATCTACAATACGGTCGGCGGCGATCTGCTCTGCGTAGGTTTCGATGAAGGCGAGAAGGGCAGAGAGCCGGAAGCGACGTTGGCGGGTCTCTTTCTTTTGGGAGGCCTGTGAGTGCTCTGGCTCCTTGCGATGGCATACAAGCCAACCAAGGTTGGTGTAGCGTCTTACGGTAGTGGGGCAGACGTTCAAAAGGCGTGCCACATCTTCTAAGGAAAGTTCGGGGTCAAAAAGCCGCTCAATAAGCTCCGCACGGGTCTCCTGGAAGGGGCGTTTGTAGTAGCCCTGTACGGCTTCTTCTCGTTCAGGGGCTTGGAGAGCAAACATCTGCTGAGCGCGTTCAAAGAGGCGGCGATGAAGTGCGATAGCCGAAAGGGGATCCTCTGGTTGTGCGGAGGCCGCTGGTTTTGTTGACTCTGCTTTTCGTGGACGCTTTTTGGAAGGTTTTGCTGCGGGATGGTTTGAGGGCAGGAACTGGGCAAACTCGGGGATGTCCACCTCCAGAACGTCCGAATCGGAAGCGGAAGAAGGCTGGAGAGCGCGCTTGGCAATAGGGCTGTTGGAAGCTTGGCAGGTGGGGCGCTCGCTGTTAACAACAGGGAAGAGGGAGAGCGAACGATGCCGGTTGGCTTGGGCTATCGCCTCCTCTTGGGGTGGTTTAGAGGGTTCCGTTGAAGGGGGAGCGGTTGCTGCAACGGGCATGGTCTCTATCATCGTAAGGGCGGTGTGGTTGGTTGTAACAGTCTCAGGGAGCGAGGAAGTTGGGGGGGCTTCCTGACCGTTTTCGGGCTCGGATGCGGTTTGTGTTGGTTCGGGCGTAGGATGTTTGATGAGCCGCTCTACCTCCTCTTCGTCCACAAAGCGGGCTTCCAGATATTTTTGCCACTCCTCAAGTCGCACGGTCTCTCTCCCACAAAAACGGATTTACAGGATCAGCATGGCATCGCCGAAGCTATAGAACCGATACTCTTTTTCTACGGCCTCTCGGTAGGCACGCAGCACGAGCTCCCGGCCGGCAAAGGCACTTACGAGCATCAGCAGGGTAGATTTAGGAAGGTGGAAGTTGGTGATGAGGGCGTCTACCGCGCGAAAGGTATAGCCCGGCGTAATAAAAAGATGGGTTTCGCCCTGGAACGGAGCGACGCGCTGGCCGGGGCGCGCGTGTTGTGCTGCCGTTTCGAGAGCGCGAACGCATGTAGTTCCCACCGCCACGATGCGTCCGGAAGCCTGATTAATGACTTGTGCGGCCTCTTCTGAAAGCATCACCTGCTCACCATGCATCTTGTGCTCTTCCACGTTCTCTTCACGGACGGGGCGGAAGGTATCCACGCTGATATGCAGCGTCAACTCTACCCGTTTTACCCCTTTGCGCGCGAGCGCATCCAAGAGAGCTTCATTAAAGTGCAGTCCCGCCGTAGGCGCCGCTGCGGAGCCAGGACGATGACCGTAGACGGTTTGATAGCGCTCCTCGTCCTCAACGCTCTGATGAATGTAGGGCGGTAGCGGAATCTCGCCCCATGAGGCGATGCGGTCACGCCACTCTCTGTTAGGCAGTGAGAGAAGGCGACCTCCCTCCGGGGTCACGCCCACCACTATCGCCTCGACTCGATCGTCGTTGGGGCCAATGAGAGTTAACTTTCTACCGGGCTTTAAACCGGGGTGCACCAGCGCCTCCCAGTCCGTCTCTGCCACAGGGCGTAGCAGCAAAACCTCGGCAGGTTTTCCGTTCTCACGCTGTGCTTGAACTCGTCGGGCGGAGACGCGTGTATCATTGAGGACGAGCACATCCCCTTCTACAAGATAGTCTGGTAGGTCGCTGAATTTGCGATGTTCGATTCGTTCTTCTTTCCGGTGAAGCACTAGCAGACGCGATTCCCCGCGCGGCAGGGGTGTCTGGGCGATGAGATGCGGTGGAAGTTCGTAGTCAAAAAGTTCGGTGCGCATGGCGTTCATAACAAAAACCTTAAGTTTGATAGGCCTCCTTCCCTCACCATGGCGCTTGAGGCCCTTCAGTAGCCCAAGGAAGGAGGTTGTTTTCAATACACGGCGCTCTGTTACGTAGGAAGTATACCGCAATCTGTTGCGTGATTTCGACTTTTGTCCCCCCTTAGCTTCCTCGATGCTAGGGCAAGTTGGCAGGGCAGGGTCATCTTATCCGTCCCTGTCCGATCCTCCCTGGAGCGTCGGCTTGACATTGTTGGGTAGGAGGTTGCCATCGGCAAAGGCGCCGCTTGTAAGGGCGCTCACCGCTACATGCTCCGTTCCCTAAGGAATGGGTCATGGCTGTAGGTGTAAGAAACAACAAAAACCTCCCTCATCTACATTATGATGAGGAAGGTATCATCGTCGAAAATATAACTTTTTTAAGCGTAGATTTTCTGTATATCGAAACCATCGCGTTGAGAGACTTGAGGACTGACGGCTCCGATATTCTCCTCGAACGTTTGCAAATTACCCAGAGCGGTAACGCAGGTGTGGAAGATCGGCTTACCGTCGGGGCGCTTTCGCGAGAGCGTGTAACGAAGAAGCGCTCGCCCTGGCTGCCCCGGTGCATTCCACTCCTGCATGAACTGATCGTTGATTCGGCCATGACCATGATCGAAGACTTTCATGGCCGTCATGCCGATGCCGGCTTTGCTAGCTTCAGCAAACACCTTCTCGGTTTCCGGTGCTGTGCCGTAGCTAAACCACACCTGCATGGCATCAATATTGCCTCCCTCGATCTCGGCCGAGATGATATCCGGATAGGGCACGTAGGGATGTTGAGAGACCCCGAAGTAGCGCACCTTGCCCTCTCTTTTGAGTCGTTTGAAGACCTGATAGGAGACGTTATGGATGCGGTAGGCATCTACGGTTTTCCAGCCAAAGTGGGCGCGAAAGATGTCGTAGTACTTTAGCCCGTTCTGCTCGAGCGACGAAACCACCTGGTTGTAGGCTCGGTCGTAGTCGTCGGGATGATCGGGGGTATTGTCTACGGTGATATCACAGTAGAAGGACTCACGTGGCAGTCTCTTAATGACATCGGGGATGTTCTGTCCCCAGTAGCCCGCTTTGTGGATGAAGTTAATGCCCAACGCGAGGGCAGGAGCAAAGAGTTCCGGGTTCCAGTCGTAGCAGATGCAAACGGGGGTTACCATCATGTGTCCGAGGCGAGTACCGAAGGGCCGTTTCGGCAGCTTACCGAAGGCCGCCACGATGGCCTCTGCGGCCTCAGCGCGCTGACTACGGGTGAGGGAGATACCGGAAAGTGTGGCCGAAATGAGGCCAGGGCCGGCAGCGGTTGCAACCGTGAGGGCACGCATGAACTCGCGTCGCGTTAGCGGTCTTTCCTTGCTCTTCTCACGAAGATGGGAAAGCAGTTCTGGATCCTGCATAATCGTTCCTCCTTTGTCAATCCTCTTGCGGGGTTCCGAATAGGAGTGTAGCCCTCGGCAAGAGCGAAAGAAGCGTTTGTTAAAAAGCAGCTCGATTAGGATAATAGCGCCCTTATGCCTTAAATTAAAAAAGAAAAAGTGCTCCAAAACCGATCACACTATTATTGTAACGTACGTGCACGCAATTGTCAAGTTCTTGCAATTGTCGACTCGCCGAGTTCCTTCGAAAAGTCCAAACCGGCGATCCCAACTTGACGTTTTCCTTGTGAATAAGTAGAATACGCAGCATGTCGGACTCAGATGTTTTGCCCACTTCGGAAAAAGCGACGGTAGAGCCGTTCCCGTCGAACTATGTAGGGCGCACGCCGCTGTTAAAGCAGTATTTTACTACCCGTAGCGAGCGTCCGGGGGTCATTTTGCTGATGCGTGTAGGCGACTTCTTCGAGGCCTACGGGGAGGACGCGGAGATCATTGCGCATGAGCTGCAGATCGCCCTTACGGGTCGTGATGACGGAGGCGTACGGGTGCCGATGGCCGGTGTGCCCTATCACTCTGTGGAACGCTATATTGCTCGGCTCATCGCGCGGGGCCATCGTGTGGCCCTCATGGATCAGGTAGAGGACCCCCGATTTGCCAAAGGGCTGGTGAAGCGGAAGGTCACGCGGGTCGTTACCCCCGGCACCGTGCTGGAAGACGCCATGCTCGATTCGCGCAGCAACAACTACCTTGTGGCGGCCGTTATCGGAGACCCGGTGGCCGGGGTGGGCGTGGTGGATGTCTCTACAGGGGAGTTTCTTACCACAGAGATCGAAGGAGAGCGACGCAAGGAGCGACTTCTTGAGGAGATCGCACGACTTGAGCCGGCGGAGATTTTAGTGCCAGAGGGGGTAGATGCGGAGCTGATTGAGGCCATCAAGGCCACCTGCACCGGTTCAGTAACTGTTATGCCGAGATCGGAGGGAGGGCAACGCTCCACCAGCACGGATAGTCGGCAGCTGCTGTTGGCCCATTTCCAAACGCAGTCGCTGCGCGGCTTCGGCTGTGAGGAGTATACGGCTGGCATAGATGCCTGCGCGCTCATTCTGCGCTACCTCCGCCAGACACAAATGGGGGCACTGGCGCATATTCGTAGCCTCGCCACTTACTCCACCGAGGAGTTCATGACGCTAGACTCGGCAGCACGACGTCATCTTGAACTTCTCGCCCCCATGGGCGATGGTGGTAGGCAACGCACGTTATTGGGCGTTTTAGACGAGACCCTCACCCCCATGGGAGGCCGTCTGCTGAAGCGATGGATCGAGGAGCCGCTGCTGGAAGTGGGGCGTATTCAACGGCGCCAAGAAGCTGTGGAGGAGCTGGTGCGGGACCCCATTCGCAGAGGAGATCTACGCGATCTTCTGAGAGGAATGGGCGACATCGAGCGTCTTGTGAGCCGTGCGGCCGCGGGGCTGGCTAACGCCCGCGATCTGGTGGCCTTGCGCAATGCGCTGCTTCGGCTACCCAACATCGCTACCGTGCTCGCTGGTGCCCGCAGCGAAAAACTGCGCGATCTGGCCTCTCGTCTCGCGTGCCCGCTGGACATCGTGGAGCGAATCGGTCGAGCTATTCAAGACGACCCTCCGGCCGGCTTGCGCGAGGGAGGGCTTATCCGTCCCGGCTATCATGCGGAGCTAGACAAACTGCGCGCTGTCTCCGCCGATGCGAAGGGCTATATCGCCAACTTGGAGGCCACCGAGCGGGAACGTACCGGCATCGCTTCGTTGAAAGTCGGCTACAACGCTGTGTTCGGCTACTACATCGAGGTGACCAAGGCCAACCTCTCCAAAGTGCCAAGCAACTACCTACGCAAGCAGACCACGGTGAACGCCGAGCGCTACATCACACCTGAACTCAAGGAGTATGAAGCGCTTGTTTTGGGAGCTGAGGAAAAGGCGATTGAACTGGAGTATGAGCTGTTTCTCGGCGTACGCGAGCGGGTTGGTGAAGCGGCTCCCGAAGTGCTGGCTGTAGCGCGCGCGGTGGCCGAGCTCGATGTGCTGGCAAGCTTTGCCGAAACGGCCGTACGCCACCGTTATGTGCGTCCGGAAGTACATGAGGGCGACTCGATCCATATTCTCGGCGGACGCCACCCCGTCATCGAGCGCATCGGCCTCGGAGGCGACTACATTCCCAACGATTGTCACCTTGATGAAGAGAACCGGTTGCTCATCATCACAGGCCCCAACATGAGCGGAAAATCCTCTTACCTCCGTCAAACCGCTTTGATCGTGCTTCTAGCCCAGATCGGCAGCTTCGTGCCGGCCGACTCGGCCTCCATCGGCATTGTAGATCGCATCTTCACTCGCGTGGGCGCCCATGATGAGCTTGCTAGCGGCCAATCCACGTTTATGGTGGAGATGAGCGAGACGGCCAACATTTTGAACAATGCCACCGCCCGCAGTCTCGTGATCCTGGATGAGATAGGGCGTGGCACCAGCACCTACGATGGCCTCTCTATCGCGTGGGCGGTAGCAGAATATCTCGTGCAGATCGGCTGTAAAACACTCTTCGCTACACACTACCATCATCTCAACGAGCTGGCCAATCGCTATCCGGTGGTAAAGAACTTTCGGGTGGCCGTTCGGGAACAAGGAGAGCATATTATTTGGTTAAGAAAATTAGTACCGGGCGGAACCGATAAGAGCTATGGGATTCAGGTAGCCCGTATGGCCGGTGTGCCCCTAGAGGTGGTAGAGCGGGCAAAAGAGATACTCAAAAGCCTTGAAAAGGGTAGCGCCGGGGTCACACGCGATATTGTGGATAGTGGTCAACAGGTTCCTGAACGCAAGCAGAAGCTGCAGCTTACGCTGTTTGAACCCGAGCGGCATCCCATTCTAGAGGAGTTGGAGGCGCTCGACATCACCACAATGACCCCGATGGAAGCGCTGATGAAGATAGAGGCATGGCGTCGGCAGTTGAAACAGGGGAGATAGTCTTTCGCCGGGCCGATAGCAGGAACGCATAGAGAATGGATCTTTTTAGCAAAAGTCGGAGTCGTCGTTTTGAGCAGTTAGCAAAACCGCTTTTTAAACCACTCTATCAAGCGGCCCTCAGAATGACGCGCAACCGCGAATGGGCGGAAGATATAACCCAAGAAACGCTGATTCGAGCCTACGAACGCTTCGATCAGTTTGAAGAGGGAACCAATTTTCGTGCATGGTTGTTTACTATTCTGACAAGAGTTTATATTAACGATTATGAGCGCGGCAAGCGAAGGCCGCTGACCACCTCTTTCGATTCGGGGGTGGAGGGCAGTACGTGGGATTTCCCCGCACCGCCGCAGAGCGACCCCGCCGTCCTCCTTACGGAGAACCTTTTAGATGAAAAGCTCCAAAAAGCGCTCGACAGCTTGCCGGAAGAGTATCGAACGGTCGTGCTGCTGGTAGATGTGGAAGAGCTGAGCTATCAGGAAACGGCGGATGCCCTCAACATCCCTGTGGGAACGGTGCGTTCCCGTGTGTCGCGAGGACGAGCGTTGTTGCGCCAAATGCTGACCGGTACGGAGCCGACGGCGCGCAAACAATCGTGAGCTGTAAAATACAAGGAAAGCACGCACTACTACGTGTCGTTATCAGAAGACCATGAGTCACAATGAGAATGAGGCCGAGGCGATGAAGGGTTCGTGCGGGGAAATGCACGACCTCCTCGCTGCCTACGTGGACGGAGCGCTACCGGAAGACCTCCACGAACAAGTGAAGAAGCACCTAGAGGTATGCTCCTCCTGTTATGAGGAGTCGAAAGGCCTCGCAGAGATACGTCAGCACCTGCGTGCCCTTCGTGTTCATCAACGCCACATCGAGCCGGCTCCGCATGTGTGGCGCGAAGCCCAACGCGTTTGGAGACGCAGAGAGCGGCTTGAACGCGCGCGATTCGCCTGGCGTCCAGCACTAGCCTTCTCCATGTTACTGCTTGCCATCTTTAGCTTTGTCTGGGCACGCCTTAATAGCCCCGATATCTTCCCCGTGCGCGCCGCTCTTCAGGACTTTGAGCAGGTGGAGCGAACGGTGGTTCAACCGGCCTTTGCGCAGCCAAACCCCGACCGCGCTGCGGTTTGGCTGCGCGATCGCCTGCACGCCAACGTCCCGCCTATTAACCTTTCACTCTCGCGTGGAGAGCTCTTGGGGGCCGATGTCGTCTCTCTCGATGGTGTGGCCGCTGCTCGTCTGCTCTACCGCACCCCACATGGGCTTGTGGGCATCTACATTGTGCCCCATCACGGGCGGTTCGGCTCCTCGCTAAGCACCTTGGCATTAAATCGGAGGCGATTTTACACTATGTCTCCGCCAAAAGGCCCTGTGCTTTACGCCTGGTCGCGCGATGGCACTGGCTATGCCCTGCTTGTGGATCGGCATAGTGTGCCGCGCGACACGTTGCTCAATGCGGCGCAGGCCACCGATCCGCCTGGCTCGACACCCTAAGGTAAGGCATAGCTAAAGCGTCACAGGCACACGCTGTCCTTTAGTGGCCGACTCGATCGCTGCAAACACCATGGCAAGGCTTTTGATGTTATCGTGGCACTCGCCCATAGGAGGCAAGCCCGTTTCAAGGGCGCGCAAAAAATCCCTTAAGGAGCCCGCGATGCCCCCCGGCTCCGGCTCTATGGCAACAGTGCGCTCCTCCGTTTTAGAGAAAAAGCCGTTCGGCTCGACCACCACTTCGGCCACGATCTGGTCGTGGCCGTTCCATGTGGCGGTGCCCTTCGGGCCCACGGCGCGCCACTCCGCCTCCCATGAGGTCATTCGCCCCTCAGCACACCAAGAACCCCGATAGGTATAGCGCAACCCACCCGTCATCTCGAAGCAGGCATTGGCACAGGCCGCCCCACGGTACCAACTCCAAGAAGGGTTGAACTCCTCACAATACACCGAAACGGGATCGGCTCCGCTGAGATAGCGCGCGGCGTCGAACGTGTGAATGGCCATATCGAGCAGCAGCACATGATCCATCTCATCACGAAAGCCACCGAAGTGAGGGCCGAGATAGAAATCCGAATTGAGAATCTCGATGGGGCCCAGGTTCTCATGAATAAGCCTACGATAGGCTGCAATGCGCGCGTCGTAACGTCGACTTTGGCTCACCATATAGAGTTTCCCGGTGCGTTCCGCAACCGCCACCATCTCGCGGGCGGCCTCCATCGAGTGGGCCATGGGCTTTTCGCCCAACACCGGTAGGCCAGCCTCAAGCGCCGTAATGGTCACATCATGATGCGCTTCGGGGACGGTTACATCTACCACGAAGTCCGGCTTCGTGGCCTCAATGGCCTTCTTGAGGTCGTCCCCAATGTAGATGTCGGAAAGCTCTAGCTCTTGGGCGCCCTGTTCGGCTGCTTCTGGCCGAATGTCCACCCAACCCACCAGTGTCGTCTGATCGCACTCCGTGAGATTGCGCGCCCAAGCGCGCCCCATGCCGCCAGCGCCCACCAAAAGCGCCTTTTTCACCATACGATCCCTCTCACTCTGTTTCTAATTCCTCATTTCTAACTTCTAATTCTTAGAAAGACCGCTTCTATGCTACCTCAAGGGCCTGTTTTTCTTATAGGCTCTCGTTCTATGCTAAGATTCTTTAGGGAGGTTTTGCGAGAACGTTTCGTGGAGACAGAAAAACCTATGATTGCTATTGTAGACTATGGTATGGCCAATCTACGCAGCGTGGAGAAGGCATTGCAGCGTGTGGGCGGGGATGCCAAGATCACCTCTGACCCCGATGTTATTGCGCGGGCCGAGAAGGTGGTGTTGCCCGGAGTAGGGGCTTTTTGTGCAGCGATGAGCAACTTACAGCGTAGCGGCCTGCAGGAGGCCGTTATGCAACATATCCGTAGCGGCAAACCGTTCTTAGGGATCTGCCTCGGACTTCAGATGCTGTTTGAGGAGAGCACGGAGATGGGCACAACGAGCGGTTTAGGGGTGCTTCCGGGACGAGTGAGGGCCTTTTTTGAGGACGGAGGGTATTCCGATGTGTCGAGATTAAAGGTGCCTCACATCGGGTGGAACGCCCTGCACCTCACGCGCCCATCGAAGCTGCTATGTGGCCTACAGGAGGGGGATAGGGTCTATTTTGTTCACTCCTACTTTCCCTGCCCGGCCGATCCCTCTGTGGTTATCGCCACAAGCACATATGGGGAGGAGTTCTGCTGTGCCGTCGAGAAAGAGAATGTGGCCGCGACGCAGTTTCACCCGGAAAAGAGCGGAGCCGTTGGGCTGCGCATTTTGCAGAACTTTGTGAACTGGTAGACTTCAAGAGGCGAAAGAGAGGATTTTACATGGACATCTATCCGGCAATTGACTTGAAAGGTGGGAAGTGCGTGCGCCTCAGCCAGGGGCAGTTCGCACAGATCACAACCTATTCGGAAGACCCCTTAAAGATGGCCAAAAGATGGAAGGCGGAAGGCGCTCAACGGTTACATATTGTAGACCTCGATGGGGCGCGCAAGGGCAGTCCAGACCCAACGAACCTTGAAGTGCTACGCCAAATCGTGCGGCAGGTGGGGTTACCCATACAGTTTGGCGGCGGGGTGCGTAGTGGAGAAGTAGTGGAAAGGATGTTGCGCCTCGGTGTGGAGCGGGTGGTGGTGGGCACGACGGCGGCCACTGAGGAGAAACTTATCGAAGGGTTGTTTACCGTGTATGGCGACAAGATCGTCGTTGGGGTAGATGCACGGGATGGTATGGTGGCCATTCAGGCCTGGCAGATGCAGGTAAACGAACCAGCTCTCAGCTTCATCGGGCGAATGGTGAAATTAGGCGCTAAACGGTTTGTGTTTACCGACATCTCAAAAGACGGCATGCTTGAAGGGGTGAATTTAGAGGCCATTCGCAATGCGGCCCAGGCAGCTCAGGGGCGGCCGCTTATCGCCTCCGGAGGCGTTACCAGTATGAAGGATATTGAGGCCCTCCTCCAGTTGCGTCAGCAACATCCTAACGTCGAAGGGGCGATTATCGGAAAGGCGTTATACGCCGGCACGCTATCGCTGCCGGAGGTCATTGCGCGTGTGAAAGCAGGATAGAGGAACGGCAATGTCGGAGAAGATGCTGGCTTTGGTCAACTATGCGAAGCATGCCGGCGCGGTAGAGTTGCGCGAAGTGCCCGTGCCCAGCATAGGAGAAGAGGACGTTCTGCTGGAGGTGAAGGCGGTAGGCATTTGTGGGAGCGATCTGCATCAGTATCACGCCACCCACAGCTGGAAGGTGAACTATCCGGTGATTCTTGGCCATGAGTATGCCGGTGTGGTAGTGGCTAAGGGAGCACGAGTTCGTCGGTTTCAGGAGGGCGATAGGGTAACCGGTGAAACGGCGGCTGTGATCGATCCCGACTCCCCAATGACTCGGCGCGGGCTTTACAATCTCGACCCTGCACGGCTTGGTTTCGGTTATGGAGTAGACGGCGCCATGGCGCGCTATGTGCGAGTGCCTGAACGCTGCCTTCATTCTCTGCCCGAATCGCTTCCCTTCGAGCATGCGGCGCTTACCGAGCCGTGTTGTGTGGCCTATAACGCCGTCTGTATGAACGTCCGCATCCGCCCCGGCGACGCTGTGGCCGTGCTAGGGCCTGGGCCTATTGGCATTCTCTGCACGCTCATGGCGCGTCTCAATGGCGCCAATCCTCTCGTCGTCTACGGACTACCGGCTGACCGGCATCGCCTTGAGGCAGCACGGGCCGTGGGAGCAACGCACGTGTTCGCGCTGCCTCCTCAAGAGATGGCCGATACCGCTAAGCTTTTTACCGATGGGTACGGCTTTGATGTGGTGGTGGATGCCTCCGGCGTCAGTGCCTCCCTGCAAACGGCTCTGCAGCTGGCTCGCCCCACAGCTCAGATCGTGAAGGTTGGCTGGGGACCGCAGCCCTGCGACTACTCGCTTGACCCTGTGGTGGCTAAAAACCTAACAATACAAGGCTCGTTTAGTCACAATTGGCCGATTTGGGAGCGCGTTTTGGCCATGTTGGCCTCCAGTCAAATCGATCTAAAACCGGTATTAAACCGCGTTGCCCCGCTCCCGCAGTGGCGCGAATGTTTTGAGGCCATGGCTTGTGGGGAGGTGGTAAAGGCCGTGCTTACACCCGTGTAAGCGCTACGGCGCACCCTGGCGTTATGTTTTTTTATAAGAGAGGACAAGAAACATGGCACAGCTGATCGTGATGCCCCAGCTTGGCAATACCATGGAGGAGGGTACTATCCTTCGTTGGCTGAAAGCAGAGGGTGAAGAGGTTCGTAAAGGTGAGCCGTTGTTAGAGGTGGAGACCGACAAGGCCTCTATGGAGGTAGAAGCAGAGGCCGACGGCGTTCTGTTGAAGATTCTCGCTCAACCTAACACCACCGTTCCCATTCGCCAGCCTATTGCCATTGTGGGCGCACCTGGGGAGGACGTCTCTTCCCTCCTCTCCTCAGAGCTGCGGCAAAGCAGCGTTCTATCTGTAGAGGCAGCCGTACCAGCATCGGTCGCTTCCGTAGCCGAGCCCTCTGCTTCCGTGATTGCTGAGGGTGGGTCGCTGCGCATCTCTCCGAGAGCGCGACGCCTTGCTGAGGCGAAGGGCGTACCGCTTGCAGCGTTAGAGGGGCGTGGTTCTGGGCCGGAGGGGCGCATCATCGAGCGCGATGTGCAGGCCTATCTTGCCGCGGAGTTGCAAGTGTCCGCGCCGCGTCCACCACGATTTACCCCTCTTGCGGCTCGCCTCGCCGACGACTTGGGCGTAGCTGCCGATGTCGTGGCTGCGGCGTCCTCTGGATCCCGTGTACGCAGCGACGACGTTAGGCGCCATGTGGAGGCCCGGCAGAGCCAACCCTCCTCAGCAGAGCAGACCCAAGATTTTGAGGAGATTCCGTTGGCTGGCATGCGGCGCCGCATTGCCGATAACATGGTGCGCTCTGCCTTTTCCGCCCCTCATGTTACTCTAGTTACCGAGGTAGATATGAGCGCATGTTCGGAGCTTCGCAGCCGCCTTTTGCCGGAAGTAGAGCGCATTTACGGAGTGCGCCTATCGTTTACCGATATGTTGGTCAAGGCGGTGGCACGCGCTCTCGAGGAGCATCCGCGCCTCAACGCCACGCTGCAAGGCGATGTTATCCGCCTGCATAAGTCAAAAAACATCGGCGTGGCCGTTGCACTGGAAGAGGGTCTGGTAGTGCCCGTCTTAAAGCATGTTGAGAGTTTGACACTCGGACAGGTGGCGGCACAACTAAAGCCTCTCATCGAACGTGTGCGCAGCGGAAAGTTCAGCCCGGAGGATGTAAGCGACGGAACGTTCACCATTACCAATCTCGGTCCGTTTCATGTGGATAGCTTCAACCCGATTCTTGTACCGGGACAGGCGGCCATACTTGGAGTCGGGCGCATTCAGGAAAAGCCGGTGGTTCGCAATGGAGCCATCGAGGTTCGACCATGTATGAATCTCTGTCTCTCGTTCGACCATCGTCAGGTAGACGGTGCGCCGGCGGCCCTGTTCCTTCAGCGGCTCTGTGAAATCCTCGAATCGCCCTACAGCCTGCTCATTTAGGGAGAGTCCTTAGCGTGCTCTCCGCCCTCATCCCTCCCATTGGGGAGCGGGACGCCGTTGCAGATAGCAGGCTCCTCGCTAAACAATGCGCCCCCATTCAAGGCGATCCTGTTGGTGGTGCTTACCAAATATTTTGAACATTTCTCCTATCGCTTGCGTCTCTATACTCGGAACGGCCACGAGAGACCAAAACTAAAGAGGATGACCGTTTCAAAAAGCGAAAATCCAGACATTGAAAGTGTAAGGAGGAAATCTCAACAAATGATCTCTACCCAAAAGACTCGAATGCTGCTTGCAGGGGCAGGTTTTGTGAGCCTGCTAGGGCTTGGGGCGTTCGTTCAAAACTCTTTCGCCCAGAGCCAACCGCCGGCTCACCGACCTAACCATCGCCCAATGGCTCGAACCGAGAAGCACCCCGAGATTCGCCATGCGCTCTTTGCGCTCAATCGCGCCAAGATGTTCCTGTCGAAAGCGCAGCATGACTTCGGTGGCCATCGCGAGAAGGCACTTGACCTTACTCAGCAGGCCATAAGAGAGTGCCAACTCGCCCTGCAGTACGACAAACACTAATCCGGAATAGCCTCTAAGGCCCTCAGCGCCCCTGTAGAAAATGCTTTCTGCAGGGGCGTCTGCTCGCACTTTTCACCCCTTATCTCCCGTCTATCTTTTTGGAAACGTAACACTAGGCACGACCATCGGCTCACGTTTCCTCTTCGGTTTCGTTAAACCACACTAAGCCTGTAGGGAAACAGGCATCCCAAGCAAGGAAGCGATCGGTAAAGTGGTGATTGTTTTCGTCTATTTGCTGTCATCGAAATTAATTCGGAAAGGGCCAGAGTGTAAGGTATGTGGTTAGACAGGGCGATAAGCTGGACGAGGTGCATCCTCACTAGCATTTTTGGGGTCGGCTTTTGCTATCTACTGTTCAGTGTACAGGCTGCCCGCGCTGATCTCATTTTCGACTCGAATACGCCTCATAAGGAGATTTGGCAGCAGGTCTACGATTCGCTTCCAAGCGCTTTAAAGACTCAAAAAGCGGTGGTGGTAGAGGTGGTATCAGCCAAGACAATGCAGCAACTGTTTGAGAAGACGATGGGGCAGCCCTGTTCGGATGTGGTAGACGGTTGTTACTATTCGGGAGGGGATCGTATTGATGCCGATGCCACAATCCTGCTCCTAGATACCCTTCAGGGCGATCGAGCACGCATGGTTTTCGCCCACGAGTACGGCCATTTCGTTTGGGATCAGCTTCTTACTTCGGCGGAGCGCGACGCTTACAAGGCCGTGTGGCAGCGGCAGCTTCGGAAGCACTGTTTAGTAAGCACCTATGCCTCGACCTCGGTGGAGGAGGGTTTTGCCGAGGCTTTTTCGGCGTATGTATGTGCACGTCAAAAACTCGATACCTGCGACGTGCTTTCCGAGAAGTTCCTCAACAAGCTGGTTTCACGAAGAACCGATCCATCACAAGTGGCTACCTCCTCTTAGCCTAAGTTTTGGCTAGTTACTTTGTCCTGCTGTTAAGTAGGTACATCTTGTCGGGTAGAACGCCTGCGAATTACTGTATAATACACAGAAGACTTCCCCATAGAGGCGATGGCAGGCGATGGATGAAACCGTAAAACCGGCAGAACCCCCTTTTTCACAACCCGATGCGAACTCGGAGGCCCAACAGGCTACGCAGGAACGACTGCTGCAAGGGCTGAACCCCGTTCAACGTGAGGCTGTTTTGCACGCTGAGGGGCCTCTGCTGCTCTTTGCCGGAGCGGGCAGCGGTAAAACGCGTGTCCTGACCCACCGTATCGC
Organism: Chthonomonas calidirosea T49; assembly: GCF_000427095.1. Classification (NCBI taxonomy): domain Bacteria; kingdom Bacillati; phylum Armatimonadota; class Chthonomonadia; order Chthonomonadales; family Chthonomonadaceae; genus Chthonomonas; species Chthonomonas calidirosea. Next base: position 2,589,393 of record NC_021487.1, read on the forward strand.
CTATCTTACCGCTGTGCGTAGGGTGCCGCCTCAGCGCATTCTGGCCGTTACCTTTACCAATAAAGCTGCGAAAGAGATGAAAGAGCGCCTCGATCACCTCGTGGGAGGAAAGGTGGGCAAGAAGCTATGGGTGGGCACTTTCCATGCCATCTGTGCACGCCTCCTGCGCGAGTTTGCCCCAGAGGCCGGCCTCTCTCACGAGTTCGTGGTCTACGACGATAGCGACCAAGTGAGCCTGGTAAAGGAGTGTCTGCGCGCTATCAACCTTGATGAAAGTAAGTTTCCACCGCGTACGATGCTCGACCGGATCAGTCGAGCAAAAGAAAGTCTGATTCCGCCGGAAGAGTGGGATAAACACTATTCGGGCTATCTTGAGGAGATCGCTGGGCGCATCTATAGGCTCTATCAACAGAAACTGCGCCAAAATAACGCCCTCGATTTTGATGATCTGTTAACCGAAACAGTCCGTTTGCTTCAAAACAATACGGGCGTGCTTCAGCATCTACAAGACCGTTGGCGCTATCTCCTGGTGGACGAGTACCAGGATGTTAACCTCGTTCAGTATCTGCTCTTAAAGCTGCTGGCACAGAAGCACCGAAACCTTTGTGTGGTGGGCGACGATGATCAGTCCATCTATAGCTGGCGCGGAGCCGATGTGAACCTGATCCTGCGCTTTGAGAAGGACTACCCAGACGCGAAGGTGCTGAAGCTAGAGCAGAACTATCGCTCTACACGCCGTATCCTTGATGCGGCCTATGCGGTTGTAAGCAACAACAAGGGGCGCAAAGAGAAGCGGCTATGGACGGAAAACCCTGAAGGGCCGCCGCTCACGAAATACGAGGCGGCCACCGAGCGCCTGGAAGCGGAGTGGGTGGTGAATACCATCACCATGCAGGTGCAAAGCGGAAAAAGAAAGTGGTCGGATTTTGCGGTGCTCTATCGCACCAATGCCCAATCGCGTGTATTAGAGGAGATGCTACGGGCTTGGGCGGTACCCTATCGCATCGTGGGTGGACTGCGCTTTTACGACCGCAAAGAGATCAAAGATGCCCTCGCCTATCTTCGCGTTGTCCATAACCCCAACGACAGCGTAAGCTTGAAGCGGATCATCAATGTGCCCGCACGCGGCATCGGAAATACAACGCTAGCAAAACTAGAGGCGGAGACCCTTCTTGCCGGTTCTAGCCTATGGGAAGTTCTAGGAAATGAGCAGGTGCTCACTGAGTTCAACACACGTACCCGCAAGAATCTCTCTGAGTTTCGAGAGCTTATTCTAGGGCTACGGGCATTACGCGACACGCTGAGCGTACACGACCTACTTAAAACGACGCTGGAACGTTCTGGCTATCTGCAGGCGCTCCATGAGGAGAACTCGTTGGAGGCTCAGGGACGGCTGGAAAACCTGGCGGAGCTTTTGCAGGCGGCTGTCGAGTTTGAAGCCACCACCGAATCGCCCACTCTTGCCGCTTTCTTGGAGAGCACGGCACTTGTCTCCGATATAGACAGTTTGGAGGAGGGGGTGCCTGCTGTAACCCTCATGACCCTGCATGCGGCAAAAGGGCTTGAGTTTCCAGTGGTCTTCCTTACCGGTTTGGAGGAGGGCGTCTTTCCTCATATGCGCTCGTTAGAAAAGAGCGAGCAGCTTGAGGAGGAGCGTCGTCTCTGTTACGTGGGCATAACACGGGCGAAAGAGGAGTTGTATCTAAGTTGTGCTCGCCAACGTTCCCAGTTTCTGGGCACCGCCTATAACCCGCCATCGCGTTTCTTAAAGGAGATTCCCGAAACGCTTTTTGCCTTCAACAAAAAGCCATGCAGCCGTTCCTCGCTCTCCACGTTTGACCCCGATCGAGAGGCGGGAGGCATGCCTAGCCGTCTTTGGCAGGAGGGGCCGCGCCCTCCAAGTGAGGCCGTACGACAGCAAGGAGAGGCTTTCTACCGAGCGGGACAGCGAGTGCGGCATCCCCAGTTCGGTGAAGGAGTCGTGCTACGGGTGAGCGGAGAGGGCGACGATGCCATCATCGAGATCGCGTTTCCCAACGTGGGTCCGCGCAGGTTGATGCTTTCCTATGCAAAGCTAGAAAGGGTTCGTTGACGATGGCCGGCAAGGAAAAGGTAATTACGGCGTTACGGGCAGCCTGGCAACGCGAGATAGAGGCTGCCCGCCTCTATCGCCTGCTTGCCGAACAGCTGCAAGACGAGCGGCGTGGGCAGCTGCTTCTGCGCCTCGCCCGCGCGGAGGAGGAGCATGCGCAGCGCTTTGCCGACCGTATTCTTGCCTTGGGCGGTGTCCCCCCTTCCGAAAGCTTGGAGCCGACGTCGGCCCAGCGCTTTCTTGTGCAGACTTTGGGAGTGGAGGCGACGCTGCGTCGCATTGAGGCTGAAGAGCAGCGCAATGCACGGCTTTTTGCTCACCACGCGCAGGCCCTTCAGGAGGATGCCGAATCGCACGCCCTTTTTCGGCAAATAGAGGATGAAGAGGAGCAGCACACCCTGCTTCTCCAACAGCTCAAAACGCGTGAAGAGCCACGCACTCGGCTCGAGGCCATTCTCAAAGGGGAGCGCTGGCATGCGACTACAGGGAGTTGGATAGGCGATGCTATCTACGGATTGAACGACGGGCTAGGTGCCGTATTTGGGGTGGTGAGCGGAATGGCGGGCGCGGCCGGAGGTGGGCGTGTCGTACTAGTGGCTGGTCTTATCGCTATGCTAGCCTCCGCCCTTTCGATGGGAGCCAGTGCCTTTATGGCGGCCAAATCGGAGCGGGAGGTCTACCAGGCGGAGATGGGGCGGGAGAAGCAGGAGATCGAGCAGTCGCCAGAGCATGAGAAAGAGGAGCTGGCGCTTATCTATCAACTGAAGGGCTTCTCCGAGCAAGAGGCCGTTGCCATGACCGAGCGGCTAGCTGCCCAGCCGGAGCAGTTTTTGAAAACGATGGCGCAAGAGGAGTTGGGGCTGAGTGAGGCGCGCTTTCCAAACCCCTTCGTTGCAGCTCTAACGGCCACCGCCTCCACGGCTATCGGAGGCTTTATTCCGGTTATTCCTTTTCTGTTTACCCATGGTAATGCGGCAGTGCTTTGGGCAGCTGTCATCGGCATGGCGGCTCACTTCGCCGTAGGTGCGGCCAAAAGCATGGTGACGGCGCGCTCGTGGTGGAAAAGCGGCTTGGAGATGACCCTCATCGCCGTTCTCTGCGGCGTTACAACCTATGCGCTCGGTCGCCTGTTTCATATTGGGTAGAACGACGCAATTTGAACCTATCCACAGCTTTATAGGAACTCAAGGAATTCGATGGAGGCGCGCAGCAGCTCCTAAGGCGCACCTGAATTGGAGGGGAGGCGGAGCGTATACTCGTTTGGGCGGAGGTAGCCAAGTTCGCGTGCGGCTCGCTCGATGCCGGCAGGAGTCTGTAGTGCCTGAAGTTCCAACTCGCGCCGTTGATTTTGTAGGCGCAGCGTTTGCAGCTGTTGATAGAGCTTCTCATTGGCCTCATGCCACTGTTTTGCGGACGAGTAGGGTGCCGATGCCATTAGTCCGAGCCAGGTGCAGAGGACGCAAAAAAGGAGCAGCATCAGGGCTGGCAGCAGCTTTCCTGCTTTTACCTGCGGGGAGGCATTCTTTTGAACCAGATTTGACGATACACACTCTCTCGTTGGCACTCTTAGGAGCGCTCTCCATCGCCGTTTTCTAATAGAGGCGGGAAGCCTTCAAGGCTTCCCGATTCCTCTGCCATGCCGATCAGGAGGGCACGAATCATCGGATCGGATCGGACACGTTGCTGCATCTGCGCACGTAGGTTCGGATCTAGAGTTTCAAGCGCATTGTTTGCCTCGGCCTCCTGCAGCCTAAGAGCGTGTTGTTGCATCTCGTGCCAGTATGCCTCAAACAGCTCAAAGGGCATCGGTTCACGCCCAAGCCGTTCACAGCCAATGCAGTACCAGCGATACTCTTGATCTAACATTTCTTGCTCTTGGAAGGAGAAGGAGATATCGCCCTCCCCTTCCGTCTTATCGAGATTATTTCAGGTTATAGAAGGCGCTGCGACCCGGATAGATGGCCGCATCTTCAAGCATACTTTCGATACGAAGCAGTTGGTTATACTTTGCCACGCGGTCGGTGCGGTTGGGGGCACCGGTTTTGATCTGACCCGTGTTAGCGGCCACGGCCACATCGGCGATGGTAGCATCCTCTGTTTCCCCAGATCGGTGCGAGATGATGGCCGTATAGCCGGCTCGCTTGGCAACCTCGATGGCTTCGAGGGTTTCGGTGAGGGTGCCGATCTGGTTCAGCTTGATCAGAATGGAGTTGGCACATCCCTCTCCAATACCGCGGCGCAGTCGCGCCGTGTTGGTAACAAAAAGGTCATCGCCAACGAGCTGAACGTGGCCACCTAATCGCTCTGTAAGGAGTTTCCATCCCTCCCAGTCGTCCTCCGCTAGGCCGTCCTCGATGGAAATAATCGGGTAACGGTCTACCAGACGCGCGTAGTACTCCACCATTTCGGCACTCGTAAGCGTTTTCCCTTCTCCTTTAAGCACATATTTTCCATCGTGATAGAACTCAGAGGAGGCGGGGTCTAGAGCGATGTAAAAGTCGCCTCCAGGTTCATACCCAGCTTTCGTGATGGCCTGCACGATGATCTCGATGGCTTGCTCGTTGCTCTTGAGGTTAGGAGCAAAACCTCCCTCATCGCCATAGCCGGCGGAGATGCCTTCTTTCTTCAGCACGTCGCGCAACGCATGAAACACCTCACTCCCCATGCGCAAGGCCTCGGAAAAGGTCTCGGCACCTACAGGCATTACCATGAACTCTTGGAGGTCCACGTTGCTATCAGCGTGCTTGCCACCGTTCAAAATGTTCATCATAGGGACGGGAAGCGTGCAAGCGCCCACCCCACCAATGTACTGGTAGAGCGGGATGTCAAGGCTATTGGCCACCGCTTTGGCCACCGCTAAAGAGACACCGAGAATAGCGTTGGCGCCCAAATTGGCCTTATTGGGGCTGCCGTCTAACTCGATAAGGCGCATGTCTATGGCGCGCTGATTCGTCGCGTCCATATCTACCAGTTCGGGGCAAATCCGCTCGTTTACGTTCTCTACGGCAGTAAGCACCCCTTTGCCGCCGTAGCGCGTTTTGTCTCCATCACGAAGCTCTACGGCCTCATACGTTCCTGTGGAGGCACCGGAGGGCACAGCAGCTCGGCCCATCGAGCCGTCTTCCAGATAGACATCCACTTCAACGGTGGGGTTGCCACGGGAATCGAGGATCTCGCGAGCGATGATGTCGTCAATGATCAAGCCCATTCGTCTGTAAACTCCTTCTTGTGCTAAAGCAAAAACGCCTTCTCTGTTGTCGAAGTGACGACCTGTATTTGCATTATATCACATTCACTTGTAGGGACTTAAGTTTTTTGTGTTCTTACGCGTTTTATCGCTGTGCTGGCATTTGCCTACATTCTAAAAACACCAAAGCGAGTGGGTGGAATGGGGGCGTAACGCGCTGCAGCTAGCCCCAATCCTACAGCGACCCGGGTGTGTATTGGGTCAAGAATGCCATCGTCCCAGAGGCGAGCCGTGCTATAGTAGGGGTTTCCCTCGCGCTCGTAGGATTCGAGAATGGGGCGTTTGAAGGCCTCAGCCTCCTCTTCCGGCATCGTCTGCCCGCGTGCGGCAAGTTGGTCTTTTTTGATCTGAAGCAGCACGTCGGCCGCCTGTTGGCCGCCCATCACCGAGATGCGGGCGTTTGGCCACATCCATAGCAGGCGAGGGCTGTAGGCGCGTCCGCACATGCCGTAGTTGCCAGCTCCAAACGAGCCACCGATGATCACGGTGAACATGGGCACCTGTGCACAGGCCACCGCCATCACCATCTTCGCGCCATGGCGGGCAATGCCCTCCTGCTCATAACGTTTTCCCACCATGAACCCCGTTATATTTTGAAGAAAGACCAGGGGAATGCGCCGTTGGCAGCAGAGTTCGATGAAGTGCGTGGCCTTCTGAGCGCTTTCGGAAAAGAGCACGCCGTTATTGGCGATGATCCCCACTAAAAACCCCATCCAACGGGCGAAGCCGCAGACGATGGTCGGGCCAAAACGCGGCTTGAACTCGTGAAAGCGGCTTCCATCTACAATTCGGGCGATGACTTCCCGAATCTCGAAGGGCTGGCGAATGTCTCTGGGCACGATGCCGTAAAGCTCCTGCGGGTCGTAATAAGGCTCTTCAGGGGATGTGTAGTCTAGCACAGGGGTTTGCGGAGCCGGCAGTCCCTCCACAATCTCCCTTACGATGCGAAGGGCATCGGCGTCGTTTTCGGCGAGGTAGTCGGCCACACCGCTTAAGCGCGTGTGCACATCGGCACCGCCAAGCTCCTCGGCATCTACCACCTCGCCAGTAGCTGCACGTACCAAAGGGGGGCCGCCCAGAAAGATGGTTCCGGTGCCTCGTACGATGACCGCCTGGTCGGCCATTGCGGGCACATAAGCCCCGCCCGCCGTGCAACTGCCCATAACGGCGGCGATCTGGGGAATGCCCATCGCCGACATCTGCGCCTGATTGTAGAAGATACGTCCAAAATGGTTGCGGTCGGGAAACACCTCGGCCTGAAGCGGAAGGAAGGCCCCACCAGAATCGACGAGGTAGATGCACGGCAGGTGGTTTTCGCGCGCGATCTCTTGGGCGCGAAGGTGCTTCTTTACCGTAATAGGGAAGTAGGTGCCTCCTTTCACGGTGGCATCGTTGGCCACTATCACGCACTCGCGCCCACTTACCAGACCGATTCCGGTTACGATCCCTGCGGAGGGTGCCTCTCCGTCGTACATCTCCCAAGCGGCCAACGGGCTGAGCTCGAGAAAGGGTGTGTTTGGGTCGAGTAGCGCTTCAATGCGCTCGCGAGCCGTCATTTTGCCTCGTGCGCGATGCTTGGCCACCGCCTCCGGTCCACCACCCTGTTTTACTCGCTCCAACGCCTCCCTCAGTTGAGCCACAAGGGCCAGGTTGTGGGCTCGATTCTCCTGAAATTCCGCGCTTTGTGCCTGAACCTGTGTTGATAACCGTTGCACCAATTGTCCCTCCTCGCCTCCCTCATTTCGCCGTGAACAACGCTCTCTCCTGCTCTTTTGCTATAATGATGACTGAGGAGAAGGACGGTGGAAACGATAACGCGACGGCAATGGATAGGGATCGGGCTGTTATTGGCCATGCTGGCTTTTGGCGTAGCGTGGTTTTCGGTGCGCGAGCTGCACCCGGAAGCCAATCGCTTATCGATACAAGGCATGCCGAGCCGGGTCGGCTCTTCGCCCACACCGTCCACCGAAAACCCTTTAGGAGCGCCAACGGCCTCTCCCGGCCGCATTGCGGTCCATGTGGCCGGAGCGGTGAAGCATCCTGGAGTCTACTATCTGCCGATAGGCGCCCGCAACCTAGATGCACTTAAGGCCGCCGGAGGGCCGACGGCGCAAGCGAACACGGATGCTGTAAACCTGGCGGCCTACGCTCAGGATGCCTCTCAGCTCTATATTCCCACGAAGGCCGCGCTCGGCACCGGCACGTCTTTCGATGCAAACGCGCAAGGGGCCAGTGAAACGGTCTCGAATGAGACTGGAGGCCATTCTCATGGCCATCGCGGTGGTAGGGCAAATAAGCTAAGGTCGCCTTCAGAGGGACAGGTGGGCCTTAATACGGCCGATGCGGAGGAGCTAGAGCGCGTGCCGGGCATTGGTCCGTCGCTCGCGGCCCGCATCCTCGCTTTTCGGCAGCAAAACGGCCCCTTTCAACGACTGGAAGATCTCATGCAGGTTTCGGGCATTGGCCCCAAAAAGTTCGCCAAAATGCGCCCTTTTCTACGTCTGCATTGAGGGCGTCGTCTCGGCTTGATAGATAGAACGCACCTCCACAACGCTCCCTGTGTCGGCAGCCTGCATGGCGGCGAAGGTGAGGGCAAGGGTGTTCAGGTTATCGCGGCCGCTCGTCTCCGGTTCCACCCCCGCCTCAATGCAGGCGCGCCAATGGTAGAGGTCATAATGGTGTCCGGCAGCCCCGATCGGCGGCGCCCAAATGGGCTCTCCCCAAAGCTCCGGCAAGGGAGTAAAGAAGTGCTGTTCGGTGTATTGAGATAGGTCGGCATTTTGGCGGAAGAGCCGAATCGGGCCCCAGTCGTCTCTTGGGTTCCAAACGATGGAGCCGCGCGAACCGGTGAAAGTCCAGCGGCCATTCCAACCCGTATCACATCCCGGAGAGGCAAAGGAGCCGGAATAGTTCACGCGGACACCGTTCTCGAACTCGATCCACACAAAAGCGCACATATCTCCTCGGGTATTGCTCACGGGCGGGTTCCAGGTCATGGCCTGCACGCGCACAGCGTTACAGCCCAGGAAGTAGCGCATGAGGTCGAAATGGTGAATGGCCATGTCGAGCAGGAAGGGATGGCGCATGGTTTGGCGCCAACCGAAAAGCAGTCCCTGAATCTGGAACTCCACCACAAGATGGTCAAGTTGTCCGATATGCCCCTCTACAAGAAGGTTGCGGATGCAACGCGGCTGATCGTAGTAGCGGTACTGCTGGGTCACCATCAGCACACGATGGCACTCGTCTGCCACTCGAACCATATCCTGTGCAGCGGCCATCGAATCGGCCAGAGGCTTTTCGCACAGCACATGCAGCCCAGCTCGAAGGGCTGTTGTGGTTGTGGCGTGGTGGCACGGAGCCGGGGTGCAGTCAATAAAGCCGTCGGCCTCTACCTTTGACAGAGCTTCCTCCACTGTTGTGAACTGCCGTTCTGGTGGCACGCCGGCGATCTCACCGGCGGCGCGCAGGGCGCCCAAATTGGTATCTACAAGGGCCACATGCTCGAAGCCCTCGCACTCTCGCGCGGTATATATCCATGAACTACCGAAGCCGCCCACTCCGGCTTGTATCAATCGCATGTTTGATTCCTTCCTAACATCCTAAAGACGATAGAAAGAGAGAAGCGTGAGACGCATGTGGCGCCCGCTCCTCTCGATAGCTTACTTAATAATACGTATTCACTGAGAAGGAAATAAGCATTGCAGTTAAAGTTTACATCATCTCTTCGATAGCTTTCGACGGGATTCCTGCTTCTCATGAAAAAACCCATACTTTTAGCAGAATCGAAAAATTCAGGGCACGCGCTGCAAACGGATGTTACGAAAGAGCACCAGACCCGTATTTCTTTTGCTAATCAGGTTCACCCTTAAGAAATCGGCGTCTTTAGGCACGCTGCCTTCAACGGTGAAGGTGCGCCAGCCATTGGTGCTACCGGTAACGCTTTCTGTGGTAGGCCCACCGAGCCAGCTCCAGCCCGGCCCTCCAAGAAAGAGTATCTGCGCATCGTTTTCACCTGTGGCCTCTTTTGTAAGGATCTCCACGGTAAGTCGGTAACGTTCTCCTGGCATCACGGGCACCGACCACGACTGCCAGAGCGCATCGGTGGTGTTCGTAAGCGCTAAGGCGTGCTCTTCGGGGAACGTAGCAAAAGTGCCTCTGTCGGCTCCGCCATAGAAAACCCCTTTGTGCCAACCGTAGGCGCCCTTGGCATCTATCTGCTGTAGGTCACCGTTGACAACCCACTGGGATGGAGCAGGGAGGGTGTGCGTGATAGTCAACGGCTTGAGAAAGGCGCGGGCAACATCGGTGATAAAGAGAGGTGTTTCACTAAGGGTAAGAGCGCCCTGCGCCGTATCGGCCTTGAGGCTGCTCTCCGTTGGCTGGTCGGGGCTTGTGTAGAAGAGGGGGATGAGCTTTGCGTTGGGGCGTAGCGGGGGCAGCGTGGCTGTCTGTCCTCGATAAGCCCATGCGATCAGTCGCTCCACACGTCCTTTGCGAAAAAGATAGCCGATCCCGTTATCCAGAGGCACATAGCCCACAAAATGACAACCATCCAGAAACGCGGCGATCTGGCGATAGGCATCGAAGGTAAGTTTTGGATGCATGTCCGGAGAGAGCAGCCCCCAGCCCTGCAGCTTTCCGCCTTCTGTCCAGTCTTGCTCGTTAAACCAAAAGAGGTGTTGAACGCCCTCTGCCGCGGCAATGGTGTAAGATTGAACTAAGTAGATAGCGGCACGCTGCATGCTTTGTAGGTTTTCGATGGAGGACGTCCAGCCCATCTCGGTGATCCAGATCGGCAGGTTGGGACGGCCGTGCGCAGATAGAAACCGACGCACGTTCTCTAACTGTTGGGCAAGATACATCTGTTCGGGACCGTCGGACATGGAGTAGGGATGGATGCTCACAGCATCCATGTAGGAAAGTCCTCCATGGTCGGCAATGGCTTCGAGCCAGTTGATATCGGTTTCGTTTGCAGCGGCACCCACGATCACACAATGGGGGTCGGCCCGATGGGCGGCGAGATAGGCGGCTTTCAACAGCTCCGTGTAGGCGGCCGCGTCGGGGTGCGGTTTCCAAAAGGCGGGGATATTCGGTTCGTTCCAAATTTCCCAGCAGTGGATCTGTTTATGATAGCGGGATACAACATGCGCGACAAAATCGGCAAACTGTGCGAAATCTTCGGGGGTATGGGGCGATTGATGCATCCAGGCGGCCTGATAGCAGAGGATAGGCAGCATACGGATGTGATGACGAGTGTAGAAAGAGACAAGCCAATCGGCTTGGTCCCATTTCCAAACACCGGGTTGCGGCTCAATGGTGCCCCACCAGAAGTCAAAACGATCCCATTTAGCGCCGGCCCGTTCCAACCACTGCATCTTTTGCTGTGCGGTTTGGTGGGCGTTAGGGGCATTAAGATAGTGAAAATAGCCTATGCCATTAAGGCCAAAAAGCGAATAAGAGGTGTCGGCACAAGCGGAAAGAGGGCTAAAACAAAAGCAGAGGAGGGCAACAAGCAACGCTGCCCCCCTACTAAGAAGGGAGAAGGAAAGTCTACTCGTGCAAGAACCCGTTTTCAAGACGTCCTTCCATAGCGATAGTCGGTTTGCCCTCTTGTTCACGCCAAATGCCGCAGGGGCCGCCGCCTTCGCTCACGCCCAAAGGAACCTCTGTGCCGTCCATGCGCAGCACAGGATGATAGTATTGCGCCACCTTTTGGGCATCGCCCACAATATAGTGGCCAATAAGGGCGCGGCGGAAACGATCTTTCGAGGTGTTGGGGAAGCTACCGTGCACTACAGAGCCGTTGAAGAAGAGCACATCGCCAGCATCCATGATCATGGGGCGTATCTCGCAGCCTTCCGGCAAAGGCACGGTGACATCGGTGAAGCTTACCGTCGTATCGGCCTTAATGGGGCAGAGGATAGGCCAAAGATGACTGCCGGGGACCACTTGCATGCATCCGTTTTCTTCATCGCAGGGATCGAGAGCGAGCCATGCGGCCATGCAGGTGCCGGGTTGCACCCTTAGGTAGAACTGATCCTGATGGAGCGCTTGGCCGCGCGCTCCGGCGGGCTTGAAGTAGAGCATGGTTTGCACCGCATAAGGCTCTTTGCCCATAAGGGCGGTTAGCCAGAGATTAAGACGCGGATCAAGCAGCCATTCAAGGCTCAATTTGTCCCAGCGATGCATATGAATCATGCGGGGATAACGTTTCAAAGGGTCAGGGCTGTTGAGATCTATGCCGGAAAAGTCTCCTGGTTTCGCCCCCTCCTCTCTCAGACGCATAAAGTGTTCGCGATAGCGTGCTACTTCCTCCTGGGAGAACAGCCCTCGCGCGATAACGTAGCCATTGGCAGCGTAAAACGCCTTAGCCTCTTCTATATCCTGCGGTCGCACTGATACGGTCATAGTGAGTTATCCTCCGACAACCGGCTCTCGGTTATTAAAGAGCACAGCTTACATTAATATTATACCGTTCTATGTAGAGTTATTTCAGCCTCTCTGCTGTTTCGTTTAGGCGTAGAGAGGGCCGAGGTGGCTGCAGGCACGAAAATCGGCATCGGTAGATGCAAATCCGCCGTGGCGCGCCCAGTAGGTAGGGCGAAAGACGCGCTCAACCGGCACATTGTGCATGTCTACCGGAATGCGCAAGAGGGCTGCGAGCGCGAGAAGATCGCCTCCAATATGCCCATAGCAGATAGCTCCGTGGTTGGCACCCCAATGGTTCATCACGTCGTAAACGCTACGGAAAGCCCCATCGCCGGTTAAGTTGGGTACGAACCAAGTAGTAGGCCAGGAGGGGTTGGTGCGCTTGTCCAAAATGTCGTGCACCTGTGAGGGCAGGTCTACGGTGTAGCCCTCGGCGATCTGCAGCACCGGCCCCAATCCCTGCACAAGGTTAAGCCGACACATGGTCACCGGCATCTCTCCGCGCGTGAGAAAATCGGTGGAGAACCCGCCACCGCGGAAATACTCCAAAACGGCGGGACACCAACGGGTTGCTTCCAAACATCGTTTTGCCTCTTCCTCAGTGACCTCCCACCAGGGCTTTATAGCGGGTTTGCCATCAACGGTCTGTTCGCCAGTCCAGTCGAGTGCTGCAGGACCAGAGTTAATGAGATGGATAATGCCGTTCTCCGCACGCCCCTGTAAGGTGTAGCCGGTTACGCGTTTCACCGCATCAGGGCTCCAGTAGGTGCGTACATCCGCAAAAAGCTGTGCGGTGCCGGTAAGGAGGTGCCCGAACAGCATGGAGACCCCATTAAGGGCATCGTTTTCAGTAGCAATGATGTAGGGTTGGCGAATACCGCTCCAATCGAAGCTAGTGTTAAGAATGGCCTCAAGGAAGTCGCCGTTGGGAAAATGGTCTGTCCATTGGCGTTGACCCTGAAAACCGCCCACCAAGGCGTTGTGGCCTTCGGCCTCTTCGGGGAAGCCGCGTTCGGCGAGACGTGGGTTTCCATTCATAAGATCGCGAGCAATGAGCGCCATTTTTACACAGGTTTCCCAGTCACGATCAAGCTGCTGCCGGCTACGACGTTTTTCTGGTGGGTTATAGTCGGTGCCCTCGTGGCAGTGCTCTTTTACCCATTGAAGGGCCTGCTGGTACTCCTGTTCATCGTAGATGCCCTCCTCCATACGCCGCACAAACTCGGTCATATCCACCGTTTCGGTGCGCATGCCCAAGTAGCGCTGAAAAAAGTCATGATCTACGATCGAGCCGGCGATACCCATCGAGACGCCGCCCATGGCGAGATAGGAGGCACCGCGCATGGTGGCCACCGCCAGACCGGCACGGGCGAAGCAAAGCATTTTCTGCTGCACATCGGGTGGTATAGTGGTATCTCCGGCATCCTGCACATCCTGTCCGTAGATACCGAAGGCAGGAATCCCCTTTTGGTTATGTCCGGCCAAAGTGGCGGCGAGGTAGACAGCACCTGGTCGCTCGGTTCCGTTGAACCCCCAAATCGCTTTGGGAATGAGAGGGTCCATGTCCATGGTTTCCGCACCGTAGCACCAGCAAGGGGTCACGGTAAGCGAGACCCCTACGCCTTCGCGTGCGAACTTTTCGGCGCACTTGGCGGCCTCGGAGACGCCGCCGATGCAGGTATCTGCAATGATGCACTCCACAGGCAAGCCGCTGGGGTGACGAAGGTTCTCTTGAAGAAATTGGGCGGTGCTGCGTGCCAGGGCCATCACCTGTTCCTCAAGCGACTCGCGCACCCCGCCGTAGCGCCCATCAATGGTAGGGCGTATGCCAATTTTGGGTGGGGCCGATCGTAGACGGTGTGTGGGTGGATGCTTATGAAATGCGGCCACAGCGTTCTGTTCTCCTCCTGGGGTAATTTAACACAACATAAAATTTCCTCCGGCCTGGCCAGATTCCTGCCTGCTTAAGCCTATCGCAGGAGATGGAGAGTGGACGAGGAAACAGCTGGTTAAATTACTGGCCTCTCCTCTTCTGCAAAATGAGGGAGGGGGTAGGGTTTGTAAGCAGGCAGGCGTACTCCATATACCTGCGATTTGAAGCAAGGAAGGAGCCCATCATCAAAAAGCCCTCAACCCCGAAGGGGGCTGAGGGAATGGCAGGGTAGGATCAGGTCTCTGTTAGCGAGCGGTAGTGGCGCTTACAAGGCCAGGGATTTCGGAAGGATCAATGCCTAGCTTTTGGGCTACCCGGCGTCCATAATCTTCATCCGCGCGGAAGAAGTGAGCGAGCTGGCGCAGCTGCACCTCTTTGCGGGCTTGGCCCAGCGCTTTGGCAATGGCCGTAGTAAGTCGCTCACGTTGTCCCTCGTCGAAAAGGCGGTAGAGGTTGCCGGGCTGTGTGTAGTCGTCGTGGTCTTTAGTGGAGTCGTACCGATCTACCGTCACGTCACCAAGGTACCAGGCTGGTTCCTTATACTCGGGCGCGGGTTGCGGTGTGCCCTCGCGTGAATTGGGGAAGTAGTTTGGCGCAGCACCGTACTCTCCGTGCGTCATAAATCCGTCACGCTGGTAGTTTTTTACCGGGCAGCGCGGACGGTTGACCGGCAGTTGATGGTAGTTGTTGCCGACGCGATAGCGATGCGCATCCGCATAGCTCATGAGGCGGGCCTGCAGCATTTTGTCCGGGCTCCAACTGATGCCTGGCACGATGGCGCTAGGACTAAAGGCGGCCTGTTCTACCTCCGCAAAGTAGTTTTCTGGGTTGCGGTTCAGTTCGAGAATGCCGACCTCAATGAGCGGGTACTCGGCATGCGGCCAGACTTTGGTGAGGTCGAAGGGGTTCCAGCGGAAGTTCTTCGCTTGTTCGTCTGTCATGACCTGGATATACATCTTCCAGCGCGGAAACTCGCCGCGTTCGATGGTCTCAAAAAGATCGCGTTGGTGGCTCTCACGATCCTTGCCGATGATTCGCTCGGCCTCCTCGTCGGTGAGGCATTGAATGCCCTGCATCGTTTTTATGTGGAACTTGCACCATACCCGCTCGCCTTTCTCATTGATGAGGCTATAGGTGTGGCTGCCATATCCGTTCATGTGGCGATAGCTGCGTGGAATCCCACGGTCGGAGAAGAGGATGGTAACCTGGTGCAGCGATTCGGGGCAGAGCGACCAGAAGTCCCACTGCATATCCATATCGCGGAGGTTGGTACGCGGATCGCGCTTTTGCGTGTGGATAAACATTTGAAACTTGTAGGGGTCGCGCACGAAGAAGACGGGAGTGTTGTTGCCCACGAGGTCCCAGTTGCCTTCCTCCGTGTAGAATTTAATGGCAAAGCCTCGAACGTCGCGCTCCGCATCGGCTGCACCGCGCTCACCGGCTACCGTGGAGAAACGAATAAAGATGGGTGTCTGCTTGCCGACCTCAGAGAAGAGCTTGGCTTTAGAGTAGCGAGTAATGTCGTTGGTAACGGTAAAGGTGCCGTAGGCGCCGGAGCCTTTTGCGTGAACGACCCGCTCAGGGATGCGCTCTCGATTGAAGTGCTGCATCTGTTCGAGCAGCTGGATGTCTTGCATCAGCAGGGGGCCACGCGGCCCGGCGGTGAGGGCATTTTGGTTGTCGGCGATAGGGGCGCCGTCGGCGGTGGTAAGAATGGGGTGTTCTTTGTCTTCAGGCATGTTGTGTTTTGACCTCCTCAGTAAATTTAGAGACAAAGCTCTTTAGGCGACATCGTGGTCGCCTAAGAGCTTTTTCGAGCGAAGGCGGAAAGCGGAATACCCTAAAAAGGAGAAGCGCTCTTTTTCCGCTCTCGCCGCTCATTGTCAGTATAAGACGAAGGAGGTATTATTGTCAAAGACTTTTTTTCTATAGAAACGATAGGAAAAACCTATGGAAATGCACCAACTACGTTACTTTGTAGCCGTAGCCGAGACGGGGAGCTTTAGTCGGGCTGCGGAGCGATGCTATGTAAGCCAGCCTTCTCTCAGTCTGCAGATCAAAAAGCTTGAGGAGGAGTTAGGCCAGACACTTTTCGATAGGCTCCGTCGTGGGGTGGCCTTGACAGATGCTGGGAAGCTTTTGCTGCCGCGAGCTAAGCAGATTTTGCAGCAGGCGCGCGAGGTTGAGGAGCAGTTAAAGCGCCAGCAGTCGATAGAGGACGTGCCGCTGGCAGTGGGCGTTTTACCGACCATCGCGCCCTATCTGCTGCCTCTTGTGGTGAGGAGGATGCTGACGAGCCATCCACAATGTCAGCTTCAGATCCGTGAAGACCTGACGGAACGACTTTTGGAGGCGTTGGTGAATAACGAAATAGATTGTGCCCTTGTGAGCCTACCGGCGGAACATGAGCTTGTCGAGATCGAGATACTAGCTCATGAGCGGCTCTTGCTCATAGTGCCAGATAGCCCAAGCTGGCCTCAGGAAAGCTGTGCGCTAAAGGCGATACAGGATTTTCCTGTTATCACCCTGCATGAGATGCACTGTTTGGGGCAACAGATTGATGGCTTTTGTGCTCAACAGGCCCTCCAGCGCCGTATTGTGTGCCGAAGCACAGAGCTGAGCACTCTGCAGACTCTTGTAGCGATGGGGTTAGGGGTGTCTCTAGTGCCAGAGATGTGCGCGAGCCGTGCTCCGGTAGAAGGCTGTCGGTATCTGCTGCTGACCGAGGAGGGGATTCAACGTGCGATTGCCGTGGCCTGGCGACGTGATCGTTCTCGTGGACATCTTGCCCATCATTTCGTAGAGCAGGTACGAGACGTGCTGCAGTCAGGAGCTTTGCGCTACGAGCCTACCCCAGCCCTTTAGGCAAGGCCCTGCGGACGCCATGGAAACGGTGCAGCAGCGCGGCGATGTCGGGGAAACGGCGTAGGGGCAGGCTTACCTTGTTCTGCTCGCAAGCCGATACATAGGCAGCATGAACGGCATCCAAGACGACCCTTGCCGTATGCGGCCCGATCTCAGGTTCTTCTTGTTGGCGCACACAGGCCGCAAAATGCTGCAGGAGACGTCGGATGCGTACGGCGGAGGGAGAAAGCGCTTGCTCTTCGGGGGCTAAGTCTACATTGACCCTAGATGCATGTTCGCCGACACGTTGAAGTGTAAGGTAGGGCAGCGGCAGGTTCGTTGCGGTAGAGGCGCCCACGCCCGCAATAAGCTCGGCGTTGCCGTGGCTTCCAGTGAGAAAATAGCGCTCCTCAGGGCGCACGGAGAGCGTGCGCATAAACTGATGAATGGAGCGGCCGTGCGGGTGCGTCACGAGAAGAATGGCTAAGGCGTCGGCCTGTGCTTTTTTACCTTTCGGACACGGCGCTCCCATCAGTTGCGCCATCTCCATATCGGCGCTTACGGCGAACCCTTCCCCCTGCCACCAGAAACAGAGGTCGAGGCTTTGGCATGCCAGATACTGCCAATGCGCGTTCCACCCCCCACTGACGCCGTCACCCGATGGAAGGTCGGTCTCCTGCGGCAAGCCCCATGTACAACGTAGCTGCTCTGGGGTGCCCAGTGCATTTTCCTGGACGATCTGGTGTAGTTTCCTGAAGGAGGGGTCGAAGCGACGAGGGAGGGCCGGCATAAGCAGTCGGTCGCTGCGAGAGGCCAACACAAGGAGGTCATCCATATCGGCGAGGTGCAGGGCAAAAGGCACTTCCGCAAGAACCGGAAGATCGGCTCGGAGGGCATCTGCGATGGCCTGTGCGCGTAAAGCCAGAGGCGTGGTTACCAGCACGGCGTCGAGCGGCTGATCAAGTAGGTCCAGAGTATCCGCACAAACGGTGGGGCGTCCCCCGATTTGTCGTGCCCATATGCGGGCTAATCGCGGATCGGGATCGGTTACGGCCGTCACGCGAAGTTGGGGCGTTGCCACCAGGGCCGTATGATAACGCATCCTTGCGATCTCGCAGCCGATCACTCCTATGCGTAGTGGCTCCATTGCAGCTCTCATACTTTCCGAAAAGCGGTATCTAGCCCAAAAGTGCCGTCCGGAAAGGTCACAACTTGATAATCCTCGAACAGGATCGGCTCAATGGCAACTAAACAACGGTAGACAAGAAACGCCAGCGCCCTTATCTCAATTTCGGCATGAACGTTAGCCCGCATCTCCAAAAAGTGGCGCCACGCCCGTGCATTGCCGGTTACCACCAGGGGCGCTTCGGCTTCATTAGGCAGCAACGAACGCGCTGCTTGCTGTACCTTTTTGCGGAGATCGGTGCGCATGTCGGCCGAGAGCAGCGGCTGGCCTGCCTGCTGTGCTTCCAGAAGCCGCTCTACCGTGCGCTCGTAGTCGGCTGCCGCTCGGTCTATGCGCTCCAGAAATTCGGCGTGGAGCGTAGGATTTTGCTGATACTCAGGCCGTTCTACAAAGCGCAGAACTCGCCCCGATACGTAGCGCTGCGATATCTGAGAATAGGAGAAGTGGCGATGACGCACGAGTTCGTGGGTAACCGAGCGGCTAACGCCGTAGCAGAGCAGGCTAAAGTTGGCGTGTTCGAGCACGCTACCATGTCCCGATTCTTTAATATTGTCGAAGTAGCGTTTGGCGTCTCGATTCCAGGTGCGCTTTGGGCCAAAGGAGGCATAGCAAAGCTGCCCGGCCGTTTTGCAAAGCTGGGTTCCCGGATCGAGACGCACGGGGTCTTGCAGATAGGTGGCAAAGCCCAAATCGGGGTCAAAGCCCTGCAGGAAAGGCTCGATGCCCTGAATATCGGTTGTCGTGCGCCCAATGAGCACAACCCCAGGATGACACAGGTAGGGTGTTCCTTTTGCGGTATGACAAACCGGTGAGTGAATGGCCGGAAATCCCTTTTCGGTGCCCGTTATCTTGATTTCGCGCCAATCCGTGTGCCATTCGGCCGACATAGATGCTCCTCAAGCCGACGCTCAGCTGCTCTGATGCTGGTCGGCAATGTAGAATACCACAGTGTGCTGTATGCTCATTGTTGTACCCCAATTTTGTGGGGCATCGAACCAGATGGAGGGCGAAATGTCGTTTGGAGGAGGGGTTAAGCCCTCTTTCGCTACCGCTTTAAGAGAAAGGGAGGTTCGCTTTTCCTTCAAGCTCAGCCTGTTGTCCGAGCTACCTCAAAAACTGGCGCTAGGGATATGAGTACATTCTCTTAGCTGACTCTTTGAGGCTAAACGGCCTGCCATCTAGGTGCTACAGGAGAGCGCTGAAGCAACAGATAATCTATCTGGTTCGACAAGATCCTTGCCGATGCACACAAGATGGCAACGATGAAAAAACAGGTTTCTAGTTTCCAACGCCAGCGCCTTCCGGTGGCATTTAGCCTTGTAGAGCTTTTGGTTATTGTATCCATTATAGCCATATTAGCGTCGCTTCTGGCGCCTGCGCTCGTTCAGGTGCGGGAACAGGTGCGTAGCACCCTCTGCCTCTCTAATTTGCGCCAACTGGGAATGGGGGTTATGCTCTATGCCGAAGACTACGACGCCATGTATGCCAGCCCCGGCTACCTGCCGGGCACATGGCCAATGGATTTACATCAGCCCTATCTCTCCGCAGGGTGGCGCGTTTGGGTTTGCCCCTCCGATAGTCTAGCACGCGTTTGGGACGGTTCGGTGAACAGCCCCTCTTTCCTACGTCGCACCAGCTACATTTGGAACGCCTATGTTTTCCGTGGCGACCCTTCGGATTGGCGTCGTGCCATCTCCTCTGCCGCCGTGCCAACGCCCGGCACACTGCCCATATGGGGTGAGGGCTATGCCAACCCAGGATGGGTTGCCGATGCCACTCCCCTCACCGACCCTTCCGTGAGAGATGCCTACATCCACGATGCCTACGGCGATAGCCTAAACACCCTGCCCAATGACCCCTTTGCCGCTCACTGCCCCTATCGTCCGCTCTATTTCGGCGTGCGCCCTCCGGATAGACGCCATAATGGGGGTGGGAACTATGTGTTTAGTGACGGTCACGCACACTGGTTCTTCCCTGACGACTTTCGTGTGGCAGCTCTTTACGCCTCCGGTGGGCGTATTGTGGACGATCGAACCGATCCGTTCGTTACCAACGGGGCTCGTATGGCCGCAATCTCAGGGGCGGCGCTTTGCCCGGTGTTCTGCTGCCCTCGGAACTTTGGCATGCCTCCCGGAGATGGCGAGCGCCCTTGGTTTCGTCCCTAGTCCTTCGACCTTGACAGCTCCCTTAGAAGGTGTTAAAATAAGCAAATCGTGCATTGAAAGGGTTGCTTTCCGATGCTAAAGGATAGCGATGAGCGATAGCGCCTCTGAGAGCCTGCCCATAGGCCTCTGTAATGAGTTGGAAACGCAGCCGCTGCCACGGCTCCTTGGCGCCCATATGCCCACTTCCGGCGGGTTGGCCAATAGCCTTATTAACGGAAAGGCCATCGGATGTACAGCCGTACAGCTTTTTACGAGCAGTCCACGCCAATGGTCACATCCTCCTCTTACCCCTGAAGAGATCGAGGCCTTTGAGGCCGCCAAAGAGCAGACCCAAATCTCCTTTATCATCGCCCATGATTCTTATCTTATCAACCTTGCAGCGCCGGCTGCGGATGTGTTGGAGCGCTCGCGAAGCGCCTTTCGGCATGAGCTAGATCGTGCGGAACAGCTCGGTTTACTTTGGGTGGTTACCCATATGGGAGCCCACCTAGGGCAAGGCGAAGAGCCCGCCATGCAACGTTTGGTGGAAAGCCTGATCATGATTTTGGAGGCGACCGACACGGCGAACTATCGGGTAGGCATCGCGCTAGAGACCACTGCCGGACAGGGCACCGGTTTGGGGTGGCGTTTCGAACAGCTCGGCGCCATTCTCGAAAAGATTGGGCCCCACCCTAGGCTGGGGGTTTGCATGGATACCTGTCATATCTTTGTGGCGGGTTACGACATTCGCACACCGGAGACCTATGAGGCCACCATCGTCGAGTTCGATCGACTTGTTGGGCTGCATCGGCTGAAGGTATTACACATTAACGATGCCAAGAAGGGACTTGGAAGCCGAGTGGACAGGCACGAACACATTGGGAAGGGCGAGATAGGCGATGCCGCGTTTCGACGTCTGCTCACCGACCCACGCCTTCTCAACGTGCCCGCTTTAATAGAGACACCGGAGGCCGAGACCATGCACGCGGTGAATCTAAGCCATCTCCGTCGGCTTATCAGCGGCTGTTCTGCGGAAGCAGGGGAGTCCTCCTAAGGCGTCGTAAAAGTTACGGCATATCCTTGTCGAAGCGGGTGATAAGTTGTCTACCGATTACGTAGTGAAGGTTGAGATAGGAAAACCCGTACTTAAGAAGGGGACAATGGGTAGAATTTTGTATCCATCTTGGAGAAACTTACCTCTATCGCTATCCGTAGATTAGAGTTATACAGAGAGCCCACCCGTTTTGTAAGCGGCGAAAGCAGCGATAACCCTGTGGGATCGAGGAGAGTGGAACACCCATGCGAAAAGATCGCGACCAACGTAGCTTTTCCGACAACGACGACTACGCAGAAAACGACCTCAATGAGAACGAAGGCTCTGGCGAGCTGCAGATTCGGGCGCTCTGGTTACTCGACGAGATCATCCGCATGACGCCGCGCAACGATGCGCGAATGGGCTATCTTTTGGCGTTACGCGAGCAGTTGGTCTCCGATGAGGAGGCGATGGAGCAGGCCAAGAAGGTGATCGCCGAATTCGAGGAGGCCTACAACAAGCTCACTTCGCCCGCAAACCGCATCGCTGTGTTTTTGGGGAAAGTGGATCCGGAGGAACCGAGGCCTAAAGCGCGCCGCCGCCAGGACGCAATGGAGGCAGGAAAGAGCGGCCAAGAAGAAAAGACGGATTTGGTGGTGCGTATCGCGATTGGAGATCAAGAATACATTGCCAACGTAGACCCCAAACTGGAAAAGACCGACTTTAAGGTGGGCACCCAGGTGAAAGTGAACGAGGCCTTCGCCGTTATTGGAGACCTGGGATATGCCAAAGGTGGCCCCATTGTAAAGGTCAGCGAGGTGCTTGAAGATGGGCGTTTGCGTGTCTCTATGGATGCTCAGGGGTTGCAATCGCGTGTGGTCTATCGCAGCGACGATCTGTTGCACGAGCCGTTGAAGCCCGGATCAGAGGTGCGCATGGAGCCTAACTTCAAAGTCGCGTTGGAGCACTTCCCCGCTCGCGAAACAACGGACTACTACCTTGAGGAGGTACCTGAGCTACCTTGGAGCAAGATCGGGGGCCAGGAAGAGGCTATAGGGGTTATCAAAGACGCCATTGAGATGCCGCTTCTCTACCCGGAACTGTTCACACGTTTTGGCAAGCGGCCGCCCAAAGGTATTCTGCTCTACGGTCCACCGGGCTGCGGTAAAACCCTTATAGGGAAAGCAACGGCCTATAACCTCACAAAGGAGTACAGCAAGCGCCAGGGCAAAGAGGTTAAAGAGTACTTTATGTACATCAACGGCCCCAAAATCCTCAACATGTGGCTCGGTGAGTCGGAACGACAGGTGCGAGAGATTTTCGCGCAGGCGCGAGAGAAGGCCAAAGAGGGACGCCTTGTGTTTATCTTTATTGATGAGGCCGAATCGCTATTACGAACGCGAAGCAGTGGCCGCTACCTCAACATCTCTAACACCCTCGTCCCTCAGTTCTGTGCGGAGATGGACGGTCTGGTAAGCCTGCAAAACGTGGTGGTGATGCTTACCTCCAACCGACCCGACTACATAGACCCCGCTGTGCTACGCCCCGAACGCATTGACCGTAAGGTTAAGGTGGCCCGACCGGATCGGCGGGCTGCACGCGACATCTATCGAATCTATTTAAGCGACGTGCCCTTGGATCCGGCCCTCATACGAGAGCATAAAGGGGACGTAGAGGCGGCTCTGGATGAGCTGCTCGACCTCGCCACCGATTACACCTTCCGAACGGATCCGGAGATGGAGTTTTTGGAGGTCTATCTGCGCAACGGCGGTACGGAGACTCTCTATTGGAAAGACCTTCTAAGTGGCGCGCTGATCAAATCGGTGGTGGAGCGCGCAAAGGACTTTGCCATACGGCGATGCATCGTCAACAACACCTCAGATGAGGGCATTGGAATTGACGACATTCAGAAGGCTCTACGCATCGAGTTCCGCGAGAACGAAATTTTCCCGAAGGGCGATTCGTTAGAAGATTGGTTGAAGCTGCTCGACTACGAGCCAGAGAACGTGGCGACCATTCGCCCCATCCGTGCCAGGAAAGGCACGCCGCACTCTCAGCACAACATCATCTAAGGGATGTAACAACTTAGGAAGTTAGTCATGAACCGACTGTTCGGCATCGAGACGGAATACGGCATTGTGGTGGAGGGGCTAAACACGGGCGATTGGCTTACCGAAAGTATGGCCGTGGTCCGCAGCTGTGAAGGGCCGTGGGTGAGCGGTTGGAACTACCGGGGAGAGGACCCTCGGCGTGATATGCGCGGTTTTACGGTGCAAAACCTCTCCACAAACCCTGACGATGCCCAATTTGACCCTCCCGGTGGTCCCACAATGAGCCGCGAGGAGGAGCGCAGCGATAGGGTGTTGCCCAATGGGGCGCGGCTCTATAACGATCATGGCCACCCAGAATACTCCACACCGGAGTGCCGCTCCCTTTGGGACCTCGTGGCGCACGATCGTGCCGGAGAGCGCATTGTGTTGGCTGCAGCCCGTCGCCGCGCTGCGGAGACCGGCCGAGCGGTTACGATCTACAAAAACAACACCGATTTCCATGGAGCCAGCTATGGCACCCATGAGTGCTATCTTATGCGGCGCGATGTGCCCACCGAGACCCTTATTCTCATGCTTCTGCCCTTCTTCGCCTCACGCTGCATCTACGCCGGAGCCGGCAAAGCGGGGGTAGAAAACAACGGTTTAGGGCGCTCCGATCTCTTCCAGCTTTCCCAGCGTGCCGATTTCTTCTCCGTGGAGGCGAGCGTAGATACCCTGCATAATCGCCCTTTGGTCAACACGCGCGACGAGCCGCACGCAACCCCGCGAACCTATCGGCGTCTCCATGTGATCTGTGGGGATGCCAACATGAGCGAGTATGCCACGGCATTAAAGGTGGGCACTACCTGCTTAGTTTTGTCGTTGTTGGAGCAGGGAAGGCAACCCCCCTTGCGTTTGGCAAACCCAGTACAGGCCGCTAAGGCCATCTCGCGTGATATCACTCTGAAACGCACCGTAGAAAGGGCCGATGGAAAGCCGCCAATTACGGCGTTGGAGATTCAGCGGCTCTACCTCGCCGAAGCGCAAAAATACCTGCAAAACAGCGATGAAGAGACCGACTGGGTGCTCACCGAATGGCAGCAGATTCTCGACGATCTGGAAAAAGACCCCCTTATGGCCGCCGACCGGTTGGATTGGGTCGCGAAGTATCAGCTTCTGGAACCGTTTCGCCAGGCAGAGGGGCTGAAATGGAACGATCCGCACATGCAAAGCCTTGATCTTGCCTATCACAACATAGACCCGGAGGAGGGGCTTTACTATGGTCTTGAACAGGCCGGGCAGATGTGCACCCTGGTAACGGAGACGCGTATTCAGGCGGCCATGTCGTGTCCCCCCATAGATACACGAGCCGCCCTACGTGGGCTGTTTGTACAGCGCTTCGCCTCAGCCGTGCGAAGCATTGGGTGGAATGGGGTGCTGTTTCGGTATAACGACGAGGACTATCTTTTCGATATGAACCCATTGGTTGAGGAGAACGTGCGGCTCCTCAACGAGGAGTTTGCCACGGCACGCACCTTAGAGGATGTCATCGCTCTCCTTCAAAGCCAACCCGGTGCGGAGGAGACCGTATAAAACATGTAGAACGATACCGAAGAGAAAGCGCCAAGCAACGAAGGAGCAAGAACCATGAGCGATCTATTTCGTATGGAAGAGCGACGGCAGATGCCTATACTGCCTACAGAGCCCGCCCGTAAAGAGGGGGATGGGGGCGGCCCTCAGAAGCCGGATGTGAAACGGCCGGATACCAGCGATCTGCTGCGCCGTATGAAGCGTGTAGATCCCGATGCGGCCCGTCGCTACCGACAACGAAGCGGAGAGTAACGTTGTTTGAACCGGCAGCAGATCTTTGGACCCTCTTGGAGCGGAGCGGTCATCCTCTAACGCGCCCGCTGACCGCTCCGTCTTTCAAAGGGGATTCGCGGGACACACAGGCGCTTACGGAGGTACACGGCACGACGGTGATCGCGGTAAAGTTCGATCGTGGCGTGATCAACGTGGGAGACCGCCGCGCTACCGCCAACTTTGCCGTAATGTACGATCGCGCCGAAAAGGTGTTGGCCGTTGATGACTATACTCTGCTTGCCATATCCGGCTCTTATGCACGTGCAATGGAGGTGGTACGCTATCTGAGAACGGCCTTTAAGCTCTACGAGCGTACCTATCTCCAACCGATGAGCCTAGAGGGCAAACTGGCTGAACTGGCCAAGGTAGTGCGGGCAGGCCTGCCGGAGGCTTTGCAAGGTATCGGTGGATTCCTGCCCCTGCTAAGTATCTACGACCGTGAGTTGGAGGAGGGGCGCATCTTCTTTTACGACGGCATGGGCGCCCGGTTCGAGAGCGCCGAGTTCGGTGCAGCTGGCAGCGGTTCGCTGCAGATTCGAGGAGTTTTTGACTATATCGTTAAAACCAAAAAACCCTTTCATCTGATGACACGAGAAGAGGCGCTCAGGGAGGCCCTGCTGCTGCTCGACATCGCCGCCGATCTCGACACGGCTACAGGGGGTTGGTCTAAAGTGCTTCCGCTGGCCAAAACGATCACCGCCGAAGGCATAGAGGATGTGCCCGAGGAGGAGCTGCGTGCCTTGGTAGAGAGCATCGAGACAACCACCAGCGCGCACACTCCATGATAAGATTCGAAATTTCGAGGTTTTTATGTACACACCTTTCGACATTAACGAGGCCGTCGCTCAACGTCGTGAATTTGTAGAGGAGGGGCTGCGCACGGGAAGCCCAGTGGTGGGGCTTCGCTATAAAGGCGGACTCTTGCTTTTCACTGTGCGTAGAGCCCAGCGTAAGATCTATGAGATATACGACCGACAGATGTTCTCGGCCATAGGCCGCCAGTCCGACATCGAAAATGTGCGTCTAGCCGCTATTCAAACCGCCCATCAAGAGGGTTTTGAGCGTAGCCCAGACGATGTCTCCTTGCACCGCCTCGTGGGCTTTGCGCTCAGCCCTACCCTAAAACGCGCCTTTGGTGACCCCATGTATATCCCCATCGTGATTCGAGCTCTCTTTGCCGAACTTGGCAAATCGGCCAAAAACGATGTGTTTGTAACACTAAACTACGATGGGGAGTATCGTCAAACACAGGACGTCGCCGTCATCGCGGGCACCCAGATCGCTGAAGACCGCATGCTGGAACGCCTGGAGGGAACCGATCCGGACCAGAGCCTGCATGAGGCCTTAGAGAGGGCTTTGCTCGCCTGGGCGGCAGGGATGCGCGAAGCCTTGCGAGGCGGACGCGGCATTAAAACCCGTGAAGAAGAGGAGGAATCCGAGCGGTTTCGTCTTATCGAAGAGGCCGACTCGGAGAGAGCTTTTCTGCGGGATGAGCTCAAAACCGGTACGATTGAGGCGGCCGTGCTAGAACGCGACGTGCGTCGAGAAAGCCGTTTTCGTTTGCTTACGGAAAAGGAGTTCGAGCCTCTACTGCGCGAGTATCGCTAAAATGGAAAAACGAATTTTTGGCATCGAAACCGAGTTTGGTTGCATGGTGCGAGATCCTTCAGTTGGCACACCTGAAGAGATCGTTGAGCAGGTGAAAGACTATGCCTTCTACGACAGGCGCTATGGGCTTATTGACCTTCACGCACGTGACTATGCCTTTGAACCGGCCCGCGCCGGAGGTTTTCTGCGCAACGGAGGTCGCCTTTACATAGATGCCGTCGGTAGTCATGAAGAGTATGCCACCCCTGAATGCTGTGATCTGCTAGACCTCGTGCGCTACGATAGGGCTGGGCGTATTCTGCTGTCGCGCTTATTGAAAGACCTGCAGCTGAGCCCAGTGGTTAGCTTTCATAACAACAGCATAGACCACTTCGGTGGGCATACCTTCGGTTGCCACGAAAACTACCTGGTGCAGCTCGAAGATCGCTTCTTTACCGATGCTCTATCGAGCCTGTTGCCGTTTCTGGTAACGCGCCAAATTTTTGCTGGTGTTGGGCGTGTGGGCGGACACCGGCTAACTCGCCCCTCTAGCAAAAACAACATCATGACTCTCAGCGAGCATGAGGTAGACTACGTTTGGGTCTCCAACTTCTATGGGGTCGAGATAGACCCCACGGTCAATTTTCAGCTTTCGCAGCGTGCCGATCACATCGTGAAAACCATCAGCTCGCGCGTCCGCTTTAACAGAGCGATCATCAATCCCAAATGGGATAGCTACTACTCCTACTCCAACCTGCATCGGCTGCATGTGCTCTTCGGCGAAAGCAACATGAGCGAATATGCCCTGATGTTAAAAGTGGGCACAACCTGTTTGGTGCTTGACCTCATCGAGGACGGGATCGCTCCGCCGGATGTGGAGGTGGCCGATCCGTTAGAGACTTTGCGCTCGGTCTCGCGCGATCCCACGATGAAATGGATAGTGCGTTTACGCAACGGACGCACCATTTCGGCCATTGACCTGCAACGTCGTTATCTTGATGCGGCGAAACGCTACCTTTATCGTCGCGACCCACAAACCGATCTGGTGCTTAGGGAGTGGGAGACTATTTTGGACGATCTCGAGCGAGACCCACTTTCGACGGCCGACCGCCTCGACTGGGCTGCGAAGTTTGTGCTCTATCGTCAGTACATGGAAGAGACCGGGGCAAGCTGGCAAGACGACGTGATGCAGAGCCTCGACTTGGAGTATCATAATGCGACACCGGAAGAGGGGCTGTTCTATGGTTTGGAGCAGGCCGGCCTGATGCGGCGCCTTGTTACTGACGAACAGGTGGAGGAGGCGTTGACCAATCCGCCCGAAAACACGCGCGCCTATGGACGCGGGCTTATTGTGGCGCAACTATTGGCACATCCGGGGCTGCGTTACGTGATCGATTGGGATGCGATCTATATCGAGCGCAATCGGCAGCTTGACCTGAAAAATCCGTTCCACACCTACGAGAAAGAGGCTATGCGCTTCTTACGCGGCGTGTAAGGTTTTGGTGCGCCTACACTCTCTACATTTAGGGCGGGCCTAAAACCCGCCCTATCATCATGGGGGAACTTAGGAGAAGCCATCGAGTCGTACGAAAGTAAAAAGGAAAAGAGGAACGGCGTTATGATTCCAATGCGTGCTCATTTTGAGGCCGAGCTGAATAGCCTGCGTGAAACGATGCTGGAGATGGCCACCTGCGCCGACAATATGTTGGCGCAGGCGGTAGAGGCACTGATGAGCGGCAACCTAGAGCTCGTGCAAAAGGTAATAGCTCAAGACGATACGGTAGACCGCTACGACATTGAGATCGAGAACAAATGTTTACGCCTCATTGCCACGCAACAGCCTGTGGCTCGCGATCTGCGCACCATTGGAACAGCTTTGAAGGCCATTACCGATGTGGAGCGTATTGGAGACTATGCGGTGGATATCGCAAAGATCGGGCGAAGGCTGGCGCGTGCTCAGCAGATTTATCGGCCCCTTGTGGACATTCCGCGCTTGGCCCATCTTAGCCGCGTGATGTTACAGGATGCGCTCCAGGCTTTTATTCATCACGATCTCAACCTCGTTGAGAAAGTTATTCGCGATGACGACGAAGTCGATCGCCTCTACCATGCCATGCGAGAGCGCCTCACCCAAGAGATCGTAGAGCACCCCTCTTGTGCTCTTTTGGCGCTAAATATTATGTTCGCGGCCAAATATCTCGAACGGGTGAGCGATCATGTGGTGAACATCGCCGAGCGCGTATGGTTTGTGGAGACCGGCGAACTCAAGCCGGCGCGTGAGTTTCTCAACGAAGAAGATTCACCTTAAGCAGCTGCCGACCACGTCAGCAATAGCCTCTTGCATTTGAACGATGCGTTCCTCCTAGAGGGCGATCCGTTCGGTGTATCCGAGTTCCACCTTCTCCTGACAAACCGGCAGCAGACTATCGCAATTCGTACAACTTGGAGTTTGCTAGGAGTAGCAAAGCGATCGCTGACCCAAAAACCCCCGTAGGAGCCGACCTGCTAGGTTGCTCCTACAGGGGTTTTTCTCTTCCAAATTGGGGAGAGCTTAGGAGAGGGGACGAAAAAGGCGTTTGAAGAGAAGAGCGAGTTGTCGGCTTTTAGGAATGGCCGGGCGTCGCGACAGCACGTCATAACCCTGCGATTCGATACGGCGTAAGACCTCCAAACCGCCTTGCGTGAACATGGCGATATCCAACCGAAGCCGTTTGTCTACCATGTTGCAGAGCGCTTGTCCTTCTAAAAACAGCGCGCGTGTACGTTCGACCTCAAAGCGCATTAACTCGGCAAATGCAGGGGTGAACTTGCGCGCTTGAAGTTCCGTTTCCGAGTAACCAAAACGAGCCATATCCTCTAGAGGGATGTAGATCCGCCCTTTGTCGAGATCGCGTGCCACATCCTGCCAGAAATTGGCGAGTTGAAGGGCTGTGCAGGTTTTATCGGCCAAAGCGAACCGCTCTGCATCCCGATAGCCAGCCAGATAGAGCACCAGGTGACCTACCGGATTGGCCGAGTAGCGGCAGTAGCCCAGCAGGTCGTCGTAGGTAGCGTAGCGTGTGCAGATTTGGTCTTGGCGAAAGGCCTGTAACAGATGGCGGAACGGCTCGGACGGAATTTGGAATCGCTTGACGGTCTCTTCCAGCGCGACGAAGACGGGATGGCGCGGCTTTCCATCGTACATGGCATCGAGTTCCGTTTCCCACCAATCCAGCAGGGCGAGCGATTGTTGGGGATCGCCGATCTCATCACCAAGGTCATCGCTAATACGACAGTAGGCATAGATATTATAGAAATGTTGGCGTAACGCGCGGGGACAAAAGAGAGTGGCCACCAGAAAGTTTTCGTAGTGCGATTTGGCGAGGCGAGCGCAGTATCGCCGCGCCTCCTCCAAAGTTGGTTGGCCCTCATAACGATAAGGATGGCTAAGAGAGAGCGAATCGCTGGTACTTGTGTTCATATACAGAATAATACCTCAGTCGCATCGTGTGACCATGAGGTTGTTAGCCATTTAGCGGCAACACCAGTTGAGGGCTCTGGATGGTGTGCTCTTTGGAAATAGAGGTAACGGCGGTGCCGACGGCAAAAAACTCGATGGTATGGCTGCCCCAACTATAGTTGCTTTCAGTGACTCGGGTGCCGACGATGCCTTCTGCCTGCTCTGCCTCCGCTTCGGCTTGCATCCGCGATAGAGCCAGCTCACGAGCGTCGTAGAGCGCCTGTGTGTAGTTTTGCAGCTCCACGTTGCGCCCCATCTGATTAAGGGCTTGCAGAAAGCCGCGATAGGCCACATGATAGACGCAGACGCCCATTACCAGCGAGATAGGACGATAGCCGGCTTTCAGCAGCGTCCAAAACTCTTGGCCGCTGAGGTCGGAGGTAAACGGCCGATTACGGTGCGTGCGATAGTGCTCTCCGGTACGATGACGAATGGCGGTGCCGATGGCGATGAATTCGGCGATGCCCTCGCCCCAAGCAGATTGGCTTGCCTCAAGGCGTACGCCCACAATGCCATCGGCGCCTAGCAGGTCGGCCTCTTCTTCCATACGCGTCATGGCCAGCTCGCGTGCCTGATACATGGCCTGTGTTAGCACGGTCATCTCCTGATTTTGGAAGACACGAGCAAACTGAAAGCCGATGTGGTAGATGGAGCTGCCCATGACAAAGCCAACGGGGTCGAAGCCGGCCTCACGGACAAGAAGAAACTCATTAACGGAGAGGTCACTGGTAAAAAAGGCGCGTTTTTCTGCGGTACCGCGCATTTCCAAGAGACGCTGCCGGGCGGCCTCAGGAAGTCCGGCTTGAGAGCCGGGGGTATAGTCGCTCATCTGTGTTAACCTCCACGGAGTTGTTGGGCTGTATCGGTCATCATAAGTTGCAGATCAATTTGTGGCGTTATATCGGGAGCTGGGTAAGGCGCGATGGCGGTGCCGAGAGCGGTAAAGTAGTGGATAACCGCAGGGTTCCGATACTGATCTCCTGCAATAAAATCGTGATGCACCTCGATATCGCTTCCTATAACGCCGGTAGCCTGTACGGCAAGAGCTTCGTGTACCATGCGCTCCATGGCGCGCTCTCGCGCTTGGTAGAGAGATTGGGTAAAGTCGGTGAGCTCTTGGTTCATCCAGCCGGTACCAAAAGGGCTGCTGGCCATTTGGGTGCGCCAGGTGGCCACTTGGCAAAACACACAGCAGCCAAAGGCGAAACCAACTGGTCGGAACCCCGCTTGGTGCAGGGTGTAGTAGTCGTGACCGGAGAGATCGCTTACAAAGGGCAGGTTGCCAGGCTGATGGTAGGTGCGGATAGGCTCCTTGATGGCCGTGCCGAAGGCGAGGAATTCAAGCACGGAGTTTTCAAGGGCACGACGGACGATCTGCATTCCTACAACGCCATGGGCACCTAGTAGAGCGGCCTCCTGCTGCATACGGTTAAGGGCGAGATGGCGAGCTGCATAGTAGGCCTCGCTAAGGGCGGTAAGCTCCATGGAGTTGCCCGACCAAGAGGGAAGATACTGAAACCCGATCTGGTAGATGGAGCTACCCATCACCTGCCCGAGAACCTCCACGCCGATACCACGCAACAGAAGCTGCTCGTTAATGGAGAGCGTAGAGGAGAAACCTCTATGGGCATTTGCGATAGTCGTGGCCTGTTCGCGCAATCGTTCCACAGCGTTAAGCGGCAGTCCACCACCGGCCAGGCTTCTGAGGCTCTCTTGCTTGCGCTGGGCTGCGTTCGGATCGTCTGGTTGTCCAGGTTGTCCAAGGTTAAAAAAACGCATTGTTTTGGTTCCTAGGGGTTAGGATAGGCCAGTGAACCTCTACGAGGACAAGCCCCGTGGCTTCTGACTTCATTCTTCATTGAGAACCGCTTGCCCTACCAAACCTGACGTTCCCTCCTTCCGCCTTTAGCGTCTCCGACATTCAAAAGGCGTAACCCTTCCGACAGAATGTTTTTGGCAGCGTTCGTATCGTGGTCGTATACCCCACCACAACCTCTACACACCCACTCCAAGGCCGACGCCCTGCCCCTCCCCTGTCAGAAAGTTCCGAATCCTCAACATTCCCGCAGTTATGGTAGGTTTTAATGAGCGGGTAGAATCGGTTCACCTTTACCGCTTGCCCGCTGAAACTCTTAACGAGGAGGTTTTCTTGCTTTTTATCCTATAAATTTGGCAAGGGCGTTGCGCGCTGCCGCGCTCTTACGGACGCGTTCACCGATCTCTTGATCAAGCGCCGTTACCCACTCTTCCACCGGTATCTCCTCGGTTTTTAAAGCGATGCCTCTTACAATACGAGTCCGTGTGGCGCGGAGATTTCCCCGACCAGGGTCTTCTAGGGTATAGCTCCACTCGCCGAGCTGAACACGAATTTGGTGAACGCTTTTGCGCGCGCTAAACAGTCCTCCCTTGTATTTCACCTCTGTCTCTTGCGGCAGCACCTGGGTGAGCATGGAGGCGAGCAGGTCTAGAAAGGCACGCTGGTCACGGGCGTACTGTTGAGATAGAGAGGCAGCAACCCCAAATTTCAACCATTCTGGCTCATCATCTAGTTGGTCGCTCAACTTAGGTTTCTCCTCCCTCTCATTTTAATGTCTCTTTCTGCATAGACGTTAGAAACTCCTGCAACGTTTCTGAATTGGAGCGTTCGAGGGGTCACAGCCGCAAGAAGGGGACGTTTCAGAAAAGGGAAAGCGCTATGGGGTAGAATGCATTCACCACTCAAAGTCAAGCGCGGTTTCAGAAGAAAAAAGGAAAATTCTATGCGGTGGAAGCCACGGAGAAAACTTTCAATTTGCACAGTTTATTGGTTGTTTGGTTTGATGGGTTTATTTTTGGGGGCTTCGCGTTGTGGGTGGGCGAAGGATATTGTTGAGTCGCTTTTCCATGAGGAGATAGCGCATGCGGCAGAGGCGATGGAGTGGCATGGAGAGCCCTTATCTCGTGATACCCTTTATGCGCTTGCCGCAACGGGGATTTCTTGGGAGCCATTTTGGGGCCGTGCGCACCTCTTTTGGATGGGGTGGGCTCGCTGCGATAGAAAGGATCTGCTCGACAAGAAGAACAAGCAGGTGGGCCAGCGGTTCGCGGAGATAGAGGCCAGTTACGCCTCCCAGGATTGGGGACACGTGGTCGATCTAGCGACAAGAGATTTCTCCTTTCGCGCTATCACCTGCAATCCCGATCTGAAGCTTGCCGTGGGCGAGAGCTTTTTGCAGCTAGATCGTCCGGAGCGGGCTTTTCCGGTGTTGGCATCGGCCTATCAGGCGGAACGAATGGGGCGTGGAGGCGACGCGATCCTAGAGGAGACTGACTGGAAAATACGTCGCGGCGCCTTCGAGGCCGCACGTGCAGCCCATTTGACGAAGGAGGCTGTTGTTTTTGGACTTTCTCTGCTGTTTCAACCCTCTGCCGAAAACTCACAGGTAGACCATGAGGTATTGACCTACTTAGAGCAGCAGGGTGTCAGTATCGAGCGCGTAGCGTTGGGGATCTTACAAGCACCGGCACGGCTAACCGGCTTACCGGCCTACAGCTACGTGGCGGCCGATCTGTTAGCGATGCGTCCGCGTCCAGAGTTACTGCCAGTGTTTATGGCGATGTCACAGAGCGGGGATGTCTACTTACGGGCGCGGGCGCTTATCGGCTTAGCGGCGCTCGCCTACCAACCGAACTCCAACATGCAAGAGAACCCCTTTGGAGAGGCTCTACCCTTTACACCTACGGTAACCGGTTTATCGGCCGATCAACGCGCGCAGATTGAGGATATGGCTTTGCGGGCTATCCATGATGGAAACTACCGTCTGCGCGCTGCTGGCGTCCTGGCACTGGGGTTAATTGGTGGGGAAGAGAACCGTGCGTCCATAGTAAAGTTGGAGCGCGACCCTGCTTGCTACGTCATTCCCACGGGTGTGCGAGGGCTAGAGCAGCTGCGGTTTCCCGTGCGAGAGGCCGTGGCGTTAGCCCTAAAGCGCTGGGGGGTGACCTTCGATCCGGGAGATGGTACCTATTCAGGAAGGGCGCTTGTGGAAGCACGGCGCCGCACCCGAGATGTAACCCACGATTTTGGGGGCATCAATCGCTCTATGGTGAGCGCCCTGTTGGTTTTTCCGTTTGATACACCTTTGCCACTTAGCCCAGTTCGTTTTTGAAGTGGGGGCTTGCTAGACTTTTGGAAGATAGAACCGGCTTCGCAGAGTTTCTCTTGAACTTCATGAAGGAAAAAGGAGGCATCAAATAGATGCCTCCTTAAAGCGTTAAGGTTTGCGCTGGGATGGAAGAGAACTTAAAGAGCGCCTTGCCCGCTTTTTACGGTGATCTGTGGGGTGACGGGTTGCGAGGCACGGTAACGCAACACGAACGAAAGTTTTGTTCCTTGCGGAACATCGTTTTCGGATATCAGCAAGGTGGGCGTGCCGAATTGGAGCATGCTATAGCCCGTCGCATTCTGAAGGGAGACCCCCTGAGGCAGCTTAACCAGGAGATGGACTGGTCCGTTGAGGTTGGTTAGCGCCGTAAGCGTTCCATTTTGAATATAGAGTTTGCGGTTTGAATCGAAGGTCGGCGCTGAGAGGGCAAGGGTGTAACTGGAAGAGGCCACCGTTTGAGCAAACTGGAAGGTATAGGTAACCGCGTTTTGGAGGGTAACGCTTGACGTGCCTGGGTCGGGCACGTTGTTGCCCGGCAGCGGTGGAAGGAACTGATTGGTTAAGTAGGGAACCGGCGTAGGCCGACTGCCTAGAGTGCCTCGACGGGCATCGGTAGACAAGAAGATGGTGCCCGATTCCCCCGTCGTTCGCAGGCACGCGACCATGCCGATAGTGGTGGTAGTGGTCATTCCTTTTGGAAAGAGCACGGTAAGCGGAATGGCCACCTCGAGGCCTGTTACAGGATTGGAGAAGGGGCCGGGGCGCGGCTGCCAAGCGATCTCGGAAGGCATAGGAACGAGCTGATTCGCATGGAACACGTCAATGTAGTAGAGGCCTGCTGCAGCGCCTACCGGTGTTGGGCGTGTAGGCTGACTGGCAAAAGGCGCCTCTGGGGAAGAGAAGAGATTGTTGAGACGTAACACCCCCACGCCAAAATTCGCTTTGAAGCCAGGAGGCAGCGTGATAGGGGCGTTGGAGAGCAGGCGACCAGCGGGGCCTGTATCGTCATGAAGTGTAGCAAGGTTGTTGACGCCTAGCCCTGTGTGGGTATCAAGGTAGAGCGCCACACCGTTGGTGAAGTTCTCTGATGGATCTACGCTACCTGCCAAGCCAATATAGAGATTGTGATCGTCGTTCTTAACAAAAAGACCATCAAGTCGGTTGGAGTTCGAGGTGGGTGTTTGGGTTTGATAGACCAGCGCCGGCGGATAGTTCGAGAGGTTTCCGGTGGGAGGAGGGCCAAAGATAGGCCTGTTGAGCACGAAAAAGGCCGTAAACTGGTTGAAGACGCCAGGCCGATTGCCTGTATTGGCAAAAACCCGAACTCGGATCACATGCAGACCGTTGGACAGGAGGGTGAGATCGATCCCACGCAACACAAACTGTCCGTTCTGCAGTTTTGTCATGGGCACATAGCCATCCGCCAATCCCTCCGGCGTGTTGGAAAGCGGCTTCTGTCCCGCCACCGGTAGGCCGTTGTCGAGCTGGAGCACGGCAGAGTTGCCCATGGCATCGGTGGTAACCTTCACATCCATGAGGTCGGTGCTGACCGTGGCAAAGGAGTAGGTGAGATTCTGTCCTTGAGCATACTGCCCGGTGGGGTCAAGATGGGTCTGAAAGCCGATGGTCTGTTCAGGCGAGGTTTCGGCGTCCAACAGTTGAATGGGGGGTGTGTTTGGCAATGGTTGTGGGGCTTGTTGAACGTAGAGAACATAGCCGGTGCCATTAGCGTAACCTGTAGTGCCGTTGGCAGGGATGGTGATGGTGACGCTGCCGTTGGACTGAACGGTTACCGGAGGCTCTTGGCCGGTGAGATCGGTGAGGATAGCCCCGGCAGGAAAGGCGGTCTGCACCGTTTGGGTAAGCGCAACCCCATCATCGCGGATGTTAATGCCGGCAAGCAGCAGCGACTGTCCATTGACCTGACGCTCATAGATAAGAAGGTTAGAGCTGCTATAGCGGATCACCATATTACCCCGCGCATAACGGTCATGCGCATCGAGGAGGGTTAGAAGAAGGTTGTCGCCTGTGCCTACAGCGTCGAATCGGCCGGCGCGCGGGAAGTCGGTATAGTCGTTAGGCTTTTGGTTATTGCCGTCGTAATAGACAACGGGTCGTTCTGGCCCGGTGAGCGTGAAGGTATAGGCCTGATTACTGGCAGCTGGAGGGCCTTGATCGGCGCTTTGCACGAAGCTGACACCAAGGCTTGGCTCTAGTCCTCCGAAAGAGAAAGCGAGGCCGGTAGCGCTATCGGTGCCAAGTGTGTTGCCAAGAGTGGCACCTATGTTCCCTAAACCACTGGAGTTAAACACACTATCGAGATTGTCTTTAAGCGGGAAGTCCAACAGGTTCATTCCAACCTTGCCATACTCTCGTAGCTCGTAGTTGGGGTTGACATTTGGGAAGTCCTCGCCAAAAACGTAGAGATTGGGGTTAAGCCCATACAGATAGGAGAGCCAGCCCTGACCGGAGACGATGGGGCCGGGCTGGTAGTTAGAGATGGGTTGGAAGAAGGCGGGTGGAATGTAGCGAACAGCATCGAGGCGGAAGCCGTCGAAACCGAAGAAGGTTGTGAGCCACCACCCCCATCGCTTGAGGTACTGTCGCACATCTTCCGCCACCGGCTGCCTGTTAGGGTAGAGGAAGGGGTCGAGAGGTTGCCGAACGAAGGTCGGTTTACCATAGGCGTTGAAGGTGGCATAGGAGGGCAGATTAAAGGGGCCGGTTTCCGCGTCGTTGCCATCCTCTTGCGCGATATCGGCCATGCCGAGAAGGTCGAAATCGAGGGTTTGATGGGCGAACGGCGGCGTATTGTTGAAATCAACCCCGTTGTTGTTGGTATTTGAGGAGGAGAAGATATGGAAGTCCTCTGGGATCATATCGGGGTACTGGTTAATGGGGGTGGAGGCGCGATTATCGTTATGGTTGAGCACGGTGTCTTCATAGACGCTGAGGCCAAGGCGATGGGCTAGCTGGATGAGTTGAAAGAGGTCTTGTGCGGTTCCATAGTTCGTATCGAGCGAGCCGGACTGAAACCGATCGCCGAAGTCGAAACGGTCGAAGGGGTTATAGCCAACCGAAAGTCCACCTCCACCAGCTTTTTCACCGGGCGGCAGCCACAGGGCGCCATAGCCTGCGTTAACGACCTCGGGTAGGCGTTGCAAAATGATGTTATAGGGCGTATCGAACCACTCCAGGATAGGTGAGGACAGCGGGGGCGGCATGTGGCGCACGTAGAAGCCGAAGTTTTGGAAGTTGTTGTTGTCGTAGGCCACGGAGCCGTCGGTGCCAACGGCCTTAATATAGAATTGCACATTGGTGTTAGGTGGGAATTGAGGCAGCACAAGGAACCAGTGGGTATTACTGCTGTCGTTGTAGTCGAAGGAGAACGGGTAGGCTGTAACATGAGCGAAGTTGTCGGTTGTAACCTCCGCATAGACGCTTTGACCAAAAGCGATGGGATAGGTTTGGGTAACGACGGTAACGGTTTGTGTGGGCTCTACAAAGGCACCCTGTGTAGGAAGACCGCCTGGAACGCCGGTGAGAAAAAGTGCAGTGTTGCCGACCCACTGCACGATGGCAGCATTGGTGATGGAGAGGGCGAAGAGCAGGAGTGCCAGTGTTGTACTAAGAACGAGCAGGCCTCGCGCTTTAGGTTGTTGAGATCTAGGCATCGTTGCATCTCCCAGGTGAGAATTCGTATTCACAACTCCGATTCTATTGTATCAAAGTTGTTCCCCGATGTCAATATGCAATTTTACCGGAAGTGATTGTCCTTTATGGAAAGCAGACCACTAGCCTGACAACAGATGGTGGTTGTCTTTCGGCAAAAGAGCTGTTTCGCGAGAAGAGATGGGAAGGCTCTACAGCAACTAACTTGTATTAGTATAAATAGCCTTACAGTTTCTAGCTACAGTTAGGCTGCAGCGGCAATGGGTTGATAGCGGTGGCCTGTCGTGTAAGGTGGCTTAGCTCTCGTCGGTTGCCCACTCCGATGGGTAATTAGGATATCCAGCGCGGCGTTCGGCTTCACGCTCCATACGATTAAGGGCACGTTCCAACTGGGCGGCATAAGCGAGACGGCCGTTTTCATCAAGGTTGGGTGGGACATAGATCGGGTCGCCCACAAGGAAAAAGGCGCGAGCAAACGGGAGGGGAATTAGATAGGAGTCCCAGCTACGGATGAGAATACGTCGTGAGGCAGAGATACCTACCGGCACGATAGGCGCGCCGGATTTCTCCGCCATGAGAATAACGCCAGGCTGCACCTTATGGGTGGGGCCGCGAGGCCCGTCGGGCGTAAAGGCGAGCACCTCGCCTTTTTGCACTTTACGTGCCATTTCGAGGGCACCGCGCACGCCGCCACGTCCGGTAGAGCCACGCACGGTTTGGAAGCCGAATCTGCGAAATATTCGGTTTTGCAATTCACCATCGCGAGATAGGGAGATAAGCGCCCAATAGCCGCGGTTGCGGAGAATATTGGCTGCGATAAAGGTACGACCGTGCCAGGTCACCAAAATAGCCCCTTTATTTGGCGAGGGAACAAGGCTCTGCATATTCTCCGTTTGCACTCGCAGGGTTTTGTAGATGGCGCGGGCGAGCAACCATATCAGCCATGATAGAACGCGGTACTTAAGTTCCCTCACCTGCTGATACCGGGACGAGCGATTCGTGGAGGTTTCTGGGCTTGGTTGCGTAAGGGTGTCCATAAGAGCCGCTTACAATATGGCTATTCAAAGCCTTTCAGTTGGGTTTCGTAGAGGCGCGCATAATAGCCGCCAGCGTCCATAAGCTCTTGGTGCGATCCCATCTCCACGATACAGCCGTCTTGCATAGCGAGAATGCGGTCGGCATTAATGATGGTCGAGAGGCGATGGGCGATGACGAGGGTTGTACGGCCCCGCATAAGATGTTCGAGGGCCTCTTGAACGAGGGCTTCGGAGGAGGCATCGAGCGATGAAGTGGCCTCATCGAGAATAAGAATGCGTGGATTCATAAGAATGGCACGTGCAATGGCGATCCGCTGCTTTTCGCCGCCTGAGAGGCGAATCCCGCGGTCACCCACAATCGTATCGAGGCCATGTTCCATGCCTTCAATGAAGGAGGCATTGGCAGCACGGGCTGCCTCCATAATCTCCTCATCCGTGGCATCGCGGCGTCCGTAGGCGATATTGTCGCGCAGGGTTCCTGCAAACAGCCATGTCTCCTGAGGAACCACCCCGATCTGTCGGCGCAACGACTGAAGCTTAACGGTGCGCACATCAATGCCATCAATCAGCACGCGGCCTGCCGTGGGATCGTAGAAGCGGGGAATGAGGTCTACAAGAGTGGATTTACCTGCACCGCTCCGTCCTACAATGGCGACCACTTCGCCGGGGCGCACCTCGAAGTCAATATTGCGCAGCACCAGCGGCGAGTCGGGGCTATAGCGGAAGGAGACGTTTTCAAACCGAATGTGGCCTTCAATAGAGGGCAGTTCAACGGCGTTGGGCAGTTCCTTCACTTCCGGCTCAACATCAAGCACTTCCTCGAAGATACGAGAGGCAGCAGCGAGCGCCTGTGAGCGCATGGAGACGAAGCTACCGAGACTGCCCACCGCGCGAGCCACATTGTCCAACAGGAACAGAAAAGCGATCAAGGCTCCGGCCGTAAGTCCCCCTGGCTCGACATAGTTGCGCACGGCATCCGGCACCGGCATCCCCGGATGGAGTCGGTTAAACTGTTCCACCATGAGATGCTGTGTATGCACCGTATGGGCCACCATATTTCCGCCCACATACATCACAAGGGCGATGCCGAAGGCTCCGATGAACTCGATGAGGGGGCGTAGTTGAGCGCTGCGGCGCACCCCGCGCATAACCGCCTTGAGCGTCTGCTGGTTCTCGGTGCGGAATCGCGAAATTTCATGATGCTCGGCTGCAAAGGTTTTGACCACTCTTACTCCGGCGACCGTCTCCTCAATGATGTTGGTGACTTCGGCCAACATGCTCTGCACGGTATGCGAGATTTTACGGATGCGTTTGCCGATGCGTGAGATGGTGAGGGCCATAAAGGGGAGAAAAAAGATGGCGATGAGGCTAAGCCGCCAGTTCATATAGAAGAGAAGCGCCAGGCTCACCAGAATGGTGAGTGGATCGGAGATCATTTGACGCAAGCTCATGGCCGCGTTCTGGATGGCCTGCACATCGTTGGTGAGCACCGACATAATAGCTCCGGTGCGGCGACGATTGAAAAACGAAAGGGATAGGGTATGGAGATGGGCAAATATCTCCTCTCTTAAGCGAGAGACCACGCTATTGGCCGTAAGCGAGAGAAAGTAGTTTTGTCCAAAAGAGAAAATGCCCTTGATAATGAAAACCACGACGACGGCAGCGCACATGAAATTGAGGTGCCCTACACGTCCATCGAGCATCGAGTCGACCACGCTTTTGATGAACTTAGCCAGGCTTGCATCAATAGCGGAGGTAAGGGCAGCGCAAAAGAGGCCGACGGCCAAAACCCAGCGATGAGGCTTTAGATAGGCAAGAAGACGACGTTGTGTATCTTCTTTACGCATGGAAGCCTATCTCCGTATCCTCACTTGGGAGAGCGTCGTTTATGTTGCAAGCGAGAGCTAGGGCAATGCGCGCCGTTCTGGCGCTCGCTCCAGGTTCACCTAAAAGATTTCGTACATCCAAAAGGGCTTGTCGCATCTGCTTTCGTGCACAAAGATCGGTAAGTAGGTTCACAGCTCGCTCCGCAATCGTTTGAGGCGTTGCCTGTTGCTGTATCAGCTCGGGCACGATGGAACGATCGGCCAGAATATTCGGCAGGGCAATGTATTTTATTTCCTGCACCTTTTTATCCATACGTCGCAAGCGGTACTCTAGCTCCATCCACTTCGAAACCCTGTAGAGCACTATCATAGGTGTTTGCAGAACGGCGGCCTCTAGGGTGGCCGTACCAGAGCAGACCAGCAGCAGATCGGCGTGCGCCATGAGGTCATAGGTAGACCCTTGGGTTAGTACGAGAGGAGGGGAGGCGGGCATGGCCACTTGGGGGCGCCACTCTTTTTGGGAGAGTTTCGGTGAGCCGATCAGAGCCCCGCCCTGAGTTGCGAGTGCCGGTTGGGGCAGCGCGTTTGGCAAACTTTTCGAGCGATGGGCCCGTTCTTGAACGTTATCGGGTCTTCGTTCTGCAGTGTAATGATGGGCTATAGGGTGCTTTCGGATAAGGTTTTGGACATACTCCAATGAGAGAGTGGGAGCTACGGCCACGGCGAATTGCGCTTTTGGCACCTCTCGAGCGATAAGAGGGATTGCTTCGAGAAGGGTTGGCAAAAGGTTATTCACCTCATGCAGACGGCTACCTGGTAGTAGACCGATAAGGGGGGCGTGAGGGTCGAGACCGAGGGATTTGGCGAATGCGTCACGTGTCGTACTGGGGGACACGCGGTCGAGCAGGGGATGGCCTACATAGAAGACGCGGGCTTTTCCCTGGCGATAGCGTTCTTGCCCCCAGGGAAAGGGCAGGGCGATGCCGTGTACAAGATGGGCTATGTCTTCGCGTAGGGCTGTGGCGCGTCGCCAGCATCCGGGAGGGATATAGTAGAGGGTTTTAAGGCCGATCTGCTGACAGTAACGCGCCATGCGAACATTGAAGGCGCCGAAGTCAATGAAGACGACGATTTCGGGGCGGCGATGGGCAAGCGTTTTGCGAAGCTTGGGCGCGATCTTAAGCGCTAGCAGGGGAATTTTGGGCAGTGAAGCCACTATACCAATAGCGCTCCACGAGGCGCTATCGGCCAAAAGCTCTACGCCAGCCTCGGCCATGGTGCGAGAGCCAAGCCCCCAAAGTTTTACTTCAGGGTCTAGCTCTCGAAGAGCCCGTGCCAGACTTGCGCCGGCCAAATCACCGGATGGCTCTCCGGTTAAGATGGCGATCTCCATAGAGTGCAGTTCCTGCTAGATCAAAGCCACTTAGGTTAAAGCGGAGGAGGGTTATTGGCCCGTCCGTTAAACCCTTCGCGTGTTCTTTGGATGAAAGCGATAAGGTGATTGAGTTCGGGGCTGGGGTCAATCTCCTCTTCGATCGCTTCCAGCGCTTGGGAGACGTTGAGGTTAGAGCGATACAGCAGTTTATAGGCCTGCCGCAGGTCACTACGAATCTTTGCGGGCACGTTGGCGCGTCGTAGTCCGCGAATGTTGATGTCGTAGACGCGCGCCGGCCGCCCTGTGGCCAGCATGTAGGGGGGGATATCTTGGGTAACGCCTGACATGCCGCCGATCATCACCAGGGTTCCAATGGTACAGTTTTGATGGACGCCGCAGATGCCACCGAAGTTGGCGTAGTCCTCCACGGTGACGTGGCCGCTAATGCCCACATAGGATGAGATAGTAACGTGGTTACCAATGATACAGTTATGGCCTATGTGAGCATAGGCCATGATCATGTTGTTATTGCCGATGCGAGTGTACTCACCTTCTCCGGTGGCGCGGTGGATGGTGACGTACTCTCGCACGATGTTGTTGTCGCCGATTTCGAGATAGCTTACCTCCCCTTTAAACTTGTAGTCTTGTGGAGGACCACCCAACATAGCACCGCTATAGATCTGACAGTTTCGACCGATGCGTGTGTTTTCAAATATCTGCACGTGGCCATGCAGCACCGTCCCGGCACCGATAAAGCAGTTCTTACCGATGATGCAGTAAGGCCCGATCTCTACATCGGGCTCTATTTCGGCCCGGGGGTCAATGATGGCTGTAGGATGCCACCGTTTAGACACTGTTGTTATCTCCTGCCTCCACTGTGACCGGGGTGGATCTGTTTTCCACGAGCTTAAAGAGCATTTCGCAGCTAGCCACTTCCTGCCCGTCCACACGAGCGATCATCTGCACTTTGCCCGCATCCCCATGTACTCTTAATAACGTTGCTTCAATAATCAACGTATCACCCGGAACGACGGGGCGCCGAAGTCGGCAGCGGTCTATACCACCAAGGTAGGGCAACTTATGACGGTGTTCTGGAGCAAGCAGCATAATGAGACAGGCCACTTGCGCCATCGATTCGAGGATAAGAACCCCAGGCATCACCGCCTTTTCGGGGAAGTGCCCGTTAAAGAAGGACTCGTTGATCGTGACGTTTTTTAACCCCACGACCCGTTCGCCGGGTTGCCACTCGATGATTTTGTCCACCAGAAGCATAGGGTATCTGTGCGGGAGCAACTGACGTATCGCTTCTATGTCCAGCACATGATTCATGCAGTTATATCTCCTTTGTGAGGCGCTTGAATGGTTCGATAGATCGCCTG
The DNA here is from genome assembly GCF_000427095.1 of Chthonomonas calidirosea T49. NCBI lineage: Bacteria > Bacillati > Armatimonadota > Chthonomonadia > Chthonomonadales > Chthonomonadaceae > Chthonomonas > Chthonomonas calidirosea. The sequence continues at coordinate 2,632,714 of NC_021487.1, forward strand.
CGCCAATTTTGTGTTGATGGTATGCCCTGGACGGTACACCTCTACATGCGCGTTGAAGCAGGCGCCAACCAGGGCGAGATCACCAATAAGATCGAGCAGTTTATGAGCGACCCACTCATACTCTACCCGCAAGGGGGAGGAGAAGCAATGGGGTGGGTCAATGAGAAGGGCGTTTTCAAGGGTCCCTCCACGAGCAAGCCCTGCTGCCAACAGCGCCTCGACCTCTTTGCGAAGGGCAAACGTGCGAGCTGGGGCGATGCGATCTTTATAGAGCGCGATACTCTGTGAACCCAACTGTAGCTCGGCGCTAGCTGTACCCTCCGGCCAATCCTCCGAAACGAACTTCACGCATAGGTGGAGAACTGGGGCCGGAGTGCACTCTGCCACGCTTTTCCCCATGGCCACGGACAACGGCTCCTGGAGATAAAAGATCGGTACCGGCTCTTCTTGCGAGATAATTCCGGCCTCCATAATTGCCTCGACCCAAGGCCATGCGCTACCATCTAGGATGGGCAGCTCAGGGCCTTCCACCTCAATGAGGACGTTGTCCACTTCTAAGGCAAACAGGGCAGAGAGCAGATGCTCCACGGTGCTGATACGAATTTGGGCGTTGCCGAGCGTGGTACAGCGTTGGGTCTCCACTACATACTCAGCCGTTGCGGGAACGGTCTGCCCCTTTATCCAAAAGATACGGCCGAAGTTTGTAGGAGCCGGCCGTAGATGTACGGTGGCAGAGGCACCGGTGTGGATGCCTGTTCCACGCACAGAGATAGCGCTGGCTAAGGTATGTTGGGAGCGAGAATTAACTGTCATTCAGTTTCGCTTCTAGCTCGGAGATCTTTTGTTCTAGGCTGCGGAGGCGCTTTAGGGTGTTGGGCAGTTCGGAGATGGCGGCGTACTCGCGCATCTTTGTCCAGTGAGAGCGCGCCGGGTAGCCCGACACGGTCTCTCCCTCAGCCACATCTCCGATGACACCGGCCTGTGCGCCCACTCGCGCTTTAGAGCCGATGGTAAGGTGATCGGCAATACCTGCTTGCCCTGCAAGAATAACGCCATCGCCTATCTTCACGCTACCGGCAATGCCCACTTGCGCCACAATAAGGCAGGAACGCCCTATCTGAACATTATGCCCTATATGCACAAGATTGTCAATTTTTGTGCCATCCCCAACACGTGTGGCCGTTGTTCGCGCTCGATCGATGCAGGTGTTCGCGCCGATCTCCACGTCGTTGCCTATCTCCACGATGCCGAGATGGGGCATCTTACGGAGGCCTGTTGGTGTGGGCACATAACCAAAGCCGTCCGAGCCAAGAACACAACCTGCATGCAGAATGCAGCGATGCCCTATTTTAACGTTGGGATAGAGCACCACATTGGGATAGATAAGACAGTCATCTCCGACGAAGCAGTCGGCCCCAATATGAACTCCTGCCCCGATACGTACTCTTTCGCCAATGCGGGTTCGCGGCCCGATCGTTGTATAGGGGCCGATGGAGACCTCTTTCCCGAGAACCACTTCTTCACCTAGAATGGCGGTGGGATGGATACCGGTTTCGAATGGTGGGGGGGTGGCAAAGGACTCGAGAATTTTGAGGAACCCAAGCCGTGGGTTTTCGACTAGAATGAGGGGTTTCGTATCGTCTATCTGCGCCGCTAAAGCGGGCGTGGTGAGAACGGCTGTGGCCGGAGAACGAAGGGCCTTGCGAAGAAAGGTGGCATTTTCGGCGAAAACCAGGTCTCCGGGTTCGGCATCTTCAATATCGGCAACGCCGGTAATGAAAGTATCCTCTGGGGCATTTTGCAGGGAGCCGTTCAGTAGCTTGGCAATTTGTTGCAGTGAAAGCGACAAAACACAGCTCATGGTAGGCTACGCTCTCTTTCCTGTTGGAGTTGCGTTTTTACAAAGTCGGTAGCATCGAAAGCTCCGGGGGTGCCTTGTGGCACAAGGTGCCAGCCCTGCTGTTGCAAAATGGCGAGCACCTCCTGGCGGAGAGCTTGGAGACGAATTTTAGCGAGCTCAGCCCCTATCTGAGCGGCCTGTATGGAGGCGTTGAGGGTTGCCCTTTGGACGGCTTGTTGTGCTGTTGGGAGCGCTACACGAGAAGGGGGGGACAGCGTCACCGGTAGCGAGACGCCAGGTGGGGGCGTTGATGGGATAGGAGGAAGCACAAGGTTGACCTCTTGAAGGAGAGCTTGCTGGTTTTCTGCCGCCTGCATGGCTCGACGTGCTATTTCCGCAGCTTGCTGTTTACGATAGGCCTGCAGGTGGTTTTGCAGATCGGCCTCGATCTGTTGGCGTGTTTGGGAGATAGCTTGGGCGATCTGCTGATCGGCCTGTTCAACAAGCTGTTTACGACCGGCCTCTACTTGGGCGATCTGTTGGGCAATAAGCCGTTGCTGAGAGAGAGCATCGAGGTGGGCCTGACTGTTTGCAAAGATGCCAGCGGTAGCACGTACCTGAGTTTGCACGGCTATTTCGCGAAATTGAAGCAACATCTCCTGTCGGTTCAGTTGGGCGAGTTGGCTTTGCAGTGCGCTCATGCTTTGGGCGCGAATGGTATCGGCAGCCTGTTGGAGTTGCTGTTGGGCTGCGGTTTGTTGCTCTTTTTTATAGCGATTGAAGTCGAGTTGGGCGGCATCTTGAAGCGACTCGGTGAAGCGCTGCAGGTAACGTGCAGCATCGGCGCTAAGCTGCTGTCGTCGCGCTGCAGCTAGCGTAGCACCTATAGGAGGGGGGAAGACGAATGGAGGTGGGGGGGTTGGGAAGGCCACCGGTGTCGCAGCAGGCGCCGCAATAGCCGAGGGGGGAGAAGCGGATGATGCCGTTGCAAAAAGCGGAGGGCTATAAGGGAGAAGGGCCTGCATCCTCACGAAACAGAGTTTCGCAGAGGGGGATTTGGGGGCGCATCCCTCTCCCAAAGCGCAAGAAAGCAACAAAGCGATAGCAAAAGCCCACTGCTTTTCGGTAAAGGCCACCTACCACAACACCTCCACGTCGCCCATCTGTGAAAAGAGGCGCTATTTATTCAGGATTTTTAGCACATCGTCGGTGCAGTCGGCCTGTGCGTAGGGTGCCACGGAGTTGTCGAGCACAAGCGCATAGCCCTTATCCTTGGCAACGGTTGCGATGGCGTCACGAATGTTCTTGGTGAGCTGCGCCATGGCTGCATCGAGCTTATTCTGCATATCCTGTTGGAACTGCTGTTTCAACAGATTAATGCGCGCCTCGGTCGCCTTTTCGAGGTTAAGGTAGTTATCAAGAGTCTGTTTATCTTGGGGGCTTAGATTTTGAGCTTGGGATAGGCGTTGATAGTCGTCATTGGCTTTTTTACTCTGATCTAGTAACTGTTGTTCCTGCTGCTTTTCGGCTGGGGTAAGTCCGGCCGGTGTGTTGGCTTTTTGCAGAAGCGTGGCAAGCGTTTTTTGGTCTTGTTCAGAGAGGAAGGGGTTGTCCGTCATCACCTGCAGCAGCTGTTGTTGCTGATTCGTTTCCGCCTGCATCTGGTCACGATACTGCTGTACCAACTTATACTCCGTTTGGATGCGGTTCATATCCACGGAGGCGAATCGGATATCGCCAGGGGCACTTTTGGCATCGGCGAGGGCGTGGGAAAGGGAGGCCACGATGCCCCAGACAATCGCAGCTAGTACAATCCAGTACAGCATGGATCGGTTATCGTGTGAACGCATAGTTCTTCTCCTCGTTAGGAAGTATGGATTTTTATGTTTAAACACTTTCCTGCGTGCAACAGATGTTGTTTCTTGCTTCAAATTCCAAGCAAGTAAGAAGATCTTATCATTATAGCTGGAACCGGAAGGTTTTTCGTACTCGCCGGTTTTTGGTGCATCATTTACTATTACGGAATCTCCAGTGATAAGCTCCTCTATGAGATTTAAAAGGTAGAGCCGAAGCTGAAGTGAATGCGGCCTCCCTCACTTCCGATGCCATAGTCGAGGCGGATGAGCCCTAAGGGGGTCACAATGCGCAGGCCCGGCCCTACCCCAATGTAAGGGTGAAAACCTCGCTGTGAAAATCCGTTAATATTCACGTTGCTGTAGGGCCCGCCCCAGGCATCACCGATATCCATAAAAAGGACGCCAGTGAACTTGGGCGCAAGAGGTTGCCGCAATTCAATAGAGGTAAGGAACTCGTACTTGCCCCAAAACCGGTCGTCACGATAACCGCGCAGGGTGTCGGCTCCGCCCATGAAGAACTGTTCGAAGAAGGGTAGCGTCCCGGTAGAAGCCCCAACGAGCGCGCGCAGAGCCAACACGGTTTCGGGTTTCGTGGGGTCGTTGAGCGGTCGTTGGCCGCTGAGGCTGAAGTACTGGCGTGCTTCGAGGCTCGTGCGAAGGAAGTTGGTGCTGCCCGTGATGGTGCCGGTAACGGGAATGCCGAAGATAGTGCGAGGCGTGCTGAGGTCGGCATGGCCGATCTCGAGGCCGATCTGTTGCACACCGCCTTTTGAGGGATCGAGATAGAGGTCGCGTGTGTCGTGGCTGATGAAGCCCGTGACGGACACGATGGGGCCGTTTTGAATGATGCTGAGGTCTTGGGGGGGTAAGTTCAGCAAGTCGGTAGTTACGTTTTCGGCACGAAGAGATAGGGAGGCGCTGTAGAAGCGCCCGAAGGGGCGGGTTGCGGTGACGATGCCACCAGCGCGCTGTTCGGTATAGTAGTTATTGGTAATAGAAGCCGTTGTGCCTGGAATGGGTGCGATGGGGCTTGCAGCGCTCAGGGCGCTGGAAAACCGATAGACCGTTTTGTCGTAAAGCTGCACATCGAGGTTGGTGTTGCGGCCGCCGAGGTAAGGTTCATCGAAGTCAAGCTCAACGCTACTCCGATCCGCGAGGCCACCTAGCTCCCCTCGCAAAGCAACACGTTCGCCTAACCCTCGAAAGTTGTTATCGGATAGTTCAACAAACCCAATAAAGCGTGCTGTGTCGCTATATCCTGCTCCCGCGTGGATCTCGCCTGTGCGCTTTTCTGTAAAGTTGAGGGTGATGGCGATCTGCCCTGTCCCTACCACTGTTACGGAGGGCCGTACATCGTCGAAAAGCCCAGTATTAAGGAGAGCCACCCGGTCTTGGGCCAACGTATCGGTGTTAAAGTAGCCACCTACGCGTGTTTTGATAACGTGCATAATATAGGATTTACGAGTTTTATGCAACCCAACGAAATCGAGGCTAGCCACTTTCGCAACGATGATGTTGATGTGAAGCACGCCCGCGGCATCAATCGGCACGTCCTGGCTAAACGAGGCAATGTAGTGCTGCTTCTGATAGAGGTCTATGATAGCGTTGGCGTCGGTGAGGAACTGTTTGCTGTTGAACACGTTGCCCGGCTTCAGCCCCTGCAGTTGAGCCTCTACGACTTCCGGTTTTATAGGACCTGTTCCGGTAATGCTAATATTGGTGATCATCGGGTTTTCGTCTACCGCAATAATCACCTTGCAGGTGCCGTTAGGCGGGTTCGGCTCTTCTGCGTAGACATTCACGCCGTTGCGCGGGTCTGGGTCGAGCACACCAAAGTAGCCGGTATCTAGCAGGTTCTGTTCCATCTGGGCCTGGAGTTGTGGGGTAAAGAGGTCGCCCACTTTAGCTCCGCTAGCGCTAATGATGAAGACGCTGTTGAGGTTATGGTTTCCGCGCACCTCGATATCAGCGATGCGTGGGGCTTGTTGGGCAGTTTGTGGCGAAGCCGTTAACGAATCGGGAGCTTGGGGAAGCAGAGCACTTTTCGCCTGATGCGATACCGTTATCAGCAGGATGCTGAGAAGAAGCGATACATGTGAGGCAAATTGTTTCCCAATGGGCCGAAGGCTCATTTGCTGTGGAACACTCCTTTGGTCACGCGCCAGGAGGCGCGTACGAGTAGAGAATTCGTAAGTCGCAACAGAGTTTACCCTTTTTGGGCCTCAAATTAGATTACGACCGATAGTAGGGCTCTAGCTTACGTCGCAGCATGGCACGCGCTCGGGAGAGGCGGGTTTTTACGTTTTCAAGGCTTAGGCCGGTGGCCTCCACGATTTCGTTATAAGAGAGTTGTTGAAATTCGCGCAGAATAATGACCTCGCGATACTCAATAGGTAAGGAATCGATGGCGGCAAGGATTTTCTGGTGCAGCTCTTTTTGTTCGAGCACTTGCTGAGGGGAATGAGTCCAATCCGCAATATCACGTGTGGTGAAGGAATCGTCGTCAGGGTCGGTCATCTGTTCGAGCGACTCGATTCGAATATGGCGTTGGCGCTCACGGCGACGCAGGCGATTAATGCAGAGGTTGCGCGCTATCTGATAGAGCCAAGTGAAAACCTTTGAGTCGCCGCGGAAGTTTGCATAGTGTTTATAGGCGCTAATGAAGGTCTCTTGTGTGACATCGGCAGCCTCTTCATAGTCCCCCAGAAAGCGGTAAACAACGTTAAATATCCGCTTTTCATATTGAGCGACAAGCTCATCAAATTCGAGGCGTCGTTCCGCCTCATCGGATGAATGGGCGTTCATGCTGACCACATAGTCTCCGGCCGATGCGCTTGCGGCAGCGGCCCCAGAGGGCGACAACGTACACCCTCCCTTTTCGACATTGGTTGCAGAAGAACCTCTTAGGCAGGTCTGATAGAACATGGTAACCTATTTATGAAGGTGTAGACAGAAGCGACGGACACCTGCTCGATGTCTGCGTTTGACCGACGCGTTAGAGCTTTCTTTGATGTAGGACGTAAAGAAACGCGCAATGTTACAGATAAAACAGTTTCAACGGGCAGGGCAAGCCGGTTTTCACCTAAAAGGCATCATGCTGTTTTTTGCGATATGGTTCAGTCGTTTCAACGACGCTGTACGCAATCTAGGCTGAGAGGCGCCGCCAACGCGCTTCCTAACCCTTAATAGGAGCGCAAAAGCCGATGCGAGGCACCGTAACGTAACTTTTTTGAGTAAAGTGGAGCGTTTAAAAGGAGAATAAGTTGAACAAAGTTTGCAGGGAAAACCTTAGAACTGGCTTATTCCCTCTAGAAGCAAAGACTTAATACCCTGCTCATCTTGTTGGAAGGTCAGTTGGAAGCGGCGGCTAAAGCGGAAGCTTGCTCGAAACGTCTCTTGAATGTGGGCGTTGACAAGGGTGCGGGTATAGGTGAAGTAGATGGGACCGAAAAGGTGGCGGCTGATGACAAGGTTTAGCCGTTGAAAGGGATCGTAATTGAGGGCAAGCTCCTCAAATCCGAGAACGTGAGCAGGCTGTTCGAAGATAGTGGGCAAAACGGCCCCAGCCACAAGGCTGGTAAGCTGCTGGGTAAAGAGTTGCGTTGGGTTTAGACCAAAGGTATTTTGAGAAAGCACTGGGCCGCCGAGGGCGGCAAGAAATCGCTGTTCAAGCAGCTGCTGATCGCCAACGAAGTCGGGCGGATCGGTTTGGAAAGAAAGGCGCAAACGCGAACGTTGGGTCACTGGGTCGAACACGTTGCCGGTGATAGGGCCTTGGGCATTCACGATAACCCGATAGCGTTTTTCTCCGGAAAAGGTACCGGGGGCAGCGAGTGTCATATTAGTTTGGGCGCGCAGATTGACATCAATGCCAAGAATGGGCACGTTTGGCTGTTCTGGGTCTTGGGTGGGGTAGCTCAGTGTGATGCGCCCGGGCGGCAAAATGGTAAAGCGCGCTGTGGGCAGGTTGAGACGCCCTTCCAGAATATCGAGGGTTCCGTTAAGTTGAACGGCGAGATTCGAGGAGGCACCGGTAAGGCTTGGTTCTTCTAGGGGGGCGATGTTGGCGGCACGCTGTGGCACCCCAGAAACCAGAATGGTTCCGCTCACACGGGCGCTGAGCGCCGAAGCAGATAGCTGCACGTTACGGTCAAGATGGAGGGCTATCTGGAAACGGTGGACGATTGGAATGACGAACCCTCCGGTGCCAGTACCCCCCACGTCCGATGGAGGAACGGCAAGCGCGTTGCTAAGATAGACATCGCCCTGAAGTTCTGGCTTTGTAAGCGAGCCTGCGAGTTGGAGCAGAACGCGGGCCTCTCCTCGCACGGTGCCACTGCGAAAACCGGGGATGGGCGATTCGTCGAAGATAATGTCTCCGGCTTGCAGCGTAATGCCTGTTGCGCTCTGTTGCGTGATAGGCAGCGCCCCAAAGAGATTCACCGGGTGAACGGTATTGGGCAGGACCGCGCCGGTTTTGGAGTCGAAAAGGGCTGTTTCCGCGCGAAAGTCGTTTGAAACTTGAATTTGGCTTCCGTTGAAAAGAAGTGAGCCTGCGAGGTTACGGAGGCCGGTACGCAGATAATGAGGTTTCTGTGAAGTTGGGTCGAGATAGCCAATGCGAAGACGATCGGCTTGAATATCGAGCGCACCGTTAACGTTGGGGGATTGAACGGTGTTGGTGATATGGGCCGACAGAGAGAAGACACCATCCGTGTCGAGCGCAAGGCCAGGGGCAAAGACACGGAGGAGGGCGATTTTCTGTTGGGGAACACGGGCTGTAAAATCAAGTGCTGCCGTATTGGATAGAAAAGGAGGTTTCCACGAGAAGTCAACCGAGCCGGAAAACTCCGTTTCGAACTGTTCTGGTTGGCTGTCTGCCCCGGCTACAGCGATGGATACGGTGACGGGGTCGAGGACAGCACGGGGTTCGGCAATGCGAAGATGACTTATATCAATACTATCTACACGAAAATCACGAAAAGAGGTATGCAAGAGCACATTCTTCGCATCGGCCGAGATGTCAAGAATGGGCGCTTTCGTGGTCCCAGAGGCGACAACGAAGAGATCGGCTTTCCCCTTCAACTGTGAAAGCGTCTGCAGCAGTGCACTGCTCGATGTTGCCTCCTGGCTTGAGTATTCCGTAGGGAGCCACCCAGTGAGACGGCCAAGGTCGAAATTGTAGAGGCTGAGATCGCCTTGAATGGGGCCGTGGAATGCCACGTTGATCTGTCGCGCAAAGAGGGTAGCTTCTGGGCTGTTAAGGGTTAGAGCGGGGGCGGTGCTTTGAGGCAGTGGCATGACAAGTGCCTCTTTGGTAAGTCGCCCACTGCCTTCAACAGAAGGAATGATGTTGTTGCCGAGCTGGATTTGGGCCAAGCGGAAGCGGATATCGGCAACGGGCGAATCGGCGGTGCCGGTTAGTTGAGCTGTGCCCGAGAAGCTGCCTTGAAGAGGCGGATTAAAGCTTCGAAGATAGGTGAGAACACGCTGGCCAGAGGCCGTTTGCGCCAGAGGAGAGGCTCCCAGCAGGCGGAGGAATCGAGCTAGCTGAAGCTGGTTCCATTCGACGCTGCCTGAAATCTGTTGTGATTTGAGATCATAGGTAGCATTGTGAACGGTGATCGCTTCGGTAGATTCTGAGTTTGGCGTAGAGGAGGTAGCCGAATCGGTGGGAAGAAAGGTAAGCTGGCTTACTTGGATGCGATCTTTCTGATAGTTCCACTGGCTTGTAATTTGGCCGAGGGGATCACCACGATAGGCTAAGTTGGCTCCGTTGAGGTTGGCTGTAGCTTCAAGGTTATTGAGCGGCCCTTGTATTTGGCTGAAGAAGCCGATGGAACCGGTAAGGTCGGCATAGGGTTTGCCGGTTAGCATCGCCGCCAGATCGGGAATACTTAGGCTATCTCCTATGAGAACAAGGTGCATTTGATGGTCGGGCGTCAGCGTGCCATGCGCCACGATCTGGCCGTTTGCAGCGGTGATTTGTGCGTTTTGTAGCTGAAAGCCCTGATGAGATGTATAGAAGAGAGTGGCCTCCGCGTTCGGTATAGCGACGCCGTTAAGAGAGGCGTGTTGTACGCTAAACGTAACGGGGTGAAGGAGATGAAGATCGTGAAGTGTGCCGCCCACATCTATTTCGGAGCTTTCTAGGCTGCCGACAATGGAGTCGGGGCGAATGGAGGCCTTTTGCAGAGAGTTCGAAGCCCCTAGCTGTTCGAGAAGATCGGCCACATCTACATGACGCACCGCAGCGACGAGGGCGATACCTGGGTCGTGGCTTTGCAGGCCGCTGACGGTTCCACGGAGGGTAAGCTCGCCGGGGTACTGCTCTGCAAGCCCCCTTACAATCTGGAGCGAATTTGGGGTTAATTGGAACCCTGCGCTGATTCTATCGAATCCCAAACGTCCCGCTTGAATGGAAAAGGCGTTCAGCACACCGGTTACCTGCGGTTGATGGAAAGACCCTCCAATATGTGCTCTCAGGTAGCCAACTCCCTTAAGCTGTGCGAGGTCGAAAAGGGCGCTGGAAGATGAGGTGGAACCACTGCTCTCTTCGGTGAAAAGGGGGGCTCTTGTTGGTTTTGCTTGGGTGAGTTCACGCCAAAGTCCACCAATATCCACCTCATCTGCGACCAGTCGGAGATTCAGTTTTTGATGAGCGATATCCACGAGGCCGTGGGCCAAAGCGATGCCCATATCGTCTTCTAGGCGCAGGTTTCGGACGAAAACTTGTTGAGGGGTTCCCTGCGCCCGAAGGTAGGCAAGGGCGATGCGGCGCCCTTTTGAGCGGAAGTTGTTGAGCTCTACTTGGGTGTTAAACTGAGGTTCATGGCCGTTCTGTATTCGAAACGCCACATCGGCTTTGACGGTGCCCTCCATAGGTTGGTGAAGGAGACTGCCAAGCGTTTGCAGTCGCAGGTCTTGTGCGTGCGCTTGACCGACGAGCGCGAGTTTCGGTGAGGTGATGGCGTTCACTCGGAGCGCGATTTGGCCGTGCGCGAGCGCGCCATGCAGGTCGGTCGTAAGCCGATTATCCGCATAGAAGGCTTTCAACTGCAGCGGGCCGGCGGTGATATTTCGGTAGTTCAGATCGTTGAGAGAGCCTTGAAGCTGTGCCACAGGATGGTTGAGAGGGCCTACCAGGGCAAAATGGAGGGAAGGAGATGTGGCATTGAGCCGTGGTAAAAGAGACCGCACTTGCGGCGAGAGGGTTTGGAACCAGGGTAGGTATCGCAGTTGAGACCAAAGCTGAGCAAAATGGAGATTCTGGCTGTCGCCCTCTACATCGGCTACGAGGTTCTGAAAGGGTTGGGTAAGGTTGGCCACGCTACCAGACATCGCGATCGGGCTTCCGGCAAAACGGGCTTTGACCGTGCCTTGGCAGAGCGTGGGAAGCAGCGTGAGGTCGGCCTGCAGACCGGTGATAGGAGCACCGAGATGGGCAGGCTGGAAAGCCGTGTTGTAGAGATGTAGATGCCCTTCAAGCTGCATCCAATGTTTCCCAATGACCCAGGCTGCCATAAGAGGATGGGGCGCTAGCAGCAGATCGGCATGGAGATCGGCCTGACCGTCCATTACCTGGCCGATTCGGCCAGGTAGAAGCTGTTGGGCGATCGCAGGCAGGTGGAGACCCTTTCCATCAATCTGAAGCGTGAGAACCTGGTTCGGTTGGAGAAGGAGAGTAGAATGAAGTGTGCCCTGGAGGCCTTGTCGGCCAACACCGCTGAGGTCGAGCCCAAAAGTGCCGTTTGGCAGTAGGGCAATAGTGCCATTGATATGGGTGAGGATGGCGTGCACAGCGGCCGTGCGCGGCGATAGCAGAGCGCTATCGCTATAGCGTAGGGTGCCGTTAGCGATGAAGATATGACGGGTGAGCGGTCGCCCCGGCTTCTTTTTGGGCTTAAGAAGTTGGCTAAAGTTCCATAGGCCCGAGCGATTGCGAGCTACGAAGAGGAAAGGATCGGTAAGTTGAATCTGTCTGACATAGGGCGTTTGGAGATCGTGAGAGAAGAGGAGAGTTGCGAGATCGTAGGACAGGCTTACCTTTGCCGCGGTTGCCAGAGGTACAGAGGACGTGTGGGGGCTTGCGGCCACGAAAACCTGATAGAGACTAACACGATTTGCGGTTAATCGGAAGGGGCTGTATTGGAAATGAACTCGCCCCACGCGCACGGGGCGCCCAAGGGCTTGGGTGGCCTGGTTTGAGAGGATACGAGCCAGATTTTGGTCAGACAAGAGGAAGGCAGTCCAGCGGCGCACGCCGAAGATGCCCCCCACAAGCACGAGGCCGGCCGGCAACAGAAGAAGCAGCCCATTCAAGAGGCGGCGTACATACCGCATGGTCAAGCTCGTCCGTCGTTTCTTTCTTAGCAAGAGTTTACCACTCAACGCTCGGTTTTGAAGGAGGGTGGGTTACGGAATATAAGCTGTTGACAAATCTATAAAGCAAAATATATCTGTTATAGATGGTGAAAGATACATACAAACCTAACCTTTTGTAGAGGGTGAGATAGGCAGGAAAAACGTTTGTACTTGAGAAATAGGCTCTGCAGAAATTTCTTAGACGGAGGATAGAATGCCTGACCTTTTTCACCCACAGATGATGGGCTATCTTGAGAGCCTTGTACCCCAACGCCATGAGGTTATGCTGGAGATGGAGGCGCGCGCTCGTGAGATTGGCTTTCCCATTATCGGCATTGCGGGAGGGCAGTTTCTTTACCAGATCGCGCGTATGATGAAAGCGACCCGCATTTTTGAGCTAGGCTCTGGGTACGGCTATTCAACCGCTTGGTTTGCGCGTGCTGTTCGTGAAAACGGCGGCGGAGTGGTGCACCACGTGGTTTGGGATGAGAAGCTGTCCTCACAGGCAAAGGACTATTTAGGGCGCCTCGGCTATTCTGATATCGTTCAGTTTCACGTGGCGGAAGCGGTGGAGACGTTGAAAGCAACCGAAGAGCGTTTTGATCTTATCTTTAACGACATTGACAAGGTGGGCTATCCGGCCTCGATACCGGTGATCAAAGAGAGATTACGCCCTGGTGGCGTTTTGTTAGTGGATAACATGTTCCTTCACGGCTCTATTTTCGATCCGGCGAACACTTCGGAGGCGGTACAGGCTATCCGCACGACGACCAAGCTGCTCACGCAGGACCCACAGTTTATCAGCAGCCTCATTCCCATTCGGGACGGCATTATGCTGAGCTACTATGTGCCCTAGGGTTCAGCGCCTGGTCTAATCGCGGCTGCCCTCATTAAAAGCGTATTCGCTGGAGTAGTTGGGGGGTTCTTTGGTTATCCAAACGTCGTGTACGTGGCTTTCACGCAGTGAGGCAGACGTTTGGCGCACGAATCGCGCTTTTTGGTGAAGTTCCTTAATGGTTCGTGCCCCCACATAACCAAGCCCAGAGCGAATGCCGCCGAGAAGTTGATAGATGGTGTCGTTCATTGCGCCTTTGTAGGGAACCCTTCCCTCGACGCCTTCGGGAACGTAGCGGGAGGCGTTCTCAAGGCCATAGCGGTCGCTAGAGCCTTCTTGGAGGGCACCTTCGCTACCCATGCCGCGATACTCTTTGTAGGCGCGTCCTTGGTAAAGGATCACCTCGCCTGGGGCTTCGTCGGTACCGGCCAACATATTGCCCACCATAACCGCTGCGGCCCCTGCCGCCAGGGCTTTGGTGGCATCACCGCTCCACCGAATCCCGCCATCGGCAATGACGGGGATGCCATAGCGAGCGGCCTCTTCAGCGCACTCCATCACTGCGGTGAATTGAGGGACTCCCACGCCGCTGACAATGCGGGTAGTGCAGATGCTGCCAGCCCCAAGCCCAACCCGTATAGCGTCGGCGCCGGCCTCAATGAGGGCTCGGGTGCCTTCGCGCGTGGCGACATTGCCGGCAATAACCGGCAGATCCGGAAACTTCTGTTTGATGGCGCGCACGGCGTTGATAACGTCGAGCGAATGACCATGGGCAGCATCAATAACAATCACATCTACACCAGCCTCTACAAGAACCGCCGTTCGCCCCACTGGATCGCGCAAAGGGCCTACAGCCGCTCCACATCGGAGTCGTCCACGGGCATCCTTCGTTGCGTTGGGGTACTCACGAACCTTTTGGATATCTTTGATGGTGATAAGCCCAAGAAGTCTACGGTTTTCGTCCACGATAGGCAGTTTCTCGATGCGGTGCGCTTGCAGTATCTGTTGCGCCTGCTCTAAAGTGGTGCCGAGCGGGGCGGTAATCAGCCCCCCGGGTCGTGAGGCGTCGGTGGTCATCACCTCATAGATGGGGCGGTTGTAGTTGGTTTCAAAGCGGATGTCGCGGTTGGTAAGGATGCCAACGAGTTTGCCGGTGTCCGGCTCGGTGATGGGCACTCCGGAGATATGGTAGCGCTCCATGATCTGCAGGGCGTCTCGAATGGTGCGATCTGGGGGTAGGCTAATGGGGTCTACGATAATTCCATGTTCGGAGCGCTTCACCTTATCCACTTCTTGTGCCTGTGCGGTTGGGCTCATGTTACGGTGAATAATGCCAAGCCCTCCCTCGCGGGCCATTGCGATGGCCATGCGTGCGCCTGTAACGCGATCCATAGGCGAACTCAACACGGGCGCTTTCAGCCAAATGCCGCGTGCAATCTCCGTTCTCAAATCCACATCGGCGGGGCGCACATCGCTTTCTCCTGGCACCAACAGAACGTCATCGAAGCTTAGCCCCTCGCGTATTTTGACATCCGTCTCCTGCATCTCTCCGATCCCCACTCCCATTGGCTCCTCGATCACTGCAAAGTTAGTAGAAATTATACCTTCTTCCTCGCTGTATGTGGTTTACAGAGTAAGAGAACCTCTGACTTTCGCGGCGAAGCCGCGTTCTGTTTCTACCCGTTCAGCAAAATCTGCCGTAACTAGGGAATATGCAGATTTAGCGCTGTTTGTAGGAAGGGGCATCGGTCTTGGGGTAAGTGGAGGGGGAATGTTAACTGGGGAGGGCAAGAGGTTCCCGATACTATCAGAAACCTCATGGCTCGCTGTGTGAAATTTCACTGAGGAAAGTGATGGGTTGGAGAGGGAAGAAGATAGAGAATCAGCAGGAACGGCAGGCCAGCCACTAGTACATATTGAAGGCGAATGCCGCGCCAGCCAAACGCCAAACGCGCTAGTAGATAGAAGGCATAGAGAAACCAGGTAAGAAAGGCGGCGAGGTTATGAGGGTCTGCCAGCCAAAGCAACGGCGAGGTATGGAGATAGAAAATATAGGCCACGCCTAGCGCTAGGCCCAGCGTTAGGAGGGGCAAGCCGTAGGCCACTGAGAGATAGGCCGCCCGGTCGAGGGTGGCGAGCGGAGGTAGTAAACGGAAGGGGCCGGCGACACGGCGTGCCTTTAGCAGGCGGTTTTGCAAGAGATAGAGGCATGCGCAAGCGAAAGCGAGCACGAACAATGCGATCCCTGCCACGATGGTCATGACGTGCAGGCTGACGACCTGTGTTTCGATCATCTTGTTCTTGGCTAAGGGACCGTTTGTATTGAGAAGCCCCAAAACAAGAAAGAGGATAACAATAGGCGATGCCGCTGCGCCGAGCGCGCGAAGGCGTAGGCGCAGGTCGAAGAAAAGCAGCAGAATCGCCAAAGTCCATGCCATAACGGCGAGTGTGCCGTACTTGCTGGCGAAGGGTGATAGATGGGTGAGGACGCACCAGGAACCGGTGGCCGCCAGCTGAAGCAGTATGGCGGAAACGAGAGCGACGCGAGCCCAAAGCAGTAGCGACGTGTTGTTGGTGGATGGAGCTTTGGGAGCGAGTAAGACCAGGGAGGCCCCATAGCAGATGGCGGCAATGACGTAAAGAATAAGTGCCAGCTCATTGAGAAGGATGGAAGGTTCGATCATCTCTCTGGTTCCGTTGGGGCTGCAGAAAGTGTCGTGACGTCGGGATCAGCGTCTATATCAGGAGCGGTTGTGTGGGCAGGGAGGGACGGAGATGGCTCGGCCGCCGTTATTCCGAAAAGTTCACAAAGCGCGCGGGGTAGATCGTAGTCGCTTGTGTTCTCTAACGCCGCCGTTTTTAAGCGTTGTATGGGGTCTTTGGCCACTCTGTCTATCATCGCATCCATCATGGTGCGGATGGTTTGACGATCTTTTTCAGGCAGGTGGGCGAGGCGTGGAGCAAAGATCTGCCAATACTCCTGCTTGATCTGTTCGAGATGCGCGCGTAGGGCGCCGATGGCCGGCGTCACTTCGCGCGTCTTACGCCAGGCAAGGAAACGCACTCGCTCTTCGTCAACAATGGCTTCGGCTCGGTGGATCTCGGCTTCTCGGTTTTGAATGTGTTCGTTGAGATAGGCTTGAAGGTCATCAAGATTATAGACGAACACGTTCTCTAGGTCGTTGACGTCCTCCGCGACATCGCGTGGGAGGGCGATATCTATAAGGAAGAGAGGTTTTCCGCGTCGTCGCCTCATGATGGGCAAGAGATTATCTTTGCGTAGAATAGGATGCGGGGCTGCCGTAGAGGAGATAACGATGTCTGCTTGGACAAGCCCAGTTTCGAAGGCCTCTTCAAAGTGAATGGCCTGCCCACTGAGGCGATGCGCCATGTCGCGGGCGCGTTCGTAGGTGCGGTTGGCCACCACCACGAACCGCACGCCGTTTTGAATGAGATGCCGAGCGGCCAGTTCGCTCATTTTGCCGGCCCCAAGAATGAGAATCTGGGCGTGGGTGAAATCGTCGAAGATCCGACTTGCGAGTTCTACAGCGACGTGACCGATGGAGAAGCCCCCGCGCCCGATCTCTGTTTCTGTACGAACGCGTTTCCCTGCTGTAAGGGCGTGCTCAAAGAGCCGCGAAAGCAACGGCCCAGCGGCACCCACGCTTTGTGCGGTGCGCAGCGCTTCTCGCACTTGACCTAAGATCTGCGCTTCGCCGATCACCATCGAGTCGAGGCTGCAGGCTACGCGCAGGAGGTGATGAACAGCCTCCTCCTCCATTTTGCGGTAGAGGAGCGAGGCGAACTCTGTGGCGGGCACGTTGTGAAATCGTGAGATATGGGTGATGAGCTCTTCACAAAGCTGGGCAGGAGAAACCGATCCGACCGCATAGACCTCTACGCGATTGCATGTAGAAAGGATGACACACTCTTGAACCGAAGAGGCCGTGCTGAGCGCTTTAAATGCAGCGGGAAGCGCATGTTTTTGGTAGCTTAGCCGTTCTCGCAGAGCGAGAGGAGCGCTTTGATGATTCATACCCACGAGAACGATGGGCATCACTGTTGTCCCTCTTTTGGTAACGGCTGATGAAGAAGATAGTTTAAAACGGCACGCGCCTCCTGTTCTGGGTCAAGCCCTGCCCGGATCATCGCTAGGAGCTTTGGGGTTTGCGCATGGAGCCGTTCTAGCGCCTCTTGGCGAAGCGGTGAGTTGGCAGGGGTGGCGGAGAGAATCTCATTGCGCAGTTTTCCAAGAAGTTGTAAAAGCTTTTCATACTCGGTGCCGTAGCGTTCGGCGAGCTCGTCGGCAATTTGTGCTGCCAGTTTCGGCTGCTGGCCACCTGTGCCAACGCAAAGGCACAAGTCGCCACGACGCACCACGGAGGGAACGATAAAATGGCCTTGCTCCGGAGCGTCTGCGACGTTCACCAAAAGGTTTCGCTCCTTGGCGCTTCTGGCCACCCACTCGTTAAGGGCACGTTCGTTTGTAGCGGCAAAAACCAACATGGCATCGTCCAGATGAGCAGGTTGAAAGGGTTCCATCCGCAACTCAATGCAACCCATAGCGGCCCACTGTTGAAGTCGTTCTGTTGCCGTAAGGCATACCACGCGCACCCGCGCGTGGGCATCGAGCAGCCCACTTACACGGCGTTCTGCTACAGGCCCTCCGCCGATGACAACGCACAGCTGGTCGCTAATATCCAGCAAAATCGGATAGAACGGTCTCAATTTTCAATAGGTGCCTCTGTTGGGTCAGGGACTTCGGGTTCTTCGGCTGCTGCGGCATAGGTGGTCAAAGCCGTGGGATGGGGTTCTGCTAGGGCTCCTTGGTGATGGCCGTTTTGTTGTCTTTCGCGCTCTTCTTCTTCGGAGAGATGGTAGGAGAGCACGGCGAGCTCTTGGATGAAGGAGACATTGCGCACGTAGACCCCGTCAGGCACACGCAACAGAACGGGCGCGAAGTTAAGAATGGCGCGGATGCCGGCGTCTACCAAGCGTTCGCAAACGTCCTGTGCGGCGCTGGCCGGAACGGCTAGAATGGCAATGCGGGCTTTGAGAGAGCTATTTAGCTCTTTCAGGCGCGCAATATCCTGTATGATAAGGTTCCATAGAGGCCGCCCTATTTTGCCGTAGTTGTTGTCGAACACGGCCACAAGCTCGAATTGATGCTCCTTTAACCCCGGATAACCCACTAAAGCCGAACCCAAGTTCCCCGCCCCAATAAGAATAACAGGTTTAGGTCTATCTATTTTTAGGATACGTGTAATACGCTGGCGCAGTTCAGGCACGTTATAGCCAACGCCCGGTTTTCCGAACTCTCCAAAGTAGGAGAGGTCTTTACGGAACTGAGCGGCATTGATACCTGTTTGGCGTTCCACTTCACTCGAGGAGACGGTTTCGATGTGCGCCTGATCCAGGTCATGAAGCAGGCGTAGATAGGTGGCTAACCGCTCCAGGGTGGGAACGGGCACTCTGCTATTAGGAACTTGTGTCAAGGTTTCCACCTCATTCGTGTGGTCGAACCCCGGCATCGTTGCGCGAGACAAAACGTGGTTTTCGTCTTCCATCGAAGGGCAGTATACCCCTTGCGAGTAGAGCCGTCAATTGGTTTGTGAAACAATGCGCAATCTCTCCGTTAAGCCTTTCCATGCCTGCTAATAGGGTTTTAGGGCCTCTAGGTTATTCCATATTTTTTACCGGTGAACGCGAACGGTAACGTGTTGATTGTGGACAGAGTGCCGATTCTCAAAAAAATTTTTTGCACACTCCTCCTTAAAAGCTCCTTAATATTCCTTTTGGTATAACTTGCTTGGAGCAAGAGCGAAGTTTGCGAGGGGAATGGAAATGTGCTGTAAACGTGGTACAATGCTAACTGTATCGTTTCCAGCACTTTCTCGATCAACGTCGATCTACCCGATCGATGCCGCTCTTTGTTCCTCACCAAAATCCACTTTGTGTCTGAACTCCACAAGGGTTCAGTCCAGCAAAACGGAAGGAGAAAGTCGGTATGCAAGGAAAGAAGAAGGGTTTTACCCTCATTGAGCTTCTCGTAGTTATCGCCATTATCGCCATTCTCGCGGCGATACTCTTCCCCGTATTTGCGCAAGCGCGCGAAAAGGCATGTCAGATCTCCTGTTTGTCCAATACAAAACAGGAGATCCTCGGCCTGCTGATGTACGTGCAGGACTACGATGAGACCTGGCCGCGAAACGACGACTGCGCAAACGGGGGTACGGTGCCTTTGCCAGGGGCGCCCTCTACGGCCATAGGGTGTAATGGACCTTACGGAGACCGAATCAACCACTACAAATGGTGGTGGTGGACCTATCCCTACACTAAGAACAACCAGATCATGTTCTGTCCAAGTCGCACTTACGATCAGCCAAGCTGGTTGTACGATGCCGAGATTTTCGGTGCTGGTTACGGACTTAACCTCGCCATTACCGGAAGTCTGAACACGTACGGAAATCCTAACCGCTATGGCGCGTTTCGCGATTCATGGACGGGTGGCAAGTTGGCCGGTCTGAACTCGCCGGCTGAAGCCATGTTGACGATGGAGACAAACTACCCTGCTGTTGGCTCTTATGATGTTGGGAACGGCACTCACCTCATCGCTTATCCAGAGGCGACGCGCGAATACTGGGCGAAGCTGATCTTTCCACCGGATGGCAACCCAAGTAATCCGGTAAACAAAAAGTTCGCCCCACATAACGACGGATTCAACATCGGCTACTGTGATGGCCATGCAAAATGGATGAAGGCCACGGCGTTCCTCGGCATGTGTCCCACTTCAGCTCAATATGGTGGAATGCCGATTCCTAATTACGAGAACATGGCCTATTACACCACGCAGCAACCTTCGTGGACGCAGCCTTGGCCGTTGTGGAACCTCTACTAAGTTGTGAGGACGAGATGAAGCGACTCAGCATCTTCTTTATGTTCCTCCTGCTTATGACGGTAGGGCTAGCAGGATGCTCCTCGCAACCTTCGGAAAAGCCCTCTCCAAACCATCCGGTGAGCGAATCGGAAAAGGTACATCAGCAAGAGCAACAGATGGACCAAAGCGCCGGACAGACTATGCAATCACAACCTCCCGCTCCTGAACCGAACGCAGCCACCAGCGGCGACTGATGGGGTAGGCTATCCAGCAAAGTAGGGCGAAGCAACTGCTTCGCCCTACTTTGCTTTAAGCGCCTGTTGAAGCGCCATTGTGAGAGAAGTATTCTCCTCGAGGTTCGCTGTTTTCACCTGATCCATTTTGGCGATCAGCGCCGACTCGCTATCCCGATAGGGATCGAGCGGCTGCGCTATGGGATGGGTATTATGATATAGTCCCCACATGGAGGTGTCTCCATTTCGCATGGTCACTTTGTAGGTCCAGAGCGACCACGAGATCTGTTGGGCATTTAGCATTTGTGCCCATGTGACCAAGGTTTGAGGCGTGCCATGTGGCTCTAGATTGAACTCGCCGAGGTAGAAGGGGGTTTTTCGTTGTTGATAGATAGTTTGTTCTACGTTCGCGATGAGCCCTCGGAGCGCGTTCAAATGATCTTGGGCGGATTTTGCTTGGAACTGGTAGGAGTGAGCGCTAAGCACAGCGTTTGTCCAGCCAAGCACATTAGGATAGGGCATATTGGACAGCCCAGTGTAGCCATCTTCGAAAAAGAGGAGATGCCGTTTGTCTACAGAACGTATGGCCTGGTAGAGGCGGTCTTCCGCGAGGTAGATCATGGCCGTATTAGGAGCCCCCATCGGCTCGTTCAGCAGGTCGTAACCCGCTATTTCGGGGCGATCACGATAGCGTGCGGCGATGTTTCGCCAGAGGTTCTCGGCTCTCTCCAGATAGCTAGGGTCGTAAAAAAAGCGGTTGCGCCCCTCTTCCCCCGTGTGGTGATCGCGACTTTGGCGACCTGGTGCGCCATGCATGTCCAAAACGACGTAGAGGCCGTATTTGCCTGCCCATTCAACGGCCTTATCCAACCAAAGCCAAGGGTTTGATTCCTCTTCAAACAGATCGTGGAGGAAGGGAAGGCGTACGCAGTTGAAGCCGATATCACGAATGCGCCTGAAATCCTCCTCTGTTATCCAGTGATCGCGCCAGGCGGCCATCAGACGAAGCTTACTTGCTTTGCTCAAGCGTGTTTGTAGAACGTTCCACAAAGAAACGTGATCGCGAATTGGAGGTAGATCGCTGCCGGAGGGCGGTTCGGTAATAAACGGCAACATCCACATCTCCTCGACGAGCCACCCTCCGAGGTTAATGCCTTGAAGAACAACAGGGTTTCCCTTTTCGTCTACGATCTGCGTGCCGAGTGTCCGCAGCCAAGGCATAGTAGAGGCGCTCTCACGGTGCGGTGTTGCTGCCAATGAGGGCGCGTCCTTGGTGCTATAACAGGCAGCTGCAAGCAGTCCACAGCCATTTGCTAACAAGTGACGCCGGGAGATCATCTCTTTGAAGCCACCTCTCTACGCTCATCTATAAAGCGATAGTTGAAGCGCCCATCAGGAGCGCTGTCGCCTTCATACCAAAAGTTAATAATGTTCTCATTGCCGCCTATCGGTACGTTATCTACCCAATGAAAATCGAACGTGGTTTTCTGTAGATTCGTCAATCCGAGAATACTTCTTGGCACGATAACCATCAGCTCATTGCCTCTAGCACGGTAGGCAATGCGCCACACTTTCCCGGTGCGCAGACTCTGGATGGTCGTAACAGTAGGACTAAGCACTTTATGATTCACCACAAAGTCGTAGCCGTGCCAGCCGGTTTTGGGGTTTTGGTCGCTATCAATCAGCAATTGCATCCAGTTGGGATCCGTATAAGGGCTTAGTTTTTCTCGCGTGCGGGCATAAAAGTAGATGTTTTTTGCATCACAGGCTACTTTCGCTTCGATGATATCGTTACGGCCGGAGTTGTCCACATAGTAGTTGGTGCCCCATCCGGGCCAATCGCGGTGCATGGTGTTGCCGATGAAGTTAAGAAAATCCGGCGAGATATTTTGCCATGCCTCGAAATCGCCAAGGGGGACGGTATGGAAGCCATGTGCAATCGGTATAGGGCGTACCCCTTTGTATCGGCGAATGTTTTCCACTAGTTGCATGTAGTAGTCATCGCCGAAGCCGCCTTTCATCGGCATGATATCTCGGCTAAACTCTTCATTGTACTCGTCCACAAAGTAGAATGTGCCCTGTGGTGCTGGTTTGCCTAGAAAATGGAGCGAAGGGCCTGGTGAGGGAAAAGCCATCGCGGTCCACTCGTTCCAGCCCGTGACAAATACAAACAACGGATCTACTTGCAGGGCGCGATCCCACTGCTCTTGGAAATAGATCCCCTTGTTCACGTCGGCAGCGATGTCCTGGTCGTTTAGAGGGGGCTCGTAGCCTCCATGGTCCGGTGCCCCATGGTAGCTTCTACCGATATCGTTTACGGGGTGGCTAGCCACGGCAACGGGCAGCTCTTCGGGAGCGTTAGGATCGGTATGCCAGCCCCAGCGCTGTGGATAGTTGTCAATCCACTGCCACTTGTCCTGGCCTGGATCCCATGCCCATGAATAGCGCCAGGTAAAGAAGTCGCGGATTTTGGGATCGAGCGGTGAGCCATCATCCATTTTTGCGTTCTTATCGCCAAGGATAAGCGGTTTGCCTTGCCAATAGAACCAGAGGTCTGGGAAGAGGTTACGAGAGTAGAAGTCGTTATAAAGCTTCGTAACGGTGTAGCCACCCCGAGAGTGGGTAACGAAGGCGAACTGCGGGGTGGGATTACCCTGCAGGCGCATCTGTTCTGCAACGGCCATGATCTGAAGGTAGACCGGTTGATAAGTTAGTGCATTGGTTATATCAAAGAGGATCACATCAACGCCGGCCTCTTCAAGCATCTGCAGGTTATGTCGTATCACCCAAGGGTCATCGGCCATATAGTAGCCTACAGCCGGCTCTCCCCACCAGTAGACCGCATAAGGTTGCCAGCCCTGCGGTTTCGTGAGAGGATCTCCATGAAGTTCTCGGATGATCTCTGTGTTGTCATGTAGGTTGCGGGGCTCGTCGTAGGTGGCATGGCCGCCGGCATCGTAACGTGCCAACATGCCTTGCGTGATGAAATAAAAGATGCCGACAAAGCGGCGGCGGGGCGGATGGGTATCGGTTGCTGTTGGTAGCTTTCTGCCAAGTGCATCCACGCCTACCCATGTATCGAATGCGAGGTCGCGAACGCCGGGCGCCTGCGGCACGGGGACATCGGGAGGAGTAGGTTTTTGTTGAGCCTTGGTGGGTTTTACAAAGGAGATGAGAAGCAACAAGGCTCCCACAAGAGCTCGTAGACAACGGGACATGAGGGAATCTCCTTTCGAGGAAGAGTGCTTTGCTGGATAAATTGAGGAAAAAGGGCGAACTTTCCTGCCTGTTGCTTCGGATAGGGGAACGTTTTTCTGAGAAGGAATCTGTTTTGTAAAAAGCAAAATGGCAACTGCGATCTTCAAGTCATCGCAGAAAATGTGCCTTCCATGTCTGCTTCGGAACAACAAGGGAGTATCTTTGCGAAGATACTCCCTTGTTTATGTCAAGCATCTCTGCTTCGTTGGCTATGTTGGCAGAGGAGATAGGGCGGGGTGCCTGTCTGCCTGCTGAGCAGAGGCAGGTAGGCCTTAGCTCTCTTCTTGTATGGAGCGCGGGGTTTCCGATATCTCCTCGGTCTGCCAGTTATCGCAGTCGAATCGGCGGCAATGCAGCATTCGCCGGCTTGTGCCGTTTTCCATCTCCACCGTAGCGATGGAGGCGTAGCGGCAAGATAAGCAGAGCGACGGTTCGAGAAGTCGAACGATCTTTAAGCGTGTATCCTCATTTTTCATAGAGTGCATCCTCGGTATTCATCTGTCGGTCGGTGGCCTGTGTTTGGCGTGCCCTATCTGTTGGACGAAATAAGTTCTGCGTTCGTTCAGACGGGCTGAAGACCTCTCTCGTTATCGGGTGTCATTAGGTGCGCGCGCACCACAACACTCTGTCCGCATTGGCTTCGCCCGCGCAGATGGCAGATAGCCTCCTCTTCGGTAAGCGCCCACTGCAGGCGTTGTCTTCGTAGTGCAGAGGCGATGCGAACGTGTTCCCTGTTGCCCACAACTTCGAGACGTCCGTAATGAGCGGCGAGACGTTCTCCTAGCGTTTCGAAGGCGTGCCACCAGGCTAAGTCGAGCAAAGGAAGACGATGTGCTTTAGCGAGGTTGATCACGACCTCGAAGTGAGCAGTGAGCAAGAGGTAGTTGATAGCCTCTGCCAACTGCTGCTGAATGCCTTCATTCCATTCGCCCTCCAGTGTGAGCACGGGTATGCCGCTATGCAGATAAAGGTGTAGCTTGCACGACGTGTTTTCCATGGGTTCCTCAAAAGCTCTCTACCGAGAACGTTTGGCTTCATTATCGGCAGGAGCGCTTGAGAAAAGGAGGGGAAAGAGAGAACTTGGCATTCCGCTCGCTCTTTTCCTCAGGAACCACCGTTCCCAGTCTCGTTATTCCATATTTCCACCTGAAATTTACCATAAGAAAGTTTGACGGGCAGTGGGGAAGGAGGTGCGAATCGCCTCCGGCAGGAATTCTCGGATTTTTCCAGAAAGTGTAACTCCTGTAAGGGCGCCATTCATCGCGCCCCAAATCTCATCTTGAGGAGGTTTAGGTGGTCTCTCGATACCCCTTAATTTGCGGGATTGTGTGTTGGCTTGCACTGAGCTGCTTTGGTCTATGGACAAAGGCTGCTGCTCAGGTACCTGAGGACATTTTGCGTGAGGTTCCCCCTCACTTTGAGGTCCCTTCCGGCTCCTATACGCTTGTGGCTACATGGGCGGCTGCGGGGACGCTCTATAAACATGGAACGGGCAAGGCTGTTTCCGACCCTCAAGCCACGGAGAGCAAAGCTTGGGAGGCCTCAGTGGGGGAACCGAGCGCTGCCATGCTCTACGGACCTTACATCACAACCTTGCCCCAGGGCGATTATGTGGCATTTGCCCGTGTCGAGCGCACCAGCTCCACCGATGAAGAGATCGTAGGCACGCTAGATGCATGCATAGATTACGGACAGAATATCCTGAACTCGGTAGATTTAGCCACGGCCGATCTTCCCCGTGAACACTACGTGGAGATTCCGCTGCCATTCCACTATCCTGGTGGGGCGCTTGAGGTACGTGTGAACTGGGCGGGATATGCGAACTTGCGAGTGGATAAAGTGACGCTGTTTCGAGTAGAAGGGGCAAACCTCTCTCAGTTTATTCATCGAGCGCCGCCGGCCCGCGAGAGCGGGGAACCGAACCATTTAACTCCTCTCTTCGCGCCAGCAGGGACGCCTCTGTTTCCTCGCTCGCACACGCCTGCTTCCACACTAGAGGTGCTTGATCTGCGGAAGCAGGGGCCTTCTTGGCAACTCCTTTTGCTGAGCCTACAAGGGCTGGTCAATCGTCAAAGGCCCCGCATCTACTATCTCCTCAACGACCAAGACCCGTTTTGGTTGCGATGGATGCGCCAAAATGGTTGGATCAAGGGATGGAAGGAAGTAACCGATCCTCACCAGCTTCTCCAGGAGTATCGCAGCGTCTATCATGGGCTTGTGGTAACAGACCCCACACGGCCAGCATCGGTGAACGTTGCAACCATGATCGCCAGCATTGACGACCTTTTGGTCGCTACGCCCTCGTTAGCAAAAGAGCTTGGGCTTCCTGTAAAGGAGGATTTAAGAGGACGTTGGACGACAGATGTACAGGCCTATCAGTGGGCGTTTGACAATTTGTGGCCTCACCTCAATCATGAGGTGATCTCTTGCACCTATCCGCAGCAAATGCCGCTGCGCGATTACCTTGTGGAGAATCGCATCTTTATCTTCTGGATTTCGGGGCCTATTGACGGGGCAAGGCCAGGAGCTGATCCGACAGCAGAAATGCACCTTATGGAGCAGCTTCTTGCCAAAATGCCAGCGGACGCTCCTGTCATCAGCTATCCCTATGCCGGGCAGGATGTCGGAGT
Source organism: Chthonomonas calidirosea T49 (assembly GCF_000427095.1). NCBI lineage: Bacteria > Bacillati > Armatimonadota > Chthonomonadia > Chthonomonadales > Chthonomonadaceae > Chthonomonas > Chthonomonas calidirosea. The sequence goes on from NC_021487.1 coordinate 2,658,607, forward strand.
TGGCGAAGGGCCTGGAGTTACTCTCTTTGCTGAGTTTGGGCGCTATTTGGTAGGTAGTACCGACTGCAGCAACCTCAGTGTGCATAGCGGGATTCGGCTGCCGAATTTTCACCAGCGCCACCCAGCGCCGCCGAAGTTAGACCCGCGCAAAGTCTACGTCTCCTGGATCCTCTCGGATGGCGACAATCTGCCGGTACTCAGTGTTTTCAACTTCCCGGTGCTCTGGAAAAGCCCGGTACGAGGTACTATGCCCATCGGCTGGACGATATCGCCCTCGTCTTGGCTGCTTATGCCCGATATCGCCAACTACTACTACCAAACGGCCTCGCCAGATGATCAGTTCGTGGGGGCCGTCTCCGGCATTGGTTATACCTATCCTGATTCGTTCGGGGCGCGTTACAAGGCGCCTTATCGCCAAGAGGTCTTCGATCGCTTTCTGTATCAAACGGCCGAGGGCTATCGTCATATGGATATCGTGGACGGCTGGATTATGGGCATTACGCACGACTCGCTATTAGACCGTTATGCCGAGGACATTCCCACATTGCAGGCGCTCTTCCCAGACTACGGACGCCGTGTGGGTTCTTACGATGAGGCCACCTACCCGATTGTTCGCAACCTACCGGTGTTCCATGCGGTGACGAATTGGAATGGCCAGCTGTCACGTGAGGAGCAGATCGATTCATTAGTGGAGCAGATAAAGGCTATTACACCGGAACGTCGCCCCGCTTTTCTGCATCTATTTGCGCTCAACTGGTTCACCGATCTCTCCATGTTACCAGAGATCATGAGGCGCTTAGGTCCCGACTATGTGGTAGTGCGCCCGGATGTGCTAGGGGCTCTCTATAGAGAGTATCTGAAGAAAGAAAAGCTGCTGGTGAGCTGTCCAAATCTCATAGCGCGTATCATTGGGTTGCCTTTACGATTCCAATGCACATTAGAGAACGTGGAATCGCATCCGGTCTCTGCACAGGTTCGAGTGACGGACGGCATGACGGACGTTGAGATAGAGGGAAATCTAGCCGCGTTGGCTCCAGATGTGAAAGTCCCTGTAAGCGTGGCCGGTGTGCCACAAGCAGATACGGTGCAGCTTGAAGCGACGGTAGAAGGGGGCCCCTCGCACCGAACAACGGTACAGCTGCGCTCGATCGACCCAAGTGAACTTGTGGGCGGTTTAGAGGTGCTGCGGACAAAAAGTGGTACGCTTCCCACATTGAGCTATGTTCAGCATTTTGATGTGAGCGCTCTCGCCCACCAAACAGGCGCTATGGTTACGGATCCTAGAGCGATTGGGGGCAGGGCTTGGCAGGTCTTACCGGGGAAAGACCAGGCAGGTCATGCGCTTTTCGGCCCCTATGTGCCGATGCCGGCGGGAGACTACTTGGCGTTGTTCCGCATAGAGCGCGTAGGAGAACAAGAGGGCTCCGTAGGCTTAGTAGATAGCTGTGTAGGAGGTGGGGTGCCTGTGCTCGCCGAACGTGGGGTGCTCCTGTCGGAGCTGCCACTAGGCCGTTATGTGTACGTCCCTCTTGTTTTTCATCATCCCGGCGGCGCCTTAGAAACGCGCTTCTATTGGGATGGTAAGGTGGGCGTGCGGATGGATGGGGTAGATCTATGGCGCATCAGCGGCGGTACAACGACCACGATGCGTCGCCCCTAGCTCATTCAGCAAGACATTCTGCTGAGGCCTTTGTCTCTCAGTAGAGCAGGTGTAGGGAGCAAACTTGTGTTTGCTCCCTATGTTCGCATTGCAGCGAAGCCCCGCTATTGGGTGCCGGGGTTTGCATCGTGACGATCAGCCTTGCGCAAGCCGTTCTTTTATAGAGCTAACAATGCTCTCTAGAGGCAGCTCCTGCTGTTCACGGGTCGTTTGATTACGGAGGGCTACCACGCCACGAGCTAGCTCGTCCTCACCGAGAAGCAGGGTATAGGGGGCACCCAGATCGTCTGCACGTTTTAGCTGTTTCTTGAAATTTCTTCCTTGGTAGTCCATATCGGCGCATATGCCAGCCCTGCGAAGATCGTGGAGTAGGCGAACAGCGATAGGGCGCAGACGCAGGCTATCCCCTAACAAAATGAGGAACACCTGCGGGTTTTCATCCTCTACAGGTAAGACAATGGAGAGAGCTTCCAGAGTGAGCAGGCAGCGCTCGACTCCCAGTCCAAACCCGATGCCGGGGGTTGGAGGGCCGCCACACTCCTCCACAAGGCGATCATAGCGTCCTCCTCCGCAAAGCGCGTCTTGTGCTCCCAACCCTTTGCCCTTCACCTCAAACACGGTGCCGGTGTAGTAGTCAAAACCACGAACGAGCATAGGGTCCACTACAAAAGGCGTCTCAAGGGCGTGAAGATATTCTTGCAATCGCTCGAATTGATCGCGGCTTTGCGCATCGAGATAGTCAAGCAGTTTAGGAGCTTCGGCTAAAATCTCTTTTTCTTTCGGGTCTTTGGTATCGAGCATCCGCAGCGGGTTCAGCTCGAAGCGCTTTTGGGCATCTTGGCTCATTTGGCTAAGGTAAGGACGAACATAGTTGCGCAGGGCTTCGAGATAGCGGGCACGTGCCTCAGGCGTGCCAACGGTATGGATATGCAGGGCGAGTTCCGTGATGCCCAATGCGCGATAGAAATCCATGGCAAGGGTGATGACCTCTGCATCTATAGCCGGGTCTGAGGAGCCGAACACCTCCACGCCGAGCTGCTCATGTTGTCGGTAACGCCCTTTTTGGCCTCGCTCGTAGCGGAAATTTTGGCTGGTGTAGTAGAGCTTGAGAAGAGGGTATTGGGCAAAAAGGCCATGCTCGATACAAGCCCGAACTACGGGCGCTGTCCCCTCTGGTTTCAGAGTAAGGCTTCGCCCACCCCGATCGGTGAAGGTGAACATCTCTTTGCTGACGATGTCGGTGGTTTCACCGATGCTACGCGTAAAGAGCTCTGTCTGCTCCAGGATCGGCGTACGAATCTCACGATAGCCGTAGTACCGACAGAGGTTTTGAAAAGTTCGTTCCACATAGCGCCATTTTGCCGAGTAGAGCCATGGCTCTTTCGATGGCGGATAGGGCAACACATCGTACATGTAGGGGGGAGCGGAATAACGCAATAGGGCCTCCTTTTGCCATGAAAAAGTTCTCTGTGCATTGTACATTCTAGCCGAGAGAAACGTCAAATGAGGCAAAAAAACACCCTCCGCTTCACGCTGAAGAAGAGGGTGTTGAGCAAGCGGTCGAGAAGATCTAATTCGCTGTCAAATTAAAATCGTCCACGACGAAGCTTGTGGGAGCAAAAGTGATCTGCGTACCCACAAGTCGGAGGATAATGACTTGACCTGCTAATGTAGTGGGTAGAGAGAAGGTCTCCTTTACATAGCCCGTATTGGCGTCAAGGTTTGAGAAGGTGTGAACGAGGTCAAGCAAGTTGCCATTGGGATCTAATATCTCCACTTGAAGAGTATCCTCAGCCGTAGTGGCCGTATTCGCCGTGTCGATATGGAGGTAGAAGGAAAGGGTTATATTGGAGACAGCGCTAGGTATGCTCACAAATTGCTCTAGGATATCGGTATGCGGCAGCGGATAACCGCAAAGCCAAGCATCCCAATAGCCTGCGTGAGGAGGTTCGATCAGGCTGTCCGAAATGACGCCCGGGGTTACAATCCATGGACTTGGATCGAAACCATTTTCAAAACCCGGATTTCCGATGAGGTTTGCGGGAGGCGGCGGCTGGACGAGTTCGGCATAGAGATTGGCACCGTTAAAGCTTCCTAAGCCAGTAGCATCGTCGTAACCGGGAACCGCCGGATAGAATCCATTATCTCCCGTTGTGATATCGTGGAAGTCATTGGCATACTTCGTGCTGTTTCTAGCGATATTATATAAAACAGGGTTGATAAACCCGATCGGGTTTTGATGAATGGCGGTGAGGCCTGCATTTATATCTGCTGTAAAGGCAGCCCAAAGCGGAGCAGCTGCGCTGGTGCCACCAACCGTAAACCAGCCGAAGTTGTTATTGACATATATGTCATAGCCCGTATTTGGATCGGCATCTAGGGCTACATCTGGGACATTCCGTAGAGATAGCGACCCTAGTGAAGCAGGAGAGATCAGTCCATATTGATAGCCTGGGAGAGCCCAGTAAATACTGATACCCCCTCCTCCACCACCGCCGCCGTCAATGACATCATTATTCCAAACTGTTTCTGAGGCATAGGCTCCGCCGGGTCCATTGGTAGTAAGTGTTGTTCCGCCCACACCCGTTACGAACGGCTGATCCGCGGGATTATCTACGCTCAGAGTAAAGCCATCATCATAAGCTCCATTATCGCCGGCTGCATCGAAGAAGGACTGTCCCTGCGTCGCCATTTGAACGAACGTGTAGTTTTCTGCGATAAGGTAGGAAAGGGGTGTTTGATCTTCTGGAAGGCCCCATGAGCAGGATATCGAGGTGGCAATATCGTCGTTTGCTATGGTTGCAAAATTGAGTAGAAGATCAAAGAGACTATCTGGAGATTCGTAGACGAGAATTTCTGATGCGTTGTCAGATAAGGCGATCATCATATCTATATCTAATGTCACTTCAATTTGTCCGCCAAGGGAAACAGGTGTCCCTTTAAAGCCGTCAAGCAACACATTTTGAAGCCTTGGCGCGTTGAGACCAAATTGGCTGACATATTGAGTTATATCTGATGCCACATAACCATCGAGCTCCACAAGCCCTAGTATTTGTTTATCTCCACGCAGCACACTCGACGTAATGTTGTAGGCGGTTTGTATATCGCTTGGCGCAAGTCCGCCAGCAGGTCCCGTGCCAACGTTTAATGGCCTTGGACCGGTGTAGATGGGAGGGCTATTGATAGGGACCGAAGGCCCACCTTGGGTGGGTGGATATGGACTTCCAATGAATGGTGGTTGCCCGTAACCTCCTGGAAATTGGAGAAGCGGTTTTAATTTTCCTGCATTATCTAGCCCTACGATCCCCACAATAGGTACAGGTGGGGCTACAGGGTTCTGATCAGGCGCATAAAACTTGCTGCCGTCTGGACCGGTATATTGGCGCAGCTTCACATGGAAAGCGTTTTGAGCTTTCATTGCCGATGTGGTAACGCCGAGTAAGAGACGGTTCTTATAGGTTTGCGTTACCTGAAAACCTTGCGATTTCGCCCATTGAATCACCCTGTTGTAGTCGGCCTGGGAAAGGCCAAACATATCCCCAAACTGTTGTGGGGTTAGGTAATGATGATAAAGCGGGTCGGTAGGCGTATAAATGCGCTTAACATAGTTATCAAGTTTCTTCTGGTTCGGCATTTGGAGCACCAGCATCAGTTGCAGAGGTTGGGTTGGTGGTAAAGGTTGCCCAGGAATTGAGCGTGCGACAACGGCAGGCAGATGCCCCTCCAAGCGGTATAAAGGTTTTTGACCGATAGCGCCTTGGACCGACAGTATCAATGCACCAGCGCTGCTGAGCAGCGCGAGACGGTGCAGCAACTCCGTTAGTAAACCCCTCATAGATAAATCTCCTTTCTTTATCTTTCCTAAAGCTCTCCTTTACTCGCCTAATAGGATGCGGTACTCCTAGTACTTCTGTTCTAGTTTAGTCCCTTCTAATCTATGTCTGGTCTTTTTTGGTGCAAGAAACACGAAATCTCTCGTGCCTATTATATCAAACGTGCGCTTTTGGCGCAAGCAGTTTTTTTAGTTTGGTAGACGTGTTCGAAACTTGCTACGTTTCATAAGTTTTAAAGAGAGCCTCGCCGGCTGGCCGCGCCAAGTAGGTTATCTTAATGAGGTCTGATAGATGCCGATAATGCGGTCGGCAGCCGCATAGGTGCTATCGCTAATGCGCTCTCTACGGACGATAGTGCCATCGGGGCGGGTGAAAGTACGATAGGTAATGACTCGGTAGCCGGGCACTCCGATGGAAAGGAGTCGCGCATGCAGACCATGCCCTCGGCTGTTATTAGATAGTATCATCGTTTTACGCTGTGGTTGTGTGGTAGAGAGGATCTGGGTTTCCACGTGCGCTTGGAGAGTCGGTTGCTTTGGGGCCCAAAAGCTTGCCTCTAGTGTGTCCTGGGTAGCTCGGCACTCGATACGAACGGGCCATGGATAGGGGTTTTTGAAGCGCAGATCAATGATCGTTTGTGCCACGGCGGCATCTCTCCCCGGCGGCACGTATTCCGGACAGAAGTGATGCGGGTGCCGTTCCACAATCTGCATGCCGGCAAGGAGGGCTGCATTGTAGAGTGTGCTGGATGTTTGACACACCCCTCCCCCAACCGCGTTGACGAGCTCCCCATCGTAACTCACTGGTGCCTGCACGTAGCCATGGTCTGCCGACCAAGAGCCGACGCGTTTATCAAAAGAGAAAAGGCCTCCTGGTGGCACCACCGCACCGTTAACGGCCCATGCGGCGAGGCGGGCGTTTCGACGCTGTGAGGGGCTTCTGCCGCGCAGGCTGCTGACATATCCTGCAATACGGACCTCCCTAGGTGGGGATGTGGCGGCGATCTGCAAAAAGCCGTAACCGCTTGCCAACGCAAACAGGCCAAGCCCGAGGGCCTCTGTCCACCGCATTATCGTACCTCCACACGTTCTGAGCCGGTTTCAACGTTTGTATCTGGGTCGTACATTGCTTGGAGCCGAGTGGGCAAGGCGGTGAAACGGCCAGCCGTCTGGGCTCGCAGGTGATAATCGATGACATGCTTCCCCTTCGATAGGGAACGAATAAAGAAGGTGAGCCTGTCATCACGGATATCCATGCTAGAGAACCAGTAGTCCCAGTCGCCTTCCACATCGGCCGTGCCGCGCTCTGTAACCTCTAAACCGGCCGGTAAGGGGTCTTCCATGAGCACGTAGCTCATGTCCTTTGGCACCACAAAGCTAAGGCGCACCAGAATCGACTCGTTGGGGGCAAAGCGATCGTTGGTCGGGATCAGCTCGCCTTTGTCGGAGAGGCGATAATAGTTGCGTGTCAATTGAAAGCCGGGTAGCTTAAGCGGGGGCAGCGGCAGATCGTTTGGAGTGGTCTCAACGCTGCGTACCTCAAGGGTGTAAAAGATCGGGCTGCTGCCTTCAAGTAGCTTTAGCTCTACCGTGTTCTTGTTAAGTTGCAAGAGCCCAGGAGGCACGGTCACATCGCGCAAAGGCATCTGAGCACTTATGGGAACATGGGCAACAAGGCGGCCGTTCACCGAGATGGCAAGGGTGCCGGTTGGGCTGTGCATCCTTTTCTGCAGCAGATAGCTGCCAAGAAAACGGATGGCGAGGGCCATGTCGCGCGTGTTCATCCAGTAAGAATCGGCATGTCGCAGCAGAAACCATCGAAGGCCCGACTCGATCAAGGGGTTTTGGGGGTTGGCTGTGAGAAGCGCCTGTAAGGCTAAGAGTGTTGTGTAGGTTGAATCGGCGTAGAAGAAGCCAGGCACCGTCTGCCCCTCCCAGTGCATCAGAGCTCCTTCTATTCTTGCGCGACGAAGAAGCGCGTTGAGCGAATCGTTTAGGCTACGACCAAGCGCTTTATCTATTAGCACGGTATAGGCTAGGTTTTCTGAGGAGAGGCCGGGAAGGATGAAGTGAGAGCGTGCTTTAGCGACAAGTTCTCGATTGCCGCATTGCAGAAGCACGTAGAGGACGAAGGGCTGGACATCGAGAGGGGTTTTGGGCAACATAGCAATAGCCGCCTTAGCACCGCTATCTATGACCTGCTGAGCCACAGGATAGCCGTACTTCATGGCGAGTAGAAGCGATTCGAGCGCATAGGCGGTCATCCAGGGGTCGTCGTTGTCATACTGCCACCAGCCCCAAGCACCATCATCGTGTTGTAGGCGGTAGAGGCGCGCAACGTTTTCCTGAATGGCGGAGTTCATAGCGGGCGAAGCGCTCAAACCAAGCCGCGGCAGCGTTTTGGAGGCCACCAAGTTGGCAATAAGGCCACTTGCCGTCTGCTCCACACAGCTGTAGGGATAGGCACTGATTGCGTCCACGCTGTCGCTCAAGGCGGAGGCCAACGAGGGAATGAGGTGTACCTTCACCTGAGTGGCCGAGAGCACTGTTTGAGGGTTGAGGCGAAACACCTCAACCTGCGGGTTACCGGCACCGACCTCACCGGAATAGGATGCGAGCTGGGTGCGGCCGAAGGGACGAACGGTGAGGGGCAGTTCAACGCCATCGTTAAACGACGGGCCACCGGTGGAGGTGGGCAGTGTCCAAGCAGTGGCCGTAAGCTTTGCCGAGCCGAACAAGGGGGCTGTAACCTGCCAGGAGAGTGTGGCCTGTTGGGCGTTCTCTATATGCAGCTGCTGTTGGACAGCTCCTTGAATTTGGAGGCCTTCTGCCTGTAGACGTACGATGACGTTTTGGGGTAGGCCTGTGTCGTTGCGTACGCTGGTCGTTACGGTGGCCTGGTCGCCTTGGGTAAGAAGACGAGGAAGTTCCATTTGCAACAGAAACGGCTTCGAGACTTGGATTTTGCTTATCTGCCAGCCGAACTGGGTGCTCATGGTTTGGGCGATGGCGGTTGCCCGCCATGTGGTGAGGTTATCTGGCACGGCGAAGGAAACAGTGGCATTGCCCCTGGAGTCGGTTAGCACGTCGGGTGCCCAAAGAGCGGTATCGGCGAACTTACGGCGTATCTGAATGGTGCTCGCTGCTTTCTGCTCGCTGCCTAACGTGACGGTGTCGTTAGAGAAAGAGGTGGTCACCGAGTTCTGGCGATAGGGATAGAAGGCTCGATAAACGATATCGGGCGATTCCTCCTGAAGCTTAAAGATGGCCTCATCCACAACGGCAAAGGACAGATCGCTTTTTACCGGTCTTCCATGAGCGTCGGAGACGTGAATGTGATAGGTTACACGGCTACCGGGCAGATAGAGCGGGAGATGGTCGCCGTAGGAGGGGTGATCGGGTGTTAGGGTAACAAAAAGGCGTTTATCTGGAACGGGAATACGTACGGAGATGCTGTTGTTGCCCGAAGCTTTAGCGCCAAGATAGCAAGCGGAGATAAAGACGTTAGGCCCGTACTCCTTGAGAATGGGAATGGGCACCACCAGGCTATGTTGAGACATAGCCACGGTAAAGGTGCGATAGATGCGATTCCCTTCTAAGGTGATAAGCACCTTGCTCGGCACAATAGGGCAGACGAGTAAAAGCTGTGCCGTTTCGCCTGGAGTGTAGGCGCGCTTATCGGTGAGGAGAGTGGGATCGGTGGAAGTAAAGGAAGTAGACCCTTCGTAAGATGCATCGTACACCTCGATGCTATCGGTGGTTTCGATGGAACGGCCTTTGGCGTCACGGGTGCGTAAAACGAGTTGGAGACTGCCAGCGTGCGGCGGTTGAAAGGTGAAGACAGCACGACCCAGGGCATCGGTGGTAGCATGTAGGGTTGTCCAAAGGTAGCGATGGTAGTCCGAATAGTTTCCCAACTTTTCGTAAGCAAGTTCAAGGGTTACCGGCTGCTGAGGAACGGCCTGCTGTTGCCAGGTATGCACCGTTGTCAAAACGCTGATGGACTGGCCTGGTAAGCAGAAATAGCCTGTGGGCTGCACATCCAGCGCGTAGTCGCCTGAGACCACAGGCACCTGGCATCGCTGCTCCTCTTGGCGGTTGTTGACGGTGACGGTAACATCAAAATCCGCGATCTCGCGTTGGGGCAGAAACGCGAAAGAGTGGGTGGGCTTGGTTGGTACGCTGATAACCGCGTCGCCGTTCGAGTCAAGAGTCGTTTGTCCTTCCTGTTCTAGGCTGCCATAATAGCCTTCCCTTTGCGCCTCCCCCTCATCAGGCGAGGCTGGGAAAATGTCGTATTCATCCATGCTTTGTAGGTTACTCTGGTTAAACACCTGATAGGAGACAACGGCGTTGGCCAGTGGCGCTCCATAAAAGTAGGAGGCATGGACGTGGAGGCGAATGGGCTCGCCTCGCACATAAAGCGGTCGCTCTGGGGTGAGGGTTACCTGGAACTCGGGTTTGCGGTAGGCGGCCACAGCGATATCCTTTGTATAGCCCGTCACACCGTCGGGCATCTGGATAAAAAGGGTGTAAGTGCCGGTGGTTGCCTCAATTGGCAGGGTCATTTTGCCGTTAAAAGCGCCGAAGCTGTTGGTATAGAGGGTTTGGCTGTACACTTGAATGCCTTTGGGATCGTTCATCACCACGGACACGGGCGTATGGGGAGGAGGAAGCCGATAGCTCCAGGCCGAGCCGCCATCTGAGGTGCCAGTTGCCACAGGAGTTAGCTGGTTGCGACGTGCGATACCCTTAAAGTAGATGGTCTGTCCAGGTCGGTAGAGAGGTCTCTCTGTATAGATACTGACGGTGTACAGGTTGTTGCGACTCGAGTTGAAGTTGGCTCCTTTTACGACAACCTCATCGTCGCCTCGTTGTGCGACAAAAAACTGGCTTTCGAGGAACGGGGATTGGGGATTTGTGAAGAGTGCCAGACCGTTTTGGTTTGTTTGGGTTTGCAGGCGCACTTCGTTTTCATGGTAGCATCGCACCATGCAATGTGGAATCGGATCCCCACTAGGCATATCCACCACATAGGCGAGCGTCTGTGTATCGGCCTGTTTAAGCACCATGCCCATGTCGGTGATCTGCAGCCAACCCGCAACGCAATCCTCTTGATGGCGAAGGCGAAGAAGATACAGACCTGGAGGCAGCGGTGGAAGAGCAAAGCGTTTATAGAAAAAGCCTTCCACGTCGGGCTTTCCAATGGCCACCTCTTTCTCTAAAACGAGTTTGGGGGTGGGCATTGTTGTGGGGTGTAGGAGGGAAGCCAGATAGTGCGTCGTGGAGATGGTATCTGCCGCGCTAAGAGCGTCTAGCGCCGAGGCAAGTTGCTTATTTTGCAGGATTTGCGACAGTTTTGTGCGATAAACTTGCACATGGTACGAGTCCTTATCTAGCGGAACTCTGTCGCTTACGTAGCCACGCACGGCGAATCGGCCTTGCTCTTTGGTGCCAAAGACCCTTTGGCGCTGCACTATCTCAAAACGGGAGAGGCTGCGCTGTAAAAATAGCGTGACCGGGGTAAGCGATCCCTCCCCCACATGGATGCGACTTATCTGGATGCTATGGGCTGGCGTGTCGGCGGAGACATCGTAATCTCCGGTGGGCACGCGCGAGAGAAGGAACTTGCCATGTAGATTGCTGAGGGTACGCAGCTGATGGCGATAAGGGTTGTTGCCTGCAGGTGTGAGTACCACTTCGGCCCCAGCAATCGGTTTATGAAGGTCATTTAGCCAGACGGTTCCGGTAACCCCTCCTATAGGCGTATCTTGGTAGATGCGATAGGAGAGGCCAAGCCCTATGAAGGCGAGCGCGAACACAATGGGCAGGAGATGCCAAAAGGAAGAGGGTTGTTTCGTTTCCATTAGGTCGCTCCTCATGAGCGTGTAGCCGCTTTGGCTTGTCGGCGCCGATCAACATAACCGCCCATCTTTCCGGCAAAAGTCGCCAGAATCAGAAAGCCTACAGCTATCAGCACGATGCGTATCTTCTCTTCCCGTGCGAAGTTGGCCACAGGAAGCACCGTTTGGCTCCATTGCAGCAGGGCGAGCATCGTGGCGATGGAGAAGAGAGTCGGTAAAAGACCGTACAGCGTTGGGTAGACTCCGTTCTGCTGGTCATCTGGTTGAAACAGCGGCAGAAGCGATGTGAGCGCCAGCCCAAAAAACAGGCTCTCGGCGCACTTGGAGCCGTAGATCAGCAAGACGAGGCCAGGGATGAGCAGCGTCAGCAGCCCAGTGAGAAATAGATGATAGAGCGGGAGGGTTTTCGTTCGGTCGAAATCTGTCCAAGAGAGCAGATAGCCTTGAACAAGCGGTGGAGCAAGAACGCCTACTAAAAACCCAAAGAGGGCGTAATGGTCGGCCAGATCGCGGTGCCAGAGGTCTGCACTATAGCGAATGAGGAAGAGGCGGTAGAGGCCTAGCTGCACGGCAAAGAGACCTATCAGCAGCATCTGTCCAAGCGTTTTCGCTCGGAGGGGATATTCGGCGACACTGGTAGAAGCGATACGCACGGCAATAACGAGCCAGCTTCCCATAAGCATCACCCCGATACCAAAGCCCGCCAAAAGTTGGTAGGCGGCCATATATCCAACGAGCACAAGCAATGCGCTCAGCGCGCCTGTCTGCCAAGCCCATGCCCAAGCCCCATTTTGCGATCGGAGTTTACCGGTTTCGAGCAGCCACCAAACGAGAATCGTTCCAAAGCTGCCGATGGCGCTTAGGAGGGTGAACGGGGGATGATCCATCTCTTTTGCGCTGAGGAGGTGGCAGGCGCCCATCAGGAGGGCTGCGCCGACCATGGCACGCAGAAGGCGTGTGGCCTCGGCTTGTGCTGGTAGCTCTTTAAGCCACCGAAGACGGTCGGCCAGCTTCCCCAAACCGGCAAATGGCAGCGAGGCGACAAAGAGCAAGCACAGGGTGGCATCGGCAAGAGCAAAGCCAATGGCGCTCCAATGGACCGGGATGCTGGAGGCACCAAAGCGAGAGGGGCTGCGGTACTCCCCAGCAACGGCCAACAGCAGCAAGGCCAAAACAAAGCCCAAACCGGTTATCTGCTGAAGCCAGAGCCTCTGTCCCACCGCGCCCTCTTTCTCGGTCCCAAGGGCAGTGAGAAAAGTAGATACAAACCAGCCTATGGCCACCCCGAAATGCACATCGGGCAGGCTATTGCGCATCCAAAGCGACGGCACCGCCATAACGCCCAGCGCGATAAAATAGGGGATGGTTGAAGCGGTCGCGCCTACAGCAGCCCCGCTGGTGGGAATGGAAGGCTCTTCGACGGCCGTTTGATACAGAGCCCAAAGCCCGCCCAACGCTCCGATGGTGCCCAAGAGGTAGCCGAGGCTGAAGCCATGGGCAAGCGTATGCGGAGTATGTATCGTAAGGCTAACGAGCTCGCCGAGTATCGCAAGGCCAACAGCGGCCAGCAGATAACGGCGAGGCAGGTGGGGACGTGGGCTTTGCCACCTAAAAATCGGCCATGACAGGAGCAGTGACGCAACGACGCCGATGCCGCAAAGCCCTAAGGCGCTACGAAATAAAAACAACTCCATAGGTGTGACCCTCCTCTGACACACTGAAAGACAGTGCTTAGCAATCCAACAAACTATTTGCAATCCAACAAACTATTTATAGGAACGTAAAAAGCCGCGATAAGTTTCTTCTATATGCTGCCGTAAGTCTAGCTTTTTACGTAGCGCCAACTTACTTGTAGATGAGATTATTATAACAGAGTGATTAGTGGTTGTCAACGAAGTTTTTGGGCTTTAAAATAGTGGGAAGTAGGTTGTTGAGGTTGTTTCTTTAACCCCATCCTCCCACGGTGCTAGCACGAACGTCGAGACGCATAGGGAAGCGACGAATTCGTTCAGAGGGCAGTTGACCGTTGATGATGGCAACAAGCATCTCCACAGCAGTGGCTGCTATCTCATCAAGAGGCTGCCATAGCGAGCTGATAGGAGGGTGAGCGGTAGCGCTGATCTCGGTGGAGTTAATGGTAATGACGGCGATATCTTCTGGGATGTGCAGCCCTTGAGCGACGGCGGATTCGACAAAGTTACGCCCAATATATTCCGAGTCGATCAGCAAAGCATCAGGAAAGAAAGGCAGCTGTTTCAGAGCATCTATCCACGCCGTGGGAGTATGGTCGCCCATTGAAGGCCAATCTGCAACAAGCAGTTCGATCTCCGGATGCTGCTGGGCAAAGCGAACCGCGCTCTGCGTACGCTCTTTTGTCCAAGAGCTTGCCGTTTGCGGAATCGCGCAGAAGATGCGTTTGCGTCCGATAGAGAGAAAGTGCTCTAGCGCCATTTGAACGCCGCCTTCGTTATCGCAATCTACCGCGAAGCAGGCTGGATGGTCTACATGATAGGAGATGCAGACGATGGGGAAGCCGTTTTCGAGAAGGGCAAAGGTTAGCGGGTCGGCGCCCTCACGACCGATGAGGATAGCTCCATCGGCTAATCCACTTTGGATATCGGCTGCTTGCGATTGCCAATCTGGGAAGTGAGCCGAGTGAAGCACCATGTTGTAGTCATATCGTGGGAGGCTTGCGAGAATGCTAGAGAGTATCGGGCTATGGTAAGCCGACTGATAGACAAGGCTATCGGGCGTGTTGAGGATAACCCCAATCCGTTGGGTTTTGCCTGTCGCCAAGGCGCGTGCAGCGGCATGAGGACGATAGCCAATGCGGAGCGCTACCTCACGCACATGTCGTTTGGTGGCTTCCGGAATGGAGTGAGCTCGGCCGTTAAAAACCAAAGAGACCGTTGTTGGCGACACACCCGCCACTTCCGCCACGTCCTGAATGCGCACACGTTGCTTTTTCATGAAAGCCTTCCCTCTCCTCTAATCTTACCCTCTATCAAAGAGACAATACGGTTGGTCGGTATCTGTTTGTGGACATCTATCTGCCCACTCGGCCAGTACACCTCGATGTCCACTACCTTCGCTGTACCCACACCGCAATGAACCCTTTTGTCCGAAGCCGACATGTAGGAACCATCCGTCTGGCACAGGCGTAGATAGCGCTTCCCTTCCTCCGTCTTTACCCACACCAGAGCCCCCAGCCCATCGCGATTGCTGCGTGTGCCCTGCAAACGGCACTGCACCCAGTTACCTACAGCGGGGGTTTCGTTGTGGAGGAGCAGAGGAGCTCCTTCGGCATCTACTACAAGCACGTCCAGTCGGCCGTCGTTATCGTAATCGCCGATGGCCAGCCCACGTCCTACAATGGGCTTCAGCAGATCGGGGCCGGCCTGTGCCGTTATCTCACGAAATAGAGTTCCCTCCACGTTATGGAACAGTTGTGTCGGCTGGCGGTAGGTAGTACCGTTAGAAAATAAGTAAACCGCTTTACTTTATTCTATCTTCTCCTCGAGATTGGTTGTGCTATGCCATAAGATGCAATACCCTCTCGCCTCCTAGTCACGATAGGGCGGCAGAGAGGCGTTTGGTAGCAGGGCTGTTGCCTCCGCTTCATAGGCCGCCGCACGCCGTCTATCTCCTGCAGGACCTAGAAGACCCCAGTTCCCCTCAGCGGCCAGGGAGAGCAGTATCAGGCCACCAAGCTTCTGTGGGGTATCGTAGTCGATGGTTGTGAAAGCGCGACCGCTCTTTTCTGCATACTGGGCAAAACTGTCGCGAGCCTGCTGAACGTGCTCAAGGCGATAGTAGGCGAGCGAGAGATAGAGCGAAACCATGGGGTTCTGAGGCTCGAGTTGCTGGCTCTCTTTTAGGGACTGTAGGGCATCGGCGGCTTTGCCTCTCTCAAGCTGGATTTGCCCCATCTTGAGATAGATCTCTGCAGCTACCAATCGGCGTAAGGCCTCAGAGATCCCCTGGACAACCTGATCTTTCTGAGCAAGCACGGAATAGAGCAACTTCGTGTCTGGAAGGCTCCCACCGAGCGCGAACTGGAAAGACATGTCATTTTGCAGCTCTGTCTGAAAGTCCAGAGCGTTAAGGTGTGCAAGGGCGTTTTGATAGAGCTGGAGCGCGATTGCGAGATCTCCGTTGTCATCGGCTCCTTGACCAACTCGGACAAGATCGAGCCCAAAGTTCTGTAGATGGTTCAAGGCCCCGATCAGGGATCCGAATTCCGATCGCGTTATTGGGAAACAGACATCGTAAAGGGATTGGCGAGTGACGCGCTGGCTCCACTGGGGCAACTGTGGATAGTATGGGCTTATCCGCCAAGAGAGCCGGCTATGGGGCAAGAGCGACCAGCGGTTATTGTGGCGGACGGCGTGTGCCTGCCACTGCCAGGTGATCTCTTGGATGGGGATAGGGCATCCTCCCAACGGTTGAAAGAGCAGATAGTCATGGAAGGTATCATTAACCTCTATCTCGGCGATATTGGAGGCCTTTGGTGGAGGCGCTATACTTGGAGCGTCGAAAAACGGGTAGGGCAGGCCTATGGCCATAGGTAATAGAGTGCCATTGGGAAATAGAATTTGATCGTCTAACGCCTTATCGGGGCCGGGCACGGGGGAGATCAGATGGTTTGCTAAAATATATCGCCGTTTGGGTTGGATGATCTGGCAGATGGAAAGGCTGGGAAAAACACCACTCTCTGGTTGCGAGAAGGGAACAGGGCCATCGAGACCATAGACCAAGAAAATGCCATAGGTGCCTAGTACTCCCGTATTGTCAAGAACCGTGGTGGTATTGTTGGCGGCGTCGTGGAGCACCCAGGCGGAGAATGGGGTTGTTATTACGGGATGGAGCACCACAAAGTCGGAGCTGGTGATCGTGAGATGATGAAACCCGCCTTTGGGAAGCGAATCGGGAGGCAGGGGAATATCGCAAGTGCACACCAGCTGGTTATGGCGGCTTGGGGTGGGGGATAGAAATGAAGCTCTTTGGCGGTGAGATCTTTCCGTTCAAGGGGAATATAGCGGGCGACAGAATGGTATGCGGAAGCAAAATCGATGTCCCAAGCCTTGAAGGGATGGCAGTCTCCATCTATCTTCCACTGCAGATTTTGAGGGGTCAGATCGTCGGCCGTAATGGAGGCCTTAATCCCTTCTCCTACCATGAACTCGGTACCTTCAGGGGTTTCAGGCCACCCTTCAAGCTTCATCTGTATAGGGGTAACGAACGCCTGAAAGACAATATGGATAAACCCACCTCCTTCAAGATCGGTTCGCACGCTTGGTAGAACAACTTTTGGAGAGATCGACACGGAAAAATGGGATGCGGGATGTGCGATCAGCAAGCAGTTGGCCCCACCTATCTCATAAATTGCGTTTTTAGGTCTCTGCATCTTTATTTTAAGGGGCAGGCCTAGACCGCTGTCCATAGTGAGTTTAAGGGGTTGAGTGTTCCAGTTGACGAAGCCGGTTAGGTAAAAGCGCCTTCTCACAATGGCGTAGGCTGGTGGAGGTTCGTGACGATCGGGCACCCATGTAAACGTTGCTGTCAACGGCCCGTCAAGCTCGGAAGAGATAGAGAATCCTGCTTTGGAGCTGAAGTACGACATCTCCGCCTTATAGCCGGGGAGCGGGATCCCGTTATCGTTTGACGGTGTGGAATTTAAGGCGGTTTGCATTGGGGTAATTTTTATCTGTTGGTTGTTGTCGCGGACAGTCGTCGTGACGATCTGACCGCCACTATATGAAACGACGTAGTGTCCTGCAAACGCTGTTGGTGCTTCAAAACAGACGAGCATAAGCGACGTTTGTAAGATGAGCAAGAGGGTCGGCTTTCGGCAAACGATAGGTGCTTGGTAGCATATCCCGGTTTTAAACCATCTTGTAAAGAACTGCATCTCTGTCCCTCCCGCAAAGGAGAATCTTAACTTTTAGACGTTTTGATGGTATGTGGGGTTATATTTCTTAACCGTTTTTGTAGTCTACTGGTTTCAAAAGCGGGACGGCCGCGGTCTGTAGATGATATAAGACCACGGCCGCAAGGAGGAGATTATTTTGTGGCGGCGGGGGCTGTCTCTTCAAGGATGGGCTGGAGAGCGGCGGCGATGCCGGCCTCTCCGGTGCCGAGGTCTACATTCTTAAAGAGCCACCATTGCTCCGTGTGGGTAATGGTGCCACCTGGCGGCACGGTTTCCAGAGGCCCCAGGGTCTCTAGCTCAAGGAAGACGTTGTTGGTGAAGCTTTCGACGTTGCAGCCGAAGTCGGGGTAGGTTTGATCGTCGTGATAGTTGAAGCGTTTGAGGAAGAGGTTGCCGTTACGGTAGTAGGCGGCCCACCCTTGATGGTCGCCGATACCGATTTTTTGGGGGGCCGAACGGTTGGGATCTTGGGTGAGGGTAATAAACTGTTTGCCCCACATCCAACGAGGATCCGACATATCGGTGTATTTCCAAAGAGTTAGCGGGCGCGCTGGGCTGATATCGGCATCGTGTGAGACATAGGGCTCCTGAGGGAAGATGGCTTTTCCTCCGGCATTCATCGCAGTGAGCGCCCAGCAGGCCATCTGAACCGGAAAAAGCCCTTTGTTGGTGAGGCGGTGCACCACGGTGACGTGGCTCCCTTGAGGATCGAGGGTCACCCATATCTCTTTCTGGATGTTGGTTACCTCTTCTACTGGCTCGATGAGCTTTACCGTATTGCCGTCAATCTCGGCTTGTATCGGGTTGTTGTCGGGAACGTAGGAGCGCGGAATGGCTTCTGGTGCATGCCAAAGACGATGGCCACCTCGAATATACCAGTCGCCCAGCTCGGTCCTAAGGGTCACACCGGGGATAGTCGCAAACATATTGCCGTCGTCGCCGCTGCCCACGAAGGCATAGCGCATAATGCGCGGGCCGTAGTCGGTCGTTAGAATCAGCTCAACGGTGCCGTTGCTGATGCGAATATTGTGCGGAGTGCCAAGATAGGGCACATCGCGTTCGATCTTTACCTGGGCTTCCGCCGCACTGCCCGCACCGATGACAAACAGAGCCAGCAGAAGCCAAGTGCTTGATGGAATGTGAAATGTCATGCAGAGGCCTCCAATAGTAGAGTGAAGCGTTCTCCTATTTCTCTCTCTCTCCAACCGATTCCTGCTTTTTGGAGAAATAACGTTTGGTCTATTCACTCTTAAGCTCAGAGGTGAAGGCTTCCTCTACGAAGAGGTAGAGCATCTCTTGAGATCACCCCAATTCCCGCGGAGGTAGAGCTTTGCAGGTGGGATGAACTCCATCAAGCTGCGAGCGAGCACTTTTCGTGAGGTTCCAAGTTGCGGTAAAATAGCGCATAGCGTGGGGCACCGTTCCCTGGGCTTTTGATGCAGAGAAGGAAGCTATCATCTATGCGCACAGTTCAAACAACAGATGGATCGGAGAGTGCAAAACGCAAACCCATCTTTAGCCCCACGCGAATCGCGACCTACCTGGAGTGTGCTGTAAAGTACCGTTATATCTATCTGGATCGTATCGGTAGATTTTACCAACGTCCCCGTGCTTCCTATAGCTTTGGCACCACGCTGCACCTCGTTTTACGCCAGTTTCACGAGCAAGGCGCATCACTGACCTCTGAGGAGCTGGTGCAGTCGCTACGGCAAAACTGGGTGCAGGCCGGCTACACCGACGCGGCAGAGGAGGCGCAGCATCTGGCGATGGGCGAGCAGATCGTTGCTGCGTACCGACAAGAGATAACCCAGCGTAGTGAGCCGCGTGAGCTTTTTGCGACCGAGAAGACGCTCTCTTACGATATGGGCCGCTATATTCTTCAAGGGCGAGTGGATCGGATTGACCGCCATCCGGACGGCACTTTAGAGATCATTGATTATAAAAGCGGGCTTACCACGGTTACCCCAGAGGACGTGGCCTCTAGCCTTGCGATGTGTTGCTATCAACTGCTGGTAAAGCGGCTTTATCCCCAAGCTCCGGTTTGTGCGACTATCTATTGCCTGCGCACAGGGGAGGCAGCTACGGTAGCCCTTAGTGATGACGCGCTTGAAGAGTTCGCCAAAGACCTTGATAGAATCGTAGAACAGATATTGCAGACCGATTTCACGGAGGTTTACCCCAAACGTATTCCTCTTTGTGATACGTGCGACTTTCTGTTGCGCTGCACCCGGTTTTGGCAGCAATCGAAGAGGCGAGAGGATGTTTGTGAGGAGGAACCTCCTCCTCACAATGCGGAGTCGGAGTAGATAAGAGGATGCAGAGCAAAGAGAGGCGTGGGCGAATTACAGTGCCGGAGCTGCGCGCTAGGAAAGCGCAGAACGAGAAAATCGTGATGGTAACGGCCTACGATTACCCCTCCGCCTTGTTGGCTGAGCGGGCCGAGGTGGATGTTGTTCTCGTTGGGGATTCGGTGGGAATGACCATGCTTGGCTTTGCCGATGTCCTCCCGGTTACCTTGGAGATGATGCTGCACCATGTTCAAGCTGTCCGGCGTGGCCTTCATCGGGCGTTATTACTTGCCGACATGCCATTTGGTTCGTATCAAATAGGAGAGGAGGAGGCCATGCGAAGCGCTATTCGTCTGCTGAAGGAGGGAGGAGCGCAGGCGGTTAAGCTTGAGGGAGGTGCGTTGATCGCAGGGTTAATAAAAAAACTAACCGGTGCGGGCATCCCGGTTATGGGGCATATCGGCTTAACTCCCCAATCGGTGCATCTGTTAGGAGGGCATCGGCTGCAAGGGCGTGAGCCGGAGGCTCCGGAGAGAATGGTAGCGGATGCGAAGGCGCTTGAGGAAGCAGGTGCCTTTGGTGTAGTGTTAGAGATGATCCCTGCCGATCTTGCGGCCAAGATCACCGCTTCGATCTCGATACCTACCATAGGAATTGGAGCCGGCCCCGCCTGCGACGGGCAGGTGTTGGTTTGGCACGATCTTCTGGCCATTCCGCCAGGACGTCCCTTCCGCCATGTAAAGCAATACGCCAACATCGGAGAACAGATCGAGAGCGCTTTGCGCAGTTATGCCGAAGAAGTTCGTAGAGGAGTTTTTCCTTCAAAGGAGCAAAGTTTATAAAGATGCGCTTGTTTCATCAAATTGCTGAGTTACGTACCTATTTACATAGCTTGCGACAAGAAGAAAAATCGGTTGGGTTTGTGCCCACCATGGGGGCCCTGCATGAGGGGCATCTCTCCCTGTTTCGACGAGCAAAGGCCGACTGCGATATCGCTGTGGCCTCCATCTTCGTAAACCCTACCCAGTTCGGCCCAAACGAGGATTTTCAGTCCTACCCACGAACCCTGCAACAAGACCTCCAACTAGCCACAACCGTTGGGCTAGATGCGGTGTTCGCCCCCGATGTCGAAGAGATGTATCCGGCAGGTTTTCAGACCAAAGTGGAAGTCGAACACCTCAGCCGTCCTCTTGAGGGCATCCACCGACCCGGCCACTTTGCTGGAGTCGCCACGGTGGTGACGAAACTGCTGAACATCGTACAGCCCGACCGAGCCTATTTCGGACAGAAGGACTATCAGCAGGCGGTTATTATAGAACGCATGGTTCGTGACCTCAATATCCCGACTGAGGTCGTGGTGCTGCCAACGGTGCGCGAACCCGATGGTCTTGCCCTCTCCTCACGCAATGCCTATCTTTCCCCAGAGGAGCGGCAAAAAGCAACGGTGTTGTTCCGTGCTCTGCTGCTTGCCCAGCAAGCTCTCTGCGGGGGCGAACGCAATGCAGAGAAGATCCGAAAAGAGATGGAGGCCTTTCTGGGGCTGGAGCCTTCTGCATGGGTGGACTATGTGGCCATCGTGAACCCGGAAACTTTGGAGTCTGTTAAAACCATTGGAGAACAGGATACCGTCTTGGTGGCGTTAGCTGTGCGCATTGGCACCACACGACTCATAGATAACATGCTGCTGACCGCTCAGGGAGCCTCTCTCACCCCGATGCAGCTGCGTCGTGGGGAGAAGGGTTAGGGGAGTCTGTGGGTTCTGCGGTTTTAAGGAGCTCCTCTTCGATATATTGCCGCAGCCTATCCCGCACCAGGCGGTAAAGATCTCGTTGCTCCTCTTCGGAGCCGGTGGCTCTCGAAGGGTCGGGCAACGACCAATGGAAGCGCCGTTTGGCGTTCGGAAAGCTAGGGCAGGCCTCCGCGGCTGCATCGCAGACGGTGATCACAAAATCAAACGGTTCAGACAGGTAGCGTTCTAACGTCTTTGAGGTCTGCCCAGAGATGTCTATGCCGATCTCTTTCATCACTTCGATAGCGAGAGGGCGCACAAAGGTCGCCTCTGTGCCGGCGCTATAGGCCTCGAAACGCTCGCCTGCCAAGGCGCGTAGTAGCCCTTCGGCCATTTGGGAACGTGCCGAGTTGTGTGTGCAGAGAAAGAGCACTTTCTGTTTCATCTTTCCTCCTCTAACAGGATATTTTGGTCTGTAAGGGAATGACAGCATCCTATCGCATCGCCAGACGGCACGGTAGCCGAGCCTGCTGAAATGTCTCCGAAATAACAACGTTGCAAAAAGAGGGCGACATGCACGAGCCCGAGCATAACAGGAACCTCGATGAGAGGACCGATAACGGCTGTAAAAGCCTCTGGTGAGCCGATGCCAAAAAGCGATATGGCCACCGCTATGGCCAACTCGAAGTTATTGCTAGCCGCCGTGAAGGCGATCGTGGTCGTTTGCGCATAGGGAGCTCCTATCCCCTTTCCCATCGCAAAGCTAACCAGAAACATAAGGACAAAATAGAGGAGTAGAGGAATCGCTACATGAAGCACTTCGGCGGGATCATGCAGAATAGCTTTTCCCTTAATACTGAACATAATCCCTATTGTACCTAGCAAGGCAACGAGCGTTAACGGTTGGATACTGGGCAAGAACCGTTCGACATACCACGTAGAACCGCGCTTAGAGATGAGAACAAAGCGCGTTAGAAGGGCGGCTATGAAGGGAACCCCCAAATAGAGGCTCACACTTGAAGCAATCGCCGTTATTGCAACATGAATTCGACTTGCTCTGACTCCAAACAGCGGGGGCAGCAGAGTTAGAAAGAACCAAGCGTAGAGGCCATAGAACAGCACTTGGAACACACTGTTGAAAGCGACTAGCCCCGCTGCGTACTCTGTATTCCCTTCGGCCAACTCATTCCAAACCAGTACCATGGCAATGCAACGTGCCAACCCAATGAGCACCAGGCCCGCCAGAAAGTCGGGAGAGTGATGGAAAAAGAGCAGCGCTAACATGAACATCAGCAGAGGGCCGATTGCCCAGTTCTGCACGAGGGAAAGTACCAGTATTTTTCTGCTGGAAAAGACGATAGGTAGCGCCTCGTAGTTTACCCTGGTTAAAGGTGGGTAGATCATCAAAATCAAACCTATTGCAATTGGCACATTGATCGTGCCTATCTGAAACCGGCCAATCCAGGTAGAGAATGCAGGCCACAGGGCGCTGATGCCCAGCCCTAGGAGCATGGCGAGGCCAATCCATACGGTTAGCCAGCGGTCTCTTATGGAGATTCGTTTCAAGAAACGTCTTCCTTTCTTTTCTTAGTGTTTTCTGTTTTTATCGTCTATCGTCGAAAAACGATAAAATCAATGTAAAAAATTAGGGTAGTTCTGCCACGAGCGCTTTGAACTCGGCCAATGTCTCTTGATGGAGCCAGTAGCAGGTTCGAGGGCCTTCGATCTCCCCCTGAATCCAGCCGGCCTCTTTGAGAATTTTGAGGTGCTGGCTCACGGTGGACTGGGCGAGAGGAAGCTGTTTGACGATATCGCCACAAAAACAGGTGGGAACCGTTGCAAGAAACTGCAGGATTTGAAGACGTGCCGGATGCCCTAGCGCCTTGCAAAGTTTTGCCAATCGTAGACGTTGTTGCAGCCTCGCTTCCGAGATCGTTTCGGGAGCTGCATCGGCCTGACACTCCATTCACATCACCTCGTTTATCGCCCTTTTACGATAGATTATACCCTAGCAGCGGTGCTTCACGTCGTGTCTCCAAGAACATATCCTTCTATCCGTGCTATAATCAATTCCACGTAGAAGAAATTTAGGGGGAGCTGAGGAACCGATATGGCTTTAACTCCGGAAGAGGTGCGAAAGGTGGCGCTTTTGGCGCGCCTGGAGCTCACCGACGAAGAGGTTTTACAACAAGCCCAGAACATTAACAACCTGTTGCAGCAGTTCGAAAAACTTCAGCAGCTCGACCTTGAAGGGGTCGAACCGACATCGCATTCTATCCCTGTCTACAACGTTTTACGCCCTGACCAAGTCATGCCATCTATGTCACGTGAGGAGCTATTGGCCAACGCGCCTGAGGCGCGTGAGGGCTACTTTGTGGTTCCTCGCATTGTGGAGGACGCGTAAGCCATGTCCGAACGGCATTTTTGGTCTGTGGCGGCCATGCGCACGGCTCTTGCCAAAGGCGAGGTAAGCGCTCAGGAGCTGGCCACCCTGTTTCTGGAGCGCATTGAGGCCCTAGACCCCCATATTCAGGCCTATCTCACCGTGACCCCGGAGGAGGCGCTCGCTCAGGCGAAGGCGGTAGATGAGAAGCGTGCCCGTAAGGAGCCGCTCCATCCGTTAGCTGGCATCCCGATCGCGCTAAAGGATAACCTCTGCACGCGTGGAATTCGCACGACCGCCGCCTCGAAAATTCTTTACAATTTTGTGCCGCCCTACGATGCCACCGTGGTAGCCCGTCTTCGTGAAATCGGGATGGTCTTTTTGGGCAAGACGAATTTGGACGAGTTCGCCATGGGTTCCTCCACTGAGAACTCTGGTTTTCGGCCGACTCGCAATCCATGGGACCTGGAGCGCGTGCCAGGAGGCTCTTCTGGCGGCTCTGCGGCCGCGGTGGCAGCGGCAGAGGCTCCACTCGCTCTCGGTTCCGATACAGGGGGCTCCATCCGCCAGCCAGCGGCGCTCTGCGGTATTGTCGGTATGAAACCGACCTATGGGCGGGTAAGCCGCTATGGGCTTATCGCCTACGCCTCCTCGCTCGACCAGATAGGCCCCTTTGCGCGCACGGTGGCCGATTGCGCCCTCTTGCTGCAGGCTATTAGCGGCCATGATCCCCTCGATTCCACATGTCTTAACCTGGAGGTTCCCGACTATGTGGGGGCGCTGACTGGGGAGATAAAGGGGTTACGGCTGGGCGTGCCGAAGGAGTATTTTGGGGTGGGCGTGCAGCCTGAGGTATCTGCTGCGGTGCAGCAGGCCATTGAGGTGCTCGCCAATTTAGGAGCTGTTGTAGAGGAGTGCAGCCTTCCCACCACCGACTACGCTCTGGCCGCCTACTACATCATTGCCCCAGCGGAGTGCAGCAGCAACCTGGCACGTTTTGATGGGGTGCGTTATGGTTTACGTTCGAAAGAGTGGGTCGGCCATATCGGGCTCACCGAGAAAACGCGCGACGAGGGGTTTGGCACCGAGGTAAAGCAGCGCATCGTTGTGGGAACCTATGCGCTCTCCGCAGGCTACTATGATGCTTACTATCGTCGTGCCCAACAGACGCGAACCCTGATACGTCGCGATTTCGACCGTGCCTTCGAGCGTTTTGATGCGCTTGTTACGCCGACCTCTCCTACTCCTGCTTTCCGCATAGGGGAGAAGGCAGATCCGTTGGAGATGAAGCTGGCTGACGTGTGCACCATTCCAGTGAATATGGCGGGGCTTCCCGGCCTATCGGTGCCCTGCGGTTTCGTGAACGGGTTACCGGTGGGTTTACAGCTTATCGGAAAGCCTTTTGACGAAACCACGCTTTTGCGCATCGGCCATGCCTACGAACAGGCTACCGGTTGGCATCGGCACCATCCAAAGATCGCAGAGAATTAGCGTTTAGCGGGCGCTCTCTTCCACCGTTTCCGGAGTTTCCGCGCGCTCTATGGTTTCTATAGGGAGCGGCTCTGAAGGTGAAGGGAGCGCCTTACGAGCTTTTTGAGGTGTAAGCCCACGTAGCTTCTGTTTTGCGGCGGTAAAGGCTTCCCGATACAGCTGTCGGATCTGTGCTGCGCTCATACGGCGTCCGGTTTCGTAGTAGAACTGCATGGCCCGCCCCGCGGTGATCGTTCCTGCGTAGGCGATAGCGGCGCGTGAAACAAACCCAAAAACTGGCACGAGGCCAACCAACTCACGGGCGATGGCGCGCCATCCAAAGGCGTTGCCGAGCAGCGGCGCCAGCTCGGCCAGGCGGCTTTGAAAATCCACCTCTAGCCCATAAATGGCGGCCAAGCGCATCGTCATCATCACCTGATTTTTGGTGAGGACCACGATGTCGCTGAAGGCAGCTCCGGGAATGCCGATAGCTCCTAACAGAGGCACCTGCTCCACAAGGCCGGAGAGCATGGCGAACTCGGCATTGACCAGGGCGGTCTGTTGGATGATTTTTCGGGCTACTAGGGGGCGGAAGGAAGGAAAACTGCGAGCTAAAGCAAGAGCAAGATCGGGTTTGTCCTCTAGAATACGCGCCAATGTGTTGGCCCAGCCGCCTAGCTCGGAAACGCTATAGATAGGGGCACCTTCTGGCGCCCCTTCACGAGAATCTGTGAGGGCGATGATGACGTCGTGATAGTCGGGTGCATGAGGAAAACCGTCTTCTTCTGCAAAGGAGTTATAAACAGAGAGGGAAGTAGCCCCTGGGACCACGCGAGAGGCGGTAGGAGAGGGCATGGAGTCGTCGGAAGGAAGACAGTGGAGTGCGCGGATGATCGGCTCGCGTGATTCTGCTGGTCCAACGATGCCAAGATGAATCGGCCGTTGTGCCTCACGCGCTATTTCCGCTGCGCTTACACTCTTTACGATCTCCCAAAAGCTTTTCGGCCCTGGAAGCTTCACACCCGCACATTCCATGTTTCTCTCCTTGTGAACACGCCTACTTAAAAAGGCTGTCCGGCATGGGGATATTCACCTTAATGTCTCTATAAGTGGTGGCCCCTGCCAGCACCCCTTGATTATCGTCTACCTCTATCTCGGTGGGCATGTACAGTTCTGATGTTATCTTTTTGATGTTCTTATAGTACCAAATAGAGAGAAGTTTTCCCTCTTGGCTATACTCCTCACGTTTTAGAGTAACATGTGTTTTGGGGTCTATCCATACAAGCCGAAAAGAGGTGTCGAGGTTTTTATCGCGGTAGCTAATACGGAAGACAGCACAGGGAATCCCTTTAAACGGACGCACTCCCTGAAACTCAGCTTCGGTGTAGGAGAGATAGTATGGGGAGATGAGCCCCATGTCCAAGAGGGTTTTACGTTTCCCAGGGCTCTTGCCAAGGTCACGCACATCTTTAAACCCTATACTCAGCCGCACGATCTGTGTGGTGCCGTTGATAATAAACACGCCCGATTGGGCGCCAAAACGGCCATCTAGGCGAAACATGTCGGGTTCTTTGTAGCGAACAAGCAAATCACCCTGGGCTTTTTGCATCCACTCGTAGATCAAGCCAAAGTCCTTGTTGATACGTCGCCCCGCTTCTGCGTTGTAACGTAAGAGGTGAATATAGGCCTGGAAGTCCTGCAGGTCTTTCACCACATAGCTTTGAATGTCGGGGCTAATGGCATCGGCTAGAGCCTGCGATGGGTGATAGCAAGATAACACTGTGAGCCCTATCGCTGAGGTTAAAAACGCTCTCCGAGCAGGGTCATACGCGAAAGGCACCTTCTTTCTTCTCCTTCTCTCCATAAAATAGGGGAGGGTTTGTCTACCCTCCTACTATACGTCCAAAACGCACACGTCTTTCTCATGTGACGCACGGTGCGGGTTATACCGCCACCGCTTGCTCCTCTCTGAGGGCGGCAATGCGTTCCACATCCTCATCTCGGAAGGTAAACATGTAGGCCACGGCGCAGATCAGCGTGGTGATGGCGGGAAGAATGAACACCGGTGGCCAATCGGTTTGGCCGTTCACGGTGAAATGCTGTTGTACCCATCCGCTAAAGTAGCTACCGATGACGTTACCAACGCCCAAAGTGAAGAAGTTGATCATGTTTTGGGCGCTTGCCCGAATATCGCGCGGCGCCACGCGGTCTATGTAGAGCTGCTGTAC
Source organism: Chthonomonas calidirosea T49 (assembly GCF_000427095.1). Classification (NCBI taxonomy): domain Bacteria; kingdom Bacillati; phylum Armatimonadota; class Chthonomonadia; order Chthonomonadales; family Chthonomonadaceae; genus Chthonomonas; species Chthonomonas calidirosea. The sequence goes on from NC_021487.1 coordinate 2,685,993, forward strand.
CACCATGACAAAGGCATAGCCGAAGCCGTGCAGGCCCAACGAGGCCACCACAAGCCAGAGCGGTTTTTGAAGCGCAAAAATAAAATAGCGCAACGGCCACGCAAAACTGCCGATGAGTAGGCACCAGCGCATGCCAAATTTTGGCAACCAAAGCGGCAACAGCACGCCCAGCGCGATGACCTCGGTGGCTTGACTAATGGACTTGGTGATGGGGATGAGGTTGCGCGGTATGTGCAGGCTGTCGAGGAAGGGGGCCGAGAGATTATAGAAAAACATGAACTCCGTGGCGGCAAAGAAGGAGATGATGATAAAGATGGTGAAGCCGGGCACCTCTCGAAAAAGACGAAATGCCTCGCGAAAGGCTAGAGGATCTACCTTCTTCTCTTTCACGGGCGGCGTGTTCGGAAGGATAAAGAAACAGGTGACGGCCATCACGAGGTTGAGGATGCCGGTAAGCATCATCTCTGCGATGGGGGTGTTGAGGTTTTCCGCCTGATAGTGGGTGAGCCGTGTATAGGCTAAGTAGAGAAATGCGGCCACAATCCACCCGATGGTGCCCGCCGTACGAATGATGGAGAACTCGCGTTCACGAATCTTTTCGTTCTCCACATAGCGCGAAACATGGTGCAAGGTAATGGAGTTCGTGATGCCCAACGTGGGGGCAAAAACGAGCGACCATGCCAGCATGGAGGCATAGAGGCCGATGACGGAATGCTGGTGTGCCATGGTAAAGGCTGCAATGGCCGCGAGAATATGGGCAATCCCGAGGAATATCTGGCTAGGCATGAAGCGGTCGGCAATCTGCCCGCCGATGAAGGGGGTGATGACGCACCCAAGCCAGAAGGCTCCGAAGATCGCGCCCGTACTGGTAGCGCTGATCCCTCGATGTTCTAATGTGTCGCTGATGATAGGCATCCAGGCACCCCAGGCGGCATACTCCCAAAACATCATGAGAATTAGGCGCATCCGTAAGAAAAAAGGCATGGGTTCTCTTTACTCCTCTCTCTATTTCTCGAAACTGCTCTATATATACACCTTCGCCTAAGCGACTTCCTGCAGACCGCTGTGAGAGGGGTATACTTTTAGCGTGGCGAATCCCCTATGCAATTTTGAGGAGGTGTAGCTGTGCGCAATTGGATTACCCGATGGGCTGTGAGTGCGCTCGCGCTCTACATTCTGGTTCAGTTCTACCCAAGCATTCAGATTCACGCAAAGGGAACGGAGTATGTGGTCACCATCCTCTTGGTATCGGTCATATTAGGGCTGTTTAACTCGTTGATTCGTCCCATCATCCTCTTTTTTGCCTGGCCTATCAACTGCCTCACGTTTGGGCTATTTGGATTTGCTCTGAATGTGGCCTGTTTTTGGATTCTGGGCACAGTGCTTCCTACCTTTCGTATCACCAGTCCAAAGGCCGCCCTGTTCGGCTTTATCGCGATGGGACTTATTAGCGGACTTCTCAACTTCTTTTTAAAGGATAGGGGAGAGCGCAGTTAAACATTTAGGGAGATAGGAGTTATGGCAGAAAACTGTGTGTTTTGTCGGATCGCTGAAGGAAGCATTCCGGCAGAGAAGGTGTACGAGAACGACGAGTTTGTGGCCTTTCGCGATCTGAACCCGCAGGCCCCGGTACATGTCCTGCTGATACCTCGCCAACACTTCGCCACTCTTTTGGACGTAGAGGACACCGCTCTGCTTGGCCGAGCTTTGCGTTGCGTGCAGGAGGTGGCCAAGCAGTTGGGGCTTGCCGACGACGGTTTTCGTGTGGTGGTGAACTGTCGGGAAAATGGTGGACAGACAGTTTATCATCTTCATTGGCACATTCTTGGTGGTCGTTTTATGACGTGGCCTCCCGGCTAACACTCTAGGGGCGACAGATGCCTTGGCCTTCTCACACGCGATAAGGAGAACCCCACTCTGGAAGACTTACCTAGTCCTGTATAGCAAAAATTTCTTGGTAATTGGCCTCGATCTGTGCTATACTCTCTTCTGCAGAAGGGCAAGAGATGGGAAATTAGAGGGTTCAGGAGCCTGAGGGAGGGGGACGATGGAAGATCAGACACCGGATTTTCGTGTGATAGACCGTCGCGCGTCAACCGCCGCCGAGCGTGAGGAGGCGGAGCCATCGTCTGTAGAAGCGTCATCATCTCAGCCAACAGCCGATACGGTATCCCCCAAGAGCGAAGAGGGGATGCCAAGCCCGGAGATGTTGTTGCCTCTCATTGCTTTACAGATGGAGGTAAAACAGCTGGCGTTAGCGCTCGTAGGTATTTTTGATGCTCATGCGTGGCGCGCTTTGGGGCTTCATGCAAACCCTAAAACCGGCCAAGCCGAGGAGAACCTACCGGCGGCGCAGCTTGCCATAGACTGTATGCAGTTTCTTTTGAGCAAAGTGGAGCGCGATCTGCCGGAGCAGGAGTTGCGTGAACTGCGACGTCGTTTAACCGATCTACGCCTTAACTACGCTGCTCGTGCCAAATGAAGGCGTGTTCTAGGCCGCACTTCTCCCTTTGAAACGCCTCTGACACGGCTAGGTGGCGGATTCTTTCTCCTCCAATTGGGGGAAAGATAGGCTGAAGGCGGGCATAGGGGGCCTTTCTGTGCTCGAAAGCGATTTCGTCGGATGGAGTTATCTGCATGACACACGCCACTTACCAAGATGTCTCTTCTGAAGGGGAACAGCCCTTGCCGCCCACGGTAGCTGTACTGCTTGCGGCCGGCAAATCTACCCGTATGCGCTCGCGTCTACCAAAATCGCTGCATCCTCTTTGCGGTTTGCCCGTTACGGCGCATGTGGTTCGGGCCTGTAGGGAGGCCGGCGTCGAGCGCGTGATCGTGGTGGTGGGGCATGAAGCGGAGCGGGTGCGCTCGGGGCTTATTGAGGCGATACCGGATGGGCACCTACTGGAGTTTGCGCATCAAGAGCGGCCTCTGGGCACCGGAGATGCTGTGCGCGCTGCTCAAAGCCTTTTGGCAAGCTGGCCACATACTGTGCTTGTATTAGCCGGAGATACCCCCCTATTGCGCCCACAGACTCTTCGACAGCTTGTTGAGACCAGAGTGCGGACTCATGTTCCCGCTGTTATGTTGACGATGGAGCTGCAAAACCCGACCGGTTACGGTCGTATTCTTCGTGATGAGAAGGGGCGTGTGATCGGGGTTGTGGAGGAGCGTGATGCCACGCCGGAGCAGCGCCGATGTTGCGAATGCAATTCGTCTATCTATGCCTTTGATGGATCGCGGCTTTGGGAGGCGCTTGCCCAGCTGCGCCCAAACAACGCTCAAGGAGAGTACTACCTTACGGACGTCATCGGCTGGTTTGTGCAGCAAGGGGCACCTGTGGAAACGGTGGCCTTGGAAGACCCCAAGGAGGCGCTAGGTATTAACACACGGGTAGAGCTTGCACAGGTTGCGGCGTTGCTGAGGGCGCGTCTATTGGAAGACCTTATGCTCTCCGGAGTAACCGTGGTAGACCCCATGAGCACCTGGATAGATGTAGATGTAACGGTTGGGCAAGACAGCGTTATTCACCCAAATACGCTCTTGTTAAGGGGAACACAGGTCGGAGAAGAGTGCGTTTTGGGACCGTTTGCGCGTATTGAAGGATGTCGGCTGGGGAATCGGGTGCAGGTGTACGCTTCTTGGCTAGTCGATAGCGTATTAGAAGATGATGTGCGTGTCGGCCCCTATGCCCAGGTTCGTCCCAACTCGCATTTAGGGGCAGGGGTGCGTATAGGGAACTTTGTGGAGCTTAAGAACGCCACACTGGGCCCGCGTGTCCAGGCGTCGCATCTCTCCTATCTGGGCGATGTGGAGATAGGGGAGGGAACCAATATTGGCGCCGGCACCATAACCTGTAACTACGATGGTTACCAAAAGCACCGTACACGGATAGGTTCTCGCGCCTTTATCGGCTCCCACTCTACGCTAGTGGCGCCGGTGGAGGTTGGTGAGGGTGCTTTCGTGGCAGCGGGCTCTGTGATCACGGCCAACGTGCCCGCCGATGCGTTGGCCATCGCCCGCTCCTACCAGACGGTGAAGGAGGGGTGGGCGGCAGACTATAGGCAACGCAAAGCCAATAAAGGGGAGCAGAAGAACGCCTCTAAATAAGGTAGATTCTATAAACGAAATTTTTTGCGTTTCGTGTGCGCGCAATAGGCAACCAATTCTGGTTTTGCGTGAAAATTGGCGCATCTAGGGGTACGCGGAGGACGAGCAGACCATCTAAAAGAGCGGGAGGGCCGTGCCCTATTTTGCCCGCCGAAAGAACACCGTCCTGCGAGGCGGTATCTGAGCGATTACAGGCCCTATGGCAAGGAGAGAGCGGATGCAAACCAACACCCTGCGCGTTTTCACAGGGAACGCCAACCCGGAGTTGGCGGCAAAAATTGCTCGAGAGCTTGGTATCGAGCTTGGTGCGATACAGGTCAGTAAGTTCTCCGACGGTGAGATTGGGGTGAAGATCGAGGAGAGCGCGCGCGGTCAAGACATCTTTATTATTCAGCCTACGTGTGCTCCGGTGAACGACAACCTCATGGAACTGCTCATTATGATAGATGCGTTTCGGCGGGCCTCTGCCCGTCGAATCACCGTAGCGTTGCCTTACTACGGCTATGCACGCCAGGACAAGAAGGTGCGTCCTCGCGAGCCGGTAACCGCGCGCTTGGTGGCCAACCTCATCACCACGGCAGGTGCTAGCAGGGTGCTGTGCGTAGACCTGCATGCCGGCCAAATTCAGGGGTTTTTCGACCTACCGGTTGACCATCTCTACGCCGGCCCTATTATCGCCGAATATCTGCGCTCTGAAGGGCTGTATAACGGGAATACGGTGGTTGTATCGCCCGACGTAGGCGGCGTGGCGCGTGCGCGCGCCTTAGCCGAACACCTCAATACCCCTATTGCCATTATTGCCAAGCGGCGACCCGCGCCCAATAAAGTGGAGATCATGGAGATCATCGGGGATGTGGAAGGCAAAACGTGCGTGATGATTGACGATATGATTGACACGGCTGGAACGATTGTACAAGGAGCTGAAGCGCTGATGGAGCGGGGAGCCGCCGCTGTTCATGCCTGTTGCACACACGCTGTGTTGTCGGGCAGAGCGGTGGAGCGTATCCAGTGCTCTCCCCTTGAAACCCTCGTGGTAACGGATACGGTGCCTCTGCCGGAGAACAAGCGTATCCCCAAGATCAAGGTGCTTTCGGTGGCGCCTCTTATTGCCGATGCCATCCGACGCATTCACGAGGATAGCTCGGTGAGTGAGCTGTTTATTAACTATGGGCATCATTAGAGAGCGGCCATGAGAAGCGAATCGAAGGTGCGCGTCGCCACAGCCCAGACGCATACGCGGCTTCTTGAGGACATCGCACGGCCTTGTGACCCAACGGAGCGGGGTGCGTTTTGGTGGTTAGGTCAACACACCTTTGTGGTACGGGTGGGTGCATTGGTTTTCTACATTGATCCCTGGTTTGCCGCCTGGGAATCGCGGTGTAATCCGCCGCCGCTTACCCCTGCAGAGGGGCGTTATGCCGATTTTGTGTTGGTAACCCATGGCCATGGCGACCACCTTTGTCCAGAGACCCTGCGTGCCATGGTTCAAGCCTCGCCCAAAGCGCTTTTTGTGTGTCCCCCCACCGAAACCGAGAGAATGCTTCAGGAGGCGCTCATCCCCGCCGAACGTTTAAGACCTCTCAATGCCGGTGGAGTTTTAGAGGAGCGAGGAGCGCGTATTACGGCCATTAAAAGCAAACATGAGTTCTTCGACGAAAAGCCCGAAGTGGGCTTTCCCTACTTAGGCTATGTAGTAGAAGCAGACGGCTTGCGGTTCTACCACTCCGGCGATACGATTATGTATGAGGGGTTGCTCTCGACCCTGCAGCAATGGCCGCATTTCGACGTGCTCTTTTTGCCTATTAACGGGCGCGATGCCGAACGCTATCGTCGGGGCATCATAGGCAACTTCACTTTCCAAGAGGCTGTGGAACTTGCCGGCGAGCTGCGTCCTCGACTTGTAGTCCCTTCGCATTACGATATGTTCGTGGGCAACCAAGAGGACCCAACGAAGTTCACCCAATTTTTGGAGGCCAAATATCCTGGAGTGCCGTATTGGATAGGGCCGATTGGGGAACGAGTGTCGCTGCCGTGAAGGGTTACTCTAGCTTTTCTGTGTAGATACGCCGTATGGGGACGTTGGCAATGAGGGCGACGGTGTTGTTTTCCCGCTCCACATTCATCTCCAAGGCGCTCTCATCAATGTCCATATAGCGCGACAGCACTTTAAGGATCTCGATACGCATCTCGTCCATGATGGCCGGGGAGATAGCAGCCCGATCGTGCATCAACACCAGGTGTAGGCGGTCTTTGGCCACGCTCCGTGGCGATCGGCTTCCCCGCCCGAACAGTTTCTCTAGAATATTCATTGCCATGGCTCCGCTCCTCTCTCCCGAACGTCTATCTCTTTCCGGCAAACATCTTGCGCAGCCGCTCTAAAAGGCCGGTTTTTTCTTCTAATTCCGAAAAAGGCACCTCTTCTCCGCGAAGGCGACGTGCGATGTTGTGAAAGGCTCGCCCTGCCAGGCTGTTTTCGCTGAGAACAGCAGGCTCGCCGCGATTTGTGGAGGTGATGATGCTCTCGTCGTCGGGCACGATGCCCAAAAGGCGTACCGATTTACCGAGCACCTCCTGCACATCCTCTACACCGAGCATCTCCTGGTTTTTCACCATCTGCACGCGAATACGGTTTACAACGAGCATGGGGTCGCGCAGCTCTTGCGCTTCGAGCAGGCCGATGATGCGATCGGCGTCACGTACGGAGGCCATTTCAGGGTTCGTTACCACGATCGCCTCGGTAGCGCCGGCGGTGGCGTTGCGAAACCCCTGTTCAATGCCGGCAGGGCAGTCGATGAGGATAAACCCGAACCCCTCGTCTTTTAGCTCTGTGATGACCTGCTGCATTTGGCGAGGGCTTACGGCGCTTTTATCGCGCGTTTGCGCTGCGGGAAGCAGAACGAGGTTTTGGTGACGTTTATCGCGCACAAGCGCTTGGCGCAGTTTTGCACGGCCTTCCACCACATCCACAATGTCGTATACGATGCGGTTTTCAAGGCCTAGGGCGAGATCGAGGTTGCGCAGCCCGATATCCGCATCCACCAAGGCCACTTTGTCGCCGAGCGCGGCGAGGGCTACGCCTATGTTGGCCGTGGTGGTGGTTTTGCCAACACCGCCTTTACCAGAGGTGATGACAATGACCCGTGCTTCACATGTCATGGAGGGCGTTCTCCTAAAAGGGTGATCTTGCTGCAATTAGATGGATATTATACCCGCTCCTTTCGCGCCTCCTTCTCCTAAAAACTATCCTCCGTTTAAAATGTGGAGCGCGATCGTCTCGGTCACAATCAAAATCTCAAGCGCGAAATCGATCCCCTGAACGCTTGGAGGTGCCCAGAAATCGGCAAAAAAAGAGAAGCTCTTCGCGAAGAAGAGCTTCTAATAGAGGATGGGGAACGGATGTTAGTGGTTCGGGAAAGTGAACGGCAAGAAACGCTGGTGGTACAGGATAGAGAACGAAGAAGGGAACGTTTCAGGATGGAGCGGGAGAATAGGCTCGGCGTTCTGATAGGTAACCGGTTGGGTAGGAACAAAGGTATAGGAAGGCGATTCTTCACTGTCGCTTGGGGTAAGCATATCGTTGGTAAACGTGGAGGCAACAGTGTTGCCGCCTGAATGCCAAAGGATGGTAGGCGGCTGATGATGCTTGCGGTAAGCAAGAAAAGCCAGTAGAATGCAGAATGTAACCATGAGAACCGTGAAGCGCGGAGAGAGTTTGGGTGGTGCAAATAGCTCTCTTAGGAAATGCTGCCAGTTGAAGCTTTGCACTACAGAAGGGCCAGTTTGAGTGTCGAGACGACGAGCGATCTGTTCCGGAATATCGCATCGTGGCACTTTTACCCGTAGGGAAGAAAGGAGCCGCTTCGTTGTAAGAAGCTCCTGTTGTTCTTTACGGCACGCTGCGCAGCGTTGCAGGTGCAGGGTAACAAACCGATACTCGTCTTCAGATAGCTCGCCATCAATATAAGCAGAAAGAAGAGATTTCACTTTGTAGCAGATCACTCTTAGGCTCTCCTATCTCTCTAGTTTTCCTCTATGTAAAAGTTGATAAACCGACTGCGAAAAGGAGCAATAGGCCAAATTTTAAGCTGTTTCCTCTATGCCCAAGCCGGTGTACGAATCGTTTTCGTCATCGGCGGTCTCTTCTTTGGGAAAGATGTTCAGTTTCTTGCGCAACATTTTGCGACCCCGGTGCAGCCGCGAACGAACGGTTCCCAACGAGCAGCCCATGCTTTGGGCGATCTCCTCGTACGAAAGCCCCTCGATATCTGCAAGCACAACGGCCACACGAAACTCTACGGGAAGAGAGTTAAGGGCGAGTTGCAGGTTTTCTTCGAGGGTTTGGTTCATGAGGATGGTTTGTGGATCGGAATCGGGGTCGGGAATTTCGAGGAGGATATCGCTATCATTATCGTTACCGGGGAGAGGTTGGTCGAGAGACTGGATGTGGCATTTGGGTTTTTTGCGAAGCTCGTCAATGAAGACACGTGACATGATGCGGTAGAGCCAATTTTCAAAGGGCATCGATCGGTTATAGCGATCGAAGAAGCGATAGGCACGGAGAAACGATTCTTGAGTAAGGTCTTCAGCGTCGGCATGGTTGCCTGTGAGACGGTAGGCGATGTTGTAGGCTTGCCGATGACATCGCCGCACGAGGCGGTCGAACTCCTCACGATCGTTTTGTGCCTTTGCCGATGTGGTGACGAGATTCGCAATATCCATTTCTTTGCAGCCTCCTCTTTGCCTTACGGCTTCTTTTGAGGCAGAAGTTCCCGTCTATCCTTTTTTCGAGAAGAGGGGAGGCCTATGTAGAGACCTATGTAGCCGTGTTATAATAAGACTAGGTTTGCTTCGTATACGCTCGAGCCTTTATGGCGGCGATTCCTGAAGAGGAGGATCTCCATGTCTAGATGTACCCAACTTTGCAACGTGTTGAGAAGCAATAGGGCTTATGGGTGGGTGCTGTTTCTTGTGACCATTGTGCTTACGTCCACGAGGGCGGTGGCGCAAGCGCCTTTGCAGCGTTTACCTGGACATCTGCCCTCCATTATGGCTCTCTCACATCCGGTGGCTAGAACGGAGCCGAATGAGGTGCTTTCGCTGACACTGGTGTTACCGTTGCACCATCAGCAACAGCTTCAACAACTGATCCAACGACTGTACGACCCATCGGATCCGTTGTACGGCCACTATCTTACGCCCCAGCAGTTCACCGCGTTGTTCTCGCCAACGCCTCAGGAGTACGCCCAAGTTGCCTCATGGGCGCAAGCTCAAGGTTTTCGTGTGGTTGGAATCCACCGGAATCGCCTGTTGCTTGATGTTGAGGCGCCCGCTTCCACTGTAGAGAAGGCCTTTGGGCTGCATCTCCTTCAGTTTGTAGGGCCCGATGGCCGACTCTTTCGCGCTCCCGACCGCAATCCCGAAGCACCGCCAGTGCCTCTCGCGGGCGTGGTTGGGCTGGATACCGCAGCCGATATCCACCCCTTTGTTCATGTATTTTCTCAAGCCTACAATGTGTTTGGAGTAGGCCCGCGTGGTGGCACAGGCCCGAATGGCGGCTTATCTCCTTCCGATATTAAAACCGCCTATAGCTTCCCCACGGCACAAACCGGTGCAGGCCAAACTTTGGGGCTTTTAGAGCTTGACGGTTATAATCCGTCGGATATTCTTGGATATGAAAACTACTTCCATTTACCCAATGTCCCCTTGCAGAACGTACTGATAGACGGTTTCGACGGCAAACCGGGCAGTGGCGCCATTGAGGTGACATTCGATATCGAGCTCATGGTGGGACTGGCACCTGGGGCTTCGCGAATCCTCGTCTACGAGGGGCCTAATACGGCTTCGGGTTATATAGATACTTGGGCGCGTATCGCCAACGATAACCTCGCTAAACAGGTCTCCACCTCTTGGGGGGCCCCAGAGGATCAGATGCCACCAAGCATTATTCAAGCAGAGAACATCATCTTCATGCAGATGGCCACACAAGGACAAACCGTCTACGCAGCCTCCGGTGATAACGGGGCCTATGACGATGGCACAACGTTGAGCGTGGACGACCCAGCATCTCAACCCTACATGGTTGGTACCGGGGGGACACGGCTCTACACGGTAAGCCCAGGTGGCGCTTGGAGCCAGGAGATCGGCTCGGTGATAAGCGGTGGAGGCATTAGCGCCGTGTGGTCTATCCCTTCCTATCAGCAGGGGATGATCTCGGCAGCCTCTAAAGGTTCGACCACCATGCGCAACGTACCGGATGTAGCGCTTAATAGCGATATTGGCTATGCTGTGCTTTTGAAGGGTAGCTGGATCAATGTGGGAGGCACAAGTGCCTGCGCGCCCTCTTGGGCGGCCTTCACGGCTCTGGTGAATGAGGCTCGTGCTCAGGCAAATCTACCCCCACTGGGGTTCGCCAACCCCGCGCTCTATGCCATTGCCCGTAATGCAACGCATTATGCGCAGGACTTTCATGATATTACGATCGGCAACAATAAGTATTATCAGGCCGTGCCCGGCTATGACGATGTCACCGGCTTAGGCACTCCTATTGCTGCAAACCTGCTAACGGATCTCGCCTCAGCCTCTTTGCCAAGCCCAACTCCTACGAACCTCATTGGGAACCCTGGTTTCGAGCAGGGCGCTAGCAACCCCGCACCGTGGCAGGTTTCCAGCCCCTCGATCATTAACGATAGTCCACAGGAACCGCCTCACTCCGGCCAGTGGGACGCTTGGCTTGGTGGGCATAACCAGCCTCAAACCGACACTCTGGAACAGCTAGTTACCTTCCCGACTTATATTACAGGCATACCTTACTTCTCTTTCTACCTTCATATTGACACGCAACAGCGTACCAACCGGGTTGTGGACACGCTTACCGTGCAGTTTATAGATCCCAACACAGGACGTGTAATGTGGTCACTTCCGACCTTCTCCAATCTCAACGCACGTCCTGGCTATTTCTATGTGCGTGGAGCCTATCGTACAACCGCGTTTTCAGGTAAAACACTGCTGCTGCGGATAACCGCACGTCAGACAACCAACGTACCTACGAATTTTGTAGTGGATGACTTTAGTCTGACGATTAATCATTAGTGAGAACAACATGAGTAGGGGGCAGGGCCTTGCGCCCCCTACTCTGCCTTTACCTCAAAATCGAAATTCTGCACAAAGGGCTTTGCGTTTGGCGGTGCTATGCGCAACGTAACTCGCCACGGCCCTAACATGGTGAATTCGACTTGGGTAGAGTAGACCCCGTCTTTCTCGACGACCTTCGGGTGCGCCGTGCCCATGTTCATGCTTGTCATGGTCACAGAGACCTGCACTTTAGCTCCCTTTACCGGTTCGCCTTGCGGGTTGAGCACACGAAAGACAAGAGTATTTTTTCCGATCTGAGGCTTGTCAAGTGGCTGAGTGAGCTCTACATGCCAGGGCTGAGGTTGAGACCAAGGCGTTTTTGAACCAACGTCGAAGAGAAAGTCGCTGTGAAACTTGCCTGGAACGCCAGCATCAACTACTCGCACTTGCCACGGGCCGAGCATGGAGAAGGTGGGTTTTACAACATAGTGCCCTGGTTCCACCTCTTCTACGGTTGGATGTGCCACTCCCATATCCATGTTGGTCATCTCGACCGTGGCCTGTAGCTTAAGACCGCTGAGCGGTTTGCCATCGGGGCCGCTGATAAAGAGATCGAGTTGGTTTTGGCCTACTTTGGGTGGGTTAGGGGTTATAGTAGCCCGAACCTGCTGACCGTTAGGGGAAGGCGACACCGTTTCGGGCGCACTGGAAGCCCTATCCGTACGCATACTCATGTGTTCCATACCGGAACCACCGATCATCATGAGGTTCATCATGGTGATCTCCGCCGTTTTTGTGCCAAAGCCGGTAAGCGCGCTCCAATCCTCCTTCCCAGTCACCACATAGGTCTTTTGTGGGCGCAGTATTGGCATATCCTTCATGCTTTCTTGGTCTGTAGTTTGGGGCAGCGCCGATGCTGCGAGCGCATTCAGCGCGACCATGGTCGTTATAAGGATGGTTTGTATTTTCCCAATTCGTTGCTTCATGGTTTTCTATCCTCTCTTCTACTCTGGGATGTACTGGTGCTGTAGGTTTTGGAGGGTTCGGCGAGGGCCGATGTGTTGGTTAAAGATGCTTTGAAAATGGAACACGAACCCTATTTCAAACCGGTTTTCATCCTTCGGTTGCCCTACTGCGGCAGCATAAGCACCTGCTCGATGCTGGTAGACATACTGGAAAACGAGGTCAAAGCCGTCTCCAAGGCGTTTTGCACCGGTAAGTGCCAGAGCAAAGGTGTTGGCATCGTGCACACGAGCATAGTTGCGGAAGCCTGCGGTAAGAGCGACCTCATAGCCCGGAACACCATTGAGTGCATAGAGATAGCGCAAGGAGAGCGCCACGGAGTTGGCTGCCGCGCGGTAGGTATCGGCGAACCCAGTGAAACTGTGGAGGCCGTTGCTGAAGCTGTAGATATCGAGCAGACGCAGATCAAGGCGATGAATGGGGTCGGGTGCGATGTTGTAGATGATCCCACCATAGAGGACATCGGACGGCCCGCCTTGGGTGCTTCCAACCGTTTGATGCTCGTAACCAAGCCCCCAAAACGGTATCTTGACGATGCTTTCTAAGGCCGGTGGGGCCTCGTAGCGAAAGGTAAGTCCATAGGAGTTGATGCCGGTCTGGCCGGCGCCAGGGGCTGCCGTTTGCAGGAGATGCTGCACGTGCAGGTTGAGGAAGTTGCGTAGGTGGCTGTTCCATTCGATGGCGGCAACGTTGCTGTAACGCGTTTCATCGGCAATGGCTCCGTTGGAAAAAGGATTGGGCAGGTTCACGAACTCGTTAAGGTCATCTCCACGCAGGGTAGGGAAGTCGAAAAGGTGAGTAGGGGTGTTCGATCGGCCGATATAGGCCTCGAAAGGTTGGGTTTGATAGTCGAGGTAGAGTTGGCTAAGCAGGAGGCTGGTTTTGCTGACTGCCTCGCTTTCTCCGGTCGTTACCGTGCCGATGACCAGGCTGCCGATGCCTCCATGATAGAGCCGCTGAGAGATGCCGAGCAGAAGGGACGAATCGGAGAAATCCAGGTTGGTGGTGCTGCCGGAGCCGGTTGGTGGCGGTGCAGGGCGCGGCACCTGATAGTTTAGGGTGGCAACGCCAGTGCCATCAAGCTCGATTTGGGGGGCGATGGTGGGTTTTTCAGGGATAGGGCCCGCCGACCCCTGTGCCACCGCTTGCCGACAGGTTAAGACGACAGCGAGAACAACGAAAATAGGTATCCATTTATACATTCGTAATTTTTCTCCTTTGTTTTTAAGAGTTCACCGCCACGTAGTCCAGCACGTGCACGCCGGCCTCCGCCATGTCGTCGTACATGAGCATCGTCATCATTCCCCCAGGTGCGACCCCATTATTCGTAGAGGCGAGATCGCTATGATCGTGGAAGTGCCAACTGCCCGGGTTGTTGCCGTGAATGATGATGTCGCAGGTGCCCCCGGGAAACACGGGGATGGTGTTCCGTTGAATAGGGGAGGACAGGGGCGCACCATCTCTGCAGACCTCCCAGAAATCATGGCCGTGAAGGTGCATGAAGTGAGGCATAAACCCGGCATTAATGAGCCGCACTCTTATAAACTCGCCCCGACGAATTCGGAGAGGCTCTGTCATGGGGTAGGAGACCCCATTGATCATGAAGAAGTTGGGTTTAGGCGGCTCTACCGAGCCGGTAAGGCTCGGATCGTAGGGGGGTATCCAACCCTCCTCGACGGCTTTGAGGAAGGCCTCTTTGTTGACAAACCAGCCCATCATCTTTCCCGACATTTCACGCATCAGTTGCGGAGAGCCGTTCATGGCGTCCATCACATGCCCCATCTGCAACATCGCATTCATCTGCTCGCGCACCATGTTCAGGTCAATCTCGCTCAGCACCAAGGTGTAATCGCGCGTGTAGGGAAATATTTTGCGGACGGGGTCGTTGTCAGACTCCACAATCAGCGCCCCATACATGCCGGCCTGAATGTGCAGTGGAGTCATGTTATGGCAGTGATAGAAGTGAGTGCCTGCCGGTTGAGCGCGAAATAGGTACTGAAAGGTTTGTCCATAGGCCACAGGAAACTGGGTCTCCAGGGGGACACCGTCCATCTCATTGGCCAGCTGCATACCGTGCCAATGAATGGTATGAAAGTCGTGGGTTTTGTTGGTAAAGTTCACTTTCACCCATTCCCCCTCTTTCACGCGAATTTCTGGGCCGGGCACGGTTCCGTTATAGGCATAGGCGTGATATTCGATGCGCGGCAAAATCTCGTGTCGGGCGATCACTAACTCGATGTCGTATTCGTGAATGACATCGCCGGGTTTCGGCATTTCACGCGGGTTCCAGCGTGGTTCGATGCGCGTGGGGTCAAACTGTGTGGGCCATCCGTTCGAAGAGGCCGCAGAGCTGACGGTCGGTTCGGTTTGTGCATGAGCGTTGCCCATTGCCATGGCAGCGCCCACCCCGCCAACCAGCGACAAGAAGCGGCGTCGCTCTATCTGTTTTTTTAGAAAACATGGTCTATCCCTTCCTTTCTAGGTTGGTAGCAAAGCACTTACGTCTCTTCTTGAAAAAGACGCAATAATGTACTAAAGGCAGATTTGCAGAGATATTTTCCGCTATCAGATTGTGAAAGCAGGAATCGAAAGAATATCTAGCGGTCGCAATCTAGCCTTTGAAAGGAGGGGCACGAATGGAAGGAGGGGTGTTTACTGCGGATGCAACGGGAAGAGATGAACAACGATGGGAAGCGAGGAGCCGGGCCATGGCAGGTATTTGAGGGATAGGGGCCTTCGGCACCATTCCAACATACTGGAAAGCGTTATAATGAGCGAGCGCAGGGCTTTTGCCATGCAGGGTGCAGGTACATCCCAAGAAGAGGCAGGACGGAGAGGACGGGAGGTGAGGCGAGCAGCAGCATATAGAACGGTGTTTCTGGCAGCAACCAGGGTGGGTTGATGGCGGCAAAGCAGCCGTTACAGGCTGCGGCAGGAGTGCCAAAAGCCCTATCAGAATGCCGGCTACAAGCCACAGAATGCGAGGGTTGCGCCAAAACGTCACCATTTTCTCCTGTTCAACGGATACCATCTACTTTACCCTAGCCTAATACGTTTTGCGAGAGGGGAAGCGTTGCGTGATTCGGACCTCTGTGTTTCAAGGGCGAATACCCCGCATAAAGGCATAGGGAGCGACCCATCGAGTTTGATAGGTGAGCCAGTCCTGGCGATGCTTTTGGTAGACGGGATCGTCCTCTAGGGGACCGGGCGGTCGGTTGTAGTTGGGGTTGGCATGAGATGGCAGAGGCAACACCGTCTTCGAGAAGGCTGTGTTATAGTTACCATCCTTTTCCCACCCATCGCCGATCATGATGAAATCACGGGTCCAGCCAGGTGGGGGAGGCGGCAGTGCGCGAAAGGTGAGCTGTAGTTCATCGCCAGCATTCATGATCACGTATCTATCGTCTATGTGGGTTAGCAGAGGGCGGACATCGCCGTACCGTGTGTAGTAGCCGATAAGGTCGCGCCATTTCTCCACCTTGGTAGCGACTTGGTAAGAGACAGGAAGTTCCGGAGAGAAAGCGTCTTTGGCGCGGATATCGGAAAAGCCTCGATAGCGCAAAACGGCCGTGTGAACTGGCAACAGCCGGATATGGAGGGGAGTTTTCGGCAGGCCAACGGCCCAGCGAATGGCATCCCAATAGATTTCCAGGTTCGTTCGTAGACGAAGCCGTCGGGGGGCGCCGGGGCGGAACACGCCGTCGAGGTTGATCAGGATGGTTTTAAGTTTGCCTTCGGGGAACCCCATATTCTTACGCACCTCGATCCACCGGCCTTTTGCATCTGGCACCCAAAGCGAAAGGCTTTGCGGTTTGGGATAGTGGCTATGGCTGATGGCCACGTTGATGGAGCTATCGGTTGGGTGAATCCAGCCTTGGCAAACTAACCAAAGCGAGCCGGCAGAGCAGCTATTTTGTAGAAGCGAGTTTGATGCGCCCTCCTTATTGACAATCTTGTGGGTCTCACGATACGGTGCGTTCCCTTTCGTGAGAAGGGGAGCATTGCTTAGGTCGAGCTCCACCCAATGGTCGCGGGTAACGCCTTGGAATCGTCCAACGCCAAATCCACCAAGATAGCGCCCATCGCGCGCGGACAGAATGGCCGATACATCGTGCCCTTGATCATCTTTTGCCCAAGCCACCGGATGGAGAGGGCCAGTTACGATCAGTTGATGCGGAGGGGGCGGCATGGCAAAGCGCTCGTCCGTCCAAACCTCCGTGCCTTTCGGATGGTCTACAACCATAAGAGCCACATAGTCGAAAAAGTGCGTTTCCCAAAGTTCGGCGGTGATACGCACATCGTAGAGGCCATCTCGCGGCACAAGCTGATCTCCTCGAATCTTCACCCAGTCGGTGGTTTGGGGAGTACCCGCCGTCTCTTGGGCGTCTATGCGCAGCCCCAGTGGAGAGCTCCAGAGAAAGTCGGTAACAAAAGCGAACTCCTTTCCATTCCATGCCCACAAGAAGGGGCAAGAGCCGGTAAGACGGTGAGGGGCTGGCACCGAGGCGTCGGGTTTAAGCGTATCGAGAAACTCGGCGCTGGAATCGCCGTTGGGCCAAACCGTGCGCAGAACATCCACGTGCGGATAGGTGCCCAAGCCGAAGTGGACGACCGGTGTCAGAATCGGTTGCTTCTCATAGAGGAGACCGGCCCGCATCTCCATGGTGCCTCCAATAGCAAAGGAGTTGATGCGTGCATTGCCTGTAGAGGTTGTATGCGAGCGGAACTCGGTGGGGTCGGGCGCAGGGCGCAGCTCCTGCCAATGGTAGGCTTTGGGCGAGTGGGCCAACAACTCCACCGGCTTTCCCTTGGCATCGGTGCCGACGAGGTCGAGCAGGCCGTTGTTCGTAAGGTCTTCTATGGTGGTGACGGCGTACGGAAGGGTAAGGTAAGGAAGGTAGTGCCAGTGCTCATCGCAAAGCCAAATTTGTGTGGTATGTCCATCAGAGGCCACGATGTCCTCACCGCCGTTATTATCCAAATCGCCCATCAACAGAGTGGCTTTTCCCGGCAGCAGATCGTGGGGGGCGTTCGGCCAGGTGGTAAGGGGGGCGCTTTTCCATGAGGTGCTCTCTGCGTCCCAAAAGATGCGTAGGACGGCTCCGGTCGTCGTTAGGGCTAAAAGGTCTATTTCGCCATTTGGGTTCGCGTCGCCCACGGCTAGAGCGGCCAACTTTGTCGTTAGGGCAGGCCCTTTTTCCGGTTGAAACAGGCCGGAGCGCAGGTTTGCATACAGGTGGAGATGGCCTTGGGCATCCAAGAAGCAGGGGGTCGGGTTGCCGCTATCATCGAGGTCGGCCCAGGCAAAAGCACGCGCATCGGTTAGGTCAGCAAAGGGATGAAGCGGGGTGAAAGTTCCGTCCCCATTGTTGCGCAGCTCCAGGGGCTTGCCATGAAGGGGAGCGAGGATGATATCCATATTGCCATCAGCATCGAGGTCAGCTTGCCAAGCAGCTACATAGGGGGTAGTAAGGAGGGAAGCGGGCAGATGCGTTTGAGAGGTGACATCCTGAAAAGTCTGCTGGGGCGTCTGCACGTAGAGACGAAAGCCACCGGCACCCGCGAGAGCAAAATCCATTCGGGCATCGTAGTTGACATCGAGAGGAAGAATGCCATCTTTTGCGGGGGGAACGGCTGCAGAACCGCTAGGAAAGGCGAGCTGCTGTCCGTTGCCAAGCCACACGGTTTTCGCATCGGCCACATAGAGCAAGGGAGTCCCGCTGCTATCCAACCAGGTAGCCCCTGCAAGGACAGCATGGTTGAGGGGAGTAGGAACCGGTTGAGGGGTATAGGAGAGCTGTTGATCGGGTGGCGCGGGAGTGGAGGGCGGGTTGGGAAGCTTCAAAAAGTGTAAGATCGGCTCACCGATCTGGTTGGCGCTACCTGCCAGCGCCAAGCGGCTTTGAAAGTAGGTACCAGTGAGGGTAAGGCTGTTTTCCAGAAAGCGAGAGAGAAGAGCTGCTTGGCGAATATTATTCGCTTGAACGGCCGCCTTAAGCTGCGCAAAAAGCGACAAGGACTCTTTCGGAAAGGTGGCAGTTCTCGTCTGCAGCATAGAGATGGCCTGCTTAAGGGTTGCCACATCTCCTTGACGTGCGGCCACCTGGAGCAGCTGGAGTTGAGCGAAAAGGTTATCGGGTCTTTGTTGCAAAATGGCCTTAAGTTGCTGCAGTTCCTGTTGAAGCCCGGCCGGCGTGCCGAGTTGATCGTAGCTGTAGGCAAGTTCGTAGCGGGCACGAAGGTCGTTGGGGTTGAGTTGTACAGCCTTTTGGTAGTAGGAAATGGCCTCGTTAATTTTGCCCTGTTGAAACGCGAGCAGGCCGAGTAGCCGCTGAATAGCGCTGCTATTGGGGTCGAGCTGTTCGGCCTTTCGAAGGTACTGGGCTGCCTTTTGGTAGTTCGGTGGTGAGGCACGCAGCTCCATAAGGCCGAGGTCGGCCCATATGGCGGGCTCTTGCGGCGCGATTTCGCTGGCCAGTTTGAGATATTTTTTAGCGTGGCCGCCGTTATCCGCCACTTGGAGAGCGACGCTGCCAATAGTGAAATCGGAGACCAGTTGAAGATAAGAGGCGCGGGGTTTAGGAGAGCAGCCGCAAACCCAAACGATGCCGATGAACCATAGCAGGCCAAGCCGCGCCCGCTGAGACATAAGGAACAAAGAAGACTCCATTCTTTGCAGTATAGCAGAAGTGTTTTTTTCTGTGAAATAGGCTGGCGAAGCCGCCGGCCTCGCGCTCGGCTTAAATTATAGTCCATGTTAGAAGCTCGCGACAAGACACTCCTAGCAGTGTAAAGCGGAGAAGCAGGAAAGCGGAGAACGAATGAGGAAGTTATTGGCAGTTATTTTGGTTTTCCTGCGAGGAGAACATAGATGAAGAGAGAAGAGATGAGCCGACGAAAGTTTTTGCAGGCTACCGGTGGGGCTGTTGCAGCAACGGCGCTAGGCGCGGCCACCGAGGCGAAAGCGGCGCCTAAACGCAAGCGGGTCTCTGCGAACGACAAAGTGGTGCTGGGCTTTATTGGGGTGGCAGGGCGCGGTTACGGCGCTCACATGCAGACGTTCGGGCAGATGGAGGACGTCGAGATAGGGGCCGTCTGCGATGTTTACCAGCCGTATCTTGATCGGGCAGTAAAGTTTACCGACGGCAAAGCGAAAGCCTATCATGATTTCCGGCAACTTCTGGAGCAGAAAGATATTGACGCGGTGGTGATCGCGACTCCGCCGCATTGGCACGCCATTATCTCCATTTTAGCCTGTGAAGCGGGTAAGGATGTTTATTGTGAGAAGCCGATGAGCCGGTACCCCATGGAGGCCCTTATGATGGCGCGTGCCGCGCGCGTCTACAAACGCGTTACCCAAGTAGGGACGCAGATTCACGCCACGGAGAACTATCATCGGTGCGTTAACATCGTGCGATCCGGTGCATTGGGGCCGATTACGGCGGTTACCAACATCTGCACTATGAACGACGATTCCGAGGGTCTCGATCATCCGCCCGATAGCGATCCGCTGCCGGGTTTGGACTGGGACTTCTGGCTGGGGCCTGCTCCCAAAGTGCCGTTCAATATCGGGCGCTTTCGCGATGGCATGCATCGCTACTTCAAGGATTACGTCAACAGTTGGTTGCATGAGCTGGGCCCGCACATCGTCGATCTGCCCGTGTGGGCGCTTGAACTAGGGGCTCCTCTGGCCGTGTCTGCCAGCGGAGGGCGTTTTGCTACGACCAGTATCGCCGATGTGCCCGACACCCTGCACGTGATCTGGGAGTATCCCAATATGAATATGACCTGGATTCTCATGCAGCAGAGCCGGTTCAATTTCGGTGTAGGTGAAATGGGGCCTTATCGCCAGCTGGGCATTGTTTTCCATGGAAAAGATGCGACACTCATCGCCAACTACGATCTCTGCCAGGTCATAGACAAAAACGGCAAGCCGGTGGAGCGAACGGACTATCCTGTGGTGGTACCGCCCTCGCCGGGGCATTGGCGCGAGTTTATAGACTGCATTAAGACGCGCCAGCAGCCCTCTTGCAACTTCGAGGCGCACCTGCCCCTTCATCTCGCCCTCAACCTGGCGCATACGTCTCTTTATGCGAATCGCAAGATCCATTGGGATAACACCAAATTTGAGGTCATCGGCGATCGGGAGGCCAACCATCTGCTGATGCCGCCCTATCGGGCCCCGTGGAAACTTCCTATGGTGAAAGAATCATGAGGCCTAACCGTTCAGAAAGCGATGCGGGCCTCAGTCGGCGAACCTTTGTTGGGGGAGCGGCTGGCACAGCGCTGTTGGCCGGTGCTGTTGGCGCACAGGTGGCTGCGCCGAAAGCGGAGCGTGGCCCTCACAAGGCGGTGCTCTACTCTATGCTGCCGGGGAACCTCACGGTAGAAGATCGAATGAAACTGGCGCGCGATGTGGGGTTTGAGGGGGTGGAGGCTCCGCCGCTAGCCGACCCCAAAGAGCAGGAGCGCCTGCGGGCTGCTGCCGAGGCGGCCGGGATACGCATTCATTCGGTGATCTACGGCGGGTGGGACCCGCCGCTCTCCAGCCCCGACCCGCAAGCGGCCGCACAGAGCTTGAAAAATGCCGAGGCCGCCCTTCGATGCGCCAAAGCGCTTGGGGCCGATGATATTCTGCTGGTGCCCGCTGTGGTGGATGCCCGAACGCGCTACGTGGAGGCCTATCGTCGTGCGCAACAGGCCATCCGGCGTCTCGTGCCTTTCGCAGAGCAACTGCAAGTCAAAATCTGCCTAGAGGAGGTTTGGAACAACTTCCTGTTAAGTCCGCTGGAGTTTGCGGCGTTTGTCGACTCGTTTCACAGTCCTTGGGTGGGGGCCTATTTCGATGTGGGCAACGTGGTTCCTTTTGCTTGGCCACAGGACTGGATTCGCACCTTAGGGCATCGCATTCAGAAGGTACATCTTAAGGACTTTAAAGGAGGACCCGGGCTTTTTGGCGGTATCGGTGGTCATTTTGTGAACCTTCTCGAAGGCAGCATTGATTGGCCGGAGGTGCGGCGCGCCTTTGCCGAGATCGGTTATACCGGCTACATGACCACCGAGCTTGCCGGTGGCGATGCGGCCTATCTGCGCGATGTGAGCCAGCGGGTAGACAAAATTTTGGCAGGTAGCTGAAGTGCGGGCGTAACGCCTTGCGCCCGCACGTTCGCAGCTCTTTAGCGGGGAGTGCGGCGGCCCTATTGCCAGTCGGTTTTCTGTAAACCGGTCATACGGCTCGGAGGCAGATCGTCGGTCGCGTCAAGCGTAAAAACCGATGCCTTTTAGGCGTGCGCTTGTTGACGGGGTGAAGCCATTTGCTTTGGAATTACGTAGAGGAGTGTAGGAGAAGACAATTTCTATGAACAGCTCCCCTTTCTCAGGTTCGGGCAGCCCGCAAGATGCAGGGGCGCCTAGGTCGGTACGCTCTGGGATAGACCCACTCGTCCGGTCACGCCTTATGCTGTTGCTCGCCACCGCCGTAACGGTGGTCTTACTCTTTGTTCCCTATGCGCAGCAGCTTCTCTATCCTCTACGGCTCTTTGTTACCTTTGTCCATGAGAGTGGCCATGCGTTGGCCACCGTCCTTACCGGTGGGCAGGTGGAGTACATTCGCATTGCCCCATCCGGCAGCGGCGTCACCTACTCTGTGGTGTCCCCTTGGGCGCAGGGCCTTGTCGACTCGGCGGGCTATTTAGGCGCCACTCTATTTGGGGCGCTGCTGTTGCAGTTTGGGCGTCTATCGCGGTGGCGACATGCGGGCCGGGCGGTTCTTTATGCGGTTGCCGCCTACCTGCTCTGTGTGGTGCTATTGTGGTGTAATCCGCTTCATAGCGGCGCTTTTACTTTTATTGCTGGGCTATCGGTTGTGGCTCTGCTGCTTTTGGCGGGGCGATTTGCCTCGCCGCAGGTTGCCGAGTTTTTGGCGGCTTTTCTGGCCGTGCAGTGCTGTTTGGACGCGCTTATCGATCTGCGGGTGCTTATTGGGCTTACGGCCAACGATCTTGGTCAGAACGATGCCACCAACATGGCGCATGCTGTGGGGCTTACGCCCACTTTTTGGGCGGTGCTATGGGCTTTGGTGGCGATAGGCATTCTCATGCTTTCCGTCCTCAGCTATTGGCGCGGAACCTCGCGAAGGAAGAGACAAGTTCCCATGGGGGCGGGTTTGTGAGGGGGTAGAAACGATGTTTTCACAAAAGAGGCACGTCCCCAAACAGAGGTCGGAGGAGGCGAGCGCATGCGAGCATTGTGGAGCGCTGGTTTATGGGGACACGCGGCGCTGCCCCCAATGCGGCCATTTCCCCATAAAGCTTCACCTGTGTCCGCGTTGTAAAACCATCAGCGCCGCCGATGCCGAACGCTGCTGGCGCTGTGGCCACGTGTTTTTGCCGGATCACGACTATCTGTAGCTTGGGTGTCGAAAGCGGCCAGGAGACCAGGCCGTTTAAGAAGGGCTCTCTGACCTAAGCTGACTTCCTGTTCGGTTGGAAAAGGAGGCTATCTTGCCGATTTTCAGAGGGCCTCCCAAAACATTCACGCTGGGACGTGCGAACGGGGCGGCTGTTGTTTTGCGGAAACGGCCTGAGAGGCTTTTGCAGGGTAAGGTATACTACGATAACTCCCTAATTCATCGAGGACGAGAGACGTGGAAAGAAAGTTACGTATTGGGATACCTAAAGGAAGTCTACAAGAATCCACCTTTGCCTTCTTCAAAAAGGCCGGTTATGAGTTTCGCATGAGCAGCGGGCGATCGTACCACCCTACGGTGGATGATCCGGAGCTAGAGCCGCTGTTAATACGCCCCCAGGAGATACCTCGCTATGTGGAGCAGGGCATTCTTGATGCAGGCCTTACGGGCAAGGACTGGATAGAGGACAATGGGGCTGATGTGGAGGAGGTGGCGGAGTTTGTCTACTCCAAAGCCACGCTCAACCCCATTCGCGTGGTGTTGGCGGCCAAGAACGATTCGGGCATCAACTCGGTGCACGATCTGGAAGGCAAGCGCATTGCTACCGAATATGTGCGATTAACCGAGCGCTATCTGCAAAGGCATGGAGTGCACGCGCAGGTGGAGTTTTCATGGGGCGCTTGTGAGGTAAAGGTGCCGGAGCTGGCCGACGCCATCGTCGTGAACACGGAGACGGGAAGCAGCCTGCGCGCCCATGATCTCAAGATTGTGGACGTTTTGTTGGTCTCCACAACTCGCCTTATTGTGAATCGCGCTGCATGGAAAGACGAGTGGAAGCGCGCCAAAGTCGAAAACATCGCCATGTTGTTGCAGGGCGCGCTTAACGCGGAGCAGCTTGTGGGGCTAAAGATGAACGTGCCCAAAGCCGATCTCGAAAGCATCACCTCTCTGCTGCCCGCCCTGCGCAACCCGACGGTTTCTCCTTTGGCCGATCCGAACTGGGTGGCCATCGAGATCATCGTGGCGGAGAACACGGTAAGAGATCTCTTGCCGCGGCTAAAACGGGCGGGCGCTGAGGGCATTGTGGAGTACCCATTAAATAAGGTGATCTACTGAAACCATGATCGCGCAGCTTCGTGGGCGGGTGGTACGGGCGGATGCTGGTGCGGTGGTGCTGGACGTCGCTGGGGTGGGCTATCTGGTGCATGTGCCGACTCCGCTGCTTGCCAGCCTAAGCGCGTGCGAAGGCGATGTTACGCTGCTAACGCACCTGGTGGTAAGGGAAGATGAGCTGTCGCTGTACGGCTTTTCGCGCATCACGGAGCTGCAGATATTTCGGCTGTTGCTGGGCGTAAGCGGCGTGGGACCTAAGGCCGCTTTGGCCTTGCTTTCGGCGCTAGATGAGGGAGAACTGGCTCGTGCCCTGGCCACAGGCGATATCAAACGGCTTACCCAAGTGCCCGGTGTGGGGCCGAAACTGGCGCAGCGGCTTAGCCTAGAGCTGGGAGATAAGGTTTCGGTGCTCGCTTTCGAGCAACGTATAGAACAGGCCACCGGCACCGCTCAGAGAACGGCCTTAGAAAACGCGGCCTGGGAAGATGCCATCGAGGGGCTGGTGGCTTTGGGCTATAGCCGTGCGGATGCTCGGCGAGCCATTGAGCGCGTCTTTCCCGATCTGCCCGATCGAACCGACGCCGCTGCGCTGCTTCAAGCGGGCCTGAAGCTGCTTACTTCACGAAGGCAGTAGGCACAGCTTTCCTTTACAGGGTCGTTTGGCTGCATGGGGTGTAAGCCGGTGCTAGCTGGCCCGGGTTGTAGACCATGGCACGCCACCAGCAAATCCACCGCACAGAACTTGATTGGGAGCAGGTGCACCGAGCTACCGAGGTTCAATCGCCGAGTGATCCAAACAGAGGTCTCTCTCAAATACATCTGCTTGTGCTTGTTTCATGGGCAGAATAACGCACTTGCTAGGAGGCATTGTCGTTCTCTACGTTGGTAGTCGTATCCTCTTCGCTTGGAGAGTAGTTGGCCTCATCTTGAAGCGGAGAGGCGCCATCTACGCTGCGACATGCTTCTTGATAGCGTGCCCGAATGTGTTGGCATGCCCTCTCGTAGCGCTTCGCCACTGTGGGATATTGGAGTTCAAGTATCTCAGCGATGGTTTTGAGGTCGTTGCCCGATAGGACGAGGAGGATAATTTGGCGCTCTACTGGAGGAAGCGTTTGGGCGAGTTGAAGGATGCAGACCGTCTGATCTGTGTGGTCGAAGTCTTTGTCGAGGGTGATATCTCTATCGAGAATGTAGGCTAACTGTTCTTGGATGCTACGTTGATGTCTCTTGGTGCGTTGTGTGTCAATAAGATAGTTTTTTCCCGTTTTCAACAGCCAGGCGACAAGTTCGTGGTCGGGTAGATCCTGTTTATGATGCTCATAGCAGCGTGTCCAAGCTTCCTGAACAGCTTCCAGAAGTTCCTCTTGGTTTGGTGCGTGGGCGCGCAGCTTGCGACAGACCTCTTGATAGAGCTTAGAAAAATCTCGTTCACCATCATTGTTCATAGCTATCTTGCTCTTCGTTTTGAGTGACGTGGACAGATTTTGCATTTATAATGGCACGAAATTCCTTACTTGCTCGATATTAGTGAGGCGGTAAACCCTGTTTTGTGGTGTGATGAGTAGAAAAAATGGGGTTCCTGTAAGGCCGCACCGTTTGGCGATAGCAACATCCTCTGCAATAGCCCGACGTGCGTAGGACTCGTCCTGTTGAAGCTGGATTTTAGAGAGGTGTAGTGACTGCAGAAGGGTGTTAAGCCAAGCAGATGAGAGCGAAATTTGATTGGCATAGATTGCATCATGAAAAAGCAAAAATTTACCGTGTCTTTTGGCAACTTCGGCTACCACGGCCGCTTGCATAGCAAGAGGATGAATGGATTCGATAGGGAAGTTTCGAAAGACGAACCTTAGTCGGCCTTTGCTGTGTTGTATGAGAGACGGGATACGAGTTGCGGCATAGTAACAGGGAGGGCATTGATAATCGCCAAATTCAACAAGAGTAAAGGGAGCGTGGGGATCGCCAAAAAATTCTGGATGTGCCCCAATAACAAGCGTTGGGGCAATGGCAATGGGGGTAGGAGGCGGCGAGATACGCCGAGCATCCTCCACGATTTTGTGGATCGTGAAGCTTAGTGCCGACAGAGAGATAAACGCAAGTAAGCCAACCAACAACACGTCTCTATTGCGCACGAATATCATTTGCATGTATCCCTCTCTCGGCTCATGGTAAGAACGCGTATAGAGGAATATGTGTGTAGAGGTAATCGTCGGAAACTGTTTTTACATGAAAGTCGGCAAAGAGAACGTTGGAACGTATATAGAGGGAGGGAGGAATTCCATAACTACCGTGCCACGGTTGTATGTCGGAGACTATGATGGCCTCTGCGGGGTCATGATAGTACTGCTCCGTTTGATGAAAAAGTGCAGGCCACTGTCCATAGTACTCATAGCTGCAGCCGTAGACGCGATACATCTGCCAAATAGGGCCTGTGCCCGGCAAATGGTACTCTGCGGGGCAATGAAATACTTCATGGCTTTTTAGGTAAGGATAGAGCAGAGCGACATAGTCCCCCATTTTGAGAAGATAAGGAATATAAGGAGAGTCCAGCTGGTCTGGAGGTGCAGTCAGCGCAAATTGTCTTGTAAAATTGTCGATGGCATAAGGATAGTAGCCATCATAGTCGTGTTGGTAGAGGGCGATGGCAACCCCTTGTTGATGGAGATTGGAGAGGCACTGTGAGGTAAGCGCTGCTTTACGGGCACGAGCAAAAACCGGCAGGAGCAGTGCTGCCAAAATCGAGAGAATGGCGATGACGACGAGCAACTCAATGAGGGTAAACCCCGCTCTTTTCATGGCTGTACTCCTTTATCGTATTTAAGAATGAGGGAAGCCTCTGAGCGAACGTCTTCATTCGGATCGAAGAGAAGGCGTTCTGCCTCCTGAGCACCTAGTTGAGGGTTCATCGCATTAAGATGACGCAAGGCGAAAATCCGTACATACGGGTCTGGATCGGAGAGTTTGGTTTGAATCAGCCTCTGCGCCTCTACTGCGTAGGGAGTGTGTCTTAATTGTGTAAGCGCGTCAATAGCTCGCATGCGAATAATAGAGGGTCTATTAGAGGCTTCATAGTTAAGAAACGTCTTTATCTGAGCCATGTCGGCGGATGATAAAGAGTGTGTATGACGAGCTTTCATATCAATATCACGAGCCCTAACATAGACGGTTGGGTCCATGCCGGTGGCTCGAGCCAACCTAGCTTCAGGGCTCCAATGGGTGTGGTAGTAAGGCCAAAAGAGGATCACGCCCACAAGCACACCTAGGGCGATCCCGATGCCAATAGCAAAGAGTTTCTTGCGACTCATATTTTTTTCGTCCACTTGGATGGGAGGAGGGTTATTCTGATGGTGACAATAACCCTCCAGACCCTTCTGAATTTTACCACGGTGTAACTTTAAGGCATAGGGGGCTAGTTGGCAGAAACCGGGCAGCAAGCTGCACAGTGATCCTCCTCTAGCCCACTGGAACTGCAGTATGTATGACAACAGTCCAGACAGTCTGGATCAGTAGCGCAGTGTNTGTTGNNGTAGCAATCCGGACAGGGACGGATTGAAGTGTTAGGCGTCTGCACAGCCCATGTGGGTGCCCCGAGGCAGCCGAGGGTTAGAACCAAAGCGGTTAGAAACGCCGCAAGCAGATGGCGCAGAAGCATTTTTATACCTTCTTGAAACTAACGCTATTCAGCACATTGCTTGTAGTTTACCCCCTATAGGGCGATAAACTATATTATAAACGTTTGACGGGGCTGTTTTTAGACAGACGGCCAAAAAAATTTTTGAATTTTAGCTCCCTGAAACTGAAAACTAAAAACGAAAAATGAACGCTCAACGAGAGAGGCGTGGCGGAGACTTGGAGTAGGTCGAACGAACAAAGAGCCGCGTCCGCAGTGCCCAAAAGGGGATATAATGGAAGAGATGCAAAGGGTTGACGACACTTTTGCTTCGCAGGGAGCGTCGTAACAGATGGAGGAACTTGGGGCACCGCGAGATGATGAAGATAGGGGGCCGGGGAGCCTTTTCGAACAGCGTCTGGTGCTGCGCCTGCAGTCTGGCAGCCGAGAGGCCCTCGATACCCTTTTTGAGATGTACGTGCACCAGGTCTACGCGTATGCCTATCATCTGCTGCGCAACCGCGAGGATGCAGAGGAGGTGACCTCGGAGGCGTTTCTACGGGCGTTTGAACGCGCGTTTTCGTTTCGAGGGGAGGCCCCGTTTCGGGCTTGGCTGTTCGGCATCGTTCGTAATCTATGTAGAGATCGCCTGCGCCAACCGCGTCTGCTGTTGTTAGAGGCTCAGGACATGGAGGCTCAGGAGGATTGCCGTCAGCCCTATCGGCAGGTGGAAGACGTTTTGCTGGTGCGTCAGGCGCTAGAGCAGCTGCCTGAAGACCAGCGAACGGTGCTGATGCTCTGCGACGTGGAGGAGTGGGATGCGCGAGAGGCCGCCGTGATGTTGGGGCGTTCTGTGGAGGCGACGAAATCCCTGCTCTATCGGGCGCGACGCTCCCTCTGCCGGACGCTCACGGCGATGTTGGAGGAAGATAAAGGCTAAAAATGCGATGTGACGATGTGGAAACGTTTATTGACCTGGCCGTAGACGGCGTTTTGCCGGATGAGGCCAAACAGCGTTTGGAGCGGCATCTGTTGCGCTGTGGCCGATGTGCGCATCGGTTGAAGGCGTTGGAGGTGGCACGGACGATGGTGTGGCAAGCGGTTCCTAAAGCCGAGCCTTCACCAGCCTATTTGGAGCGCGCACAAGCGCGGTTGCAGGCCCATTTTGAGTCGCTGTTTCCAAAAACAGAGCCGCCCTCGCCGACACAGCGTCTGCTCCCTTTTCTCCAAGACGATACAACCAACAAATCAAGCCATTAACGACGAAAGGAGGTTTCTGCGAAAGCGCGTTTTCGAAAGATAAACCAAACGTTAGTTCAAAGCCAACGAAACGCGCTTTCCCAAAAGGTTTCTATGAGCAAAGTTCGAAAGGCGGTCATTACCGCAGCCGGACGCGGCACCCGTATGTATCCGGCTACCAACACCATTCAGAAAGAGATGCTGCCGCTTATGGATCGCGATGGCATCTGCAAACCGGCCATACAGATCATCATCGAGGAGGCACTGGAAAGTGGCATCGAGGAGGTTTGCTTGGTCGTTAATCCGACAAACTACCCGCAGATAAAACAGCATTTCCGGCCTTTGACCAACGAGGAGATACGCCTTTTTAAAGGAAAGGATTGGGCTTTGCTGCAATCGGCGCGATTACAGCAGATCGCGGCTCGACTGACCTTTGTCGTGCAAGAAAGCCCAGAGGGCTTTGGGCATGCGGTCTACCTCACGCATGAGTGGGTGGGGGATGAGCCGTTTTTGTTGATGCTGGGCGACCACATCTACACCACTGGGGAGCAAAAGCGATGCGCCCGCCAAATTATGGATATCTATGACCGATATGGCTGTTCCGTCTCCGCCGTGCAGCAGACCCCATCGGAGTTGCTTCACCTGTTCGGCACCGTCTGCGGGGAGCGCATAGCGGAACAGCCTCCTGTCTACGAGGTGCACGCTATCTATGAAAAGCCCACCATCGAGTATGCCGAAAAGCATCTACGGCAAGCGGGCCTCCTGCATGGGATGTATCTCTGTTTCTTTGGTATGCATATTTTTACGCCAGCCATTTTCGAGAGCCTAAAATATGCCATTGATAACGACCTTCGAGAGAAAGGTGAGTTCCAGCTAACAAGCGCGCAGGAGCGGGCACGGGCAGCCGGCGAGCGGGTCATCGCTTTTGAGGCGGTAGGCGATCGGCACGATATCGGCATACCGTTTGGGTATGCACAGACACAGGCGGCGCTTGCCCTCAACTCCGTTTACAAAGAGCAGATGTTGGCGGCTCTAGTGCGCGCTTTGGCGGTGCCCCAAAAGCAGGTTCCCGAACCGTTCCGGCAGGACTAGAAAGGGGGACGGCACCACTTGCCTGCACGCCTCACCCTCCGCTTCCCTTCCCTCCCACGGTTTGGGCGTGCAGGCAGGCAGATTCATCCGCGGTTTCCTGCCAGCGCCCAAAAGAAAAACCCGCACGCTTTTGTGCGGGTTCTTCTCCCAAAGGTGAGCAGCGGTTATTCGATAAGGTGTTGGCGCACCATATAGCGATAGATGGCGGCGCGCTCCTCGCGCGAGAAGGGGCGCACCTCTTCACACACCTGAAGCTTATATTGGTTGCACCAGAAAACGAACTGCTCATCCGAGAAGCTATAGAGCCAGTCCGGCACTCGAATGTTGTCTTTTGACTCTTGAGTGTCGGTAATCGTCTGTGCCATCTTTGTATCCTTACCTTTTACTGTTTTTGGAGAATGTTCTTGAAGTGGGGTAGCCCCCACTTCAAGAATCCGTTTTCATGGTGCGTTCGGTTCGGCGTTAGTACAGGGTGACGAAGAGCACCAACGTCTCGCCTGGTCCGTTGGAAGAGAACCGTCGCACCGTTACCCGCACCGTGGCACCAGAGGGTTCCGCAGCGAGCGCATCAGAGAGAGCTTGCGCATCTTTAACGGGCTTTCCATTGATGGCGATGATCACATCTCCCTGTTGAATGCCAGCGTCAGCGGCGGGGCTATTCGGGTAGACATTCACCACCAAGACACCGCTTTTCACCTCGTCGTTCAGCTGGAACTTCTTGCGGAGATCGGGGTCTGTTACATCGCCGATCTCGATGCCCATGCGTCCACGCGCCTTTCTCATCTCTTGCTGCTGTTGCGGTTGCTCGGTTTGATCGGAAGGCGCCTCGCCCACGGTGACATTCAATGTGAGGTCATGTCCATTTCGGTAGACCTCTACGGGAACGGTTGTACCTGGCGCCGTTCGGGCCACGAGGTCACGGAAGCTGGCCTCGTCGGTGACGGGCTGATTGTTAAATCGGATGACCACATCGCCAGCCTGTATTCCTGCCTTTGCAGCGGGGCTGCCGTCCTCCACCATCTGGATGAAGGCTCCCTGTTTAACCCCAAGCATTTGCGACTGATCGTAGTTGAGGGTTGAGGGCACCACGCCGAGGTAGCCCCGTACGACGCGGCCTTTGGAGATCAACTGGTCCATCACATAGCGCACGGTGTTGGAGGGGATGGCGAAGCCTATACCAACGTTTCCGCCTGTCTGACTTTCAATGGCCGTGTTGATCCCGATGACGCGCCCATAGATATCCACGAGGGGGCCGCCGGAGTTGCCAGGGTTGATGCTGGCATCGGTCTGAATGAGGTCTGGATAGTAGTAGCCATTGGTTCCCTCACTGACCTCAAAGTGCCGATGCAGCGAGGAGACGATCCCCATCGTCATGGTGTCGCTGAGCTCAAAGGGGCTTCCAAAGGCTAGGGCGATCTCGCCCACCTTCACGTCGTCGGAGTTAGCGAACTGCACAGCGGGCAGATTATCCGCATTGATTTTGATTAAGGCAAGGTCGCTGCGTGGATCGCGATAGACCTTCCCCACAAAGGTGCGTCCGTCCATCAACTGAACCGTCACCTTATCGGCGCCGGCCACCACGTGGTCGTTGGTGATGACATAGCCATCGCTACGCACGATGACCCCGGAGCCGGCGGCTGTGGCCCGCTGAGGAAACGAAGGAACGTTAGGGACAGGCTGAATTTGAATGTTTGGGAAAGGCCCTCCGTTGGGTGGAAATTGAAATTGAGGAATTTGGGGCACAACAAACGGGTTGCCATTAATGGAGATATTCCTCAAGGTATGGACGCTCTTAATCATCACCACAGAGGGTCTCAGCTTTTGGGCTACGCGTACTAGATCCTCTTGTAGGCTAAGCGTTGATGCGGAGGGCTGTACCGGAGCGGGGCCGGTTTGTGCGTCGTTATCTGCCGTTTGGGCGGGTTTTGCATGAAAACCCAAAGCCACGGCACCTGCAGCCAAAAGCACCACAGGAAACCACAGAACGCTAGACGGTTTTCGGTATTGGAGCATATGTATTCTCACCTCAACAAAAGGTTTTGGGTCGCCTCGCTCCTTAGTTTGTAGGACAAATGGAGCAAGGAAAAGTTTCACCAATTTTTGTGTAACTGTTGCGATAGCAAGGCGGCCGCATTGCTACAAGTCCATACGAGTATTGACGGCTTGCATGTTTCCGTCTCTTTACAAGGGCTAGGCCGTTGGAGTAAAATAGATCGCGGCAGAGCGCCGTTCCGCTGAAAATCGGGGTGTAGCTCAGTTGGTAGAGTACACGTCTGGGGGGCGTGTGGTCGCTGGTTCGAGTCCAGTCACCCCGATAAAACTGGGCACTTCCACTAAGGAAGTGCCCAGCTTATGTTTTTTGGGCTAAATTTGGAGTAGAATTTTAGAGGAGACTCGAACTGTGGGAGGTTCCCGAATGCGGATCGAACTGACAGATGAGCAGATCGCCTTCTATCGAGAGAACGGTTTTCTGGTGATCGAGAATTTTTTGGATGCCGACGAGCTTCAACTATGGCGAGAGGTCACGGAAGAGGCTGTGGCGCAACGCTTGGAGGCGGCCGGTAGGGCCGGCTTTAGCGCGGATAGACCGGAGACGCTGGTCAACCAAGCCGACCCTGATGCCTACTATGCCCAGGTTTTTGTGCAGTGCGTGCGGTTAGCGGATACTCATGAGGGCATGGCCAAGTTAATGCTGGATGAGCGTCTCGGCAAAATAGCGGGCACTTTGGCCGGGGTGGATGGCATTCGCATTTGGCACGATCAGGCGCTCATTAAACCTCCCTATGGCAACCCTACTGCCTGGCACCTGGACGTTCCCTACTGGTCGTTCTTCTCACGCGATGCCATTTCCCTATGGGTTGCGCTGGACGACGCCACTCTTGCCAACGGTTGCTTGTGGTATCTGCCCGGGACACACAAGTTGGCCACTGAGAAGAACGTAGGGATCGGGCATAACATGGGGGATCTGTTCAAGATATACCCTGAATGGAAACAGATCGAGGCCGTGCCGGCGGCCTGTCCAGCGGGGAGCGCTGTATTCCATAATGGGCTTACAGCCCACGCTGCTGGACCTAACATGACCCCGCGCCCGCGTCGCGCGATGACCTGTGCCTACATGCCGGATGGTTGTCGGTTCAACGGGCAGCGTAATGTGCTTCCACCGGATTATTTCGCTTCGCTGAAAGTGGGCGACCTGTTGAACAACGACCGCCAAAACCCTCTTATTTGGAGTGCGAAGCGGCAGACGACTGCCGGCGTATCCTAAGAAGCGCGGAGGGGATTTTGCAACAGGACATCTATCGTTTTTGGGGAACCATCGGGTTCGCTGTGGGTATCCTGATTGAGCTGGTGGTGGGACTGTTTTTATCGAGCGGCACGCATCAAGCTCTGCTCAATCCGACAGGCCCGCGTCCAGAGGTCTCGGTGGTTCCCTTTTGGCAGCTCTCTCTTCTTCCCCTCTTCTTATCGTTTATTGGGGCCTTTATTACCGGCGTCGGCGCCATCACGCTGGTTCGTGCGAAGGGGTTTCCACCGATTTTAGGTGGGCTATGTTTTATGCCACCCACTCTGGGAATCGTCTGCTACTATCTCTATCTCACCGGTATTGCGGTCGTCTGCATTCTGCCGCGCCGTAAGGTGATGTGGGGTGAGACCCCCAAAACTCCCTCTGAAACCACCAAGAAAGCGCCATGAGGTTCAGGATACAACGCTGCTATTGCGTGCTGATAGGCTCCTTTTTGCTCTGCGTTAAGCCAGCCTCTGCTCAGGAGATACCCGATATCGCACGTCGCATTGTGGGCGCCATCGGCGCTCAAGAACGCATGTTGTGGGTAGATGGAACCGCTAATATCACGCGCACCCTGATGGTGAACGGCCACCCGGAGGTTGTGGACTACTCCACAACGCAGGCCGGCGTGGAAGC
Source organism: Chthonomonas calidirosea T49 (assembly GCF_000427095.1). Classification (NCBI taxonomy): domain Bacteria; kingdom Bacillati; phylum Armatimonadota; class Chthonomonadia; order Chthonomonadales; family Chthonomonadaceae; genus Chthonomonas; species Chthonomonas calidirosea. The sequence goes on from NC_021487.1 coordinate 2,719,578, forward strand.
CATTGTGGCCCATTGTAAAGCGGCGCATATCAACACCCTTGTTGTAGATGTGAAACCGTTGGCTGGTCTCACGCTTTACGATAGCCGTGTGGCGCCTCGAATGCAGGTGTGGCAAGGACATCCGCTCCCCAATTTTGACATCCTTGCGGCATTTGTACAGGCCGGCCACAAAGCGGGGCTGCAGGTGGATGCCGATATTAATATTCTTAGTGAGGGGCATAAGTACTACCAGGTAGGGCCGGCGTATGCGCACCCCGATTGGCAGTCGGTGACCTACACGGTGGACCGGGGCCTTATCGCACCGGACGGAAGCCGTCTCCCGATCTATGTCGAGGGCGAGCCTTCCGCCTCCAATCGCGCCAAGGTGCTTCCTCAAGATACGATGGTGCTATCGCAGGAAGCAGAGGCCATGGTGGGATTAGAGACCACCGGCAGCGATCTGAACCGCTCATCGAATGCGTCCTCGAACACAGCGGTTGGCCAACAGCTCAATCTGGTGATTGATAAAGACGACCGCGTGACCGGTTTTGTAGATAGTGCTCTTTTAGGAGATAATCCGTTAAGTGCGCCCGACGAGGGCTATCTTATCTCGGCGACCAGGGCCTCCGATCAGCAGTGGATAGGGATGCACCTTACGCCGGGCGCCATCGTACGTTTCGACCTTCAAACGCCCCTGGTGCCGATCGCCCAGGCAGCCAATGAAAAGGTGGCCTGCTTTGTGAACCCGCTGAATCCGGACGTTCGTCGTTATGAGCTGGCGATGGTGCGCGATATCGCGAGCCGCTACGATATAGATGGGTTTGTGCTCGATAGATGCCGCTACGCCGATTTCTACAACGATTTCAGCGACATTACCCGCCGTGCTTTCGAACAGTACATCGGACATCCGGTAGCCCATTGGCCGGAAGATATCTATCGGTTCTCTCCCCATCCGGGTGACCCCATTATCCCCGGTCCCCTCTATTCGCAATGGATTCGGTTTCGTGCGCAGACGATACGCGATTTCGCTGCCGATGTGGTGAGAACGGTGCATGCGGTTAAACCGGGGTTGCCGGTGGGAACCTATGTTGGCTCTTGGTACCCGGCCTACTACCCTGTGGGGGTCAACTGGGGCAGCCCTTGGACGCCTCTGCACTATAGCTGGTTCCCCGATGGCTACCCTGATACGGGCTATGCCGAGCTGTTCACGTGGGTTTCTACAGGATGTTACTATCCGATTGCTACCGAGGAAGAGGCTATACGCCAAGGGAAGAGCAGAGACCTCACCGTGGAAGGGGCGGCACGCATCTCTCGCCTGGCATTGGCGAACGGCACTCTGCTCTATCCGGGAATCTATGTTCCAGACTATGAGGGGCATCCTGAAGAGATGATTCGCGCCCTTCAAGCGGCTGCGCGCCAAGGTGAGGGATGGATGATCTTCGATCTGTCCTATATTGACCAGTTCAACTGGTGGCCTTATCTGGAAGAGGCCTATCCTGCCGACGCCCTGCCTCCCGAACGATTACCTGATATACTGACAGCCATTCGCAGTGCCCGTGGTGCACTGCCACCACCCAATGGAGGAGAGGTTCGCCAATGAAACGTTTCGTTCTTTTGTTTGTCGCTCTGTTCGTGCTGAGCGGTCCTGCACTAAAGGCTCAGGAAACACCGACCAAGAAGTTTATTCCCCCGCACGGCCCAACACGCCCTGTGCCGCCGCCTCGCAACGCCATTGTGTTGTTCGATGGAAAGAACACGGATGCTTGGACTCAGCTAGATGGCAGTCCAGTGAAATGGGATTTAAGCGATGGCGTACTCACCGTGAAGCCTGGAACGGGCAACATCATCACCAAGCAGAAGTTCGGCGACTATCGCCTGCATGTGGAGTTTCGGATTCCCTATATGCCGGACGCACATGGCCAGGCACGGGGCAATAGCGGTGTCTATAATCATGGCCTCTATGAGGTACAAATTCTCGATTCGGTGAACAATCCTACCTACTTTGCGGGAGGATGTGGTGCCATCTACGGCCAGCGCGACCCCGATGAGAATGCGGCGCTGCCACCGGGACAGTGGCAGTCGTACGACATTATTTTTCGGGCTCCTCGTTTCGACGCCAATGGTAACCTCATCGAAAAGCCACGAATCACCGTAATATGGAATGGGGTTAAGGTGCACGATAACGTGGAGATACAAGGCCCTACCACCGCAAGCCTGCCCGGGCCTATGGTAGCCACCGGGCCCATTATGCTGCAAGACCATGGCTGCCCAGTGAGTTTTCGGGACATATGGATCGTGCCCCTAAAAAATGCCCTGCCGAACCCGCCTAAAAAGGCGGACAAATAAGGGAGCGAAACGCTCGCCTAGGAGATATAAAAAAGATGTTGCGTCGTCTGTATTTTGGAATCGCGCTTTTAGGTTTGTGTCTCAGTTATCAGAGAGCTTGGGGAGCCGGCATCGCCTGGTCGCACTCCCTTAAGAGCGCATTGATAAAAGCGCGCAGCGAACACAGGTTAGTGATGCTAGATATCTATACGGACTGGTGCTATTGGTGCAAACGCCTCGATAGCGATGTCTACCCCCAATCGGTTGTGGTGCAGGCTGCTCGGCAGGTGATCCCGGTGAAGTTGAATGCTGAGACCACCAAAGAGGGACGTGCGGCTGCCGAGCGTTATGAGGTGACAGGTTATCCAACGGTGCTTTTTCTAGATGGTCAAGGCCAAGTTGTTGGGCGCATTGGAGGGTATGAACCGGCTCCGAACTTTGCTGCGGATGTGGATCATATCGTTGCAGAGTATCGGCAGCTCCCTGGTTTGGAGAGCTATGTGCGCTCTCATCCCAACGATGGAGCAGCGGCCCTTCGGCTGTTACATATCTATGTAGAGGCCGGGCGGCTTAGCGCCGTGGAACCGCTGATCGCCAGGATTCGGCGCGTAGACCCTAGCGGATCGAAAAATCTGTTGGCGGAGGCACTGCTTCTGGGTGGATCGGCCTACATTCATGCGGGCAACGTCAGCCGCGCCGCTGCCGATTTTAAAGAGGCGGCTCAAAAAACTCGTATCCCCGATATGCAGGCTGAAGCTCACATGTATCTTGCGATGCTTTATGCCGCTCAGAACCAACTCACCCCTGCCACTACTCAGCTTAAGGCGGTTTTGGCTATTCGAGGCTGCTCCGCGCAGATGCATCAAGCGGCTCAGCAGATGCTATCTCAAATTCAGGCCGCTCAGTTACAAACCCATTAAAAAGGCGTCCGCGCCTGCCATAGCGAATCGTAAGATTTCCTAAAAAGACTCCCTTCGGCCTTAATGGGCGTTGGTCATTAGTCGTGCATGCCCCCTTAGGTTTTGTCCTCCAGGGGCCCTTTGGAAGGACTTTTTTGCGTTCATGACTCCTACGCCAAATAGGAGACCCTCTTTCTAAGACAATCTATTCTCCCTCTAACACTACCTTGCCATGTTTTCACTTAAAACAAAGTTCATCAAATTTTAATCTTCTCTTAACACTCGCTTAATCCCCTCTTAACATGGCTTTGGCATAATGGCGTTCGAGGAGTAAGGATGACAACGCACAGATTTGAAGGCTCCTCATAGCTAACGGATGCCCAGCCTGGCATACAGATCAAAAAATTTCGTCTCAAAGGAGATCGATTCTATGAAGCGTCACACTCGAAGCGGTTTTACGCTCATTGAGTTGCTTGTTGTTATCGCGATAATAGCGATACTGGCAGCGATTCTTTTCCCCGTGTTTGCGCAGGCGCGTGAAAAAGCGCGCGCCATCTCCTGCTTGTCCAACCTCAAGCAGATCGGTTTAGCGACCGGCATGTACGTTCAAGACTATGATGAGTTTTTCTATCCGCACCGGTGGAACTCGGGGCCGGATAGCAACCCGTTCCTTCAGGACCCTGTGGGCAACGCCACCATTAGCGGTGCCGCCCGCAACAAAACCTTCTGGATCAGCCTGCTTTACCCCTATGCCAAAAACTACGACCTTTGGAAGTGTCCCTCCGCGCCCAATGCCTTCGTGAAGTGGAACACGGATGGCGCACAATGCGGTGGCTCCGCTAACAACACGGCGGTCGGTTGTGGTGGCGTGGGATATGGAGGGCAGGACAGCTATGGGCACAACGACGCCTGGATGAGCCCTGCCGGCAACTATGCGACGCTTTATGGTGGGGCCGTTGCCGTGGTGGCGGATGCTGCTGTCCCGCGTGTGGCCTCTACGGTGCTTGTCGTGGATGCTTCTTACTACGGCGCTGTGCCCGATGTCTGTAACGAGTCTGGGCTTTGGCAGGCAAATAAGGCCAACGGAAACGAGTGCAACTATGTGACCGGACAGGGAGCCTTCTACGGGCACTACTGGAAGAACATCGGTAATGCGCGTTGGAGCTGGACAGGCGGCGAGGCCGGACCTTACGGCGGTGCCGCAGGCGTGCAGAAGGCCCTTAACGACGGCCCCTCGCGCCACAACGGCATAATGAACGTGCAGTTTGTGGACGGTCATGCCAAGGCTATCCCCTATAAGGAGCTTATCGGTGATGTCTGTCTGTGGACAACCGATGCCGATGGCCCGCACCCGGCCTGCCAGTAGTCCTTAGCTGGCTTTAAACGAAAATCGAGGGGGCACGTTGGAGACGTGCCCCCTCTTCCTCCATGGCAGGGAAGGAAGCTGTTAAGCGGAAGGAGGACGGGCGCCGCTTTTTAGTGGAGGGCCGCTGCGTGATCCACGATACGCTCTCCACCAGCCGGGCTGAATCTGCTGCTCTTCCTGAAACCTAAGGAAACGCGCCTTTAACACCTCCGCGCGGCCAAGATAGCCCACAAGCTGCTGCGGGTCTTTCCGTTTGACCACCGGAAGGCGACCGATATCGTGGAGAAGCATCTTCTCCATGGCTTCGTAGACGGTCTCGTCCTCATAGGTCACAACGAGGTTTCTGCTGCAGACATCGAGGACGGTGAGGTTTTCATCGTCTGGGTGTTGCTCTAAAGCGCGCAGAATGTCGCCACGAGTCACTATCCCCGCCAACTTTCCCTCTGCGTCCACAACAAGAAGGGCACGATGCTTATGCAGCTGAGGATCGGTCAAGGTGCCTATCTCTTTGGCAAGTTCCGCAAGCTTTTTCTTAGCGGGTACTACGCCTGGAGTCCGATCCATCACCTCGTCAACCTTTACCTGTTGCAGCACGTCGGCCTCGTACTCTTGGGGGATGGTTAGACCACGTCGCGCCAGCTTCTCGGTCATGATGGTGGTCTCACGTAGGAAGAGAAGAACGACTCCATCGGCGATGGCGCTGACGATCATGAGGGGAAGGAGTGAGCCGTAGTTGCGGGTGATCTCGAAGCCAAACAGAATAAAGGCGAAGGTGGAGCGGGAGGCCGCGCCGAAGATGGCCGCCATGCTCGCCACCGCAAAGGCGCCAGGAGAAAGGGAGGCCGCAGGGCAGAGATGGTTCATTCCTATAGCGTAGAGCGCACCTAACGCCCCGCCCGACATCAGCATCGGGGCAAGAAGACCCCCAGAGGTCTCCGAGCCTAGAGAGATAAGCAGTGCCAGGCTCTTGAAGATAAGAATGGTAAGGAGGACAGCGACGGGAAGTTGGTTGTTAAGAATGGCGGTTATGTTCCCGTAGCCTACCCCCAAAACGCGAGGGGCGAATAGGCCGATGACTCCTAAGATAAGCCCACCAATGGCCGGTTTCCAAACATCGTCTACACGCAGGTGGTCGAAGAGGTCTTCAAACCAGTAGAGAGCCCGCGTATAGCCGATGGCGGCAAGCCCGCAGATAGGGCCGAGAAGAATGTAGAAGGGAAGATCGTGAAAAATGTTGAAGTGGATAGGCCCGACTTTGAAGAGCAGCCCAGTGCCTAGCAGTTGATAGCGCACAATAGTGGCGATAGCGCTAGCAACCGTGACGGGAATGAAGGAACGCGGTTTAAACTCAAAAAGTAGCAGCTCAATAGCAAGGATGACCGCCGCAATGGGGGTACTGAAGATGGCCGCCATACCAGCAGCAGCCCCGCAGGCAAGCAAAACCTTGCGTTCAGCGGGGGTCGTGTCTATCAGCTGCCCTACCAACGAGCCTACGGCCCCGCCGGTTTGAATGATCGGCCCTTCGGCGCCGAAGGGGCCTCCGGTTCCAATGGCGATGGCTGCTGAGAGGGGCTTCAAGATGGCCACTTGCGCCTCAACCTTACTGTGGCTGGTGACGACAGCCTCCATTGCTTCAGGGATACCGTGTCCTTTGATCTTGGGCGTGCCGTACTTGGCCATCAGCCCTACGATAAGCCCGCCGATAGCAGGAACGAGAACAAGCCACGGTCCCAAAGGGTTAGAGGTGATGTTGGGCAACGTGAAGGCCACTTTATGATAGAAAACGACATTGGTGAGCAGAGAGATCAGATCGTAGAGAAGGTAGGCAACAAAGGCTGCTAACACGCCGATAATGACGGCGAGTGCCGTGATCGTCCAGAGTCGAAAACCGCGTTTTTGAGGCGTATGCGTCCTGTCGGCATCAGGAGTTATCGGCGCCAAGCCATTACTAGCTGATCGATCCTGCATCTTACCCTCTGTCGTTTTTGTGTGGTTTGTGCTTTTCAATATTATACCCTATTATGTCTTAATACGACATAATAGGGTGTGGAAGCTGTGGAGTGGCCTGATCGGGTTTTTGGACTAGAATGGTCTGCTGATAACGCATTATAGGCGGACGTAATGAAAGAAGATAGTCGCATGGGGAATGAGAAGGAAGATGAATCAGCATTCAGATCGCCTTTTTGAAGCCCTTGAGAAAGAGGACTACGAGACGCTCGCCTCTTTCCGGTATGCGCTGCGTCGTTTTTTGAAGTTCAGCGAGCAAGCTGCCGAGTCAAAGGGGTTGACGCCACGTCAGCATCAGGCCTTACTCGCTATAAAGGGCTACCCAGGCCGTGACTATGTAACCAACGGCGAGCTGGCTGAAAGGTTGCAGATTCACCATCAGAGCGCTGTGGGGCTGGTCAATCGTTTACAGCGGATGGGGCTTGTAGAGAGGACTGCGGCCGAAGATGACCGACGAAAGAGCTATATACGGCTGACGCGCCAAGGTGCCGATATTCTCGAGCAACTTACCGCCGCCCACAAGCGCGAGCTCCTTGCGATTGCGTCTCATCTGGAGCAGCTCTTACGCCACCTTCAAAAAAGCCAAGAACCTCATTCCTCAGACGAGAATTTCCTAAAATGCGCGCGCGAAGACCGCCAACTTTAGTAGGGGCGTAGGTCTCTGCGCCCCATCGAAGGCAGATATGTCTGTCGCGCCAGAGCAAAGCCGCTGCCTATAGGTGTACGGTCGTTTCCCGAATCGCTGCGTTGAAACCTATGATTCGCTTAGGGATGAACCCATAAGGCGAGCGTAAGAAGGCCTAGCAGCATTTTTAGCAGATCAAGACCCGAGTAGACCTTATGGAGGCGGCCTATTTTGGCGAACCTCGGATCGGCTGGGTCGCGGTTAACGAGGTCTAGGCCGCGTGTTAGCGCCGACATGCGCGGTCTTACCCACACTAGTTGCACTGAGGCGGCCAGCCACATGGCGGCTACCGTTTCCATTGCACTTTGCTCTAGAGGACGTACGCCCGCACGAAAATGGGGAAGCAGAAGGGCGTCGCTAAGCAACAAGATGGCTCCAGCGATCACCTCCAGTTTGTTAAGGGCGGCAAAGACACGTCTTCCAATCGCAACGACTTGGTTTCGGTTAACCTCCGGTACCCGAAAGCGAATGGGTGTTTCCACGAAGTCAATAACGACTAGGCCTCCAAGCCAAAGGGTTAAGGCCAGTTGACGCACGAACAGTAAGCTCCAAATCATCACTATTTCTCCTTGCTTTGTGCTGGACGATAGAAGTAGGTAAACCATTCATGCGGCGCTCTCTCTTCTGCCCAACTTGAGAAGCCAAACTTGAGGGCGAGGTCGCGCAAGGGGATCGGATCAAACGGATGGCGTATCAGCAGAATCTGTTGCTTATCCTTCAATGCCACAAGCTGTTTTAGAATGGTGGGCAGGGGGTCTTCCTGGCGCTCATCGAAGGGCATGAGATCAAGAAATTGAATACGTGGGTCACTATCAGCTAGCTCAGCCAACTCTTGCGGCTTATGCGAAGGGTTCACTGGTTGAACCTCATGGGCCGCGTAGGGGAGGGTTTTGAGCTCCTCTATAATCCACTGGGGATCTTCACCGGCAGCAACGTTAAGCGTATAGAGCATTCTCGCCAACGGCACGCCAGCTATGCGAGCGGCCTGCTCCACGGTGATGCGGTTCGTCATCGCTTTCCGAAGCACAGGATTCCGAAGTCGTTTAAACTCGGGGCTAAGCTCTACGACAACATCGAGCATGCCCTCGTAGAGTTCGAGCACTTTCTTAATTTTCATATCGGGAGGCACTCGCATTTGCCTTTCCTCCTTTCTCAAAAAGATTATACCTCACATTTGGATATTTTTATCCATTATTGGTGACGGCTCTTTGTGTTGCGATAGGAGCGAAAGTGGTAGACAGAGGGCGATATTGTAGGGGAGCGGATGTTCTGAGAAGCAGCAGGTAGAAACCGAACCTGGTTCGAAGCTTTAACCCTCAAAAGTCCTCAGATGGGGACTGGATCGGCTAAAATATGGAGAAGAATCTTTCAGTAAAAAGGAGCCGAACCTTCTTGGCCGTCGTTCAACCTTTTCGTGGGATACACTACGATCCGCAGCGGGTCAACCTTGCGGATGTCATCTCGCCGCCTTATGATGTGCTCTCTGCGGAGGATCAAGAAGACCTCTATCGTAAACATCCCTATAACATCGTCCGACTCATTCTCAATAGGGAGGAGGTTGGGGACAACGAAGAGTTTAATCGCTATACACGAGCGGCCGCTTTTTTAGAAGATGCCCTACGGGCCGGGGTGCTTGTACAAGACGCACAGCCATGCCTCTACGCCTATCTTCAGCGATTTCCTCATCCTCTCCAATCTGGACGAGTGTGTGAACGCTGGGCGTTGCTAGTTGCGCTCAAGCTTGAGCCTTACGAAAACGGCGTGGTGCTGCCTCATGAAGAGACTCACACGAAGGCCAAGGAGGATCGGCTTCGGTTAATGCGGGCTACGAAGGCCAATCCTGAGCCAATTTATGGGCTTTATGAGGATGCGGATGGTGCGATAAGTGCCCTTTTGCGGCAGGCTTTGCAGACGACTTCTCCCTTGTTAACAGCAGCTTTGCCCAGCCCTATTAACCCCGACATCCGTGAGGAGCATATTGTGTATGCCTGCGCCGCCCCCGATCTCTTGGAGTCGTTTCAGGTGCAGTTCCATCAAAAGCGCGTCTGGATTGCAGATGGCCATCATCGCTATGAGACGGCTTTGAACTATCAACGAGAGCAGGGTGGGCCCTCTACGCCGCCAAGGCCGCACGATTTTATTCTTATGGGCCTAACCGCTTTTGAAGATTTGGGGTTGGTGGTGCTGCCCACACACCGATTGGTGAGAAACATCGCCTCGGAGCGGCTTGAATCGTTGGGGCTACTTTTGGAGCGACATTTTCATGTGTTTCCGATGGAGCTAGCAGCGGCGAGGGACTGGTTAAACGCGGGAGCGGAGACAGAGCGTAGATTCGTGGTGGTGTTGCCGAGCAAGGCGTATGGTTTACGGCCGCGTGAGGAGGTTTTGCCGGAAAGCATTCTCCCAGAAAGACATAGCGAGGCCTGGCGGCGTTTAGATGTAAGTCTGCTTCAGGTGCTGGTGCTTGATTGCACGTTAGGTATATCGTGGCACGACTTGGCGCACACGGAGGATGTTGCCTATACGCGCAATGAGGAGGAGGCGGTGCAGCTCGTGCAGTCGGGTGCTTTTCAGCTAGCGTGCTTGCTTCGCCCTCCACGGGTACAAGAGATACGCGATGTGGCAGCCGCCGGCGACAAAATGCCCCAAAAATCCACCTACTTTTATCCCAAGCTTTATAGCGGGTTGATCTTAAGATCGTTCCCCCTTGAGGAGAGAGAGTAATGTATTTTGGAAATGCCTGGTATCCAGAGCATTGGCCGGAAGAGCGCTGGCCAGAGGATGTTCGCTTGATGCGCGATCTGGGTATGAACGTTTGCCGCATTGCGGAGTTCGCCTGGTCTACCATGGAGCCCATTGAGGGGCACTATCGGCTAGATTGGCTGGAACGTGCGGTGGACTTGCTGCATCGCAACGGCATCGCCGTTGTGTTGGGTACCCCCACTGCGGCCCCACCCGCTTGGCTTACCCATCGGTATCCTGAGACGCTAACTATCTTGCCCAATGGGCGCCCCATGCAGCACGGCAACCGCTGCCATGGCTCTCCGAACAGTCCGGTGTTTGTTAAGTACAGTCGGCTGATTGTAGAGCAGATGGCCAGGCGTTTCGGTAAAGATGAACGAGTGATCGGATGGCAGATAGACAATGAGTACGGCCATGCCGACTATTCCGAGGAGGCGCGACGCCAGTTTCATGCCTTTCTCAAGGAGCGTTACGGCTCTTTAGAGGCGTTGAATGAGGCATGGGCTACCGCTTACTGGAGTCAGTCCTACGACAACTGGGAGGAGATTCCTCTTCCAATAGGCCCCCACAATCCAGGGTTGATGCTGGATTTTCGACGCTTTGTAACCCACACATGGCGACGCTTTCAGAAGGTGCAGGTGGATACGATCCGTGCTTATGCACGACCCGAACAGTGGATTACCTCCAATTACATGGGGTGGTATGAGGATTTTGACCACTACCTTTTGGCCGAGGACCTCGATATGGTCTCGTGGGACTGGTATATCGGCACTGGACATCACGATTATCTCACAACAGGAGCTTTGCACGACCTAACGCGAGGGCTAAAGCGTCGCAACTTTTGGGTGATGGAGACTCAGCCAGGCAGCGTGAACTGGGCTAGCGTTAATAACGTGCTGTATCGCGGAGAGGCGAGGGTAATGGCTTTCCATGCGGTGGCGCACGGTGCCGACGCGTTGCTTTATTGGCAGTGGCGCGCAGCTCCTGGGGGCCAAGAGCAGCTGCATGGCTGCCTGATCGGGGCCGATGGCAAGCCGCGCCCCTTCTATGAGGAGGCCAAGGAGATCGGTGCCGATTTTGCCAAAGTGTCCGACGTACTCCGAAATACAGAGGTACGCAACGAAGTAGCCATTCTTCACTCCTACGATGCGCGGTGGGCGGTGAATTTTCAACGTCATCATCGCGATTTCGACCCGGTGAACTATCTTTATCAGTGGTATCGTCCCCTAGCTTCTCGGCAGATCGGAGCGGATGTTCTTCGTCCTGAGGCGGAGCTAGCTGGCTATCGGGTTGTGATCGCACCGGCGCTCATGGTGCTATCGGAAGAGGTGGTTCAGAACTTGGTGACGTACGTGGCACGGGGAGGCTTGTTGGTGTTGACGCCGCGCTGTGGGCAGAGAGATATTCATAACCGCCTTTATCCTTATCTACAGCCGGGGCCGTTGCGGGAGATCGCCGGCGTTGAGGTGGAGGAGTACTATGCATTGGACGAGGAGGTGCCGGTGAAGGTTGCATTGGGCGACGTGCTGGAGGGGCAGGGACGTATTTGGGCGGAGCGCCTGCGCCCATTGAGCGACCGGACGGAGATTTTGGGTCACTATGGTGTCTCGAACGGTTGGTTAGACGGCCGCCCGGCGCTGACGTGGCATCCGCATGAAAGCGGGGGAGGCGTGCTGTATGTGGGGGCTTGGTTGGAGGAGACGTTACAAAAAGCCCTCACAGATTGGCTCGTCTCCAGGGCTCATCTGCAGACCAGTTATCACGATGTGCCGGAAGGAGTAGAAGTAGCAAAGCGCGTGGCGCCAGATAACAGCCGAACCCTCTACTTTGTGATCAACCACACACGTCGTTCGCACACGTTGCCGATGCGCACTCCTCTGCGGCCTCCGCTCACCGACCTTATCTCCGGAGTGCGTTTCGATGAGAGCATTCACCTAGCGCCGTATGCCGTACACCTTTTTGAGGTACGATAGGTTTGAAACCTTCTGCTTTTGAGTGCTATACTTAAACTGTCTGCGTGCGGCACGCAGATAGGGCGAATTCGCCTCTAGGCCCGGGTGGTGGAATGGTATACACGGGGGTCTTAAAAACCCCTGCCGCAAGGCTTGCGGGTTCGAATCCCGCCCCGGGCATTCTTTTTTGCTTTATGAATGTCACAAACGGGTTAGACTTCTCGTTTTTCTACTATGTTCTTTTCTGTTTGAACATCCGATAATCGAGTTAACAACCTATCCCCAAAAGCCCTTCGGACGGGCATTTTCACTTTGATCCAGGAGATACAGACGATGAAAGTTGGTCGTTACCTGCTTTTAGGTTTCGCTGCCGCTGGTTTTGGTGTGGCTTTAACAGGGTGTGGCGGTGGAGGAGGCTCTTTAGGGACGCGGAGCACCACCAGTCTTACCGGAACGGTGACCGTGCCATCCGGAACCCCAACGCGCGGCGTTAGTTTCCGAGCGACGTCCACGAATGTGCCGCTGCCCGGCGCCAATGTCAGCCTCTACGATATTACCCAAGGAGGCGCCAATGCGCTTAGCGGGCCTCCGGTTGCCACCACGACAACCGATTCCAACGGAAACTACCAGTTCCAGAACCTGCCCGCGGGGCATAATTTCGTGGTGCAGGCCAGCAAAACCGTTACCAGCACGGGCACTCCCACGACCATAACGGTGGCTACCTATGCTTCCACAAATGCCTCCTCATCGAATGGCCCTGCTGTGGCCGATGCCGACGAAAACACGACATTGGCAGTGGGCTACTTGCTGCAACAGCTCAAAGCGAATCTGGCCTCCAATACGGCCAATCTCGGCACGTTGGTAAGCCAGTTTGTGCAGCAGGTGCTTGCGCAAGAGCAGGCGGGGCACGGACCCAATATTGACCTTACCAAACAACTTACCGACCAAGAAAATGTGGCCGAACAGGTCGAGCAAGAGGAGGCACAAGCGGTGATCGGCGGAGCTTATGTGGGGCAACCTCCGTCGCAGGCGGCCTCCGATGAGGAGAACGAGGGGAAAGCGGTTCATGCTCTCGTAGACCTCGTGGTAGATACGACTCACTCTACCGTGCAGGGCGTCCTTGTGTTGGCCGATAGTGGAGGGCATGTCTCCGATGCGGATAGCTTTTCTGCGACGCTCCAGTCGGACGGATCCTTTACAGCCACGACAACTGATGCCTCTTACACCGTGAACGGTGCTGTGGACGGGGAAGAGATGCACGGGCATTGGGCTTCCGCGAACGGGCAGTTGGATGGCCATTGGGAAGCGACTCACGCCTCGGCGCAGAGCGATTCGGGTGGTGGCAGCACACCGCCTCCACCGCCAGCCGGTTCTGGAAGCTCGACCGGTAGCCAAAGTGGCTCTCAAGACAACACGAACACTCTCACGGGGACTCCGGGCGCCGCCTACGTGGGCACATTTACCGCCCAGGCTACTGGCAGTTCATCGGGGCCTTCTGGCTCGTGGTTCCTTTTCCTCTTTCCTAACAAGGAGTTACTTTTGTATGCCCACGACAACACCGATACCACGTTGCCTCATAATCAAAAGGTGGTGCTTGCCTTCGGTAGTCTTGGCTCAAACAACACGCTGTCTCTGGCGCCCGTATTTCCGTTGGCGAGCGGTGCGAGTGCCTCGGCCACTATCTCCGCCAGTGCAGCGTTAGGGCAACCCTCGCTACAAGGGAGTTGGAGCTGTAGCGGTTTGGTGTCGGGGAATGTATTCAACGGTTCCGGCACGTGGACAGCGACGCTCTTCTAAGGATCTGAGTAGAGTAAAAGTTACGGGCAGCCAATGCGGCTGCCCGTAACGCAGGAGTGGGCACTGTTAGGCGCAAGCCAGTGACCCCATCGGATGCCAGGGAGGCAGAGGAATGGGCTTCGTATCGAGAGCTTTAAGAATTTTCGGCTCGACATACGACTTTTCTACTACCACCTCGTAGGTGTATTCATCAAACCAAGGATCGGTCATCACCATGAAGCCCTTATCGCCGCCTTTATCGCCCCAACTGTTCTCCACACGCCACTTACGCGGACGCTCCTCCTCGTCGAGGTCTACGCCAGTAAACACCATGGCGTGTGTCATCTGGCTATGGCCGTAGTTCAGGCGGGTAGCCTTATCCATGCCAAAGGAGACCCCATAGAGGCTCTCCAGATCGTGCAGCTCTAAGTCCATAAGCCCCAAGTCGCGATCGAAGTGTTTCCCTACGTCGCATCCGAACCAAACCGGTTTGCCATCCTTTATCATGGAGATGGCGGCTTTTTTCATAACGGGAAGCTCTACGTTGAGATAGCGTACAATGTGGCCTTCTACCACATTGCCCAGATACTCAATTGTGTAAAGCTTGTTGTAATCTAGAATAGGGCAATGGATCAGACAGACTCGCTCTTCGAGATCTACGGGCACATGACGCTGCATGAACTCGTGGGGGGTAATGACCCCGTCACGATGAAAGACTTTATCTTTGTCACGCCATTGCCAAAGAAATTCTTGAGGGGGTTCGCCGAGGTGGATGCAAAGCATACGGTAGACTTCGTTCATCATCTCGGCTTTGCGCTCACGCAGTTTGGCCTCTTTAGCGCCCTTGCTATGGGCTTTACGTAGCTCGGCAGCATCTTCGCGCAGCTTGGCGGTGATGTAATGGTTCATGCTAGGTGTATTACTGCTGCTCTCCGTTTCGGGCATGATGCTTTTGGGGACGAGCCCGTACTTGTGCACAAGGTTGACAAACATATCCCACTGTCCGCCATCTTGGATAGGCGATTGTAGAAGCCAGTTAATAAGGCGGCCATCGGTAGGTTCATCAAGCGTTTTGAGAATATTTTCTAAGAAATAGTTGGCCTTTTCCAGCTTATCCCAGAACATGAGGTGGTTTTGAGAAAACTCGAAGTCCTCAAGGTTCATCTGTTCCGCTGCGGTCATCCGCAGGGTGTTCAGCGCGGCAAAGAGCCAGCAGCGTCCGCTTCTTTCTTGGCTCGTGGCCGCGCCTGTTTTCACCATATGCGAAAAGGTGTGGTTGGTGCGGGTAACCACATGGCGATTTAAGGCCACCTGGTTGATTGGGGTTTTGCAGACCGCGTTCATTGCCATTCGAAAGATAGGGTTAGCTTGAAAGTCACGGCGCATCTGTTCCAGGTGTTCTGGGCAGAGAGGGCCTTTATTCGAAGTCGCTTTTTTTGCCATCTGTTTCCTCGCAGATTAGGTTTTACTTAACTACAAGACAAGACTCTTCTTTCGACATTTGGTTTCGGAGTTCCTCTATGAGTGGGTTAGGAACCTCCGGCCTGTCGCATTTTGAGGGCTGCATAGCGTTCGGGTTGTTGAAATGGCGGCTATTTGGTGGCCGGATAGTTCCCCATGGCGGCAAGGAGCGTGTTGCGCAGCAACATGGCGATGGTCATGGGGCCGACTCCGCCTGGAACCGGAGTAATATAGGAAGCAACTTGCGCAGCCGATTCGAAGTGCACGTCGCCCACATCCCCGCTACGGCCCTCTACGCGATTGTAACCGGCATCTATAACCACCGCGCCGGGGCGAATCATGTCGCCGGTTATCATCTCAGCACGTCCCACCGCGGCAACGAGTATGTCGGCTTGGCGAGTCTGCTCGGCCAAATTCGGTGTGCGGGAATGACAGATGGTAACGGTTGCATTACGGTTTAGGAGAAGAAGGGCCATAGGTTTTCCTAGGATAATGCTGCGTCCTACGACCACTGCGTGTTTGCCCTCGATAGGGATACGGTAGCGATCCAGCAGCTCAATGATGCCGGCGGGTGTGCAGGCGGGGAAGGCCGGCTCGCCGTTGACGAGGGCGCCTAAACTCATGCGGCTGATGCCGTCAATGTCCTTCTCTACCGATACCTTATCGAGCACGGCCGTCTCGTGCAGATGTTTCGGTAGTGGATGCTGCACGAGAATGCCATGGACGTGGGGGTCTGCATTGAGACGCTCTACAAGCGCTTCAGCCTCCTCCTGAGTGGTGTCGGAGGGAAGGCGATGCACCGACGATTCCATACCGACCCATCCACAGGCCTTCTGTTTCATGGCCACATAGGTTTCTGAGGCGGGGTTATCGCCGATGAGCACCGCTGCCAGATGTGGCACAATGCCCCGTTCCTGTTTAAACGCGCGTACAGCCTCGGCGATCTCAGCGCGGATCGCTCGCGCTGTAGCGGTACCGTCGAGTAAAGTGGCTTTTCGTTCCGTCTGTTCGCTCAACTCTCGTCCTTTCCGTCAAGTTCCATTTCGATGAGGGTCTCTTCCTGTTCCATGAGCTGGGGTGATGGCGTTGGAGCGGCGGCGAGCTTATCGGCCATTGCGCTCAACACTCCGTTGACGAAGCGGCCCGAATCGGCGGTGCTATACTTTTTGGCCAGCTCCACGGCCTCGTTGATGATAACGGCAGCTGGAAGCTCGCGTCGGATCAGCAACTCGCAAGCGCCAATGCGGAGGATGTTGCGATCTACCGCAACGAGGCGTTCCAGCCGCCACCCTACGGCCGTCTCTCCGATGGCCTCATCGAGCTGATTGCGGTGTTGAGACACGTCGAGTACCAGTTGGGTAGCAAAGGGAGCGGTACGAAGCCATAGTTCAAGATAGTGCCTCACCGTATCTGCAATACGACGCCAACGCGCTATCTGCTGCCGATTAAACTCCTCGCGTTGGGCTAGCAAGAGGTTGCGGGTCTCTTCGAGGGACGCAGAGGGAGGCAGCGAATCCAAAATGCGTTTCGCCTCTTGGCGACCGATGCCACGCAGAAGGCTTTCGAGGTGACGAGGCAGACCTTCGCGCATCTCGTGGAGAAACTGCTCTAGTTCCGTCTTCTCTTGAGGGCTTAGGGCTTCATAATCGGCTTCTAGCGGATGGCCTGAAGGTGGCAAGAAAGCTCGCTTGGGGAGAGCAGAGAGCAGATAGGGGGGTTGCAAAGCTCCTGCGGGCAGTTTGTTCCGCAAGGCCCTTTCCAGAAGCTGCTCCTGCCACCACGGAGCCTCTCCGAGCAGAGCGGCTGCTACAAACGCATAAAGGCGCGCCAACGCGAGATGAAAGTGAGGAAGTCGAGGCAGCAGAGGCTGTGTGAGAACGTCTAAACAGATCTCCTCGAAAGGGGAGCCGCTGCTGGTACGCGACCCGAGATGTACAAAATCCTGACGAAGGTGATCCATGGCCGTCATAAGCACCTCATGGAGGTCACCATCGCCCACATCGTATTGATAAAGCACTTTCAAAGCCCATTCACGCGCTAATCGGCGCACGCTAATTCGCATTTTGAAATCTCAAGGTATACTTCTAAGCGGACTTTACGCCATAGGACTCTTCACGCACGATATTGTACACCAGAAACGCCGGCTTTGGGGTAGACCCCAGAGGATGGTTTAGAGAATGACCGACCTTCAGACCCAGGCGGACGGCAAAACAGTTCCCGCCATCACCATCTTGGGGCTTCCTGTCCATCGCGTGGACATGCAGGGGGCTCTTGATATCGTAGAGCGATTTATTCAGGAGCGAACGCCTCGGCACATTATCACTGCGGACGCATCCATGTTGGTGATGGCGCAGGAGGACAGAGAGCTACGCTCGATTTTACTCTCTGCTGACCTTATAACGCCGGATAGCGCAGGGGTGCTTTGGGCGGCGAAGCGGCAGGGAACGCCCTTGGCGGAACGCGTATCGGGCGTTGAGCTTGTGGAACGGTTTTGCGTGCTTTCCGCTCAGAAGGGCTATCGCCTCTACTTTCTCGGTGCAGCTCCCGGCATTGCGGCGGCGGCAGCCGAGCGCATGCGCCTGCGATATCCGGGCGTTCAAATTGTGGGGGCGCATCATGGATTTTTCGGCCCGGAAGAGAACGAGGCTATCCTTGATGAGATACGTCGCTGCCAACCCGACATCCTTTGTGTGGCCTTGGGGATCCCGAAACAGGAGAAGTGGATAGCCGCCTATCAACGCACGCTTGGTGTGCCGGTGGCGATCGGCGTGGGAGGAACCTTCGATGTGCTCTCCGGAAAGGTGCGGCGTGCTCCTCTGTGGATGCGCCGGCTTCATTTGGAGTGGCTATGGCGGTTGTTAAACAACCCGCGCAAACTGAGCAAGGTGCTGCTGCTACCGCGTTTTGTAAGGCTGGTGTGGCGTTCTCAAAGGACGCAGCAGCCTCTTAAGACCGGTTAGAATCGGCGTTTCCCGAAGCGGAACGAACGTTTTTAAGTAATCTGTGACGGGATTAGTAGAGGAAGCGGTTGTCAGTGTACGTATACGTCGTGAGATCATCCTCTCTCCTGCGGGAGAGGGCCAAGGTGAGGACAAGTTTTATCGCTGTTTACAAACAGAAAAACAACAATAAGAAAGGACTGTAGGAGAACGTGGCTAAAAAAGTTCGAGTGGGTGTGATCGGCACAGGGGGTATTGCCAATGGAGCGCATCTCCCTGGCTATGCTAGCATCCCTGATGAGTGTGAGATTGTGGCTCTTTGTGACATCAATCCAGAAGCGCTTCAACGCACCGCCCAGCGTTATCCCCAAGTAAAGCATCTGTTCGACGATTACCGCAAGCTACTGGAGCTCGACGAGATTGATGCGGTCTCTGTTTGCACGCACAACGCGGCACACTACGGGCCTACCGTGGATGCGCTGAAGGCCGGCAAGCATGTGCTCTGCGAGAAGCCTATCGCCATCAACACTCAGGAGGCGAAAGAGATGGTGGAGACGGCGCGCAAACAGGGCAAAATTTTGCAGGTCGGCTTCAACTCGCGCTTTTCGCCTACCCATCAGGCACTGAAGCGATTCGTAGATGCGGGTGATCTGGGCGATATCTACTATGCACGTGTGCAGGCCCTGCGCGTGCGCGGCATTCCCGGTTGGGGCGTTTTTACCGATAAAGAAAAGCAGGGTGGAGGGCCTCTCATAGATATTGGAGTGCACGTGATCGATCTTGCGCTCTGGTTTATGGGGCATCCGAAGCCCATTAGCGCTACCGGTGTGACCTACCAGAAACTGGGAAATCGCGACCTGGTTGGGTTTATGGGCCAATGGGATTATAAGAACTTCACCGTGGAGGACTTGGCCGTTGGCTTTGTGCGATTCGAGAACGGTCTTACCATGACGATCGAGTCAAGTTTCGCCGCCAACTGGAAGCAAGACACCTTAAATATCACGCTCCTAGGCACGGACGGTGGCCTCGAAACAAGCCCTCCCACCATTGTGCAGGAGAAGCATAAAGCGCTCTATCACTTCGAGCCGCGTGTGCCTGGCGGAGGCCAGCAGTTCAACACCTACAACGCCGAGATCAAGTCGTTTGTGGAGTGCGTTCGCGATGGCAAGGAGCCGCTGGTAACCGGCGAGCAAGCCCTGATCGTGGCGCAGATCACCGAGGCCATCTATCGCTCTGCAGAAACAGGCAAAGAAGTCGCTATCTCCTGATATCCTCTTCGACCCACCTGCATGCCTAGGCATGCAGGTGGGTTCTTCGCAAGATAACGAAACCAAGCCTATGGACTTCTTCGTCTTGAAAATCGTATCGGCTGTGCTAAAGGCATCTACCGATTATTCCGTTAGACAAAGGAGAGTTTCCTTTGGAAGCGCCCACAGAAACCCCACCTGAACGCCCTGAAGAGAGAAGGGAGACCTCTCAGGAAGCGGTTGTGGCCACTACCTCAGCCCCGTCAGTAGGTGTGAAGGGGCTGCTGTTGGCTATCGTCTGCGTGGCCGTGTTCGGCGAGCTGGGCTACACCACCGTGAATGTGTCGGCCATGCCGGTCTATATTCATGACCTTGGACTTGGCGATCATCTGGTGGGCATCGCCATGCTCTCTTTTCTGGTGACGGAGGGTCTGTTGAAGTCGCCGTTTGGCATTTTAGGCGATCGATTCGGGCGCAAAGTCATGATGATCTCCGGCCCGCTTCTCTCTACGGCCACGGCCGTGCTGACGCCCTATGTGCATCACCCCTTTGCCTTGATCCTGCTGCGCATCTTCGACGGCATCGGAGCGGCGGCCCTATGGCCGTCGGCGTTTAGCCTTATCGGCGACCACGTTCCCGAAAGCAGACGCACCGCCGCGATGAGCTACTTCAACATCGCTTATCTTATTGGTGTTGCAGCAGGGCCGTTTCTCGGAGGGGCGATAGACGATCTTGCTCGGCACCGCCTCCATCTTCATGGGGCGTCGCCCGTACGCTTCTCTTTCTATTTGGCTTCTGTGCTGTTTCTCATAACCTCGCTGGTTGCCGTGATCGTGCTGCCCAACGACCACCCTGGAGCCTCCCATGCGAAGGCCACCAGCGAGTTCGATTTTAAGGCCTTTCGCGCCATGATGCGCCGTATGCCCATGATACTGCTTATGACCTTCATCACTTTTCTCGGTATTGGGCTGATCATGGCCTATGTAAAGCTCTTTCTGATGGAGGCGCTGGGGCTTACAGAAACGGACTTCGGGCGCATGTTGCTGATTCCAGCACTTCTTATTGCTGTTCTCTCGGCGCCGATGGGGGCCTTGGGCGACCGATTGGGGAAGCCGTTGGCGATCAAGATCGGCATTGGAACCTGCGCCGTCTCTTTCTGGCTCATGGTGCTGTTTTTGCACCGCACCACTTTGCCGATCTACGGCACGCTGCTGGGGCTTGGCTTTGTGCTGGCCTTCCCCGCTTGGATGGCGCTGGTAAGCTCCTTAAGCGATGCCAGCCAACGCGGTGCAGCTATTGGGGCTGTAGGAACCGCGCAGGCTCTAGGCACTATCGTGGGCATAGGAGCCGGCAGTTTTCTCTATAGGCAACCGGGCTTTCGCATGGGGTTTCTGGTGATTCCCGACCATGGATGGCCGTTCTTTGGGTGTGCGGTTATGCTGCTAACGGCTTTTCTCATTGCGCTTTTCACTGTACAGGAGAGACCGAGTACGGCCGCTATCGAGCAGGAGTAGTTGCCTCGGCCACAAAACGTGCCGCCATTTCACGTAGCACGCGATAGGGCTGTTCTGCAACCCATTTTTCGGGGAACATCCACGTGGGCACATTCCAAACGCCTGCGCGATGGGCCGGTTCATCGAACTCGACGATTCGATCTCGGTATCGGCGCTCGTCAAGGCACCGATCAAATGCGTGCACATCGAGATCGGCTCTCCTGGCGATCTCGCGCAGGACGTCCCTGTCTGCTATATCCTCGTCTTCTTCCCAATAGGCGTGGTAGAGGGCATCTAAATAGGGCTCGATTCGTCCTTGTTCTTTAGCAAACTCGGCTCCTTCCAAGGCGAGGCGGGAGTTGGAGATCGGCTTTCGCTTTTGGGGTAGCGTAAGCCCTTCCGCTGCTAAGAGAAGTTCCAAACGCGTGGGCACGGGCGGTTTTTTGTCGGCATCCGGATCGGGTGGAGGGGGTGTGTAGGTTAACCCTTCTGGTAAAAGCTCGAACCCGAGCCAATTAAATTCGAGGGTTGGAAACTCTTGTTTCAAGCGTTTTGCCTGATGACGACCTACCCAGCACCAAGGGCAGACGACATCGTGCGCCACAGAAAGAACGGGCATCCTTCCTCCTGCAAAAACATGGGGTTTTTCGCCTGCTGCTGCCCTTAAAGAGCTAGGCAGATGTTTCCGGAGGCGGCAGCAGGTCCTCCAACGTCTCCTCTTCCAAAAGCTGTAAGGTGGCGGCCATCACCTCTTGGGTTTGTGCTTGAACCGTGTAGAACATCGCCTCTCGGAAGAGGCGCTGGGCCGGGTTCGAGAGGAGATTGGCCGCTCCGCTGCTAGCCGCTACCGCGGCATGGGCGGCGCGAACGGCCAAGCGGATGGCATGAGCACGTAGCCGAACCGCCTTTTCAAAGAAATCCGGCTCGTTGTTGCGAGCGTTCCACTCTGCGATGGCACGACGCGTGCGGGCAAGCTCTTGTGTGAAGTGTTCTGCGGATTGACGAATGGCAGGGATGGGGCGTTTTTCCGCTAGACTGCAGAGCAGACGCACAGCTCCGGCGGCGCAACCCATGGGAAGTGCCGTTCCTCCCAAAACGCCTTTACGGTCGTTGCAGCGCAGGGTCTCTCGATCGGAAAATTGCAAGCGATGGGCTTCCGGCACAAAAAGACCTTCCAGGGTGAGGGTAACCGTTGCTGAGGCGTTCATAGCACAGAGGCGCAAAGGAGGAGAAGCCTGGTAGCGCCCCCAGTCCCCATCGGGCGGGGTCAGCCCCTCGAACAGCTCTGGAAACTCCTCGCGATGCGCCGGCACCCAGACATAAACGAAACGCTCGTCAGGGAGAGTCGCACCAAAGACCACCTGATTCATGAGGCCCCATCCAGTGACCCATGGGGCGGTGCCGTAAAGACGATAGCCGCCGGGCACGGGCTCTGCGCGCAGCACGGGAGGCCCTGGGCGGCGCAAATGGGCAAAGGAAACGCCGCACAGCATCCGTCCCGCTGCGAGCTCCGGCACAAGGCGCTCTTTGAGGGCGGGGTTCGGTCCATTGGCGATCATGCGGGAAGGGCCATGATGTTGTGCCTGCACGAAGGTGGTAACGCCGCAAGCAGAGGCCAGTATCTCGGTGATCGCACGTTGCGTCTCGCCCGAGACGTTCGAGCCGCCGTACTCTTTGGGCAATGCGATGCCGAGAAGGCCGGCTTCTGCAAGGGCACGAAAATTCTCGCGGTTGGGACCTTCGGCCTGGTCGCTTCTCTCCGCGTTAGGCAGTAGCACCTCCTCGGCAATTTGGCGTGCCTTGGCAATAAGCTGTTCTTCTTCGGGGTTGGCGTGGGCGCTTTCTGGAATCGGCAAGCCCACCGCATCCTCTGTATTATCTGTGGGGCCACAGCTGCCGGAAGCCATTGCTCCTATCTCCTCTCATCGTGCCATGCTGCTATTTAAAGTTTACCTGCTCCAAGCGAAAAACCCCATGGATTGCAGGCTTCGCCCTCCATAACTGGAGAAGACACGACAGCAAGATGCGGAGCTGCTGAATGTGCAATCCGCTCTACCTCATGGCCTCTTTGTTGGAACCGTCTCCATACCGCGCCTCAAGGGTTTGGTTGACAAGATGGTACCATCTCTTCACATAGGCACTCTGCTTTAATGCCTTGTTATCTTGCAAGAAATCATAGTAGCCGGCAAGCACGCCGAGCAATAGTCCCAATTTTTGTGGGTCTACCAGTTCTACCTTGGGTACAGGTCCGTTCCAGTTGTGTGCCTCCGACTGATGGTAGACGGCCATCGCTTTCGGCCCGGCCGTCTCTTCCAATAGCGTTTGTAGAACCTTCTTTGTGTTTAGGCGAGGAACGTCGGAAGAATAGGGAGCGTCGTAGAGGTAGGCAAGTCCAAGTAGAGGATTGTGAGAGTAGAACCTGCCTCCTCTATCAGCAGCTCGGCATATGTCTGCATCGGATAATAGCGTATACCCAAGCGGTTCAAGCGATCTGATACTCCTGATAGTCTGAGATGATCCTCGTTTGTTTGAAAAAAGAGAATGGATAACTTCACAAGTTGAAGCTACAAGCTCATTGTAACGTGATATTTAGATTTCGACAACACCATTTTTGCGCTTTTCTTGCTACTGTCTGCTCGGGCGCTTGCATGGGGTGCATGTAGCGAATAAGCCCTTTGGTTTAAGCGTTAGGAGTCGGGGCCGAGTAGGCGAAGCCGGTGGATACGATGGACCTTTATGCCGGGCACCTGCTGACCAAGCGCCTCGATCACCTCGTTAGGGCGCACATTGCCTGTCTCCCCCATGCCGAGACGCATGATCAGCAGAAATCGGCCGTTCTGAAGGCTTCCTGGTTTGAGTTGGAGGGAATAGAGTTGGGGCTTTATGTCTACGAGGCGCGTCTTGCCTTCGCGCTCGCGCGGGATCGTCACCTGGGATTGAGACAGCAGGTGGGCAATCGCCTGCTCTATCGCTTCGGCGCTCACCGGTTCTGAAGCGCTACAAAGCACCTCATAGTCGGCACGGTCTAGTTCGCTAAACAGGTTGCGTTCCTGTTGCTCTTCCGAAACGGGAAAGCACTGGACGATCCGAATGCCGGGCGGAAGCACGGCATTAAGTTGTTTTTGTACCTCTTGGGGAGGAATAGGCTCTGTAAGCTCTAAGGCTACTCGCTCTTCCGCTCCCGTAATACCCACGCCTAAGGCCGAGGCAAAAGAGAGACGCTCGCGTGGGTTGAAGCCACCGGAGAATGCAATAGGTAGACCGGAACGCCGAATAGCTCTTTCAAAAGTACGTAAAATATCGAGGTGACCTAACCAGCGGACAGGCTCCTCTTTGGTAAAAAAAAGAATGTAACGCGGCATAGAAGCTAACTTGCGAAAAAGAGCGGAGGCACAGCGCTTCCGCTCTTTTTCCTAGATGTAGGCAATAGATGCTAGCTCTTATTGGTTTTTACTTCGTGATCTTTCTTGTAGGCAGCCTCCGCCTTAGCAAGCTGCTCCTTCGGGGTGAGCTTAGCAAACTGGCTGGGGCAGCCAGCGCAGCAGAAGTGAACCCGATAGTG
This sequence comes from Chthonomonas calidirosea T49, assembly GCF_000427095.1. Taxonomy (NCBI): domain Bacteria; kingdom Bacillati; phylum Armatimonadota; class Chthonomonadia; order Chthonomonadales; family Chthonomonadaceae; genus Chthonomonas; species Chthonomonas calidirosea. The sequence continues at coordinate 2,744,011 of NC_021487.1, forward strand.
GCCTACAACGACCGGCTTTCCTGCCTGCATCTTCGGATCTACCTTATCGCCCGTAATGGGACACGTCCACACATCCACGATGGCCGGCTTTTTGGGAGCGGGCTTTTTCGCCGGAGCCTTCTTGGCTGGTGGAGCAGCCACCGCCACAGAGACGCTGAGGGCGGTGAGAAGAGTTGAGAACAAAGCTGTCTTCTTCATAACGAACTCTTGACCTCCTACGATGGTTTCGTCCCATAGACGAAACCACATAATGGATTAGACTTTAAAACCTGCTTTCGCTTGTGGCAGAGACAAGCGAAAATGCGTACCACAACCATAGTTTACCGTAAAACTATTCTATGGCACAACTACTCAAATTACGGTTTGATCGGTGCCTACGTTACCCATTGAGGAGGGCTTTAGGGGTCTTATCTTGACAAGCAGACGCCCAAAGCGTTATAATAGGTTTGGTAGGGTCAGGCCGAGATAGCTCAGTTGGTAGAGCAGCGGACTGAAAATCCGCGTGTCACAGGTTCGATTCCTGTTCTCGGCACTTTCCTCCTTACCATCTGGATTTTTCGCTTCTTATGGTTCAGGGTTCGACTCGAGGAGAGTCGAACCCGTATTTCTTGCATGGTAATTTCTTCTGCCTTTGCGGAATAACTCTTCTAGAACCCCGGATTGATTTTGTAGGAGAGACCGCTATGGCAAACCTCGCCATCGAGGTGCGATGCGCCCGTTTGGGAGAGCTTTTGGTTGAAACCGGCCTCATCAATACCCAGCAGCTTCAAAAAGCCTTGCAGGTGCAGCAAGAGACCGGCAAGTTTCTTGGCGAAACCCTTGTCTCACTAGGTTTTATTTCGCCCAACGATCTCGGCCCCTGTTTGAAGGCCATCACAGGATTTCCTTTCATTTACCTTAGCGAGACCTATGTGGACAGCGGGGTTGCCCATGCCCTTTCGGACGCCGTGGCGCGGCGCATTCGGGCGCTTCCCTTTCAGAAGAAGCAGGAAGGCATCTGTGTGGCGCTGGCCGACCCGCTCGACGTTAGCGCTATAGATGAGTTGCGACGACGCTTTAATCAACGGATACTCCCTTACCTAGCGCTTGAATCGGACCTCCTAGAGACCATCGAGCGCGTCTATCGACAGCGGCCTAGAGCGGCCTCGGTGTTACAAGAGATGGATAGCCAGGCCACCGAGGCGGAACTGAGCACAGACGAGCTGCTTGGAATGGCAGAGGACGCCCCCATCGTGCGTCTGGTAAACGGCCTTATTCAAGACGCCATCGCGGGCGGGGTAAGCGATATCCACATCGAGCCGCAGGAGACCATGGTGCGGGTGCGCTTTCGTCAGGACGGACTGCTTTATGATCAGATGACCTTGCCGCGGGGGCACTATGCCGCCGTGATCTCGCGCATTAAGATCCTGGCTCATATGAACATCGCGGAGAGACGGCGCCCACAAGATGGCCGATTTGTAATACACGGGGAGAACGGCGAAGTGTATGACCTGCGCGTCAGCACCATCCCTGTTATCTACGGCGAGAAGGTGGTGATGCGCCTGCTAAAAAAGACCGGTATCCTCACCAGCCCTGACAAGTTAGGGCTTTTGCCGGAGCAGCAGGCTATTTTCGATAGGATGACGCGTCAGGCCTACGGCATTCTTCTGGTCACCGGTCCCACCGGATCGGGAAAGACCACGACACTCTACTCGATTCTCAATCGCATTAACCAGACGGAGCGCAACATCAGCACCATTGAAGACCCTGTAGAGTACCACCTTAACGGCGTTAACCAGATGCAAGTGATGCCTCAAATCGGTATCACCTTTGCCAGTGGGTTGCGCGCCTTGATGCGACAAGACCCTGATGTCATTATGGTGGGGGAGATACGCGATAAAGAGACGGCAGAGACGGCCATCCAGGCCGCGCTCACCGGCCATCTTGTGCTCTCAACCTTGCATACAAACGACGCCCCCGGAGCCATCGTTCGGCTTCAGAACATGGGCATTGAGCCGTTTCTTATTAGCTCGGCGCTTATCGGAGTCATTGGGCAGAGGCTCGTGCGCACGATTTGCCCTCATTGTCGAGAGGTGTTTCCCCCTCCGCCCGGACTGCTGGATTCTTTGGGAATTCGTTTACCGAACGGTTTTCGACCGGTGCTTGCGCGGGGTACAGGCTGTCCGCGCTGTGGAGGACGCGGCATGAGAGGACGCACGGCCCTTTTTGAGCTCATGCCCATGAGCGAGACGTTGCGCCAAATGGCCCTTCAGCAGAGGCCTGGAAGTGACCTACAACGGCAGGCCAGGCTCGAAGGCATGATCACCATGCGAGAGGCCGGCTTACGGAGGGTAGTTGAAGGCCTTACCACACCGGACGAGCTAAGTCGCGTTCTAGCGGTGGAGCATGAAGAGGGAAGTGGGAAATAGGATTTAGGTGCTAGCGACGTGTCGTAACTGCTCCCATCGCCCTAAGGGCACAGAGAGCGCGACCTTTACGATGTTGGGGTCGAATTGGGAGCCACTGCATCGCTCTATCTCCTCAAGAGCGTTTGGAAGCGAGCAAGCACGGCGATAAGGCCGATTGCTTGTCATGGCATCCAGCGCATCGGCGATGGCAAAAATTCGGGAGCCGATAGGGATAGCCTCACCGCGCAGCCCATGGGGGTAACCACTGCCATCCCAGGCTTCGTGGTGGTGGAGAACGATGCGGGCGGCGCCCCGCAGGCTCTCGATACGTGCGCACATGTTGTATCCGATAATCGAGTGCGCCTGCATCTTCCGACGCTCCTCGGAGGTAAGCTTCGTTGGCTTCAGCAGAATCTGATCTGGAATGCCGATCTTGCCGATGTCATGCAACAAAGCACCGCGCTCGATATGGTACATCTCCGCTTGAGAGACGGCCATTCTTTCTGCGATCTCGATGGTATAGGCGGTCACGCGAAGCGAGTGCTCTTCTGTTTCGACATCTCGTAGTGCCAAGGCGGTGAGCATGGCGTCGAGCACCGCTTCACCAGAGGCCTGCAACATCGTCCGATAGCGCTTGGTACGGCGGCGGGTAAGCGCCTCTTGCGAGAGGTTCCGCTCGACAACCTCACCTAGCTCCTCCAGGGGTTGCGATAGAATGAAGAGATCGTCTGCCCCGTGGCGGAGCGCTTGTTGGGCCACGTGCAAATGAGCTCGTTCTACCAGCAGAATGAAGGGAAGATGAGGCCACCGTTTTTTCAGCTCAAGAATCAGCTCGTGCGAGCGCGGTGGTGTTTCCTCTTTCCCTATGAAAAGGTCGAAAGATTGGCCGGCTAGCAGCTCAAAGACCCGGTGCGCTGTCGCTGCGCAGATCACCTGGTAGCCTTCTGCGGCGAGCTGCACGGCCAAGGCCTCACGTAGCTGATCGTTAGGCTCTAGAAGCAGAACGTTCACTTCAAGACTGCTATAGGCCTCATCTACCCGTAAGGCAAGGTCTTGTGTGGAAGAAGTGTCGAAAGCTGGCGCTATAAGAAACTGCTGAGCGTTCGAGTGTCGCATGGTCTCTACTCGCGTGTGGTGTCCTCGTCGGAGTGGCTTTCGCTTTCGATGATGGTGCGTAGCGTATCGGAGTGGCGCCAGAGTCGTCCACCTCCCAAACGCCTCGCCCTCTGGAGAGCTGCGCACGCTCTGGCGGTAAGACTGTCGGCATCTGGGGCGTCGAGAGAGATAGAGGCTACCCCTACACTAAAAGAGAGCCAAGGATGATCTTCTGCGCTTGCTTGAGATGTCATAATTTTTCGCAAACGTTCCCCAAGTGCGGTCGCCTCCGCTTCGTTCATTAGCGGGCAGACTAGCGCGAACACGGGCGTGTCGGTGATTGTTGGTAAGGTGAGGGTATAGACGAGGTCGTAATCGCGCGTCTCCTGACGGATGCATCGGACAATGGCCTGTCCAATGAGATTTTTACCGGTTTCACCGAGAAACTCCATGGTTGGTGATGCATCTGGGGCGATACAGACCAAGGAGAGCGGCTGGTTTTTGCGGCTCACCATCTCGATCATCGCATGAAGATAGACATAACCGGCTTGCGTCGTTACGGCCCCTGTGGTTTGGTCGGCAGGCAATAAAATATCGAGACGTTTAGGCGATGGGGGTGCTTCGTTTCCTAAACGTGCCTCCGGAACGGTCGTGTGTGGCTGCTCCCACTCAATTTCCATCTTGCTGCGTGCTCCAAGAAACATTTTTAGGCTCGCCTAGCTCCTTCTTCAAAGAACGGAGAGGGGATATTTAAGTAAGGAGCAATAGGTCGAACACTAGAGATTATCGGAGAACGAGGCTGAATTCTTTTGGGGAAGTGAGAAAAAACAGTAAGAGTGTGGGGGTGAGCGCTGCCAAACGATGTGACCGTGAGGGCTAGGCAGGAGGCAAGCCGTTATCCTGAGACGGTCAATTTATGACTCGGCCTCCGTGGAGTCGGTCAGGGCAGGGGTTGGCAAGCGAGGTCGCCTCTCCGGCGGCAAGAGGCGTTCGAGGGTGTCGTCTACCGTGATAATGCCTAAAAGCCGCTCCTCTTCGTCCACCACCGGAACGGCAAGTAGGTTATAACGCCCTAGGATCTGGGCGACCTCATCGGCGTGGTCTTCCACATGCACGCGGATGACGTTCGGCTCCATGATCTCAGAGACGGGCGTTTCCGGAGGGGCAATCACCAGATCGCGGAGCGAGAGAACGCCCACGAGGCGGTTTTCTGCGTCCACAACATAGATGTAGTAGATGGTTTCGGCTTTAGGGGCTAGTTCTCGCAGATATTGAATGGTCTGTTCGCAGGTGAGGTAGGAGTGTATCGCGACGAACTCGGTGGTCATCAGGCCACCGGCGGTATCGTCATCGTAGGCAAGGAGCTCTTTCACATCACGAGCTTCTTCCGGCTCCATCTGGTCTAGAAGCTCATCGCTGCGCGCTTCGGGCAGATCGCCAAGCACATCGGCGGCTTCGTCCGGCTCCATCTCTTCAAGGATGTCGGTCGCCTTTTCATCGTCGAGCTGTTGCATAATCTGCACCTGCACTTCTGGCTCTGCCTCAGCAATGGCGTCGGCGGCCGTTTCGGTGTCGAGACTTTCGATCACCTCGGCGCCCTGTTGCGGCGTCAGTTGCTCCACAATGTCGGCGATGTCGGCTGGGTGAAGGCGCGCGATCTTATCATGAGAGACCTTCAGGCGAATGGTTCCTCCTTGTGCGCTTCTCTCCAGTGTCTGCACATCGTCCCAAGCGATAAGATTGGAGCGCAGCGGATGGCCGATCAGCCGGAAGAGCGCTTCGATAGGCACGCTAATAGCGCCGAGGCGCCTTAGCAGGGCGCGAAAACTGGCGTCCACGCCAACCACGCAGTACTCTGTCCCACAAACCGCCAATCGTACATCGCTAACGCGTACCACCCTGCGGTCGTGAATATCCACGATCTGCCGGTCAAGCACATCTCTACGCAGGTAGAGCACCTGCGACTCGTCGGGTTGATAGAGGGAGATGGTTTCTAGGGGGCGTCGAAGGTAGACATCTCCCAGAATACGACCGCTTCCTTGAGGTCCGGCAGGGTCTTCATTAAACAGGATCTCCGAGAAGGGAAGGGAGAGCTCATCGGACTTGCGTTTAATGAGAACTCCCCTCACAACCGGTAGTCGGCCTCCAAGTTCGGCGACGAGGTCGGTCACTCTACCGATGTAGGTTTTATCGGGAGTAAGCACACGCTTTCCTAAAAGCTGAGTAAGGTATTTCATCGCTTTGTGAATAGGGCCTAGGGTGTCTGATGGGTTTTTATTGGGGGCACTGCAACCGAAATAGAGGTAGGAGCGACGCCGGCCGCCGCCTGAATACGCGCGATCTGCTCAGGGGTAACCTCCTTCTCAAAGGCGCGAAAACCAGCCAGACAAAAACCGTGCTTCGCTGCCAATTGACTGATCTCATCTACCTGCTTTACGCTTACCTCCTTGCCGAGCGTGAAGCTTTCATAACGCCCCTCAAGCGCGAGCATCATCGTTTCGGACATGCAGGCGTAGGCGGTATTGGGCGGAAAACCAAAGTCGAACTCTTCGTCGGGCCTGTTGGGATAGGGCAGATGCATTTCACCAGGCACCCGAACAACGCCCCCTTCGATCACCAGTACATCCTGCCGTTCCTTTGCAACGCGCACGGAAACGTCACGAGGGCGAGACACATCGCAGACGACTGCACCGCGTTTAAGGTATTCCGGCAAAATAATGGCGTCCACGGCACTAGTAACCGTAATGATCACATCGGCATCACGGAGGCCTGTAGCCACATCGGTAAAAAGACGCAACTCCGCTTGCGATTGGGATTTAAGGCGTTCGGCCAGCTGTTTCAGACGGGAGAGATCGCGCCCAACAAGGGCGACAGCCGGGGCTTCCCGGGACAATATCTCGGCGCATGTGGAACCGATGGAGCCGGTAGCTCCCACCACGGCCACCACCGAGTTTTCGATATGATGCCCCATGAGGCGAGCGGCCTCTTTAACGCCTTCAATAGCCGTTGCCACCGTGTAAGAGTTCCCTGTGGTGATGGCTAGATCGGGCAGTCGTTTGGCAAGGCTTATGCCGCCGTCTCCTACAACCGAAGTGAAGGCTCCAAGCCCCATAATGCCGGCGCCCAGATCGAGGGCAATACGGCCACACTGTTCCAGCTTCTCGAGAACCTGCTCGTAGGGAAGCGTAACCATTTGATGCGGTGTAAGGGGGCAGCCGATAAACCAGCCCTCCAGCTCTTTCCCCGTTAGCGACCGCACGCCTTTCACTTCGCAGACCACCAGAGGGTTTTGGCGGGTCAAAAACCATTCAATGAGGCGCACTGGAAGGAAGCGCGCGATGGGATATTTTCGTGCCACATCGCGGCGGGCCTCAATAGGGTGAACAACAAAGGCAAAGCGTTCCATAATTACACGGTTTGAGCGCAGATCGCTGGTTGTGGGTTAAGCACCTGCACGTTCGGCTTCCAATCTAGCTCCTTCAGTTTCTGCAGATAGTCCTGCGGGGTCAGCTCTTCAGGACGTTTCTGTAGTAAAGTTACGAGCACGGCCTCCATAACGTTCGTGCCAAAGGAGCGTCCGTCGAACACAGGGGTAGTGGTGATGAGCCTATGCACGCCTCTGCGTTTTAGTTCTTCTACATCGGCAGGGGTAGTGGTATTGGTGATCACTGTTTTACCAGAGAGTTGTTGCGGCATATATTTGCTGATGTAGAGATAATCGCCAGCGATGACATCGGCCTCTTGAAAAAACTTGGGAAATTTGGGCACATTCTGGTGCTGTTTTTCGCCGGTTGGGTAGAACCACTGGAAGGGACAGCGCACCACAATGGGAAGAATAAGGCGGGCGAGGCGTTGAAGGGTTGTCCAAGAGCGAATGGGGATAGGCAGTCCAAGTCCAAAAAGAATGTCGCCAAACACTATGGAACGCGCGCGTTGTACCAGCGCCTCGGCCATCCCAAAGCGGTCCACTGCGCTCATCAACAGAACCGAGCTTTCACAGAAATTCACCACCTTGTTTTCATCGAGCCAGGCGATGGTCTCTCGTTCAAGGGTATGCTTGAGGCCGCTGCCGTCCACGAAAGGTGTTTTTTGGGCACCGGCCATCAGCGAGAGCGGCTCGCGAAACACGTAGCGGCGATCGCCGGCGTAGAGATAGATGTCACACCCCCCTACACCAAAGGCGTCCACCTTGCCATCTAGCTCCTGCACAAGGCGACGAAAACGCTGCTTGTCGCCGTCGGTGCCGATGCGCTCGATAGAAAACTCTTCTCCAAAAAACCGGGCGATCACTTTTTTATCGCGTCGTGAGGAGCCTAGACTAATGCTAACCACGCGTTTCACGGCGTTTTTCTCTCCGCACCTAGGTTAGTAAGCACGAACACGGTTATGCGCTCCAACAATGCTGAGGGCTATTTGTAACCACAGCATCAGGTCTAGTAAAGCCCCGAGATGGCCTCCGGACAGGTAGAGCGCCATGCCGATCAGCCCTAAGGCTGCTGCCAACCAAGCCAGTTGCTCCACCTGAGTACCGCGTTTAAATCGGGTCACTTGGCGCACCGTTTCTCCCACCAGCATCCCGTGAAAAAAGGCCAAGAAAATGGCAAAAAAGCCGAGATGCACGCTGCTGAGCACCCCTTCGGCGAGCAAAAGAAGCCATGCTGCCACGTAGCTAACCACGGTTCCGACGACGAGCGTCAAGAGGAGCTCTTGGGGTTGCAGTTGTAGACGGGCGGCGCGATCGGGCTTTGCACACTGTTTGCAGAGCATGCCGGCGGGGTAGACCACGGAGCAGTGAGGGCATATGGGCACACCGCAGCGCGCACACCGCAGGGAGGTTATCTCATGACGCCGGCAGTGACACCGTAGCGGCGTGGAGGCATCGGGCACCTCTCAGTGCCCTCCTTTGGGTTTATGAAAGCTGGCGTCGGGCGTGTTGCCTTGGGCGTCGTGGCCGAGGGAGGTTAGCTGGTCGTTTAGCCCGGCAACCATCTGGGCGACGGCCACACTAAGCTGCGCTGCCGTCAGGGGGGTATGATCTGCTTTAAGAAGAGGGGAGTCGGGGCCGATCTCACGATGCTGTACCAGATACTGCAAAGAGGTGTAGGCTGGATTGGTAGGAGGCACAGCGATGGTCACATGCGTTGGAAGCACTTCCGACTTTGCTTTATCTGGCGCATTCGCCGGCGCACGCGTAATGCCATTGGCCACATAGTTTCCGACGCGGCAAAGCACCGAGGCCAGGATATAGCGTGTAACGGGGCGGTTCTGCCAGCGGCGCGCTTTCAGTGTCTGCGCAACGCTTTCTGGCACCGGTTTACTAGGGGCGGCGTGCCAGGTGTTCTCTTGAAGCGCCTTTGCCAATCGGGCAAGGGCGATGGCGGCGTCTATCCGCGTGATCTTCTGTTCGCCATGGAAGCGCCCATCCGATTCAAGCGAGAGCAGATGGTTTTGCAACGCTTGTTGCACATAGGCTGCCGCCCAATGGTTGGGGCGGACGTCGGGCGGCAAGCAAAGAGCGGGTACTGCACAGAGGAGAAGTACAAGAAGCCAGAGTCGTTTCATGGGTGGCCGTCTCCTTATATCAGGCGCTGCGGCGAATGGCCGCCATATTTTCTAAGGCCCTTCCGGTTCCGATGACAACGCAGGTAAGGGGGTCTTCGGCAACGCGAACAGGCAGGCCCGTGACGGAGGAGATAAGTTGATCAAGGCCCCGAAGCAGGGCTCCTCCTCCGGTAAGCATGATACCGCGTTCGATGATATCGGCAGAAAGCTCCGGCGGTGTTTTTTCCAAAACACGTTTGACCTTTTCTACGATGGCGCTAACGGGCTCGGAAAGGGCCTCCCGAATCTCTTCGGAGGTAACCTGAATCGTTTTCGGCAGTCCGGCCACCAGGTCACGGCCGCGTACTTCCATGGTAAGCTCTTGTTGAAGTGGGTAGGCCGAGCCGATCCGCATTTTAATCTCTTCTGCGGTACGTTCGCCGATCATGAGGTTGTAGACGTTGCGGATGTAACGCATAATCACCTCATCCATACGATTTCCGGCGATACGCAGGCTTTCGCTATGGACGATGCTGCCAAGGGAGATGACGGCCACATCGGTCGTTCCACCACCGATATCCACCACCATGTTGCCGCCAGGGGAGGAGATGGGTAGACCGGCACCGATGGCAGCTGCCATGGGCTCTTCAATGGGGTAGGCTTCACGGGCGCCAGCCTCTTCTGCGGCCTGGAGCACCGCGCGCTTCTCTACACTGGTTACTTGAGAGGGCACGCAGATAAGCACACGTGGGCGAAAGTTAAGCAGCCAACGTTTCCCGAGCACGCGATCAAAGATGTAGCGAAGCATGGCCTGAGTGATGGTATAGTCGGCAATAACGCCGTCGCTCATAGGGCGGATCGGCACGATGTTGCCGGGCGTGCGTCCTAGCATTTCGCTAGCCTCGGAGCCCACCGCCAACACCTTGCGGTTTTGGGCGGAAACGGCCACCACCGAGGGCTCTCGCAACACGATGCCCTTTCCCTTCTGATAGACCAGCGTATTGGCGGTGCCCAAGTCAATTCCGAGCATAGGAAACAGGTTAAACACTCTCGTAACTCCGCGCTTGTTCTTCGGGGACTCGCGCGATGTCGGCGCCAAGCCCCCTTAGATTTTCTACAAGGTTCTCATAGCCCCTGTCAAGATGTTCGAGTTCGGAGACCACGGTAACGCCCTGCGCCACAAGCCCAGCGATCACCAAGGCGGCGCCGCCGCGCAGGTCGGTGCAGCTCACGGGCGCCCCATTTAGCTGAGGAACCCCCGTAACGATGGCAGTTGGGCCTTCCACACGGATGTCGGCCCCCATGCGCTGCAGCTCGGTGGTGTAGCGGAAGCGGCTTTCGTAGACCGTTTCGGTGATGACGGAGACCCCATCGGCGATGGTAAGAAGAGCTACGAAGGGTTGTTGCATGTCGGTGGGAAAGCCTGGGTGGGGCATGGTTTTTATGTCGGTAGGGTGGATTTTGCCTACTCGTCGCACGCGCATTCCTCCATCAATGGGGGTTACTTCGGCGCCGGCCTCCATCAACTTGTTTAATACGGCGCGGCAGTGGTCTGGCACGGCATTACGTATATACACATCGCCGCCTGTAGCTGCCGCCGCGATCGCATAGGTTCCAGCTTGGAGCCTGTCGGGAATAATGGAGAACTCGGTAGGATAGAGGCGATCGACGCCCTCAATGACGATGGTCGAGGTGCCCATTCCGCTGATCTTGGCGCCGCAGGCGTTAAGAAACTCGGCGAGGTTCACCACCTCTGGCTCTTGAGCGCAGTTTTGGATAACGGTGCGGCCCTGCGCGCAGCAAGCGGCCATCATGAGATGCTGTGTGGCACCGGCAGAAGGAAATTCCAGGTAGAGATTTGTGCCCACAAGACGCCGACACGTTCCCACGTAAATGCCGTGTTCTAAGGTAAGGCGGGCGCCCAACTGCTCGAGCCCCTTAATATGGAAATTCACCGGCCTCGCCCCAATGTTGCAGCCACCAGGCATCGCCACCGCGGCCTCTTGAAACCGCGTAAGAAGCACGCCCAACAGGTTGAAGGAGGCACGCATTTGACGCACCAGCTCGTGAGGGGCTTGGGAGGTGGTGAGTTGCGTGGCGTCTATTTCCAGCGTGTTGTCGGGTAGAAAATCAGCCTTAGCCCCAAGATGCCGAAGAATTTCGAGCATCTTATCTACATCCGTGATGCGAGGGACGTTTCTCAGGCGGGTTTTGCCTGGCACCAGCAACGCCGCAGGGATGATGGCCAGCGCATCATTTTTACTGCCGCCGATGTATACCTCACCTGATAGGGGGGAACCGCCCCGGATAACTAGCTTTTCCACAGATAAGCAGCCTCTCTAATAAGTGCATTTGTTGAAGCCCAAAAATTTAGGGAGCGTGAGAAAGGCCGGTAGATATGTCAATGGCCTTTCGCTTCATAAGCAAATTACAGTATACCCCACAGCTTAACCATCGTTTCGCGGGTTCATTTGAAAATGGCCGATCGTTGAAGCAAAACAGGTCATTCCGAATTCTTACAAAATCCGTTATAATTGTTAGGAACTCCCTTCCTACTCCTGCCGTCTCAAAAGAAGATTTAGGTAGCGGTCAAATGGCACATCCAGACGAAGTGGTTTATGAAGACATCGCGCTTCATCCGCTCTATCGTCATCGAGAACAGGCTCTACTGCACGCGCTTCTACAATCCATAGACTACGGGGTGCTCGTGAGCGGACTGGATCGGCAAGACATTGTGGCGAACCGGCGCCTCGGTGAGCTGTTCTCTATTCCACCCCGCTTGGTGGTGGAGAGCGACCCAGACAGCGTGCGCGCCTGGGCGCGATCGAGGGTGCGCCATCCGGCACAGTTCGAGGCGATGATTCAGCGGGCCTACGCCGACCCCTATTTTACCGGTGAAGATGAGGTTGAGTTGCGTGAAACCCCGCCCCGCATTCTTCGACGTTTTACCGCGCCCGTGCTCGATGCGCAGGGGAAACCTATTGCCCGCCTCTGGACATTTCTAGATATTTCCGAAATGAAGCGGTTGCAAGCGCAGGTGCGCCGTCGTCTGCACAAAACCACTCAGATCCTTCAGGAGACGCGACGTCGCCTGTTGGAGGCCGAGAAACTGCGCGTGGTTGGAACGCTCTCGGCAAGCGTAGCGCACGACATTCGCAATATTCTCTCCACCATGCGCATGGAGATCGAGCAGTTGCCTTCTGAGAGCGCGGCCGCGCTCATCGAGCAGTTCCATCGGTTTGAAGTGCTCGCCCAAAGGCTGCTGGCCATGACTCATGCCGATAGGTGCTATCGGGAGCCGGTCTTGCTTAACGATCGCATCCGACACGTCGCGCCGCTTCTCAGCGCTCAGGCCGATTCCTGCAATGTGAGCCTCTGCTATGAACTGGAGGAAGGCTTACCGGCCTTTTGGGGCGACCCGGTTCAGATAGATAGGCTGCTCATCAACCTGTGTTTGAACGCCTTTCAGGCCATGGCCTCAACGGGGGGCACCCTCACGCTGCGAACCTATAGCAAAGGCGGAAAACTCTATTTGGAGGTGCGAGACACTGGGCCAGGGATCGCCTCAGAGATAAAGAAACAGATTTTTATGCCGTTCTTTACCACGCGCTCTGGAGGAACGGGGCTTGGGCTGTATAATTGTAAACGCATCGTGGGTGAGCACAAAGGGCGCATCACGGTGCGCAGCCGGCCGGGCAAGGGGGCCTGCTTCGTCGTGATGCTGCCGGCTATTGAGGGCGAAAATGACCAGAGTTTTGGTGGTTGATGACGATTCGTTTTTGGTGCGCTCCCTCGAAAAGCTGATGCTCTCCGAGGGGTTCTTCTGCCAGAGCGCTTCGAGCGCTAGAGAAGCGCTGCGCCTTTTGGAGGGGGAGCCGTTCGACCTCGTTGTGCTCGACGTTGGGCTGCCGGATATGGACGGTTTTTCTTTATGTCGCCGCATTCGTCTGAAGCATCGCATGCCGGTGCTCTTCCTCTCGGCACGTGGCGAGAGCGCCGAGCGCGTGGTTGGGCTAGAAGTTGGGGCCGATGACTACATCGTGAAGCCCTTCACTCCACGGGAGTTCGTGGCGAGGGTGCGGGCGCAACTGCGTCGCGCAAACGAGTATAGCCGCCCCGTAGAAGCGCGGAACGAGATTCGTATCGGCGATCTCGTGGTGGATTTCGATCGGCACGATGCCTTTATATCGGGGAAGCGGGCCCAACTGACCGAACGAGAGTTCGAGCTCTTAGCTCTCCTGGCGCGCCATGTGGACAAGGTGCTCTCTTCCGAATGGATTTTTGAGAACGTTTGGGGGTTCCAAAGCGAAACAGGCCCCAAAACCTTGGCCGTTTATGTTCGCCGGCTGCGGTGCAAGATCGAGGCCGATCCCGACCACCCCAAATATCTTCTCACCGTACGTGGGTTCGGTTATCAGCTGGTGTTTCCTTCCTAATTTCAGACGACCAACTTTTCGGTGCTCTAACCCAACGTGGGCCTCGCTGACCTCGTGTATTTTTGTAGAGCCGTCTGTTCCCCCTCCTAGCGCGAACCGGCAAAAGGCTGTGTTGCAGAGAGACGGCTTTCTAGCGCGCTTTTACAACCGGTAGCTGTTGGTGCCCCTAAACTGCCAAAAAGGCGATTCATCTCTGATAGGACGATTTACCGTTCCCCTTGCTCTTGACAAGAGGAGAGCGGTGTGTTATAATATATCAAGAAAATCCGATACGATAAAAACCGAAATGAACGATCTACTGCTCTTCGCCAAGGCGATTTCCGATCCCATCCGGCTACGCATTCTGTATGCGTTACGGGAGGGGGAGCTCTGCGTTTGCGAGTTAGCCGATGCCTTGGAATTGCGTCAATCCACGCTCTCCACGCACCTGCAGATCATACGGCAAGCGGGGCTTGTCCAAACGCGGCGGGAGGGGCGATGGGTCTATTACGCGCTCGAGCCAGCAACCAGGCCACTGCTGGATGAGCTCTTTGCCGCCTATCGCGCCTCTCTGGAAGCGGATAGGCGTTTAAAACGCGATGCCGAGCGCATTCAGCAGCGGTTGGCGATGCGCGAATGCGGCTGCTGTGTGTTGGGGTTTTATCAGCTTGACAGGGGAGGAGGTGAAGAGAGATGAGCCGGATCGGAGCCGTAGTAACCTTTAGTGCTCTGCTGTCGGTGCTTGCGCCTTGCACAATCGCCAAACCACGCGCAACGCACCGGAACGGGGGGTACCATGCGAGAGCGCCACGGGTGCAGGTGGCGATCGCGGCACGGCAAAGCAACCCTCACTGCCCGCCCACTTGTCCGCCATGTTGCCCACCGTGCCCGTTGTGCCCCTAACTAGCAAGGGATGGGCGAGTAAGCAAGCTCCCTCCTCCAGAGCCCTTCGGCAGAGCGCGCTTGGCTTGCTCGCCCTTTCTCCTATTCTGCCTCTGCCTGATAGGCAAAACCGTGAGGTTGATGGAGGTAGTCTATGGGCTCCTCTACGAAGACAGCTTCCGTTATAAGCTCCGGATGCGCGAAAAAGGCCTCCGTGTCCTTTGGAAAACGTAGATTGCTACCGATATGACGATACCAAGAGGCGGCGTGGATCATGGCGATCATAGGGCGGGGAGTAGGCGTCCGGTTCGGCATTCCCGCATGCCATAAGCGGATGTCTCGGATCAACACGGAGCCCGCTTCAACGGTAGGTTGCAGCGGTGGAGCGATCTTTCTTTGGCGTGCCAGCATCGGTTCTGGCACCTCCAAGTTGGGCCAGTCGTTATCTACCTCGGCGCAAGCATGCGTCCCTGGCCAGATCTCCGTGCTGCCGTTTTCGGGATTCATGGTAACGACCGGCACGTTGATAACCAAAGCGTAGGGTGCCGATACGCTGCCGTCCTCTTTATACAGTTGGGGCATATCGAGGTGGACGGGTTGACGGTAGGGGCTTGGCAGGGCCGTATTGCCGCTATAGAACACGTTACGCGGTTTAGGGCCGAGCACCGCCTTTGTCACGGCGATAACAAGATCGTTTAGCAAGATATCTTGGAACAGATAGGGAGGGAACGGCGGAGGATCTTGTTGGATATTCCCTCTGTTCCAGTTGTAAGGCGCGTCCTTTCTAGCTTGAAGGTCGTGTAGATCCTCCAGCATCTTTTCTTGGAGGATCTTCAAATGGCCTTTATCTACAACATTCTTTAGCACCACAAAGCCTTCTGTAAGAATCGCCTCCCGCGCGGCCTGCAGGTGTTCTGGGGAGAGCTGGCCCGTTTGCATCTCGTCGGGCGTTGGGGTAAGGGTAAGCATCGTGCTCGTCTCCTTTTATATGATACCTAGCATGTAGATTTACCTTATTTGGCTGCGAAATTCCATGGTCTTTTTGGCGGAGGGGAAAAGCCGTTCTTAGAGGAAGTACTGTGTCTTGCTGCCACAGGCTGCCTTAAACGACAGAGCCTCAAAAGTTAGGCGCAAGCCTGCTGTCTTTGGGAGGGGGTATTTGGGTTTAGAAGCGAAGTTCGACGGCCTTTTTCAGCAGGGAGGCGTAGGCTGAACCCGTTTGTCTCTTCTTTTTATTTGGGCTAGGTCAAAATTGTAAACTTTGTGAAACCTTCTAGAAACCTTCCTTTAATCCTCATAGGTTAAGATGTTATTAGCAGGAACAGACTAGTGGGTTCAACCCTTTCCTGCGCATGCTCAGAAAGATGGCGCGAACCATATTCTGAACAGATTAAGGGAGGAAATACTGTTTTATGAACGAGCTTCAACAAGCCGTTTCCCGACGCCGCTTTATGGCGGGGGTAGGAACTCTTGGTTTAAGTGCCACGGCGGGCCTTTTGCTTTCGGGATGTGGAGGAAGCAGCTCCTCTTCAACCAATCAGGACGCAACCATCATCAACGCTGCCGCCACGGCCGAAGCGTTAGCTACCGTGATGTACGACAACATTATCAAATCGGCCGTCTACACCAGCGGTCTCAATGGAAATGCAAACGATCAAGCCTACCTTGTGGCCGGTCGCGAGCAGGAGGCTCTACACTATCAGGTGCTTGTAGGCGCCGGCGCACAGCCGCTTGCACTTACCTTCTATTTCCCTATCGGCATGTTCACAACTGCAAATGGCCAGCAGAACGCGCAGACGGTTGTTAACACCTTGATCACCCTTGAAGATGCCTTTATTGCGGCCTACCTTATCGGTATTCGCGACCTCTCCACCAGCGCCCTCAAAGTTTTGGCGGGCCAGATTCTTGGCGTGGAGAGCGAGCACCGTACCCTCGGTCGTGTCATTGCGGCCGATTTAGGTCTTACATCCGTGACGGGCCTTAGCGGAACCCCGGAATCGGTGGTTGGGGCCAGTGGGCACGCGGCGAACAACATCGCTTTCGAACGCACCTTTTCTACCACCGGCCCCAAATTTCAAACCATTAACGATGTGGTGAAGGCGCTCGGACCGTTTGTAACGCCTCCGACAAGCGGAAGCGGCTTCGACCCGACGCCCTATCAGTTCAATACCACCGCCAACTTCTACCTCACCGAAACTCCGACGGTGACTCTGGACAGCACGACTCCTAACTCCTAACCGCTTGACAGATGGGGACGGTCGCTCCCCTTTTGCGAGAGGAAGGGAATTTTACTTAAGGCTCGCGTGGCGTGGCTCTTGCAAACGCTTGCTCGAAAATGAGGGATGAACGCTCTTAAGGTCTATGACCGGAGACCGAAAGAGGCCTGCTTCCACCTTGTCCCTCAAACCTCGTGCAAGAGCCACGCATTTTTTGTTTATATCACCCCCCGATTCTCAAAGCCAGCCATTACGCATGCCTCTTGTGGTTGCGCCTGAGCGGGAACCGGCAACGCCCCCACAAGGTAAAATGAGTGAGGGGCTAAGCAGACGATGACGAAGCTACATCTGGCTATAGCGC
Organism: Chthonomonas calidirosea T49; assembly: GCF_000427095.1. Classification (NCBI taxonomy): domain Bacteria; kingdom Bacillati; phylum Armatimonadota; class Chthonomonadia; order Chthonomonadales; family Chthonomonadaceae; genus Chthonomonas; species Chthonomonas calidirosea. Next base: position 2,760,908 of record NC_021487.1, read on the forward strand.
AGATCAAACCCATCAAAGGGCACTACGAGGCGAATTTGCAGCGGGTGGCCGAACTCTTTTCACAATTGGAAGAGGAGCTGCCGCAGACCGATGTGCTGGTTTTGCCGGAAACGGTGCTTTCCGGCTATTTTTTAGAGGGGGGTGTGCGGGAGGTAGCGCGTTCTGCCGAGAGCGTTTACGCGGATCTGCTCCGGCTCTATCGGGAAAGAGTGCGCCGTCCCGATGCCTGCCTGGACGTGGTATTGGGGTTTTATGAACTTTGGGATGGCCGTTACTACAACAGCGCTCTTTACGCCACGCTGGCATCGCCTGCCGCAAAGGTTGAGGCGGGATTGAAGCACGTGCACCGCAAGTTCTTTCTGCCCACCTATGGTGTCTTCGACGAGAAGCGTTTTGTCTCTCGCGGCCGCACCTTTCGCGCTTTCGACACCCGTTTTGGGCGCGCGGCCATACTCATTTGCGAAGATATCTGGCACTCGGTCGCTCCCACCATTGTGGCCCTCAAGGGGGCGCAGATCCTTTACGTTCCCAGCGCGTCGCCTGGGCGTGAGTTCACCGGTAAAAATGTGGGAAATATCGCTCACTACAATATCCTGCTGCCCGCTATTGCCTCCGAACATGGCATTTGGGTGGTCTATGCGGGGCTGGTTGGGTTTGAGGGAGGAAAGGGATTTACCGGCTCATCCCAGGTGGTAGACCCTTGGGGGCAGTGTTTGGTTATGGGGTCCGACCGAGATGAGTGCATCGTAACGGCCACCATAGACAGAGAAGATGTCGCCATTGCACGTGCCACCTCGCCTCTTTTAGCCGACCTCGAAGCCAATCTGGGCGATGTGGTAGCGGAGTTGGAGGTGGCCGCACAACGGGTGCACAGGGAGTAGACGCCTATGCAACAGGAACGGCAACGATTACCTATTATCTCTGCCAAGCCTCTAACCGCGGAGTCGGAGGATATTCTGCAGATCAACGCGCCCCTGTTGGCCGACTGGCTGGTGGCCTTTTTGCAAGATGAGATCGTGCGACGGCGCGGCTTTCACCAAGCGGTTGTGGGAATTTCGGGCGGAGTCGACTCGTCGTTAGTGGCCTTCTTATTGGCAAAGGCGCTCGGGCCCAAAAACGTGCTCGGCATTCGCATGCCCTACAAAACCTCCTCTCAAGAGAGCCTCGAGCATGCGGCCCTCGTAGCGGAAGTAACCGGCATCTGCATGGAGACCATCCCGATTACCGATGCAGTGGATGGCTATTTAAAATATGCTCCCGATGCCGACCCACGTCGGCGTGGGAATGTGATGGCGCGCATGCGCATGATCGTGCTCTTCGACCAAAGCCAGAAGTTGGGCACGCTGCCGGTGGGAACCGGCAATAAGAGTGAGCGCTTGCTAGGTTACTTTACCTGGCACGCCGACGATTCCCCGCCCATCAACCCGCTGGGCGACCTCTACAAAACCCAAGTTTGGCAACTCGCGCGTTATGTGGGGGTGCCAGAGGTCATTGTGAACAAGCCGGCGTCGGCCGACCTTATTGTGGGGCAGACCGATGAGGGCGATTTTGGCATCTCTTATCAGAAGGCCGACCGCATTCTCTATTTCTTGCTGCGCGGCTATCCGCCCGCTCGCCTGTTGGAGATGGGGTTCACCGAGGAAGAGGTAAAGCTGGTGAAAGGGCGGTTAGACTCCACGCATTGGAAGCGGCACCTGCCGACCACGGCCATGATCTCCTCCACCTCGATCAACGACTACTATCTGCGGCCGGTAGACTACTGACGTACGCCCCGAAACGTCCAGTATTTATTGGCGCCGAAGTTCCAAAAGGCCACGATCACAATGGCGGCTCCCAGCGCGATATTGATTCGCAGCGGTGCGTGCTCGTGAGCGCGCGGCAGATGGCCGCTGAGAAGATAGTAGACCACGCTCATGATAAAGAGATTAAGAAAAAGCCCCACGACATTAATAACGGCGAACTTTACGAACTGCGCGTGGCGCGAGCCGCTGCCGAGGCCGCGAAAAGTCCACAGGCTGTTCCAGATAAAGCCGTTGACCACGGCCACGGAGAACGAGAGGGTGCGGGCAAAGTAGGGATGGAGGCCCAAAGCGAGATGCAGAAGATTGAACAGACCGGCATCTATTACGGTACTTGAGGCGCCCACAATGCAAAATTTAATAAATTGATTCCAGCTCGAGCTATTTACCACGACGGGCGTGGTTGTTTCCATACAGATCTCCTTCTCGTAGGTAAAAGAGGGTTGTGAGTGAACCGCTTCATTTTGACACAAAACCCCATTTTCTCTCCAAAAGGGCACCTCTTTTCGAGAGAAAAGCGCACGCACCGCAGAAACTATCTGTATTGGATAGTGAAGGGCTGAGGGTTTAGCAGGAAGTAACCTCCTCTTCTGCAATCGAGTCTTCCAAGAGAGGCTGCAGTTTCAAAATAAGGCGAGGATGGTGCGGTTGCGTAGGGGGAAGGAACTTTTCGCCGCACAGATCGCAGCGTACATAGCCACCGCCGATATCTTGACGTAACGCCTCTTTCCCAATGTCGTTTTCCGCATAGCGGCAGTAGTGGATCAGAACACTCTGCCCTGCATAGGTTTCGATGATCCAGTGTTTCACGGTTTGCGTCTACCTCCTACCTACAACCTTCTAGTCGAGCGGATGCCACTCGAACGAGAACACGAGGAGGTCTCATCTTTTCGGACCGGCGCCTAGGAGATCGCCGATCGTCACAGAGATAGGCCCTCCGAACATTGCACATGAGCCAACGTGGAATAGTAGCTTCTGATGGAACTGAAAAGAGCCTGCCGGCAACGCGGCTCTTTGCGATGCGATATATCAAATATACTGCTGAAGGCCGCAAAAAAATCCCGCAGAAATACCGTGACGTGAACCACGTCGAGGCACCATTTGGAAGAGGACAATTTGTGGAGAGGGGTAGGTATGATCTAAGTACATTTTCGTAAAGGATGGATGGCGTAGTATGGAGTTTATGCAGGCGGCGGTTTTGGAAGACATTGACCGCCTTGAGGTTCGCGAGGTGCCCATACCGGAGGTCACCAACGATTCGGCGCTTATGCGAGTGGAGGCGGTGAGCATTTGTGGGTCGGACGTACGCATTCTCCACCATGGAAACCCACGTGTGAAGCCCCCGACCATCATCGGACATGAGACGGCAGGAGTGATTGTAAAGGTAGGGCGCCATGTGGAGCGGGTAAAGGAGGGCGACCGCGTGGCGCTTGGGGCGGATGTGCCTTGTGGGCAGTGTCGTTGGTGCAAGGCTGGGTTGGGCAACAACTGCCCCATTAACTACGCCGTGGGCTACCAGATTCCGGGCGCTTTTGCGCAGTACATGCTGCTGCCGAAGCTGCTTTTAGAGGAGGGGCCGGTAACGCCTTTTTCCGAGCGTCTCTCGTTTGAAGAGGCGGCGCTTGCCGAGCCTCTTGCCTGCGCCATCAACGGCTTAGAGCTGGTGAACATGGGGCCGGGGAAAAGTGTGGTGATCATCGGGTTGGGCCCTATCGGTTGCATGATGATCGATCTAGCGCGTTATTTCGGCGCCTCGAAGGTCATTGGGGTTCAGCGAAGTCGGGCTCGGCTCGAGATGGCCAAATTCTACCAAGCCGATGTTTACATCGCTGCGGAAGAGGAGGATGTTGTCGCGCGCTGTCGGGAGGAGACGGGGGGCGAGGGGCCTGACGTTGTTATTACCACCAGCGGGTCGGTAGAGGCGCACGAGCAGGCGGTAGAGATGGTGGCGCACAGGGGCTATGTCAATCTGTTTGGGGGCCTGCCCAAAAGCGCTCGTCCGATGCAGCTCTACTCGAATACGATCCACTATAAGGAGTGTTTTCTCACAGGCTCGCACGGCAGTGTGCCGCGCCAGCATCAGCAGGCCGTGCAGTTGCTAGAGGAGGGGGTGGTGCGCGTGAAACCGCTCATCACCCATCGCTTCCCGCTAACGCAGATACACGAGGCCTTTAAGGTGATGGAGAGCCGCCAGGGCATGAAGGTGACGCTCTATCCGCACGGTCTACCCGAGAGGAATAGAGATGTCGTCCGCCACCAGTAGCACGGGGCGACACCAGGCGCCCGAAGCGCCTTTGAGGTGAATGGGCAGAGCCATAAAGAGCTGGGGGCTGGGCAGTCTGCACACCTCTGGCGGCAAACGCAGCTCCTCGGCGATCCAGATGCCAGCTCCCAAAAGGATAGCATGCACCGCCTTATCGTTTTCCGCGTCCCAACCTCCAATGCCCCAATGGTCTATACCCACGCCGCGTACCTTGTGCGCCACCAGCCATTCCGCTGTGGAGGGTTCGATTTTGGGGGATTCGTAGAGCCATCGCTGGCTGCGCTCGCGAATATCACCCCAACCGGTAGCCAGAAGGACAACGCTATCGGGCGGCAGAGGGTGCGGCAGAGCCTCGGCTAGTTTCGCCTCGGTAATCGGCTCTTTAGGCTGCAGCGGACGCAGATCGGCGATATAGGCCGGGCCGACAAATCGCTCGAGGGGGATGGAGTCGATGGAGGCGCCATCGGGGAGACGATGAAGAGGCGCGTCTATGTGGCTGCCGGTGTGGGCGGCGAAAGCGAATAGTTCGAGCTGCCAGCCGTCTTGCGGGTGTTGAAGCCTCATTTCAACGCGAATAGGTGGGTGGGCTGGGCAGTTGGGGCCTCCATCGAAAATAGGCTGTGAAAGGTCTATAATCTTCAAGGCTTTGCTCCTGGAGGGACGTTCTGGGATGAGTTGAGAGGGGCCACTTCGTCCACATAGATCGTTGCGTTATGCCCCACGCGATAGACGATGCGCGCCGGGCGGTTAAGTTGCAGCCGGTCGAAACCAATGACCTTGCCGGCCTGATAGAGATGGCCGCGAAAACGCACGACCACTAGCGGCGGTTGCGGGGTACCCAAAAGCGAGCTACCCGCGGGCACCAAGGTGACCACAATCGCCGTGCCGATTTGTGGGCGAACGCCCTGCAGGTTTTTATGGGTGAAGGTGCGTAATAGGGGATCGGCAAAGAGGAAGGAGAACAGCGTGATGCTGCCGACTATCAGGATGACAGCTCGCACAATGCGCTGCTGTTTCGACAGCGGCAGTCGGCTGTTCTGTACGGTAGCAGGTCTTTCGCTTTCCAGAGGCTGCATAACTACCTACCTTGAGAGAGAAGGGAGCGATCTCTCGGCTCGCTTCTCTTCCCTCCCTTTAGATATTCTACACGGTATCGGTTTCGCAAGCAACTGAATGAAACGTAATTTTAGCTTTTCTAGCGCTTGGTTCGTTCTAGGATGTCTCTGGATGGCTCTGCTGGGGGCGAGCACGGCGGCAGCCCCGCCACCTTTTCTCCACATCGAGAACAACGCGCTCTATCTCGGAGACCTTCCCTTTCGCAACATCGGCGTTACCATCCCCGATCTTTTCGATCGCTTCCTAAGCGGCCATGAGAGCTCGGCGGAAACGGCGTTAGCCGATGCGGAAACGGTGGGGGCGCGCTTTGTGCGTTGTGCTGCCGTTCCGTTAAACGCGACCCTGTTTTCCCAATTTCGTTCCGACCCCAAAGGCTATTTTGCCAAATTCGACGCGATGCAGGCGGCCCTGCAAAAACACCATCTGCTCCTCGTGCCCTCGTTGCTGTGGGATGGGCAGACCCTGGTGCAGGTGGCTCAGCAGCCAGCTGAAGGCCTACACGCGCTCTTAACTGCTGGCACGCCGGCCTATCAGCTCGCCAAGGCCTACATTGCGGCGATGGTGTCGCGCTACTACAACGACCCTTTCATTCTTTTTTGGGAGATCGGCAGCGACCTCGATAGAGAGGCCGATCTGCTTTCTCCGAACGACCCTGCGGCGTACAGTTCCGACCAGCTGAGCGCCTTTTTAGCGCAGATCGCGCAGCAGATCCATGGGTTAGATAAGAATCACCTAGTCTGTTCCGGCAACGGCATGCCGCGTCCGGATGCCTGGAACCTTTATGAGGCGCGCCGACGAGGCTTAACTCAGCCGGCAGGCCCTCCTCAGCCGTTGGATACATTGCCGCAGTTTCAGGAAATGGTGGCGCTGCGGAACCCCAACGGCATTGATATCCTCAGCGTGCATCTGGCGCCACCTGGCGAGGCCACACCGCTCTGGTTAACCCGCGACGACACCCAAGCGCTGACTCTGCCATGGGTGCAACGCGTCGCTTTAGATCTTCATCGGCCGCTGTTTGTGGGCGCTTTTGGCCAAGCGGTTCAGAGCAAGGGGGTAGAGCAGAGCGCCCCTTGGATGCTCAACCTCATGCAGAGGTTACAGATTACGGATGCGCCGCTGGCCGCCGTGCAAGATTGGGAGTCGGACCCGCCCACGAACTTTACGCTTTCATGGCAAACCACACCCAAGCTTGCTGTAGCGATGAAGACCGCCAACGCCTTTATCGCCGACACGGTAGCACGTCATGTATTGGTCGCTTTGCCACCAGAGCTTTTCGCCACCGAGATCGCGGTGGCGAACGACCGTCTGCACACGCTTGCCACTCAGCTACAAACGCTTGCTCTGCCGTTGCTACAAGCGATGCGCCTACCTCCGAACGGGAAACGAGGCACACTGCTCAATCGTACCGGCACCGATCTGCTTCTGCCCTACGATCAAAGCCCTCGTTTTCGCGTGGCCGACCTCGCTCTGCTGGCGCAAACCGGCCTTCTCTCCTCAAAAGAGATAGAGGGATGGATTCGTCTGCTCGCGAGGCTACAAAACGGTGGCAGCCCGCTTCGCTTCGCTGGCGGCCTTAGCGTGCCCGCCTACAGCATGCCGGACTGGGTGGCCCCCGATGGAACGGCCTGTTGGTTCCCCGATGCCAAAGGGGTGGTGAGCAGGGCACAGGGGCTTTTGGGCATCTCCCACCGGCGGATGGCGCCTACTGGTTTCTTTTGTTGGTGCAGGCGGCGATAACCCAGCGTGGCGAGCCGAACCTTTTGCGGGCGCGTTTTGCCACGTCACAAGGCTCCCTGCCCTTATGGCAGATAGCCGAAAACGCCTTCAACTCCATTGAGGCCGACAAGACCACCGGCTTGGTGGCCGTGGGCGGCACTCCAGAGGACGCTCGCGTGGACTGGGTCTTCGCCGACCACGTGCAGAAGGCCGGTTTTTGCCTTATGCCCTCGCTTTTGCGGCTGCAAGCGGCGCAGATTCTGGCGAACCTTTTCAGCGCGATAGACGATGCGGTGCGCGCACGAGACTACCAAAGCATTGCCGAGCGCATTCGGGCCTCGCTTGTGTCCACCTTCTACGTTCCGTTGGGGCAGGTAAACGGCCAAGATACCGGTCTCTTGCTATCGGCCACTCGGCGGGGGCGAAAGGAGGATGTTTGGGCCTCCGCTTACGCGTTGGTGTTGCAGGCGCTTCCCAGTGACATCGGCAACGCGGTTGCGCGGCATCTAGATCAGCTCTATAAGGCGGGCGGCCTCACTTTACAGGGCTATGTGCGGGCTTTGCCGCCATCTGGCAGTTACGGGGGCTATTGGGAGGCAACGACCGATGCGCCGGATGAGGGGGAAAACGGTGGATACTGGGGATTTCCGGTCGGATGGTTAGCCGTTGCCATTGCCCAAACCGACCGACCGGCTGCGATACAGATCTTACAACAGTACACCGATTCGCTGGAAAAAGAGCTGTCCAGCGGCGCGCCGTGGGAGTGGCGTAGTGGGAAGGCCGCTTTTGGTTCGCGCTGCCTACTCTCCGTCGCCTGTCCAGCCGAGAGCGTGCTCGAGGCACTAACAGGCTCTCTAGCCAATTAGCCTGAGAAACCTTGTTCAGAACCTGGGAGCGCCGGCATCTTACCGGCTTAAGCCAGTACCACGCCGCTCTTACACTTCACCATAAGCTTTTTCCTAATAGGTCAGAGAGTTCGATGGGTAAAAATCAAAAAAATTTTTTACTTAACGCGCACCTACGATGCCGACGACCGCCTTGCCCAAGAGAGCCATAACGGCAGCGTGGTGGTGACGTATACCTACGATGGCACAGGCGAGAAGGGACTGCTTACGTCAGTAACCAATGCGAGTGGGCGCACCATCACCTATACCTACACCGCTCGTGATGAGGTGGCTAGCATCTCCGAAGCAGCGGGCACCACTAGCTACAGCTTACGATGCCGATGGCAACCTCGTTATGGAGACTCGTCCCAACGGGGTAAGCATAAGCCGCACCTACGATGCCGATAACCATCTGCTGAGTGTGGTAAGCAAAACCTCCGCCAACACCACCCTAGCCTCTTTCAGCTATGTGTACGACGTGGATGGACGGCGCACCAGCGTGGCGGAGGCCGACGGTTCTTTGGTAAGCTATAGTTACGACGGCGCAGGGCGTTTGGTGGCGGAGAGCCGCACCGGCAGCAATAGCTACAGCATCTCCTACACCCTCGATGGAGAGGGCAACCGACTGAGCGGGACCGTCAACGGGTTCACCACCACCTTTGTGTACGACGCGGCAGGTGCCGTTGCAACCTAAACCTGATGGAGAACAGGACTGAAACTGTTAGAAGAAAGATAGTACGCAGCGACCGCATGATGGCGGCCTTTTCACCGGCGGGGTCTACACGTCGAGTGTTCATAGCCTTATCCGTAAGGATATGGGAAATGCCCTTGGTGAGATAGCCTGGGTAGTAAACATCATCTAATGAAACACGCCGTCCGTTCGCTTGGATACCCGATTCTACTGTTGCCCCGTCATGCGTTCGAACCTACGCTAAGCGATTGGATCATCTCACCCTTGGGGAGATTCCCTGAGTGTCGAGTGATATGAAAGCGTTTCTCATTGTACATTTGCTCCGAATGAGTGACCCTTTGAAAACGAATTTGGTAGTAGCGATATTTTAAGAAGATTGTCTCCATTTTGTGCTCAAAAAAGTGCTCCTTTTTACGAGTGTTCATGTTAAAATACTTTCATTCGATACCTCTGAGGAGGAATTCCATGGGGTCCTCATTTTTCCTTTCCTGTCAAGAGACCGGTTATGATGAGGAAAAATTCCTTCTTCTGATCCGTCGCATAGCCGAGTGCCTCGCGCGACGCAGAAAGCTACCACCGCAGGAGGTTTATGACTGCGGCTCTGAAGCGGTCCTTTTGGTATTGGAGCAACTGCGGGAGGGGGAGACTCCCTGCCTCCAGCCACAGAACTGGATAAAATTTGTGGTGAAAGTGGTGCGTAACTTTCAACGACGCTATCAGTCAAGAACGAAACATGAAGTCTTGCTAGACGAAGGCAAAGAAGAGCTTTTGCAGCTGCCCGATACGGCTCCAACCCCAGAAGCCGCCCTAGAGCGCAAGTGCACGGAGAGTTTGCTTTATAAAGCCATCGAGGAGAACTTAGACGATTCTTTGCAAGCGATCTTTCTCGCGCATTTTGTGGAACACGTCCCGCTAAAAGAGCTTGCAGCGTTGGCGGGGACCACTCCGGACGCGTTGTGCCATCGGTTGCAGAGAGCGCGCCTTCGTGTGAGAGCATGGCTTGAACGACATGGTTGGGATGGGGAGATCCCTTAGTCTTGTTTGAAAAGCTCTTTGACATCTTTCTGCGCAGCCCTCTGTCTTCGCGCGCTCATCGGCATAGCAGAGCATGGCAAAAAGATAGGCTCTCTAATGCTTCGACCGCGTCATCTAAGGAACTTCTAATTTCCCAAAAATTACCCGTCATAAAGGGCACTCCCTCCTGCCTTATTATTACAAAGGTGCAATTTTAGGGACTTCATCCCCTTCATCTCCTTTGTAGTGATCTCCCTAAATGAAGCTGCGAGCGTGTCGGTCTTTTTTCCCATAAAGAAAGGAGTGGCGAGATGCTTAGGAATGCAAGGAGAGCAGGAGGTTTTTATCTGGCGCTCTGCTGCATGCTTTTAGGAGCGTGGTTAGAAGCAGCGGGCACGCGCGGTGAGCGGTGCAGGAGCTGTCGAGGCCGGCAATGCTCTTGTGCAAGACGCCTTGCTGAGCTTTGGGCAGGAAACTTTAGAGCAGGAGGTGATGTTGATAGAAGGTCCTGTTCCCTCTGATCAGATAGATTATACGATTCCTGGGGACTAGCCATCATTCTTAGGGAGGAAACGAGCAGGAGGACCTACAAAAGACAACTAGCTTGATAGCGATATCTGGTAATATACAAAATTATATGATAGGGGACAAAACGAGGCTCAAAACATGCAAGGATTATCACGGGGTGTAGAAAGAGGGACGAAGACCCCATCGTCCGAATGTAGTCCGCACAGTACCTGCTTGTTCAGTTTAAGCGTGACGCTCTTGTCTTTGTCGACTATAAGAGTGCACCTTACGCTGCCACACTGGTCGGTGTTGGAGTGGGTCGTGGTAGCTATTGCAACCGCTATTGCTTTGTGTTATCTTACTGACGTTCCGATGGGCGTTATCCGCTATTTGAACGAGGAAGAGAGAAAAGAGGGCCGAGACATTGTTTTGATTGCTTTCAGAATGTTTTTTAAAGCTACATTATATGTAAGCAATTTTCTGCGCGGTGTTCTGGCTGGCATTGTATTTTATGGAGCGATAGTTGGTACTCTTCCGGTGTCTGTGTCGTCGTGGTGCATAGTTGCTCTCTTAGGTGATCTCTTCGATCTACCTCACGAGCAGCTAAAAGGTCTCGTAGCCGGTCTCTATGGTTGGTTAAGGAGGCATCTAGCTAGTTGGGTAGGGCCAGTGGGCAGCAGGGGTGTCTCAGGGAAGGAGCAATAAGGGGAAGCTTAGGGAGTAAAACGGATACGGTTTAGGATGGGAGCATGCCGGTAGAGGAGTTGGGTTATGCGCAAGGGACGAACGCGCCCTACCTTTCGGCGGTGTATCTGTTGGGGGCTCGTGGTCCGGAGTATCGTCGGGATGTGGTGCACCAGCGTGTGAACTGGTATGTTTACGATGGATTAGGGAGTGTGGTGGAGGAGGTAGATCCGAGTGGAAATGTGACGGCGAGCAGGAAGTACGATGTATACGGTTTGGTGCGGAGCGGTCAGGCAGGGAGCAGTTCTGAGAAGTATGTGGGGCGTTTAGGCCATGAGAGCGATGGGAGTACGGGGCTCATCTACATGCAGGCACGATACATGGATCCGGTGTTAGGCCGGTTCATCAGTGAAGACCCAGCCAAGCATAGCAGCAATTGGTTTCTCTATTGCATCGAGAACCCCATCAACTTCACCGACCCCAGTGGGCTTGCGGGTACGGCATTAGATATCGCCTACGCTACAGCTGAGGAGGCTATGTTAGATTCACGGGTGCTCCCATTGCGCGCGCTGTACTAGGCTGTGCCCAAGAAATTGTCACGATTCTACAGGAAGAATATGAATGCCTCAGTGAGGCTATTGAATATGGTTTTGATCGAGGGCAAAATGCAGGTATAGTTTTTAGAAACAACCGAGGTGGACGTACATTGTTCCGTTTTGTACTGCAAAACGATGGGACATGGCTTGTAAAACTTACTAGCGACCCAACTCTTACATACTATTTTGGTTCTCATTATTTCCTTGCTAGTCAGGTCGAAAAACTTAATGAGATACTTAACGCATTGTTATAGAATCCATTACATCAAGGAGAAACCTTAAACGTGATCCAAGATGAGGAAGAAGGGCTATTGAAAAAGCTTCTAGCCTTGGAGCAGCGTGTTGCGCGTTTAGAGCTATCTCTCTCCAAGCTTGAGAGCAGACGAAATGAAGCAATCAATGCGCAAAAGGCACGAGATCCTGGGCCACCTATAACCTACATCGCACCACGCCTCGCCTTGATTTCAGGAGAACGGCGAACAGAGCTGCGGGTATTAAGCCCTGAAGGAAGTACCTGTGTTTGTTTGGTGGCTGGGTGGTTGGAAACACTCTGGGGGATAGGGGGAGGGGTGAGCGTTTTCAATTCAAAGAAAGGTTTAGGGGTCCATGTGCATAGCTGCGATGAGGGGGGATTTGTAGAATTTTTTAGCCATAACGGACCGCAATCTAAATCTACAATCCGCCTGTTTGCTCAGACAGAAGTCGAGTTCGGTAGCGGAGTGTTCGGCTCCGATGGCGGGGGTGTAGAGTTCGAGCCGCTGCTAGCGGGGAGGTTTGGTTTTGGGATGAACAGCACGGCTATCGGAGGGGGTTTTTCAATCTTCAAGGCTGTAGCACGGGGAAGGTTCAAAGGGATAGACCTCTACAACACCCAAAACGGAATGGAAGTGTACTTCATGTATGGCGTTCTAGAACATGAACTCAAACTGCGGTGGTGAAGGAGGTAAAGATGGACAATACTCGCGAGCGACTGGCAGCCTTGGAACGACGGCTTGCTGAGTTGGAAGGGCAAGTGGATAGAGAGCTGAACAGAGAGGCAGGAGACAGCTCACAGGAAAGGGCTACGGAAACCCTGCCTTTAAGCCCTAGGCTACAGGTAGTGTACGACTCGCAGCGAACGGAGTTTCGGGTGTTGAAACCAGAAGGTCAGGCTGGTGTATGTCTGGTGGGTAGTGAGGAGGGAGGTGCAATTCAGGTGCTCGATGCATGCGGAAGGGTAGCTGTGGTAGTGGACGCAACGCTTGTGGGTGGAAGAATGCGGATATACGATACACGATGTCATGAGGTGCTACGGATTGAGGTGGATGAAGAGGGCGGGCTTATAGAGTGTCGGATGCCTCAAGGAGGTCTAGGAGTAAGGTTAAGGAGCCGAGAAGATGGCGGGGAATTCATGGTGATGGACGGTGAGCGCGGCACTGGAGTGCAGGTGTGCAGTGTAGGTGGATCCATTGAAGTAGCCCTGTTAAAGGAAGGACGATTGGTTATGAAAGGTGTTCTATAATACCGGATATACCATACATTGATAGCCCACATATGTACTTAAATGGATCGCTCTAGCCATTAATAGGAACGTGGGGATGTTGCTTGCCACTTATTTTCTTGGAAGGCAGAGGGTTTCCAACTAAAATCGTCTCTTATGGCTCTAAAGGAACCAGAGCATTTTTGCAGAGCAGGACACGTCGATCTTCTCATAGAGGGTCTCGCCTGAGAGAGGCTTTTGGGATAGTATCTAAATGAGAGGTTCTAATTAAAGGATAAGGAGAGGCATGCTTCATTGTGGGAATGATCATAAGACGGAGAGATGTGGTGTACCAGCGTGTAAGTTGGTGTGTTTGCGATGGGTTAGGGAGTGCGGGCACGATACATGGATCCGGTGTTAGGCCGGTTCATCAGTGAAGATCCTTTTGGAGATACAGAGAAAAAGAGGCTAGGAAACTCGTGAAGGCGTTGGAACAGCTAGCTGAGCGAAAAGGAAAAGAAAAATTTGGGCCCTGGGCTGAGACTGTAGGTAAAGCAGCCCTAGGCTTGTGCAGTGTTGATGCCTACTTCCACCAAAATCCCCTTGATTTTATCGCCATTATGTTCGATATAGCAGGTGATGATGAAACCGCTGCTGAAATTGACCACATCAACCAGTCTATCTGAACAGAAAGAGAGGATTCATTATGACACCGTTCTGTCCGGACGAAATAGACTTTTCCACAATGGTACATGTCCCTGCAGGGGAGTTCTCCTTTGGGGTTTCTGATGCTGACTTCCTAGCTTTGTGTGAGGGGAAAGACCAAGATACTATCGAGGAGATAGAACTTGACCTTGAGCATGCTCTCTCGTTGCGCAGGGTCTATGTCGAGGAGTTTTGGATAGACCGAACCCCGGTGACTTACCAACAGTATCACCAGTTCATACAAGCAACAGGCTATCTGCCGAGTTGTCTGAGCGTGATGCCCAACCACCCCGAGCGAAGCGACTATCGGGATAGGGCGGAGGCGATCTATCTCTGGCATGCGGATGGGAGCTATGCAGCGGGTTTGGAAGACAAGCCTGCGGTGTTTGTAAGTTGGTACGATGCATTAGCCTATTGCGAATGGTCAGGGAAGACGCTTCCTACCGAGATAGAGTGGGAGAAGGCGGCACGTGGTTCGGCTGGTTTCCGGTATCCTTGGGGGAATGCGGAGCCGACGGAGGCGCATTGCAACTGCAACTTCACCGAGGATTTGGAGTTGCGTTATGAGGATGCGAACATCCCTCCGTTGCGTTCGGTGTATGCGGGGGAGTTAGGGAAAAGCCCTTATGGTTGTTTGGACATGGTGGGGAATGCATATGAGTGGTGTTGGAACTCGTTGTGGATACCTGATGTTAAAGCAAACCGATATGGCGAACTGGTTTCGGAGCGGTATTTGGTGCGTTTTCGGTGGAGTAAGGGGGTTATCATGCGAAGTGCTGATCGTGCGATGCGTGGGGGAGATCGTCTTAGTGAGCCACCGGTTCATGTATGCGCAGCTCGTGAGGAGGCAGAACCGTGGTTGATTAGTCCCTATGTAGGTTTTCGCTGTGTCTGGTATCCGAGCCGCATACGAGAGGATGAACCTAAAAGACATTGGAAGCGTGTTAGTTCATCAACGTCATAGGTCATCGTGGTTTGGCGTATCGCCGGGATGTGGTGCACCAGCGTGTGAGCTGGTATGTTTAGTGGCAGAGGGTATGATGATTGGTGGTACACTTTGCTCAACAGGAATAGATACTTAACTCTCTGTTTGGAATGCTATCAATGAAAACAGATCGAGATGACGAGGAACTCTATATTTATGTGCCCGGTCTTTACTCGCTAGTGGATGTCGCAGTAATTGCTGGGTGGATAGTGTTTGCCATCCTGTTGCCCAAAAGATAGTATCAGTTGCCTATTATAACAATGAGCCTGATTTGCTTCGCTCTGATTGCCCTGATTAATGGTATAAGATCGAGGTACACCTTCAGGAAAAAGTATATCCGAAAGATCACAGAAGCCTCCTCTCTCGTGGAGAAGATAAGAGCCTGGGCTCAATTCCTCAATCGAAGTTTGCTCTGTGTGTGTCCGTTTGATCTTTGTTTCTTAAAGCTCATCTATTTTTGGTATTCTCGGTGCTTATTCAGATTGGAAGCTGTTGATATCGCGATATGGAGCCGCCTGGGTCTCCTGGAGGTTGGAGCAGGCGATGGAACTAGGGAAAGGGCGATACAGGAGTTAAAGACGCTGTTAGTTCCATGGAACGGTTCACCCCCTTTGAGCCCTGAAGACATGGGGGCTTTATGCGGGATTTTGGTAAGTGATAGGCGCCATTTTAGAAGGCGAGATAGGGCAACTTTTTAGAGCTCTGTTTGGCGATTGTCAGGGTCAGGGAGCGCGTGTGTCATTTGGAGGCGCGTCCCTACTTGAGGTTTTTATAGGAGCGTAATAGAACCAAAGTCTTAAAGGAGCGGATACGGGGTGTTTAGGCGTATTCGAGAAAAGCAGCTCAGGAGCGTGGTGAGCACTTAGTGCGGGCTGCTGATGTTTTAGATACCTTAGTTCGGGCTACTGATGTTGCGGACACGTTGGTACGGGCAGCTGATGCTCCTGTGGTGGGTGAACGCGAGGATGAGGAGACTTTAGGCCAAAGAGGATTTGAAGGTTTTGTACTCAGAGCGCGTACGGTTACGACAACGATGGGCAGCGACTGACCAACCAGATCACCGACAGCAGCGGGAACGTTTGCACGGAGCAGTATGGTTACGACAGCCTAAACCGTTTGATCAGCGTGAACTATGGGGATGGAGAGACGCAGAGCGATGCCTTGAATGCCATGGGCAACTCGTACTTTGGGGTATCGGCACCTTGTTCACGGTAGGCTTTGAAAAAGCTCACAGGACGTTGAAAGAGGGGCTTGTCGGACGGGGATACGCAATGGATCACGCATTCTCACTGCTCACGGATATGCTGGTTTCATTTGGGCTTACAGCAATGATGTTAAAGTGGTGACAAGATCGCCCCTCGAAGTAACAGCAGCGCGGTAAGAGTGTGCGGTTCGTCGCTCGGGCGCAATGTAGACGGCAAACCAAGAGATCCGCATGGGGTTGCGTTAGAGGACGTTGTGAGACGATAGGCTTTGTGGGGGCTCGGAGGCTGTGGCAGAGGACGGGGTGATCGGCAGCTCCATGGCATGGACAATGGACCAGGCATCACGGGCCCTAGAGGTTCTTGGAAATGATACGCAAGCGACCCGAATTTAGCAAAGGAATCCCCGAGGTACTTGCCTCGAAAGCATGGCAGGCCTTCGCGCGAGAGAGCTGGTAAGCCGAATTTTGGAGGTCTCTAGGCGGCGGCACGACGAAGCCGATCCCAGATGGCGAGCCATTCTTGTGTTTGAGGAGGGGCGTCCACCACGATCCGGGTCACCGCTTCCGCTTCCAGCTCGCGTAGGGCGGCATAGAGCCTCTGGGCGTAGGCCTCTGCCGACGTCGGCATCTCTATAACCACAGCGTTCTCACCCCACCGCCCCGGCACCTGCAACGCAAGCCACCCAACGCGCTCCCCTTGTGCCAACAACTCCTGCACCCGCGCGGCGGCGTTCTCGGCGATTTCGAGAGGGACTTTGGGCGCATAGTGTCGGCGCAACATGCCGGGAGATGGCAACGGGGTGCCCTCTTGCTCTGCCTGGGCGGAACTTAGAGGAGGTAGCCGAATGGGACCAACGACCGCCTCAATAGCTGCCGGAGGTATCAGCCCCAAGCGCAGAATGCGAGGTGGGTCTTCCGCCAAACTCAGCACCGTAGATTCGAGGCCTCCTTGCGTAGGCCCGCCATCGAGGATAAGGGCGATCCGTCCCTTAAGGTCGTCCCACACGTGTTGAGCGGTTGTGGGGGAGACATGGTTGGAGCGGTTGGCGCTGGGGGCGGCGATGGGAACTCGGGCGGCCTCCAGCAACGCCCTCGCCACCGGATGCGACGGGGCGCGCAGCCCCACCGTGGGACCACCGCCGGTTACCTCGTCGGGAACGGACGCGTTTTTCGGGAGAACCAGCGTGAGCGGCCCAGGCCAAAAGCGTTCGGCGAGCCGTTGGGCGTGTGCAGGCCAAGTGGTGACCAACGAGCGCGCCGCCTCGATGTCGAGCACGTGTACGATCAGGGGGTTGGTGGCGGGGCGGCCTTTCGCGGTAAAAATGGCGGCCACGGCCTGCGGATTCAGCGCGTGAGCCCCCAGACCGTAAACCGTTTCCGTGGGAAAAGCCACCAGTTCGCCGGAGCGAATGCGTGCAGCTGCCTCCGCAATCGCCTCCGGCGTGGCAGGAACACACTTGGTCTCTATCATGATAAAGGTTCAAATGCCTTTGGCGATCATCTGTTCGTCGGCGAGGCGCAGCGAGAGGGGAGCGTCGGAAGGCGGCAGCGCGTCAATGGCTTCCGCCATATCGGCAATAAGGTGGTTCAGTCGCTCCATGGCCTTGAGATCGGACACCTCGCCGGCGCGGCGCCACTCGATCTCCTGTAAGCGGACGTAGATCTCAACATCGTGATATCGGCTTAGCTCGCGGCGCGCCTCCTTCGTCAACACCAGCGGCAGGACGTCAGGCTGGTTGCACACCACGAAGAAGCGACGTTCGAAATCCGGATCGTTCAGATCGAAGGACGAGAGCTCTTTGCGCGTCTGCATCTCCTCCAAAAGGCTTTTACGACGCACGCCTAAAATGAAGCTGGCGGGGTTGCCAATGGGCAGAGCGCCGCGCGTGTGGTAGTAAGGCGTTTCATCTTCGTGGCTGGTGGCCGTCTCCAAGAGGAAGGGGCGGTCGCGAAAGGTCGCCGCGATGCAGGCGGGAGAGAACCGGTTGCGCATGCGAATCTCCCCCTGGAGGTTTTTGGCGTAACGGCGCCAAGCTGCCCCTACGCTCCAACGCCGCCATAGCCACAAGAGCAGCACAAGCAGTAGGAAAAGAGGAAGCAACACCTCAAACGGCGGATCGTGCGGGGACGAGGCCGATGCGGCCTCGCGCCCTGACGGTCTTTTTAACGTTGCGGTGGACGGATTCGGCTGTTGGGGCATGGCGCCACCTCCCTTGGAAGACGGTTAGAGCTCCGTTTTGCTGATGGGGCGACCCTCCGAGTCGATCTCGTAAACGATGGGCACGCCGTTAGGGATGTTGAGGTCAATAACCTGTTCTTCACTCAGGTTATCAAGTTTCATCACAATGGCACGCAAGCTGTTTCCATGTGCCGAAACCAGCACATTTTTGCCCGCTTTCACTTCAGGTAGAATTTTGTCGTAGAAATAGGGCAGAGCGCGTGCGGCCGTATCCGCCAAGCTTTCTCCGCCTGGCGGACGAACCGAGTAGCTGCGGCGCCAAAGTTTGACCTGTTCCTCGCCAAATTTGGCGGCCGTTTCTGCCTTGTTCAGCCCCTGCAGATCGCCGTAGTGACGCTCGTTGAGCGCTTCACTCTCCTCTGTGGGCACGCTCGTTTGTCCGGCCGCATGAAGGCAGAGGCGTAGGGTCTGTTTGGCGCGATCCAGCACTGACGTGAAGGCTTTATCAATATGAATGCCCGCCGCCTTGATCTTCTCTCCAGCCTCGATGGCCTCTTGTTCTCCTTGCGGGGTTAGGGGAACATCCACCCAGCCGGTAAAGCGGTTCTCCAGATTCCAAAGAGATTGTCCATGTCGCAAAAGGATCAACTTCGCCATAAAATAGCCTTTCTTACTTGCAAACGTTTTTCTGCTGAAGAGACTCTACCCCAACAGAGGACAGAATGCAAGCTGATAAAAGCACAAGGTCTTTCCCTGTTGAAGAGGCATGTCGCGCATGTTTGTCTATGGGGGCGGCCTTACAGAAGGATAAAAGGCGAGGAGGGCGCGATGGCGGCTGGTCGTGTGAAGAGACTACTCCTGCCAAGCTGGCTCGATGTAGCACGTGCCGCACTCTGGCTCCTGAATAGCAACCCAGCGCACCGTCTCTTCTATCTCCTGCCAGTCCACTTCATCGGGATGCACGAGCGTCCATCCATCCATAAAACAGCCCCGGAAGTCGAGGCAGAGAAGGGCGATCTCCTCCTCTGCTTTCGGCAACGCGATCCCTGCTGTTTCCTCGTACAGAACAGCCAACTGCGTTCCCCAAGCTTCCCATATAGCGCGGCGTTCCTGTAGCTGTGCCTCTATGGTTTGGCAATACGCACACGCGGGGCCGTGCAGAAGAAGCAAGAGCAGATTTCCTTGAGGGAAACCAAGCGCTTTCCTGATCTGGTGGCGCATTGGAAGGGGATGTTGACGGGGAAGGTCTATCGGTTTCATCGGTTTACCTCACGGTTTTAAGAGCGCTACCCAACGCGAGAAGACCTGATGGCCTATCTGTTGTAAGGGGGGTAGATGCTGTGTCGTCTCTGTCAGTATCTGGGTTTCGTCTTCCCCGGCCTCTCGAATCTCCTCTGCAAAGGTTCGCACCATGTTCTGGATCATCGTCTCCGTGACCTCCATATGGAACAGAAAGCCATAGGCGCTGTCGCCATAACGAAAGGCCTGATAGGGCGTGAGCGCGGAGGAGGCTAGCGGCGTGGCCCCTTGGGGACATTCGAAAACATCGCCGTGCCAGTGGAAGGCCATAAAAGAGGTTGGGGTGGCCTGCAACAGCGGGTCGGCCGCAGCTGCTTGGGTAAGCGTGAGCCGATGCCAGCCGATCTCTTTCTGAGCGCCTTTGTACACTTTGGCTCCGAGCGTGGCGGCAAGCAACTGACTGCCAAGGCAGATGCCCAAAATGGGTTTATGAGCTTCGATGGCGTTGGCGATTAGGCGTTTTTCGGCGTCTAAGAAGGGATAGCGTTGGCTATCGTAGACGCCCATAGGTCCGCCCATAACGATGAGGCCCGCAGAAGCACGGAGGTCACGGGGAACGGGTTCTCCTGCGTAGGCGTGGACGACATGTGGAGAGAGGCCGGCAACCTGCAAAGCCTGTGCGATGGTGCCGATGGTCTCAATTTCAATATGTTGCAGCACGAGGACGTCGGTCACGTTGTGGAGGTCTCCTTTTCTGCTCTATGGAGCGTTTTTGTCATTTTTCTGTGTTGGATGCCTGCATCCAGAAAAATATCACCACTAGCAGTATAGCCTAAACGCTCGTAGAAAGGAATAGCCTGGAGTTGCGCATCAAGCTCAAGGTAACGTAAGTTTCTTTCATGTGCAAAACTTTCGATTACTTGCATAATTTGGGTGCCGACGCCTCTTCCGCGATGGTCGGGCAGAACGGCGACACGACCGATTTTTCCAATTTCTGGCGATTTTTGAATCAAGCGCGCGGTTCCAATAACTTTGTTGCTTCCCCTTTCCTTTGCTATAAAATGAACGGCCTCTGCGTCATAAACGTCTAGTTCTTCCTCTTCGGGTACCCCTTGCTCTTTCACAAAAACCTCCAGTCGCACGGCGAAGGCCTCCCGCAGCAGATCGCTTGTCTCGACACATATCACCTCGTAGTCCATCTCATCTCCTCCCCTCTCTTTTACGCGCGAAGAGGTCTGCTTCTGCGTGTGGAAACAAACAAAATAGGGTTTCCATCCCGCAAAAAACCTTCTCTCTGCCGTTCCCCACTGCAAATGTAAGAAAATTTTTTATGGATTCTGCCATACCCCTTGTTTTATGTTCCATTCTCTTGTATAATGTAAGTTGTAAGCGCCACGTCTGCAGACCGGTTTGGTTGCCGGATTGCTTTCGCTTTCGTCGAAAGGTCTATCCTTTTAGAAAGCTGAAATATCTGCAGACCACGCTTCCTAAACCTGTTAAGGCAGGTTCATTCCACACTAAATGGATAGAGGGACAAGCGTGATAAGCGAACAGCAGCGCCATCTCCCCGCCAGTCACCATCGTTTTGCGGATATGCAAGACGCTGAAATCGTCGCGCAAGCGCAAAAGGGTGACCGTGCTGCCTCGGAATACCTTCTGTATAAGTACCGTAACCTGGTACGCACCAAGGTAAAGTCCTACTTCCTCGTGGGGGCCGAGCGCGAGGATCTTCTACAAGTAGGCATGATAGGACTGTGGCAAGCGATTGTGGACTTTCGGGTAGACCGTGCCATCGCTTTCCCAGCCTTCGCAAAAGTCTGTATTCAACGCCATATCATTACCGCCATTAAAACCGCCACGCGCCAAAAGCAGATGCCTCTCAATACCTCCGTTCCTCTCGAGGGCCCTCCTGAAGACGCCTCTTCCGACTGGTGCCTCTGCGATATGATCCCCAGCGCCAACGCCCCCGACCCCGAAGAGCTGGTGATCCAGGGCGAGGACACACGCGCCCTTCAGGAGATGCTGCGGCAGCTGCTCTCGGACTTCGAATGGCATGTGCTTGCCGGCTACCAGCTCGGTAAGTCCTACCGCGAGATCGCCGAGGAGCTGCGTTGTAAAACCAAGTCGGTGGATAACGCCCTCGCTCGCATTAAGCGAAAGGTCGCGACGCTGCCTTTGGGCGTGGCGAACTTGAGCCAGCTTTTCGCAAACTCGTCCTCGCGCTAATCACCTGCTAGGACGGGAGCGAAAAGTAGTAGATCGCTCGTGTCTTATTTTGCGTTTTCGATAGCTATCCGGCTTTGCCGTTCTCTACAGACCTGAGAACCTCTCAGGTCTGATATTGTTTGTCGTGCCTGGTTCGGCGCAAAGAGCTGCCAGCGCTCCGTATTTTAAATTAAAAGGACGCTTTTGGAGAACACACCCATGAACGACCGATTACTTCCAGAAGAGGAAGAAGAGCAGGCCGTGGAGCAGGCGCTTGGTGATAACCCGCGCGCCGTGGAGTTACAAGAGCTACGCCATGTGCTCGAAGAGCGATTGAAGGCGTTACAAGCTGACCTTATGGCCGCCGATGAGCCCGAACAGCGGCGGGCGCTGCAGGCTCAGGTGAACGAGCTGAAGCGCCAAATTAGGGTCTTGAGACAGGAAGAGGCCATTTCCGATTTTGTGGAACGCTCGGTGCGCGTCTCGGCTCGACGCGCCTCGCTTGAAGAGATGCTGTAGGAGTTCTTTCCATGCAAACACCGCCCCTACATACCTGCAAAGCCTGTGGGTATCGCTACTCCAGCGAGTGCGAACGCTGCCCTCGATGTCTTGTTCCCCGCGGCGGCGACCTCGCTCGTAAATGGCCGGCCATTCGCGCCTATCTTTTCTTCCTCATCGTCTGCTTCATCGGGGGCATCATCGCCTTCTACGAGGCCGCAAAACACTGACTCTCTCCGCCACCCTTTGATGGATAAGGTCTCGCGCGTCGTGCCTCTGAGAGATCGGTCTTCTTTGGGCAAGCCGCTCACTCCTCCTCCGAGTCTTCCTCGCCTAAATCGAAATGGCGGTCACAAGCCCAAAGATAGGGGCAGCGGCAGCATTCCCAAGCGTTTCCTTTTGCCGGAAAATCCCCTTGTCGAATGCCTTGAAGTGCCTCTGTGAACTTTTCGATCCGCGCTCTGGCATGCTTAGTTTGCCCTCGTACTTCTTGTGAGTTGCCATCATAAAGCGAGACGAGCTCGACAACGATTGAATGTTCTGGCCAAGTCTGTGTGGCACCCTCGTACAACAGCGAATAGAGCGGCCTATTCTTCTCTTTGTCCTTTAGGGGGCGTGGTTGCCAACAGAGAATCGTTACTTGGGAGTCTGCAACCTCCACCAGCGGAAAAGCGGTACGAACGCTGCCACCCCCTAATGCTACAGAGAGTGACCAGCCTGGTTGAAGTTGAGGCCGAGCGGACAGCAGGGTATGGGCGTTCGGCAACAGGACTTGAAGGGCACAGTTTTGCAGCAACCGCCCGTGCACGTTGTCCGTGGAGAGCCTATGGTTGCGATACTGCTCCAGGAAGTGACTCTTCATGTGATCGCAGGTGGGCGGTTGCCCGGCACGTTGTGATTGCAGAAACCAGCGGAATGTGGCGTCAAGCGCCTCGCGAAAACAGAGGTAGGGCGCGCGTTGCGGCTCCTCCACACCTAGGACATAGCGATAGTAGTATTGCTTCGGACAGTATCTGAAATAGCACTCTAAAGCAGAGGCTGTAAAGGCCTCTTCAGAGAGTGGACGACCCACTAGCCGATACTCCTTCGATCGCGGGGCGGGAACAGCTGTCTCGTTGCTGGCTGACAGAGATGAGAAGACCCCTGGCCATGCTTCCGGCGCACGACGCAAGGGTGTTAGCTCCGGGATCTCGTGAAGAAATGGGCTCTCTTGTAACTCACGCCTCCCACGATAGTACGGGGCTGAGAGAAAGAGATAGTCTTTTGCCCGCGAGAGAGCCACGAAGAAAAGTCGGCGCTCCTCTGCCAGATCATCTTCGTTAGCCGCATGGTCGGCCTGGAGAAGGGCACGAGGAGGAGACACCAACGCAGCACGTCCCCTCGCCGGATAGTTGCCTTTGACGATGCCCGGCACGTAGACCGCTGTGAACTCAAGTCCTTTGGCCTGATGAACGGTCATTACCTGCAGGGCGTTCGTATGACAAAGTTCAGGGGGAAGGCGCAGACGGCGGTTGGTGCCGGTGCGAATCAGCAGACGCGCGTAAGTTACAAATTGGGATACCTCTTGCTCTGTTCTCCCTGGCCAGCCTAGGGTCATCTGCAAAAACTGGTAGATCGCGGAACGCTGCAGTAGCGCTTCCAAATCGGTTTGGGATTGCAACAGCTCTCTTATCCATCGGCTGCGTTGAAAGAGATATCGGACGCAAAAGCGCCAAATATCGGCACCCCCCTGCGCACATGCGATGAGGTCGTCCTGAAGTCGTTGAAGGCCGTTTCTTCCCTGCTCGCTTAGGTTAGGCAGCTGTTGCGCCAACGCAAGCGCCCCGGGAAAGGAGGCGTTGTGAGCGTTCGCTGCTTTTAGCAGCTTCGTAATATCGGCTTCGGGAACCGCATAGTCCGGCAAAGTTCCTAGGGAGAGGAGAGCTAGGCCGCTGCCACCGCTGCTAAGCGCTAGCAGAGCCATAAGACGGCGCACGGCAGGCTGTGAAAGCGGGTCGGCGACCAACTGCACGGGCACACCGCGTTTTAACAGGGCGTGTGCGATGGCGGCCGCCTGCTGGTTCTTACGGCACAGCACGGCTTGCTCTTCAAAAGGAACGCCGCGCTTCTGAAGGAGTCGGGCTGTCTGGGCGATCCAAGCCGTCTCTTCCTCTTCTGTTTGGGGACGCCCGTAGACCACGGCCGCCTCCGAATGGCCTTGTCGCACGGCCTGCCACTCAGGAGGACGCTCTGCCTCCGACGATGTCTGCGCATTTGACGAATGATCGGCTAGCTGTTTTAACAGGGTTAGGATGCGTGGATGCGAGCGGTAGTTGTATTGAAGAGCTACACGCTCTAAGCCGGGAAAGAGCTGTTCAAGTTGCTGGAGATTGATAGCGGCGGAGCCGCGAAAGCTGTAGATGGCCTGTCGGGTGTCTCCTACAAGCCAGAGGCTCTCGCACCTTTCACTGAGCCATCGTAACAAGGACACCGCTGCGCGGTTCATATCCTGGCACTCGTCCACCAGAATATGTTGGTACTTTGCCTGCCAGCGGTTGCGAGCCGATTGGCTCTTTCTCAGAAGTTCTACGGGGCGCATAAGCAGATCGCCAAAGTCAAGTGCCCCCTTCTCCTGCAAAAGCTCTTGATAACGACGGTAGATTTCAGCAACAACTAGAGCTACCCGTGCCCGTTTCTGCTCAGTTGGGTTTAGAGCGTTCACAAGCTCCTTTTCGGCAAGCTCCCGATAGCACTGCGGCCCGCAAAGCTCATCTTTTGCACGGGCAATGCAGGTAACGATGTCTGGCAGCACCAGGTCGGGTTGTGCCAAATCGAGCAGCTCTTGAAGATCAAAGGTATCTAGCTCGTTGTACAACAGCAGTGCTGCCTCAAGGGGTTCAAGAAGTTTCGGAACGGGCGGCAGCCCTAAAAGGTTGGCCTCTAGGCAGATCAGTTCGTAGCCGAAAGCATGGAAAGTACCAATCCAGACCCTGTCGGCCACAGGGCCTACCGCCTCTCGCAGTCGCGAGCGCATCTCTTCGGCAGCTCGGTTGGAGAAGGTAAGCGCTAAGATCTTTTCCGTGGGTGTTTTATTTTGCAGCAGATAGGCTAGGCGGGCAATCAGCGTACGGGTTTTCCCCATTCCAGGGCCGGCCTCCACTAAAAGCCTTTTTTCGGTGGAGACGGCAGCGCGATACTGGCTTTCATCTTGGGGTGGAGACGGGGAGACGGGAGGTTTGGGGGCAGGTAGGGGAGGCAGCAAGAGTGCACTGGCGAGTTGAGCCCCAACGCACTCCTCAGAAAGGCCGGTTTCCGCGCAGATTCGTTGGAAATCCCAGTTCTCCTGCAGGAACGCCTGGCGAAGCCGCGGAGCCGGCAGAAGCAGCTCGGCTGCGTAAAGGTTTGCTTCAAGTTCCTGGCGCATGCGAGGGCTATAGCTCTGCAGAGTCTGCACCTCCGAGGCCCCGTCGCAAGGCAACTGAAATAGAAGGAGTTGATCTCCCTCCTCTGCAAAGGAGTCGGTGGAAAGGTCGGGATGGATTTCCAAATGGGCGAACTCGTGGGCTCTGGAAAAGCGCTGGCGTTCCGGCGAGATGCCCGGCCCGCTCGCATAGTAGATCACGTTGAAATCTCTCTCTAAAACGGCCAGGGCGCCTGCTAACAGAGAGTCCGTGGGGGCCAGCGGATGCTCCTGAAATCCCGTTTCCTCGCAAAGGGCCTTTAGCACCGCTTCGGCGGGCGCAAGCACAGGTGTATCAGGAGGCATAAGCTTGCGCAGGCGCTCATGCCTCTCGTCGGCGCGGCGTTTTAAGTCGGTCCAATCCGGCATCGTTTCCTCTCCGAGCACTCACCTAGGCCGCATCGCTTCCCAGAACTTCCGATCCTCTTCGCTCAGAGTCGATTCTGAGAAGAGAGCTTCCCAAAAATCTTGCTGATCGGGAAGTTGCGGAGCCGCTTCCGCACGAAAGGCCGCATTCGGAGAGAGGAAAGGCCGACTCTGTGCAAACGCAACGCGTACCTGCTCGATGGAAAGCTCTGCTGCTTCAGCCAGTTTCTGGTAGACGAACTCCGGAACGGAGTCGGGGTGCAGGTGGGCACGCAGCAGCCGATTAAAGAAAGGAACTGGCATGTGCAGTGTCTGTGCCCATTGGTGAAGGCTTCGCTTTGTTTTCAGAAGCTTCTGCAAGCGGGTTAGCGTAAGCGGCTGTTCTTGGAGGGCTGTATCGGAGATCTCAGAGGGTTGTTGGATGTGCTGCGGGGATGCGTCCGCTCTCTCCCTGGTCGGGAAATAGCGCTCGATCGTCTCTTGAATGTGCTGTTCGAAGCGGGCCTCTAGTTCCGGCGGAATCGCTATCTCCTCTTGTTCTGCTGCATGAGAGAGGCTCTCGATCTCGATCAGGTTCCAAAGCTCCTCATGCAGGTATTCAGGGGTCTCGCGCAGCCACTCCTCTAACGTTCTGGTTTGGCCCGATTCTATCTCTGCGTGCCAGCGCAGGTAAAGAAGCTCTATCTCCTGCTCTGGGGGAGAGGGCATCGGCCTCACAGAAGATGAGACCGGCCGCTTGCTCCGCTTCCGAGCATCTGTCTTGTCTGCTTCTGACATTCTAGAACCCTTTCTGCGACAACTTTATGATCTGTTCTTTCGATTTTGTAAGGAAGCCCTTGCTCAGCGGCTTCCACAAAGGTAAATGGTTTTCTAGGCGTCTAAAGCGGAAATATTTTCCCGTAACGAAATAGCTCACCGCTTTCCGCTCACCTGTCAAGTTACGTGCTCCCTGCCTCTAAGGCGCTATCTCATGGTCGATCATCACCTGTTTAATCCGCTGGATCATGTTTCTCACCGTTCTATCAGTACAGTTAAGTTCATTGGCTATCTCGGCTTGGCTGTAGCCATCCCTTAAGAGCTTCACGATACGGGTCTGTTTTGGTGTAAGCGCCTGAAATAACTTCTCCACACTTAGTCTGTTTAAAGCTTGGGTGATGATGTCGGCTTCGCAGTCCGCCGTTGTCTCAATGGGCGCTGCGGCATCCTCATAAGCGGCGACTTCTAACGATATGACGTTTCCTTGCTGGCGCTTTAGTCGCTGGAGATATTTAGAAAAAGTTCGTTTTAAAGCCGCAATAAAGTTGCAACACCAGAAATAGTGGCTATCCAAGTTGCCCTGAGCGAGCTGCATGCCCACTTCAGAGACGATCTCGTTGCTACACTCCTCGCAATCGGGGACGGCTGCCTTTTTACACAGCCGATAGGCCCGAACTTTGACTCGCTTTAGGATCACTGCTAGAAGCCTTTTCGCCTCTTCTGGTTGTGTCTCATCTCGCCGGCGGAAAAAAAGTTCAACAAGAGCTTCCGTGTAGATATAGCCGGGTTGTCCATAAGGTATTCGAGCGAATCGCTCTACGTAAGAGAGGGACTCCCGAAGCAGATCCGTAACTTGCTCATCTATTTGGCTGTTGCGCTCATACTTTTTACGGAGCGGTAGTTCAACCAACTCTTCATTGTCGCCCACGGATTTTCCCTTTCCTAGAAAATAGGCTTACGAATGACACAGCTGATCAACATTAGGTTACCCAAATAGAGAGAAACTCCTGCTCTATTTCGCAAAAAGCTCCCGTTTACCCATATGTGGCCAATTTGGGGGAAGAGGAACGAAAGGGAACGGGGCTAAGGGGCGGTTTGTATCTCAAAAAAATGAAAATATATGGAATAAAGAAGACGAGCTAGTAAACCCACTAGGGTCGAGGCATTCCTGCTGTGTACAAGCATGCACATACAGACAACACGACGCAACCATGAGGAAACCAATGTCATCATCACAACAATACCAGGCTGAAATCCCAAAGAGGATACGGCTAACTCGACGCGAGAAGGAGATACTCAGCCTCATTGGAGAGGGCCATCCAAGTAAGCGTGTTGCCGAGATGCTTTTCGTAAGCAAGCGTACGGTGGATTTTCATTTAGACAATATCTATCACAAACTTCATGTAAAAAACCGCCTCCAGGCCTTGCAGTTGGCTCGGAGACTGGGTCTTCTTAGCGCTTCAGAGGTAGGAGACTCCGGTGTCGGTCTTGAGGAGCCGTAAGAATTTGTAAGGAGATGGCTTGCTCTTTTATCTACGTTCTCCCTCAAAAAGCGGTGTAGCGCCGTTATCCATGAGCTGTATTTTGCCGCCTTCGGCATAGAAGGCGGCGCTTTTTTGGGGCTCTTTCAGTAGAAGGTGACCATCGAGGTCGAGGAACTCGAAGGCGCCGGTGCCACAGGCAATGGCCGCTGAAACGGCGATGCTGTGACTGGTCTCCAACATGCAGCCGAGCATTAGGCGCTTGCCTGCTGCACGCCCAATGGCTATGAGGTCTAAAGTGCCTTGAATGCCGCACTTGTTGATCTTGAGGTTAAAACCGTGAACGGGAGTGTCCGCTAAACGCAGCCCCTCCTGTCGGGTTCGGCAGCTCTCATCGGCAAATACTGGCACAGGGCACCGCTGCGCAACATAGCATAGGCCGGCAATATCCTCTTTCGCCACCGGCTGTTCCAACAGTTGAATGGGAATGGACTCATTCAGCAGCGTGTCCACAAATCGCAGCGCCTCATCCGGCAAAAAGCCCTGATTGGCATCAAGGCGCAGCAGAGCCTCCGGAGCCGCTCTGTGCACCTCGCGCACACGTTGAAGGTCGCCCTCCTGATCGCTCTGCCCCACCTTAACCTTGAGAAAGCGGATGCCGCGTTGCCAGGCCTGAGCTGCCAAGGCGCCCGCTTCGGGAACGAGAGGAATGGTAATGTCCGTTTCGCACTGCGAGCTAGCACCACCCCACAAACGCCTCAAGCTCATGCCGTGCACGAGGCTCCAGGCGAGAAAGATCGCCATCTCCATACCGCACCGAGCGCTTGGCTGATGAGGTGCCAAGCGCTCGATATGCGCGATGGGCCCTGCATAATCGCTTACGTCCATACCGATAAGGGTAGGGCCAACCTGCTGAACCGTTTCCAGCACCGTTTCGCGCGTTTCACCGGTCACATAGCTAGCCGGCACCGACTCGCCACGTACCGTGCGACCGTCATCGAGCTGCAGCAAAACGGCCACACCACGTGCCTTGTCGCTAGAGCCTCTGGAGGTTACAAAAACGCCGTGCAACGGGGTCTCAAACGGTTGCGCTTCTATCGCGCGAATGCGAGGCATGGGGTGCAGCTTATCCTTTCTTTTTTGTGGTACGGGATTTTGGGGTGGTACGGGCTTTTCGCGCTCCCTTTTCCGAGTAGGTGCACTTAAACTCTTGGCAGGGGAGCGGCAGCCCATCTTCCCCTAACTTCAACACCGTGCGACATTTAGGATAGGCGCTGCATCCGAGGAAGGGACCAAAAGGCCCTTGACGACGCACCATCACGGCCTCGCGTCCATCAGGGCAGCGCAGCTCCGTGGCGTTAGGAAGGGTGCTTGGATCGCCCACGGCAGCGCCAGCAGGCTTTGTTTCTTCCAGTCCGCAGGTGAACTCCGGCCCTTCCACCGGCTCGCCTTTCTCGTTCAACTTAAGTATCTTCTTGCACTTGGGGTAGGCGCTACAGCCCAAGAAAACACCGTAGCGGCTCTGCCGGAGCAGCATCACATTCCCTGTCTTCGGGCAGCGATACTCGGTCTCGACCGGTGGAGGTTTGTGGCTCTCCATCTTTTCAAGCGCCTGAGCGACCGACTGTTCAAAAGGCCCGTAGAACTCTCTTAATAGAGCGACCCAATCCGTCTTGCCCTCCTCGATCTCATCGAGATGGGTCTCCATTTCTGCGGTGAAACCTACATCCACGATGTCAGGGAAATGCTTAACGAGCTGGTCATTTACCAAGAAGCCGAGCTCGGTGGGCACAAAGCTTCGGTTTACCAGCTCCACATAGTTTCTATCGCGCAGCACCGAGATGATGGTCGCATAGGTGGATGGGCGTCCAATACCTTTTTCCTCCAGCGCTTTTACAATGGTGGCCTCATTATAGCGCGGTGGAGGCTCGGTGAAGTGTTGGCGAGGCTCCAGCCTTTCCAAAGCCAGCGGTTGTTGCTCGTGCAAGGGAGGTAAAGGCGGGCGCTCTTCATCGCTCTTCTCCTCTGTGTCCTTCCCCTCGGTATAGACGCGCGTGAAACCGTCGAACTTCATCACGCTGCCGGTTGCGCGGAAGATGTAGGGTGGTTTTTCGGCGCCCTCCACCTGAGCTGCAATGTCGGCGGTGGTTACCTCAATTTGAGCGGGGCTCATTTGGCTGGCCACAAACCGTTGCCAAATAAGGCGATAGAGTTTAAGTTGGTCTTCGGTAAGGTAGGGCGCCACCTGCTCCGGCAGGCGGTCTACACGGGTAGGGCGGATGGCCTCGTGTGCATCTTGGGCCTCACGGCGGGTTTTGTACTGGCGGGGTGCTGGCGGTACGTAGGCCTCGCCGTATCGCTCCAAGATGAAGCGCCGTGCCTCCTCTTGAGCCTCCTGCGCCACGCGCACCGAATCGGTACGCATGTAGGTAATGAGACCTACACTGCCCTCCGGCCCCAACTCTACGCCCTCGTAGAGCTCCTGTGCCACCGCCATGGTCTGGCGGTTGGAGAAGTAGAGTTTACGAGCGGCCTCTTGCTGTAGTGTGCTGGTGATGAAGGGCGGTGGTGGGTTGCGGCGGACATCGCGCTTTTTTAGCTCCACTACCCGGTAGCGTGCGCCTTCGATCTCAGCCAGAACGGCGTTAACGTCCGCCTCTGTCTTCAGCTCTACGCGCTCGCCCCCACGGCTGTGGAGTTGGGCAGCGAACAAAAAGGGCACCTCGGGAGGTTCCGGAGTGAGAATAGCGGTAAGTGACCAGTACTCTTCAGGCACAAAGGCCTGTATCTCGCGTTCCCGTTCGCAGATAAGCCGTAAGGCCACCGATTGCACGCGCCCGGCGGATAGCCCGCTCTGAATTTTCTTGGAAAGAAGAGGCGAGAGCTTGTAGCCGATCAGTCTATCGAGAATGCGGCGTGCTTGCTGCGCGTTCACAAGGTCCATGTTGATGTCGCGCGGGTTTTGCAGTGCCTGTTGCACCGCCTGCTGGGTGATCTCGTTAAACTGAATGCGGCGAGGATTCTTAAGTTTCAGAGTCTCAGCAAGGTGCCAAGCGATGGCCTCGCCCTCTCTATCCGGATCGGAGGCGAGATAGACGGTATCGGCTTTCTTCGCTGCCTCTTGCAGGTGTTTCAGCACCTGCTTGCGCTCGGCAATGGGGCGATATTCCGGCGCAAAATCCTGTGCTATGTTCACTCCCAAGCGCGAGCGCGGCAGGTCGCGAACGTGGCCCATACTGGCTTCGATCTGATATCTATCACCAAGAAAGTTCTTCAGGGTTTTGGTTTTCGCGGGCGATTCCACAATAATGAGCGGTTTTGCCATAGACTACTTCGACGGTTTTGACAGAAAAGGAATATTTTCAAGAAGATGACGATCACTGTGGGGCGCCAAGGCTTTCAGCAAAGGCGCCAGTTTTTCGGGAGGCACATAACCTTCTAGTCGGTAGAGCGGGTGTCCGGCGGCGTCGGCTACAATCAGCGTAGGATAGGCCATCACGCGGTAACGGGCGATAAGCGCTTGGTTTTCCTCGCTATCCACGCGAACGCACACGAAATGCTGGGAAAGGCGTACCACGTTGGGGTCGGAAAAGGTGTCGGCATCCATTTTTGCACACCACCCGCAGTCGGGTGCGGAGAAATCCAGAAGCAGGTAGCGGCCGCTTCCGACCGCTTCTTTTTGGGCGGCGGCGAGGTTGCTGCGCCAGTGCACATCGCCTCCAATATGCTCCCCGTGCATATAGCCAAGCACCCCAACGAGAAAAAGCGTTATCCAAAAGAGATGACGATTTCGCATGCGCGACTCCTAGGCAGCCCGGAAAATGGGCTGTAAGCTCTTGGCCTCCTCTTCAAGCCGTCGGTGCTCTTCCGAAGTTAGTGGACGGAAACGCTCGGCAAAGGTAACCCCCATACGGAAAAGGCGTGGGTCTCCAGGCGCCACAGCGGCCGTTACCGGCTGAGATAGGGTAAAACGGAAGGCCAGCTCGGCCAGTTCGGGATCGGAGATCGGCTCGTACCAACAGTGAGGATAGGGACGCGGTGCTCCCTCTGCCCAATGCGTACGTGCCATGGCCTTTAACGCCAATCGGCCTACCCCTTTTTCTTCAGCTCGGGCGATGATCTGAGGTCCGAAGTGCCCCTGTAGGTAAGTTACGAAATTGACGGGAAAAAGTGCCGAATCGAAATCAAAACGATCCATGGCCAACAAGGCGGCCTCCACGGAGTGGGCGCTAAAGCCTATATAACGTATCAGCCCGGCTCGCTGCGCCGCCACAATAGCCTCCATAGCTCCATTGGGCCCAAAGCATGCTTCCACCTCCTCCAGAGTCGTGATCGCGTGAAGTTGGTAGAGATCAAAGTAGTCGGTTTGGAGGTGGCTTAGGGAACGGCGAAGCTCCTCTTCGGCCCCATCACGGTCGCGTCGCGCGGTTTTGCAGGCCAGAAACACCCGTTGACGATAGGGGCGAAGCGCAGGGCCCAGCTTCTTTTCAGCCTCTTGATCGGCCCCATAGCTCGGCGCTACATCAAAATAGTTTACGCCCCGATCCACCGCCTCGGCCACCAACGCGTTGACCTCTGGTTGCTCCAGTCCTAACAGAGCAACCCCTCCTAGCCCTATAATGGAGAGCGTTTGGCCTGTGCGCCCCAGCGTTCTTCTTTCCATGTGTAGGCTCCTTTTATCAAATTCTCGCCTTACCATAATACCTTCAATTGCTTGATACGCGTTCCAAAAGTTTCGTCAACGAGGTAGAAAGCGACTTCTTCTTATTTCGGGCGCATAACGAAGGTAGGGTGGGAAGTGGCACCGATTTTCTCTTTACCAATTGCCTCTGCTCTTGATAGAGAGTGAAAAATAGGGACGGCCATCGCAAAACCCTATAGAGGCAGGTGCCATAACTTCCAAACCTGGCTGAAGGTGAGCGACTTCACGTGATAGTCGCCTAAGAGGGTGTTGAAGCGGCGTTGAAATAGCTCCGAATTGCCCTCGAAGAAGTGACCCGCGCCGATAGAAAGGTCTGATGGACCGCTGCCATGCCATAGCCCTGAACCGTCCATGTAGACGTTGAGCTCGGCAGGATTTTGGAAAGTGGCGTCGCCGGCATGGCGAAAGGCTATCTCAGTTCGGTAGAGATAGCTGGTGCCGAACTTCCCGAACATTGTGGGGCGGCCATTGAGAACGAATCCGGTGAAATCCTCAATATCCATGCCACTATCCGAGGGGCAATGAAAGATTTCACGGGACTTCACATAGGGCAGGAGCACCTCATGAAGCCAGGGCATAAAGGGAATTTGGCTTTGCCAGGCCGGGTAGGCTGCCCATATTTGCGGGGTGTAGCGATCGGCGGGGTCTACAGCGTAAGGGTAGAGGCCATCGTAGTCCTCCGCATAGATCGAGAAGGCCATCCCGGCCTGGTGCAGATTGGAGAGACAGGCCACGGAGAGGGCTTGACTTTTGGCCCGAAGCAGCACGGGCAACAACAACCCGGCCAAGACCGAGATGATCGCGATAACCACGAGCAGCTCTACCAAGGTAAAGCCGCCCTGAAAGCGGCGAGCCATGAAGGTCCGCCTAGGGGGGATAGCGGACATCGTTTTAACCCCTTTTTACCGTTTCAACTAGCTCCGCCAAGCCGGTATAACCGCTTAGGGGAGCTTCCTGGCAGGCTGTAGATATATCAACGCGTCGTTGTTTTAAACGACGCTCTGACTTACGTAGTCACCGTGACTTTGGCCGTTGCCTTGATGTCGGGGCGCACTTGGCTGGAGACCGTCACATAGTAGGTGCCTGGCGTGCTGGGAGCCGTGTAGTTGCCGTTTTGATCGATCGTGCCGTCGCCACTCACTGGGTTGCCGTTCTGATCGGTAACCGACCAGGTGACCTTATTGTTCGTCGAACCGATCACCTGAATGTTATACCCAAACCCATAGGTTTGGTTTACTTTCATGGTAACGGACGTTGGGGAGATACTGAGAGTTACTCCCACCACCTCCACAAGAATGTAGTCGGTTTGGGAAGGATCGGATTGCAACGAAACGGTTACGTAGTAATCGCCGGGGGTTGAAGGAGCGGTATAGTTGCCGTTGGCGTCTACGGTACCTAGGTTCGGAGCGGTTACGTTCCAGAGCAACGTTGGGTTAGAGGCGTTGCTCACCGTGACATCGGAGGCAAGCGACACGGTGTTGCCCGGTGCCACTACCACTTGGCGCTGTGTAACGGTCAGCAGGGGGCCGCTGCCCCCAACGGTAACGGTGGCCGTAGCAGAAACAGATGGGTTAGCCACACTGGTTACCACGACGTGATAGGTCCCCGGTGTTGTGGGGGCTGTATAAAGCCCTGTATTGTCAATGGTGCCACCGCCAGCCTCTTTCACGCTCCAAACCACGCCAGTTTGTGCCGTTCCTGAACCGGACAAAACATATTGAAACCCACGTATGCCTCCGGGAGCTACGGTGGTGTTCGAGGGAATGATGGCAAGAGACAAGGAGTTGCCCACGCTGCCATGTCCTCCGCCGCAGCCCCAAAGACCCACTAACGCCAGCAGAGTTACTACAAAACCCACACGGCGCATAAAACGAACTCTCCTTTAATATCTTATTTCTCTCTTAAGCCTCTGCAGTCTGTTACGGCTTTCCGAGTTTGGCTACTCCTGCTTGGCAGCCAAGCCGGAGATGAGCAGACCAAACCCGATCAGCACATTAGAGGCGCACCAGGGTAGTAGGGCCAAGCGCCCATAGTCTAGGCCAACCGGGATGGTGTCACGCAGAAACTCCCAGCCGAGGTGCAGGGTGAAACCGAGCGCCATGTAGCCCAGGAACCTTCGTTCTTTAGGGCCATCGGCGCCAAGCACCAAGAGGGCGGCGGGGATAAGCACGCTATGGGTGAGCAGGTTCCAATGGGAACCAAGCCCGAATGTACTGCTAAGCCAATCGGGAGCAAGCAGGCCAAAGGCAAAGGCGGCGATAGGCCAGAAAGGATAGTGTCTCGGTCCGCCCGTTTTACGGTTGAACCACATGACCAGCCCTCCAAGGCCGAACAGCGCCACTACAAACCAAAATCGCGCAACACCGTCCTCGTAAGTATTGACGGCAAGCTTAACGGCGCGACCGGCATCGAGGATTCCGGCACCGTATTTCTTGGTTGGCTCTTTCGGCTGGGCCGATTTTTGTAGAATGCACTTCACGTCGTCGGGGTTACGAATGCCCACGGCCTCAATGAGCGCGGCCACGGCAGCAACATGAGGCGATGCCATAGAGGTACCCTGAAAACCGTAGTAGTCATCCACAGGGTTGCCGGAGGCATCGCGTAGGATGGTGTTTTGCAGAATGGTTCCAGCCTGCCCACCTACTCTCGAATCGCCGCCTGGAGCTGCGAGCGCGATCTGGGGGCCATAGGAGGAGTAGAATGCAAGGTTGCCCTTCGGCCCAACGGCAGAAACGGCAATGCACGGCTTGAAAGCGGCTGGGTAGCCCACTCCCTCCGTGCCTGTATTCCCTGCGGCACAGACAATAACGACCCCTTTCTTATGAGCGTAATCGCATGCTTCGGCCATCAATTTGTCGGGGAAGGGGCCACCTAAACTCATGTTAATGACGTTCGCCCCATGGTCGGCGGCATAGCGGATACCCTCTGCGATCCAAGCGGAGGAGCCCATACCGGAGCCGGTAAGCACCTTCACCGGCATGATGGTAGCATCGAAGGCGAGCCCTGCCACCCCCTCGTTATTGTTGGTGCTTTCGGCGATGGTGCCGGCCACATGAGTCCCGTGCCCGTTGTCGTCGTAGGCAATGGCCGAGCGACTGGTAAAATCGTAGCCTGGCACAAAACGGGTCTGCTTAAAGTCGCGGGCGATGGGGCCTTTATCGCAGTTGGTGTAGGCCACTCCCGTATCTATCACAGCGACCTTAATGCCTTTGCCGCGCGAAAGCGCCCAGGCTTCCTCCGCGTGAATAAGGCGGAAATTCCACTGTTCATCGTAACGAGGGTCGTTCGGGCGCCAACCCGAAGCGTCCTTCTTCAAGGTGGAATTCGAGTCGGAAGGCTCTTCAGCTACCAGTTCCTGCGGCAAAACGGCGCTTGTGGGCTCTGTATAGTAGTGCACTACATCAGCTGTTTCCACGCGGCCGTCCGAACGTAGTTTGTCCAGCGCTTGGGCTACCGAAACGCCGGAGGGCAGAGTGGCCACAGCGATCTCTGTTTCCGCATGCAACGGGCTATCCCACTGTAAAGGCGCCCCTATTTCTCGGCTTAGCGCCTCCAGCGTCGAATCGTCGGCGCCAGGGCGCAGTTGCACCTCTATCTGGTTCGGCGAGATGAAAGCGCTGGAGTTTGCTATAGATGGTTTGGGAGGGGCTTGAGTGGAGCGCGCCTCTCTCTGCCAGTCGCGTAGCATCGGCCAAGCAGACAGCGCTAAGAGGAGAAAAGCAAGCCATGGCCATGGGGTCTTACGCTCATTCATCTTGTTCCTCTTTCTCTAGCTGAGGCAGCCAGTCGCGATGGCGACTGAGAATATATTCGTACCGATCGAGCATACGGCCGGTCCGCATATCGAACAGCGGTGTGCCCCCGGCATACACGGTACCCTTAGGATCTCCAAACTCATTCAGACCTTCACGCCGAATGCGCTCGTCTATCAGCTTTTTCTGCTTCTCCGTTAGCGGCATACCCCTTATCTCCTTTCCGCACCATTTTTTAGGAATACGGAAGGAATTTAAAAGCGTTTCCTAAAAATGCTGTTCAACCTATGGTAGTTTACCCAAATTAAGGCCAATGCAACTCTACGGCGAGTTCACCTCCACTGGAAGCAGAACGTAGGTCGCCCCTTGTTTCTGCAGGATATAGCCCACGGACCCCATGCGTTCATTGCCTTGAGAGTCTTTAAACACGTGAATGCCAGTAA
This sequence comes from Chthonomonas calidirosea T49, assembly GCF_000427095.1. Taxonomy (NCBI): domain Bacteria; kingdom Bacillati; phylum Armatimonadota; class Chthonomonadia; order Chthonomonadales; family Chthonomonadaceae; genus Chthonomonas; species Chthonomonas calidirosea. Next base: position 2,797,591 of record NC_021487.1, read on the forward strand.
CCTGATAGGTATTTGGGTCTATCTGTCGTATGCCGTGCAGCCCAAAGCTCAGCGCTAGTGAGGCGGTGAGCCCTTGTCGCGTTCTCTGAAGAAACTGATCGGGAGGAAGTGCATAGCTATACTGTCCTCGCAAGTAGACAGCTATAACTCCCTTCGTGGGAAGATGTCTTGCCAGCGCATCGAACTCGTTGTGCTGAAAGGCTTGTGTAATATCGGCGATGGTCGCGCGCAGCGCCGGATCGAGTTTAGATACGTCTATTTTGGCAATAGGGCTGTCGCTTCCCAAGTAGTAAGCGCCTACGGCATCGGTGGGAAAAGAATCGCTATCGGAGGTCCCACGTTGCGGGTGATTGGGCACATAGACTCCATAGGGCGGATACCAGGCTCCACTACCGTGTATGCTCGGAACAGGGCCGTTGTTCGTCGGTTCGTAGATAGGTGGTAAGAAAACCGGCGGGCAGCAACGGTGCGGTACGGGAGACCTGCAGGAGTAGAGAGCGTAGCAAGCAAACTCGTCGCAATCCAAGGGAAGTGTGTAGATGTAAACGATGATGCTGCGCTGCTGATCGGTTCGATAGAGGTAACCCGCTGTGGTGTGAAGGAAGCGGTCGTATGCGGTGGTTATGGCGACGTCTTGTCCTCTTGCTGGGGTCGGGGCTGACCGAGACGGCATATTGAAAACAGGGGGATGTGCTTGCACTGTTATCGGAGCGCTATATGCCGGTGCTCGCGAACGACGTTGCGCTGAGGCCGGCCGACTGACAAGCAGTAGCGCGAAGAAGACAACGGCCAGCCAAAAAATTTGAAGGGTTTTCTGCGTAAGGCCAGACATAGCTCTTCTCCTATCTTCCCGCACCATGGCTATCATGATGCGCAATAAGAACGGATAACGCGGAGAGAGCCCGCTCGCACTCTTTTTGCAAGCTAGGACTCCTATTTTGCTATTACGTATTTTTTGTTCTATAGTTACCTGGTTATTCTGGCCGCGACCTTGCCCTCTACAAAAAGAAAAAGCGATTTTGCTGGTTACTTTGCCTGCTCATGCGGGAGGGGGATCAGCTCTATCTGTCCACGGGCATAGTTAAGAGTCAACTGATAGCGATCTAAGAAGTTTCTCCCTAAGACGGCCTCCGATTCCAAAGGAGAAGACGCTGTCTCTGGTTTGGTTTGACCGGGCAGGGCCAGGGGCGGTTGGAGAAAGGAGACATCGAGCTTATCCACTCCGGCCTTGCCTACGGAAAGGCGCGGGGCTATGGCGCGGGTAAGCCGATAGGGTTTACCGTCGGTCCCTACGCACAGAAGGCTTTCTAGCGGTTGGAGTTTTAGTGTTTCAGCCACTTTGGTGGGGATGATGGAGATAGGAGCCGTGAGGTCTACAAGGGCGGGAAAAGGGGGGGATTTTGGCAGACTTACCATCACTTCGGGACAGCCATTGCGCAGCTTCATTGGCACGACCACCGCGCCACGCCCCTTAGGCAAGGGAGCGTTCGGCAGTTCCAACTTCAGGAACTCCTGTTCTGCGTTGATGGTCACCTGAAAAGCGGAAAGAAAGGGCCCACCAAGCCAGCAGACTGGCGCATCGGCGGAGCTAAGGGCGATTTCCGGCGATAGCATCTGCAGCACGTCGAGCTGCACGACCTGCAGCGGAGCTATCTGTAAGGTGCCAAAGCTCACCGAGGGAATCTCTGTGGTCGGAGCGTGCAGCTCCTGCCAGAGCCTTTGCACATGAACATCGCCGGAGGGGTTGGGCAGCTTTAGCCGCAACACGGTGAGGGGGGGAACGGCACAAGCGTTCATCGCCGTATCTAGGCCGCAGTTAAGCAACTGGTGCCCCGGAAATTCTGCCTGTACAACAAGGAGGCCGTACCACTTATGGCAGGGCAACTGCAGTGGCAGGTGCCCCTTAGAAGGAAGCGTTATCGGCTTTGTAGCCCAAACAGCGCCCGCTTTTTCTACCTGCTTTGCCGATGAGGCTTCTCTCTCCGGCGCCCATCCGCCGCAGAAGAGCAGCATTCCCAATGTCAGCAGACAGAACCCAAAGAGTTTTTGCCAACGCATATGCCAACGATCTACCAAGAGCGCCACTTAGCGATGGCTTTGCTCGATGAGCTGACAGATGGCCTCTAACGCCAGCAGGTAGCCAAGAGAGCCCAGCCCTACAATCTGTCCCATAACCACGGGCGCAATGACCGAGCGATGCCGAAACTCCTCGCGAGCGTGAATGTTGGAAAGGTGCACCTCCACCGTGGGCAAACGCACAGCCGTAAGGGCATCGCGTACAGCGTAGCTGTAATGGGTTAGCGCGCCCGCATTAATGATAATGCCGTCCGCCGTCTCTCGGGCCTCCTGAATGGCGTCTACTAAGTCACCCTCGTGGTTCGATTGAAGGATTTTCACCTCGACGCCAAGCTCCTGAGCCTTCGCTTTTATCTTTCGGTTGATCTCATCGAACGTCTCACGCCCATAGAAGTCCGGCTCACGGGAGCCGATGAGGTTAAGATTAGGTCCTTGTAGCACCAAAACCCGTAGCGATGGCATCGGTTAATCTCCTTCTTGCGGAGGGGCGACAGTGGCCGGATCGGCCTGCTCGTCCAAGAGAATGGCCTCTTCGACGAGCAGTACGGGAATGCCCTCTGGGCTTATGGGGTAGGCATAGCTGCCGCACCAACAGTGAAGTGCCGTTTTCGACTCGTCAAGCTGCAGCGGCCAGCGTTGCGGACAGGCTGGGCAGGCCAAGAGCTTGAGGAACCACGGCTCCAGAGGTTGCGGTTCCAAGGCTGACGTAGGCTCGTTCTTCGCGGTCTCTTCCGATTCGCTTTCCATCTCTACTCCTTCTGACAACCGACGTACACACAAAGTTACTTATTCTCTACATTACCCTATTTTCTCGTAAAGGGGCACGGTGAGGTTGGGTTCGCAAGCTGTTTGCACCGCATGCTCTTAGGAGAGAATCTGTTAAGGGAGAGGCTAGCTTTCGCTAAGATGAGCTCGCGCTGTCGGGAAGCCTTCAAACCGAAAAGCGGCATTCGTACGAATGCCGCTTTGCAGTTGCCCATGTCTCCTATTCTGAGGAGGTCGAGTCGTTACCGAAGCGGTAGACAGGCACGTGGTTTGTAGCGATCGGTAGGTGCTTGCCGTTCAGCAGCCCTAGAAGGGCTGCTGCCGTTGATACCGAAAATAGAATCTCACCACACTCTTGGCACACCTCTGCCGGTATCTCTTGCACGATAACGTAGGTGTTTCTCTCTCGGCATAGTGGCAAGGTAACCTCTTGTGGTCTGCACTCACCACCGCAAAAAGGGCATGGTGCCCAAACCGTTTTGATCTCTGACAACAACATCGCGATAAATCCTGTTTCGTTCCCTTTCTCATATTATCCATCAAAAATACGCCCCGAAGCACGCGCAGTTTTGCGAGAAAGCGATCTCTATGGGCAAAAACCGGTAGATATTCTATGAGGATCTTAGGTTCTCTTTGATTTTCTCATCATGCTGTAGCAGGAGGGTGGTGTTTAGAGGAGGAGGTATAATTTCTCAGATTAGTCAACATTTCGAGGAAGCCTACTGTGTCCGAACCACGTTCTGCTATAGCACACCCACTGAGAGTAGCTGAAAATATTGCTCACCTCGTGCCTTATGTACCTGGGAAGCCCATCGAGGAGGTTCAGAGAGAGCTCGGCATCCAAGAGGTGGTTAAGCTTGCCAGCAACGAAAACCCCTTAGGGCCTTCGCCCAAAGCTCTCGAGGCCATCGCCCAGATGGCGCCAAAGCTGCACCTCTACCCCGATATCTCTTCCCGTACCCTGCGTCTAGCTCTTGCCAAAAAACTGGACATAGCTCCCGAATCGCTCGTTTTTGGCAACGGCTCCGACGACATCATCCATCTTTTAGGGGTCACCTTTTTAGAGCCTGGTGATGAGGTGATCCAGGCCGATCCCTCTTTCGTGCGTTACGAGGCGGCCGCTGTGCTCAACAAGGCGCTCTGTCATAAAGTGCCTTTGACACCCGATTGGGGGTACGACCTCGAAGCGTTGCTGAGGGCTGTAACTTCACGTACCCGCTTGGTATTTATCGCCAATCCAAACAACCCCACGGGAACTATCTTGAGCCGATCTGGGATTGAGGCGCTGTTGGACCGTCTGCCCGAGCAGGCTATCTTGGTGCTAGATGAGGCCTACTATGAGTATGCCACCGGCTTGCCAGAGTATCCGGAGTGTCTCGATTTCGTGCGTAACGAGCGGAATGTGGTGTTGTTGCGCACTTTCAGCAAGGCCTACGGTTTGGCGGGGCTGCGCATCGGTTATGGGATCATGCGCCCAGAGATCGCCGGCTGGCTTGAGCGCACGCGGGAGCCTTTTAACGTGAACCTGCTGGCGCAGACGGCAGCAGCAGCTGCTTTAGAGGATGAAGCCTTCGTGGCTCAGACGGTGGCTGTAAACGAGGAGGGGAAACGAACGCTCTACGCTGCTTTTGAGCATCTCGGGCTTGACTATACTCCTACCTACGGCAACTTCATCTTTGTGCAGGTTGGGCGCGATGGGCGGGCGGTGGCCGATGCTCTGCTACGGCGAGGGGTCATCGTTCGCTTCAGCCCTGACTTCAAGAGTCAAACCCATCTGCGCGTCTCCATTGGGACGCCCGCACAAAACGCCCGGTTTTTGGAGGCTCTACCCGAAGCCCTGGCGGAAATAAAATAGTACACATTGAGATATAGCTGGCATGAACAAGCGATTGGTGGCTAGCTTTGCAAAAAAGATCAAAGTTGGGAACTTTTTGTCATGAACATGGAGTATAATAAGGTACGAGCAGTTCGATCGCGATCCCTGCAGAAGTTCTGCGGGTTGCGACCTCCTTTCTTTCCCGATGCCGAAAGGCATCGGGCTTTTTTTGTGAGCTACCATGCGATTTGTAGGGATTGACCTTGCATGGGGAGATCGCAACACGAGCGCTGTGGTTGTGTTAGAACCTCGCGATGCCTCCTATGAAACGCTGCAAACGCTAGAATGGCACGACGCTCTGGGTTCAAATGAGGAGATCGTGCGCTTCGTGGGTTCTATTGATAAAGGGGCTGGCCTGCTTATTGGGGTTGATGCTCCTCTTATCGTCCCCAATATCCACGGAGAGCGCCCTTGCGAAACCCAACTACGACGCTGTTTCGGTCGTTACGAGGCCGGTCCTCTTCCGGTCAATCAGCGCATCTGTGGAGGGCGTTTGCGGGGTGAGGGGCTTCTGCACCTGCTGCGCACGACGCTCGGGACGACGCCCGAGTATCGGTTCCCACCGCTTGAGCCCACGGTTCGACGTTGTTTAGAGGTGTTTCCGCGTAGCGCGCAGTGCGCCCTCTTTCATCTCAAACGCTCCTTGAAGTATAAAGCTAAATCGGGGCGCTCACTGCAAAGCCGTTTGGCGGAGTATGCGCGCTATGCGACTCTGCTGGAATCGTTAGAAACAGCGCGGCCCTCTCTTTTGCCACCGTCCTGGCTTTCGGAGGTACCGAAGAGGTACGGGCGCGAGCTAAAACGTTACGAGGATCGGCTCGACGCCCTTTTGTGCGCCTACGTGGTGGCCACCTACTGGCATTACGGCGAGGGCGAGCATTGTTGCGTGGTAGGCGATAGTCGGCATGGCTACATTCTTACTCCGGTAACGCCTGAGCTGGCGATCTGTCTTCGAAAAGGGGCAGCCCAGGCGTAGAGTCGAACGGCCGATTTTTTAGGGAAGCTTGCAGGGCAAGCTTCCCTCACTTGTCTCGTTTCCCTTTCCTTGAGACACAAACGTTGCTCTGATGTGGTGAAGATATTCGCTTTGCGAAGCGCTAAGCTGCAACGCCGATTCGATCCTCCTGATGCAAAAGCTGTCGGTACTTGTCGCGTAACTGGCAAACGGTGGAGATGAAGGTGGCGTGTGACCAGGTGAGCGGCGAGACGGATAACGGAGCGCCGGTGAAGGGATGGATCTGTTCCGCCATAATGCCCGAGGGCAACGCATGACGGATGCACCATCGCAAAAGCGATTCGGCCTCTTGCAGCTCGCCGAGGCTTTGGGCGCGCACTATGCGCCACTGGGCGAGCCACAAAGTGCACAAGAACCAGGGGTTGCCGGGGACGCTGGCTATATCGTCGGAGCAACGATAGTAGTAGTCGCCTTCGTAGCGCGCGATGCCGCCCACTTCCGTGCGAACCTGAAGTTTCGCCTCCAGCTGCTCCATAGTAGAGATAAGTCGAGGATCGTCGGGTGCTAAGAACCGAAAGAGAAACAGGCCAGCGAGGCTGGCGTCCATTGTGAGGTCGGGAACGATCTGGCCTTCCTCCACACGTATGGTTCGCAGAAAGCGGTTCTGGCTTGCACAGTAAAGATAGCGAAGTGCAGCCTCATGAATCTCCTCGGCAACGCGCCGATATCGTCGTGCGCGCTCCTTGTCGCCAAAGATGCCTGCAAATCGGGAAGCCGCTAAAAGCCCGGCCCAAACCGAGGCGACCGTAAAGGTGTGGATGCCACGCCTCTCTTCCCACAAGTCCCAACACATGTCGGGCAGGCCGGTATGCGGATCGCGAAAGGCCGCTAGGAAGTCAGCTGCCGGTTGAATCATGTCACGATATACCGTGCGCAGGTAGTCCACATCGCACAGTCGGTCGAAATGCTCGCCCAAGGCAAACAGTACCAGAGCCGTCTCATCCTCTTGAATGGGCAGTTGCAGGTGTCCAGTGCGGTCAGCCCACGGGTGCCAGGAGGAGCCGACGCTGCCGTCTGGGTTGTATTTGTGCCAAAAATAGCCTTTTGGGTCTATAATCTGCGAGCAGAAGGTAAAGAAGCGACGCGTGGTCTCGTGATAGCCGGCGAGGTCCATGGCGTAGGCTACAAGGGCGCCATCTCTAGGCCACATATAGGAGTAGGAATCGCGGCTATATTGCAGTACATCCGAATCGTTGGCTGCAATAATGGCCCCTCGGTTGTCTATCTGGGTGCGAAGCACCAGCAGGCAGCGGTGGTAGAACCGCAAAATATCGTCTGGCATCTCAAAAGGCGTGTCGCCCTTTGTAACCCAAAAGTGCCAGTAGGTACGTACGCGCTGCAAGATGGTTTCAGGGCCTATCTCACGAATTTCGTGATCAAGACGGCTTACCTCGGCGAGGTCGCGACCGGCGCATATCCAGCTATAGACCACAGCCTTGTCGGCCACGCGCACCATCACGCGACCCACCGAATCCACGCTGCCTTGCGCAATGGGGTTGCGCGAAAGGGAGCCGTCTTCGGCATCGCGCCAGGTGCCCTGGGCCTTGTGATGGCCGATAATGCCTACCGCATAGCTTGAGAGCCCCCAGTCTCTGCCGTTGGTTCCGCTGATCAGAAACCAATGGCGGCCCTTGTAGTGCAAAATGGCACGATGGATAGGGTCGTAGTAGGCCGTATCGCCCTCCCGTGAGCCGCTGATATTAAGGTCATGATGCCAAAATAGGCGCACATCCCGTTCGCCCCCTAACAGATTATGAATCTCTACCCGCCGCAGAAGGATGTCGGCGTTGCAGTCCACACAATCTTGACAGATCAGACGCAAGCCCATGCCCTGATGGAGCAGGTGCACTTCGGTAACCAGAGTGTCTTCCTCGTAACGCAGCTGGCGTTCCCAACCGTCATCGCATACCCACGACATCTGTCCGTCGCACCACACTCCGAATCGGCAAGGGTAGCCCATGGTGTGGTTGTATTGCCCGACATAAGGATAGAAAAGCTCCCTTAAGTTATAGCGGTCATCGAAGGCGACCAGCAGATTTCCATTGCAGATCGGTATGTCGCGTGGCATTATTTACACTCCATTGCGCTTTTCTTGTTATTTTTTGCTGAGGAATTATCGGTGTTCTGAGAAGAATGTTCCATATTTTCACCTAGAGTTGGGTAGAATTCTGTAGAAGAGCGGGTAGAACGCAGCAAAACGCCTATGTTGTGTTCCCCAAAGCGAGATTTTCTAAGGGAAGGCTTATGAAAAAGCATGACGATGTGCGGCGGCGGCTTCTAAAAAGCACAGCGCTGGCTGCGGGTGCCGGCTTTTTAGCCGGTTCCACTTCGCACAGCGAGGCGGCGATATCGGCGGCCAATAGCGCTCATTTTGACGCTCGGCAGTTTGGGGTACGAGGTGATGGCCATCACGACGATACGGACGCTCTACAAAAAGCCCTCGACGCCGCGGGCAAGGTCGGCGGCGGCATCGTGAGCTTGCCCGCAGGGCAGTATCGCATTAATAGTCATCTCTCCATCCCCGGAGGGGTTACCTTGCAAGGGACTTTTCGCGCCGCGCCCTGTGCACGTCACGATCCCTATCCTCAACTTTACGGCACCGTTCTGTTGGCCTATGCGGGTCGCGGCAAGCCCACCGATCCGCCGTTCATTCGCCTCGCCGGCCAGATGGCAGCCCTTGCTGGCGTTATCATCACCTATCCCGAATGGAAGCAGACCGATGTGCCGCCCGTTCCCTATCCGCCCACTGTGCTGGCCGAAGGGGGTGTGGAGGATGTGGCCATTATGGACTGCTGCTTCCTCAACACCTACGAGGCCATTCGGCTTCAGGAAGCGCATCGGCACTACGTGCGCAACGTCTACGGCTATCCCCATTGGCGTGGCCTCTATGTGGATGCTTGCTACGACATTGGGCGCGTGGAGAACTGCCACTTCTGGCCTTTCGGCGTCAGCTTCGATCCCAAAGACCCCTTCTGTCAGTGGGTCAACACCAATGCCGTCGCCTTCGAGTTTGCACGTACCGATTGGCAGTATGTATTAAACACCTTCTGTTTTGGTTATGGCGTCGGTTACAAGTTCTCCGAATCGAAGGCCGGCGCTTGCAACGGCAACTCTTTGGGCATAGGTTCCGACTCCTGCGAGCGCGATATTTTGGTGGAACAGGCTCAGCCCTACGGCCTGCTCATCAACAATGGCGAGTTTGTGGGGCGCTGGACGAGCACGTCGGCCGTGTGCGTGGAGATAGGTGAGAAGGTCTCCTCCAAAGTGAGCCTAAGTAACTGTGCTTTCTGGGGGCCCATTGAACGAATCGTCTGGCAGCGCGGCCCTAACGCCCAGTTCACCGCCTCTGCCTGCCATTTTGTGGACTGGACTTCTACCGCTCTCCAGATCGATGCAGGTAAAGTGATCGTGCAAGGCTGCACCTTCATGCAGCCTAAAACCGCCGCCATTATTGGGGAGCAGGTGAAGTCCGCTATCTTCATTGGCAACCAGGCCAACGGTGGGCTTATTGTGGATAATCGGGCGGGCAATCGAACCCAGCTTGGCTTTAACGAGCAGCCCACCTGACGAAAGATCGCACGGTTGTTGCGGTAGTATATGGGAGGAGGGAGCCAAGAACGGTGTTTCGTGGGACAGCCGTACTTCTTATCCTCTGTTTCCTGGTCAGCGAGGTGTGGGGCCTTCGCCTTGAGCAGTGCTCTGTGCGTCGTACTCCCACTCGTACCGTCTCTTGCGATATGCCCTGCTGCCGAACAGCGCTTGCTAAGGGAAAGATGTGCTGCTGTTGCTGCCCTAAAGCGCAAAAAGGATACGCCTTCTGCCCTTGTCTGCATGCGTCGTCGGCTAGACAACATGCCCTCCTGCTTTCAGTTAACCAGAAGCTTCCCCTCCTGCCCCCAACACGCTTTGTGGTATCGGTCCCTATAGAGGGAACCTATCTAAGTTCTAGGGTGCAGCCTTTGTGGCCTCCCTCTTTCGTCTATTCGCCATCGCCTCCGCCTCCTCGATCGATCTCTTCATCTCTTTTGGCATAGATGCTCCTCTGAAGTTCTTTTGTGCTTCGGAGAGCTGTGAAGAGATAACGATCTTTTGAGGAGGTAAGTTTTTTATGGTCAAACGCACGCGAGCGTTCACGCTTATCGAGTTACTTGTCGTGATAGCGATAATCGCGATACTTGCAGCCATTCTCTTCCCTGTCTTCGCACAGGCCAGAGAGAAGGCGCGCGCTATCGCCTGTCTGTCCAACTGCAGGCAGATCGGGTTGGCGCTCTCGATGTATCTACAGGATTGGGATGAGAAGTTCCCACAGGAGCATCCTACTACGAGCAACCCGGTTGTGGACGACAGTCAGGGGCAGTTAGAGACAATAGACTACGGTTCACCGTTCGATAAGATTCTGCCCTACGTTAGCGGACACGATTCCAACAAGGTGGGCATCTACATATGTCCGTCGGATCCGGATCCTCATGGGCAGTCGCTTTTGGATGCCAATGGCAACTGTAAAAACACCGATCCGCCTGCACCACCGCCGGGGGCGCTCACCAGTTACGTGCTCAACGCCTACTATCTTTTCGGTGCCACCTTGGCGCAACTGCCGGACCCGTCGCGTTCCATCTATATTAGTGAGCGGCGCGACACGTTTTGTGACGTTCACTACCATCCCTGGTTAGGTGAGATACTTGCACCCAATGGGCCTAACGATCCGATCAATCCGATCGCTATTGCCTACAATCGGCATAACGGGGGAAGTAACTTTGTCTATGCCGATGGCCATGCAAAGTGGCACCGTTTCGAGGACACCATACGTCCTTTTGAAGGGCATGAGCTCTACGGTGAGCATCAGGCGTTTTAATGCAGAATAGGCTGTAGGTAGCACTGCGCCTCTACCTCGTTTGCAAGGTAGAGGCGCACGACCGTCCTTCACGTCTACAAATAGGGCCCTCGAGGGGATCGCCTAGACGATCTGCATCGGCATCAGCACGCAGAGATAATCGAGATCAAACCCGCTGTTCTCTTCTTCTTCCACCTGTGCAATGGGGCGGATGACCCCCGGCTTCAGTGGCTCGGTGAGGTCGAGCGTAACGCCCTCCTCCTCAATCACCGAGAGCACATCGAGAAGGTAGCGGGCATTGAAAGCCACCTCCACATCATCGCCCTCTCGTAGCACCTCGAGCTCCTCATAAGCGCTGCCGACGATCTGGTTTTCCGCGGTCAGCACAAGCTTGTCCTCATCGGTGCGTAGAATGATGCGATGGGCGCTGGCGCTGTCTCGCGCGACGATGGAGGCGCGTTTCACCGCCTGAAGGAAGGGCTGAGTTGGAATGGAGAGGCGGCGGCGGTACTCTGTGGGAATGACGCGCTGATAGGGCGGGAACTGGCCCTCGATGAGGCGCGAGACGATCTGCACATCGTCCTCTCCAGGCAGCAGGAAGCGGACCTGGTTGGAGGAGATGGTAACGTTGACGTCACCCTCACTATCGGTAAGAAGACGCAGAAGCTCGTTCATGGTGCGTGAGGGCACCACAGCGTTCTGGGTTCCGCGCACGTTGTTGAGGGCCACCGTACAGAGGGCAAGACGATGGGTGTCGGTGGAGACTAGATGCAGTGCGTTCTCCTCAACCACCATAAGAATGCCGGTAAGGATGGCGCGTCCTTCATCGGAGGAGACGGCGAAAATGGTTTTTCGGATCATCTCTTTGAGAACGGCTTGCGGCACGGTAAAGGAGACGGCATCGGCCACCTCCGGCAGCTGAGGATACTCCTCGGCAGGAAGGCCGAGGATTTTGTAGTCGGATCGCTCGCAGTGGAGGCGCACGGTGTGGCTGCGATCGACGGAGAGGGCCACATCGCTCTTATCGGGCAGGTTGCCAAGCACCTCCGCCAAGGTACGTGCCGGTGCGGTTAGCGCCCCAGGCTCTTGCACGGTGGCCGCGACACGGCAGGAGATGCCCAACTCCAGGTCTGTGGCCACAAGGCGCAGACCGCCCTCCTCCGAACGAATAAGGATGTGGCTGAGGATGGGCAAGGGACTGCGGCCGCTCACCGCATGTGCGACGGCCTGCACAGCGGAAAAAAGATCTTTACGAGGGCAGATAGCCTTCAAGCTGCTGTTGGTTTCGATGGGTGTGGTTACCATGAGGTTTCCCTTTCTCGTTGTGAGGTTTCGTAGAAAAGGACGGGCGGGAGGACGAAAAAGTGTCGCATGGATTTTGCTAATTTTTGCCTAATTTGGCTATAAAAAGAAATTTTTTCAAATTTTTGCCCAATTGGCTACTTTTATGGCTCGAATCGGGTAATAATATATAGGGGAAGCGTTCTCTGCAACTGGAGCGCCTCCTGCGAACATCAACCGAGATGCTCGCGTGAACGGAAGGAGACATAAAACGGATGTCCAGCCTGCTTGTCACCAACAAAGAAGAGTTCGTTTCGGGCGAAGTGGTTGAGCCTGGGGTATACGAAGACCTCGAAAGCGGCGCCATTTTGGAGATTCGCGAGCCGGATGCGTTGCCAGAAGGGGCCCGCGTGGTTCACTATCTGCGGCGCTTCCGGCGCATCGGGCAGCTACAAGAGGACGCCCGTGACCTCAACTCCGGAAGTGAGGCCACCAGAAACCGCTAGGGCTCTGGAAACGGGCGTCTTTGCTTGTACCCGAACTTCACAGAAAATCTTCCCCTATGAGCCGCGCACCTGGGGGTGAAGTCGGGAGATACAGGGCGGCAGAAGGCCCTCTTGCCGCCCTGTTTTCCTTTTAGAACCGCCAAGTGGGCTGAAGGTAGAACCAGTTCACCTCATGGGCCAGCGTCGGAGCGAGCGTACGTATGAAGTGCCCTGGAAAGAAGTGGCTATAGCCCATTTCGAGGCTTAGCGTCCTGGAGAGGTGGTAGGTCGCAATGAGGTCTACATCGGTGCCGATCTCTCGCCCCGCTGTCCCGTTAGGGCTACGTAAAGGCAGCCCATTAACTCCCTTCACCGGCCCACCGGCGTACCAGTAGTCACGTGCATCGGCCAGCGCCAAAAAGTGCGTGTCTACCGAAAGCTCCCAGCGACGTATGGGGGCTCCGCTCAGCATAACTCGCCACTGCCTCACGTTGCGCCAGTTGGCGTAGATCAGTGAGCCGAAAAAGGCATGGCTTGAACCAAACAACGGGTCAAACGTGTTGGTGTGGTGGGGATCGGTGGGGCTGCCGCCACTGGCGAAATCGCGTTCGAGAAGGAGCCGTAGGCCGGCTTTGCCTGGAAACCGAGTGTTTAAGGTCGCCCCATAGGCCCAAGCGGTTACGGCCTTGCTGCCGTTGCTGCCAAACTGAAATGCCGTTTCCACCGAGGCCTCGATGCGTCCGAGCAGATGCACCACCGGGCGTGTGCCCACCGTCCATAGTCCAAAGTTGTTGTCGGCCTCATGGTCGTGTACATAGAGCAGGTAGAGGTCGGTGGTGTTTTGTGGACCCAAGGTCAGAGTGGAATAGAGGCCTGTAAGCACCGGTCGAATCGGCTTGCCATCCGCCACCCCAACGCGTCCCACAAACAGGTCGGTGCTGGCGCCACGCCGTTCGTAGCGTAGTCGGATGGCATCAAAAGAGCGTGAGATGTTGTTCCAGTTATCGTCGTCCAGCAGGCGGTGCACACCATAGGCCAGAATCTGGCGCCCTACGCGTACGCTCCAGGGGCCATAGCGCTTTTCCACGTACCCTTGATACAGCTCCGCCACACTCTGAACTCGCCAGTGGCTGCCCACCAGCTGTTCGCTTTCCCGGTGCTGCGGTTGCACAAAGAGGCTTAGACCAGAGCTGTCGTGCCATGCAAAGCCTAACCGTAGTCGGCTAAGCCACTCTTGCGGCGCCGAAGTGCTGCCAATCGAGGGGGCATTTGCTTGCGAGCCATCGTGCCGAATCCGCCATTCGGGCTGAAAGGAAAAAGGGGTGGAGGTTTGGGCGGGCACCATTTGCCCGGCTGCCAGAAGGGCCGACAACAGGCCGGCCCCTATAAGGGGTTTCTGTTTCGCGATATGCATCTCTCTCCTAAAAAAATAAAGAAATCGGTAACATCGCTCCCTCGTTTCTGAAGCCTAATGCCGCGGTCTCTACGAGGTTGGAAAAGGAACAGGCAGGCAAGGAGAGTGGGGAGCTTTTGCGCTCTTTCCATCGCAGGTCAAACTTCGCCCTGCGGGAAGGAGCCATTTTATTCTGGCATCCAAATTATTAAGGGAATGTTAAGGCGGCCATGAAAGCGCGTTGAAAGCAAAGAAGGTTCGACTTTTGCAGCCTTCAGCGGTAGACAACGAATCGGCATGCTTTCAAAACGGAAGAAAGAATCGGGCGAGCAAGTGCGAATCTATTTATTTCATATCTTTTACATCCGTTTCTGGTCTTGTCCAACGCCGCATTTTCCAGTTTTGCCTGCCGTGACGGTATTTCCTTACTAGTGGGCAGCACGAAAAAGCCTTTAAGGCAGCAAGCAAGGAGATGCACATCCATGCGCCCTAGGAAATCTTTGGAGCCGCCGCAATGGCCGCAAAGACCTTCTATCCCTTATCGGGCGTCGCTGGCTCTCTCGCTAAAACTGATCACCCCCCTGTTTGGGGGCGGCTACGAGGCCGGCGAAGTGGACAAGGACTGCCCCGTGCGCGCGGCCACTATTCGAGGGCATCTGCGCTTTGGGTGGCGTGCGATCTACGAAGCTCAATACGATAGCCCCAAGGCGCTGTTTGAAGCCGAAGAGGGGATTTGGGCAGCACCAACCGACCCAGTGCCCTCGCTCTTAAAGCGGAGGTTACTCAGGAGGGTATGCCTATTCCCTACTCTAAGCTTAAAGATGGCCATCGCCCTTTAGCCTATTTTCTTTTTCCTTTTCAAGGGAGCTCAAAAGATCAGCAGAAAGAGGGATATCAAGATATCGCCTTCGATCTCACCCTCGAATTTCCCTCGGTACGTCAGCAAGCCACCGAGCGCACTATCAAAGCCTGGATCGCCTTTGGAGGCGTGGGGGCGCGCACCCGTCGCGGCTGCGGAGCGTTACAGGTTACTGAGGATGCGGCTAGGTGGTGTATGCCGGCTCAGCCTGAAGGCCGATCGAGTTGGCTGAACGACCTGGTTCCAAGCTCTGTCAGCCGGCCTTCTGCCCCTCGAATGTCGGTGCTTCATGGCGCTGAATGCGTTATAGGGATGCCACAAGGGGATGCATTGGACGTATGGGAAAAGCAGGCCGACTTTTGGCAGAGGTTTCGGAAAGGGTATATAGGGGAAAAAGGGAGGAGTATAGGCCTCAAAAGTCGGGTTTATGGAAAGACTATACTAGCCTTTCCGAGACTTTACCCTTGCAAGGTGCCTCCCTGTCTCTTGTAAAACCTTTTCTCGGTCTTCCAATTCTTTTTCAAAAGACCCCCACGTATCGCCGCGCTAACCGAGCGTTTTTTATTGGTGAGCTCCTTCCTGAAGATTCCCGCCGCATGGCCTCGCCCATTGTTCTCAAACCTATTGCCCTGGCCGAGGAGAAAGTCTGCCCCTGCGTTCTAAGGCTTTCCGCACCTCCGCCTAAGAAGCTAAAGGCAACAAGAGATAAAGTTATCCGTCAAGGCCAATCTGATAAAGAGGTGGTTGACGAGTTTGTCTTGCAGATGCCCACCCCAGAGACGGAGCCCTTGTTGCGTACGGCAAATCCCCATGGGGAGGAAGAGAATATCGATCTCTATGGTGTGGTGATAAAGGAAGCAAAGGAGGTCTTCGAGGACTCTTGGGTCTACTCACTCGGTACATCGGGGGGTGATCCTCATGCGTAATCTGCTGACTATCTCCATTGGGCCCGTGCAGGAGTTCATCGCGGCGGCGCGAAAAACGGCCGACCTTCAAGCCGGATCGAACCTACGACAACGCCTTGCCTGTGAGGCGGCCAACTATGTGAGCCGTTATGGCGAGCTCGTCTTTCCATCCGATGCAGCGGAGGGTGGGGCCAATAAAATTCTTGTTCTCCTTCACGAAAACGAAGACCCCAAAGTGGTGGCGCGGGAGTGCCATAAGTGCCTGAAGGAGAGTCTGATGAAGTGTTGGCAGACCGTGCTGGAGAAGCTGTCGGAGAAAGCCGTGGGCAAGGAGCTTGGCAATAACCAGATCAAAAACTTTGTGGAGTTCTATGCCGCCTGGATGCCACTGGAAGACGAGGCCTCCTATACCACTGCACGCAAAGATCTGGAGCGTCTGTTGGCCGGGCGTAAAGCCCTGCGTGATTTTAAACAACCGCTCAGCTATCCCGATCGGTTTAAAAGCCCCTTCGATCCCTCGCGCGACACGGTGATTCGGGATCACGATAGTCTCAAAAAGCCTTTAAAGCTCAAAGAGAGCGAATATCTTGATGCCATCTCGTTGATGAAGCGCTCTATAGGGTTGCACCCTGATATCCTCGATAGCTGCTTCCCAACAAGGAGGAAACACGAAATGGTCGCCACGTTTCAAAAGCAAGATCAACATAGCCGACCTCAGAGCGACGCATCGAATGTCCCCTCCACCTCGGAGATGGCCTTCCGCTCGCTGGAGCGGCGCGTTAGAGATGCTGCTAGGCCTAGCGCTGGTTTACACTCTCCAAGCTTTCGCCAAGACGCACAGAATAGACGAGCTTAGCGAGCTAGTGTTTGAGAACCGACTGAACGAGCTAGCGGAGGAAGGAAAGCTTACAGAGGATGAAAGAAAGCAGGCGGACAACCTCCGCAAAAAGCTGCTAGACGAGTTGCAGACGATGGTGATCGCATAGGTAGAATCCTGAACACTCTAGTCGCTCCTGATGCCCATCGGAATTTTTCGAAAGCGCTCGCGAAGTTTGCTCAAAAAGCGCGCGAGATCATTAAAGGCTACAGCGACTACTGCATCTATGCTGGAGGAGACGATGTGCTCGCCCTTCTGCCCTTGGAGACAGTCATCGAATGTGCAAATGCGCTGAACAAAGCTTTTCGTCAGCACCTACAAGGTTTTCAGCTGCCGGATGATTCAGGCACGCTTTCTATAGGCGTCGCGATATGCCATCGGATGGAGCCGCCAAGCATCGCTCTGGAGGCCGCTCGCAGTGCCGAAAGGGCGGCCAAGCAACTTCGCAATGCCCTGGCCGTTGCCGTTCATCCGCGGAGCGGATCTAGCGTTATGGTGAAGGATCCATGGCGCGATACCCTGCTGCAAGACTGGCAAAACTCCAAAAAGGCCCTGCGCCACGGGATAGCGCGTGGATTCCCTTACGAGCTGCAGCATCTTGCCAGGCAGTGGGAAGGTGCGATATCGCATCCTAATTTC